>NZ_JBFAMS010000005.1:0-61177 GCF_040656575.1 Micromonospora sp. NPDC049801 | reverse complement strand
TGGACACAGACGGGTCCGGCACGGACGGGCGGCTGAACGGTGGCGGGGCGGTGGTCGTCGGGCCGGGTCGCCGTCCGGTGTCGAAGAAGGGGCCGACCTCGGGCGGATCGAGATCCCGGGACTCGATGATGGTGCCCTCGATGACGATGGGCGTGAAGCCGCGACGGGGGGCGGGCGGGCCGGAGACCGGTTCCGCGACCGCCGGAGGCAGATCCTCCACCGGTTCGAAGCGCCGCCGCTCAGCGGGCCGGCCGCGCGGGATCGCCTGGGTCTCGTCCGCCGGCTCCGAAAGGCGGGCCGGTGGCGGCCTACCGTTGACCGGACCGGGCACCCGGAACGCGCGGGTTGGCTCCTCGGCCAACGGGTCGGGCCGCCGCGGCGGCAGCGGCTGCGTGGCCTCGTCATCGGTCAGCGGCGCTCGTACCACCCGGGATGTGCCCTGGTCAGCCGCGGGCGGCCACGGTCCGCGGCCGACGTCCGGCGCGGGCATCGCGAAGGCCTGGGTCGCGCTGTCGCCGCCGGGCGCGTCGGCGGGACGGCGGCGCGGAAAGGGCTGACTGCCGCGCCCGAACCGCGACGGCGGCGCAGCCCGGTCGCCCGTCCGACCGTCGCCGGAGGGCAGGCCAGACTTACGACCGGACGTCGGTTCGAAGAAGGAGCGCCGGCCGTCCTCGTTGGCGCCACCACCGACGGCCGGACCGTCGCCCTCATTGGCCGGCCGGGTCGCGGACGGCCGGCCGGCGCGTGGAATCGGCTGGTCGACCGGGGCGGCGCGGCTACGGTCGGCGGCCAGGGGCACGTACCGCGAAGCAGCGGTGCGGCTCGCCCCCGGCCCGACGCCGGTGCCCGGCCGGACGGTGCGGGGCGGTTCGGTCGGCTGCGGTGGCCCGGCGGCGGGCATGTCCTCCACCCCGGAGCGGCGCGGCAGGTCACCCGGGCCGGGCGCGCGGGTGGGATGGGCCGAGGCGGGGGTCGGAGACACCGGAGGCGTCGCGCCCCTCGGCCCGGGTCGTCCGGGCGGCGTCGCCTCGGGGACCGGCGGCGAGGGCGGTACGAACCCGGCGGCGGGCGGGGCGTCCCGACCGGTCGTACCCGCCCGGAACCGGGAGAGGGTCTCGGCCCGCTCCAGCCGGGCCCGGGCGCCCATGGCGCGGCCCGGCAGCCGGACGTCACCACGGGAGAGCTGCGACACGAACCAGGACGGCAGGTACCCCTCGACGGGCAGCCCGGGGTTGACCGCGAGCCACCACTCGTGGTTTGGCCAGCCCAGCGCGAGGTCGGCGAACGGGACACGCCGGTGGGTGCCCGCGTGCTCGCCCAGGCAGGCCCGCAGCGCGGTGGTGGAGGTGAAGGCCAGTACGTGCGTCCGGCCACCGGTCGTCCAGGTGCCCCAGCCGGCGGCCTGACCGGCGGATGCCGGTGCGGAGACGGGCAACAGCAGCTCGGTACGGGACAGGAGGCGGAAGTAGAGCTCCTGATCGTTGGCGCGCAGCGCGTCCCGCATCGCCACCTCGGCCTCCGTGGCCGGCTCCCATTCGGTCACGGCCACCTCTCCTCCCGAGAACAGGCCACAGGTATCGCGTACAACCTACAAGGTGGCATCAAGATCACAATGGCTGGCCGGCGGCGGTCCGCCCCGGTGACGGCGAGGCGATAACATCCCGTTCCGGAGCCGACACGATACGGAGGCTGTCGATGTCCCGGTCGATTGCGCGCCCGGTCCTGGCCGGTCTGGCGGTCGCGCTGCTGACCGGCGCGACCGGTCCGGCCGTCGCCGCCGGCCCGCGCCGATCGGCTCCGGTCTGCGCGACCCCACTGACGCCCGTTCGACAGGTCGAGGCCACACCGTGGCCCCAGCAGCGGTACGACCCGGCGCGGCTCGCGCCGCTGACCACCGGGGCGGGGGTGACGGTCGCGGTGGTCGACTCCGGCGTCGACCGGGCACACCCCCAACTGGCCGGTCGGGTGCTGCCCGGCGCCGACCTGCTCGAACCGGGTGGGGACGGCGGCCAGGACTGTGCCGGGCACGGCACCGGTGTGGCGAGCATCATCGCGGCGGCGCCGCGGCCCGACGTCGCCTTCCACGGACTGGCGCCGGCCGCCCGGATCCTGCCGGTACGTGTGAGTGAGCAGCAGGTGGTGCAGGGCCGGGAATCGGGGCGCACGGTCAGCGCCGGCGAGTTCGCCCGCGCCATCCGCTGGGCCGTCGACCACGACGCCGACGTGGTGAACCTCTCCGTGGTGCTGTACGCCGACGACCCGCAGGTCCGTTCCGCCGTCCGGTACGCCGTCGAGCGGGACGTGGTGCTGGTGGCCGCCGTGGGCAACCTGCACGACAACGGTGACCCGCGCCCGTTCCCCGCCGCGTACGACGGGGTGCTCGGGGTGGGCGCGATCGGGGCGGACGGGACGCGGGCCACCTTCTCGCAGATCGGCGCGTACGTCGATCTGGTCGCCCCCGGCAGCGAGGTGCTCGTCGCCGCGCCCGCCCAGGGCCACCAGCGGGTGGAGGGCACCAGTTACGCCGCGCCGTTCGTGGCCGCCACCGCGGCCCTGCTGCGCGCGTACCGACCCGAGCTGACCGCCACCGAGGTGGTGGAGCGGATCGTCGCCACGGCCGATCCCGCGCCCGGCCCGGGACACGGCGGCGGGTACGGGGCCGGCGTGTTGAACCCCTATCGGGCGGTCACCGAGACCGGCGGCCGGCCGGGCGGACCCCGATCCGCCGCCGCGCTCGCCGATGACCGGGCCGATCAGGCCGCGCTGGCCCGCCAGGCGCGTCGCGCGACCGCCCGAGACCGGGCCCTGGTGGCCGGCGCGGTGATCGGCGTGACGGCTGTCGCCGTGGTGGTGCTGGCCCTCGTGCTGCCCCGGGGCGCACGCCGACGTTGGCGACCGGCCGAGCCGGCCTGACCCGACCCGGTCGCCGCCGTGGCCCTCGCCCGAGGGTGGCCGGGACGCCGACGCGGTCATGTCAGCGCTCCCGGCCCACCGACGTCACTGGAACAGCCCGGTGTTCTTCTTCTCGGTGTCGAGGTAGTCGGCGGCGGAGTCGTCCACCGCCAACTTGATAGCACGCAGCATCGCCTGCAGGTCCTGCGAGGCGGAGCGCCACCGCGCCTGGCGCTGCTCGTACGCCTCGCGGGCGTCACCCGACCAGGCCGACACCAGCGGCGCAGCGTCACGTTCGAGCTGGCCGAGCTGCGAGTCGAGCGTGTTCAGCGCCCGCTGAATGTCCGCGCCGGCCTGTTGCAGCGCGGCAAAGTTGACGACCAGCACACCGTTGTCCATCGGAACGCCCTCCCGGCAGGTCAGAGCGGCAGCTGGATGCCGCCGCGGTTGGTGCCGGCCACCCGGCTGGCCGCCTCGTCGTCCGAGACGTCGTACTGTCGGCCGGCGGTGCGAATGGCACCGGCGGTCTCCCGCAGCGCGCGGTGCAACGCCGCCTGATCGTCTGCCCACTGTCGCTTGACCTGCTCGAACGACCGCCCACCGGCGCCGCGCCAGGCCTGCTGCAACACCTCCAACTCGGCCAGCAGGCCGGTCAGCATGGACTGCAACGACTGGTCCACCTGTTCGAACTTCGCGGCGGTCTGCTTCATCACCGCTGCTTCTGCCTGGGTCTGGGACACCCGGACGTCACCTCGTCTCCTCGGTCGTGCCTGGCTGTCAATGCGCCCGCGGTGGGAGCGCACCGCTCGCGTGGCCCGCTCGACGAGCACGGTCGGACACGGGTCAGCGATGAACTTCGTGGCTGACGGTAGCGGCCTGGTAGCGGTTCTGCTACCCCCGGCTCTCCCCTGTGGACAACTACGACAGCCATCGGTCGCCTACTATGTGCGGCAGCCCCGTCGCGGCGCGTGACGGGCATCCGGGGGCGGTCGGCCGCCGGGCACGTCCAGAGCGGGTCGAGGAGGCGCGGTGCCGCCGATCACCACATCGGGCGCGCAATCGGCGAGCGACGCCGGGTGGGGCCCGACCGCAACTTCCCCGACCGCCGGGTCGGACATCCCCGCCGTCCCGTCGGTCGGCACCGCACTGGACGTCGGATCGACCACGATCGGCGGCAGCGCGTCGGGCACTCTCGGCAGCGCCGCCGTACCCGCTCGACGGCCCACCGCGCGGTGGGCCGCCATCGGTCGGCTCGGTGCGGCGATGCGCGCGGGCCAACTGGTCACCGGGCAGGTCGCCGTGGCGGTCGTCCTCGCCGCCTCCGGCCAGGGCGCCCCGGTCATGATCGCCGCGCTGTTGGGGGCGACGCTTCTGGTGACGGCCGCCTGCGCCCGGTTCCGGGGCCGGTGGCTCTTCGAGTGGCTGGGCACCGCCGCCGGGCACGTGACCCGCCGTCGCGGCCTGGGCGAGCGGGCCGGTGCGGCCGAACTGCTCGACCTGGTCGCGCCCGGAGCCGTCGTCGGCTCGACCGAGTTGTCCAGCGGGCCGGCGGCGGTGCTGGAGGACACCGGCGGCATGGTGGTGATGCTGGAACTCGGAGACCCCGGCGACCTGCTCGGCGACGCGTCCCGGGCGATCCCCGCGCCGTCCACGCTGCTACCGACGCCGGGGCCGGACGTGCCACCGGTACGGATCCAACTGCTGCTCACCGGCACACCGGCGCCGGTCCCGACGGCGGGTGGCACGGTCGGGACCTCGTACCGGCAGCTCACCGACGGCCGCCTCGTCGGGCGGGAGCGGGCGGTGCTCGCGGTCCGGGTGCTGCGGGCGGACGGCTGGACGCCGGAGGCGCTGCGCCGGGCACTCGCCGGCACGACCCGCCGGATCATCCGTCGGCTCGGGCCGCTGACCGCCCGGCCGCTCGGCGTACCCGCGGCGCTGCGGGTCCTGGGCGAGCTGGCCCATCACGACGGCGAGCCGATACTTCAGGCCTGGCCGTCGCTGCGCACCGGCACTCTGGTCCAGGCGACGTTCCGGCTGGTCCGCTGGCCACAGGGCGGTGGGGCGGGGGCCCGGCGGCTGGTACCCCGGCTGCTGACGCTGCCGGCGACCGCGACGACCGTGTCGCTCTGCGTGGGGCCGGCCGCGGACGCGGTGACCGAGCTGACCGTACGCCTGGCCGCCACGTCGACGGCCGAACTGACCGTGGCCGTCGCCGCGTTGGGCCGCCTCGTCGACGGCGCGGGCGGGGAACTGCGGCGGCTCGACGGCGCGCACCTGGACGGCCTGGCCGGCACGCTACCGCTGGCGCTCCCCTCGGCCGGGCGGCCCGAGGCGGCGCCGGACGACTGGGAGTTGACCCTGGGCGAGGCGGGGATGTTGGTCGGCACCAACCGGCAGGGTGGCGCGGTCACCGTGCGGCTGTTCCGGCCGGAGGGCACGCGGGTGCTGTTGCTGGGCGGGGTGCGTACCGCTCAGCTCGTCGCGTTGCGTGCGATGGCGCTGGGGGCGCTGGTGGTGGTGCAGACGGCGCGACCCCGCGCGTGGGAGCCGTTCGTACGGGGGGTGGGCGCGCCGGGCGGAACGATTCCGCTCATCCCGCCGGGCCGGCCGGTCGCCGAATCGGCCGGCGCCGCACTGCGGCCGTTGCTGCTGGTCGTCGACACCGGAGCGGTGCCGGCCGAGACCGAACCTGGTCCGGCGTGGCGGGCCACCCTCGTGGTGCGCGACGAGCTGACACCGGCCGACGTGGACACGTTGACCCGCGCCGACCTGGCGGTGCTCCAGCGGCTGCACCCGGCGGAGGCGACGCTGGCCGGCGCGGCGCTGGGCCTGGGCGCCTCGGCCGACTGGCTGACCCGCATCCGCGACGACATGGTGGCGGTGGTGAACCGTCGCGCGTTGCGGTGGGCACTGCTCTCCCCGACTCCGATCGAGTCCCAGCTGATCGGCCGGCCGGCACGGGCCTGAGCGCGCCCGCGCCCAGGGGTCTGCGCGCGCCCGCGCTCAGGGGTCTGCGCGCTCGCGCGAGGCGGGCCGGTCGTCCTCGATGGTCAACTGCCGGGTTACGCCCGTGGATGGTCCGTGGCACGATCCCCGCCATGGGTTTTCTGAAAGGGTTGCTGATTCGGCTGGCCACCACGGCACTGGCCTTCTGGCTGGCCACGCTGCTCATTCCGGGCATCGACCTGGAATCGACCTCCGCCGTCCAGACGGTCACCACGCTGATCCTGGTGGCGGCGATCTTCGGCATCGTCAACGCGGTGCTCCAGCCGGTCATCAAGACCGTCGGCTGCGGCTTCTACCTGCTCACGCTCGGCCTCATCGCGCTGGTGGTGAACGGGCTGCTGTTCCTGCTCACCAGTTGGATCGCCGATCAGGCCGGGCTGCCGTTCTCGGTGGACGGGTTCTGGCCGGCCGCCGTTCTCGGCGCCCTGTTCGTGAGCATCGTGACGTGGATCCTCGGGGCCGTCCTCGACCGCGACTGACCGACCACCACCGTCCCGGACCGCCCGGCCCCGACGGGCGGGGCGGTCCGGTGACCAGAGTTCGGGAATTGGCCGGCTGGCGGCCCCCTCGGGTCGGTTAGCGTCGCCGACGTGTTCACCCTGACCCGGCCCGACGGCCACCTGCTGAGCACCGATCCCGCCCGACTCGACCTGGACCGGGTACACCACTGGCTGTCCACCGACGCGTACTGGGCACTGGGACGCGACCGGGACAGCGTCGTGCGGGCGTTCGCGGGGTCGCTGCCGTTCGGCATTTACCGGACCGACGACGACAGCCAGGTCGCGGTGGCCCGCGTGGTCACCGACCGCGCCACCTTCGCCTGGCTCTGCGACGTGTACGTCGACCGGGCCGCGCGAGGGCTCGGCCTGGGCACCTGGCTGGTGGGCGCGGTCCGAGACCACCTGGACGAGCTGGGCGTACGGCGGATCCTGCTGATCACCAACGACGCGCACGAGGTGTACGCGCGGGCGGGCTTCACCCCGTTGGACGTTCCCGAGCGGTGGATGAACCTCGATCGGCGACCGCCGGTGACCCCCATCACCGGAAAGGAACCAGACGGAGGTTCACCCCTTACGGTGGAGGCGTGACGCCACTCCGCCTGGGATACCTCTACGGCATCGGCGCGTACCTGCTCTGGGGTTTCTTCCCGCTCTACTTCAAGGTGCTGCGGCCCACCGGCCCGTTGGAGATCCTGGCCCACCGGATAGTGTGGTCGGTGCTCTTCGTGGCCCTGCTGCTCGGCGCGCTGCGCAACGTCGGCTTCCTGCGGGCCCTGCTGCGCCGGCGCGCGGCGCTCGCCGGAATCGTCGCCGCGGCGGCGCTCATCGCCGTCAACTGGGGCACCTACATCTACGGCGTTAGCTCCGACCGGGTGGTGGAGACCGCGCTCGGCTACTTCATCAACCCCCTGGTGGTGGTGCTGCTCGGGGTGACGGTGCTGCGGGAGCGGCTGCGGGCCGCGCAGTGGGTGGCCCTGGGCATCGGCGGGTCGGCCGTCGCGGTGCTCGCCGTCGACTACGGCCGGCTGCCCTGGCTGGCGCTGACCCTGGCGTTCAGCTTCGCCGGCTACGGCCTGATCAAGAAGCGGCTCGGGCTGCCCGCCGCCGAGGGGCTCTTCGTCGAGTCGGCGGTGCTGGCGCTGCCCGCGCTGAATTACCTGGCCTGGTTGTCCCGGCACGACGGACTGACCTTCGGGCACGTCTCGGCCGGGCACACCGCGCTGCTGGTGCTGGCCGGCGCGGCCACCGCGATCCCGCTGCTGCTCTTTGCCGGGGCCGCCAACCGGCTGCCGCTGACCGGCCTCGGCATGATCCAGTACCTGGCGCCGATCCTCCAGCTCGGCTGCGGTGTGCTGATCTTCCACGAGCCGATGCCGCCGGCCCGCCTCGCCGGCTTCGCGCTGGTCTGGCTCGCCCTGCTGGTCTTCACCGCCGACGCCATCCGCGCCGCCCGCCAGTCCCGCCGGTCCCGCCCCGTCGTGGCCGATCATGGAGTTGTGGTGCCCGCCGAACACTAGTTCGGGCGCTTTGTCACCCACCACAACTCCATGATCGACGGGGTGGGGGTGGGGGGCGGGGTGGGGGCGGGGCGGGGCGGGGGCGGGGTGGGGGGCGAGCCTGGGGGCGGGGTTAGGGGACTGCGTAGGTGAGCAGGGGGGTGCCGTCGGCTCGTTGGAGTTCCACGCTGACCAGCTCCGCGTCGGTGAAGCGGGTCATGCCGGTGAACACCAGGTCGTCGCCGGGCGCGGCGAGCCAGGAGCCGATCTGTTCGCTCGCGCCGCTCGGGCCCTTCGCCACCAGCCGGAACGGGTACGCCTTGCCGTAGCTCGTCCGCGCGTCGTACCCGCAGTGCATGGTGATCTCGGTGCCCCACTTGCTGCCGGTCAGACCGATGTCGGCGTGCACCGGACCGGCGAGTGCCACCGGCCGCATAGCGACCATCGACACCTGCGGGGCGGGGCGCGAAGTGCCCTGCGCCCCCGGGTCAGGCGGCGGGGCGACCGGTCGGGGCAGCACGGCAGCCGTTCCCACGCCGACCACCAGGGCCAACGCGGCGGCGGCCAGCGTCGTCAGGGCGTACCGGCGACGGATCCTGGTCCGTTCGCGGCGCCGGCGCGCCCGGGCCTCCTCGAGCAGCGCGGGCGCCCGGGGCGCGGTCGGCGGTGGCAGGAACTGTTCCAGGCCCGCCGGGTCGAGGCGGCCGAGCAGTCCCGGTAGGACGGCGATCTCGGCGACGGCATCCCGGCACGAGGCACAGCCGGCGAGGTGCCGCTCGTAGGCCGCCCGCTCGGCGGGGGCCAGGGCGCCCAGCACGTACGCGCCGTCGTCGTGCGCGAACTCGCACCGGGTCATCCCGTCACCCCCATCTCGGCCAGGACCAACCGTAGTGAGCGCAGCGCGTAGTGGGTGCGTGACTTGACGGTGCCCGGCGGCACCCCCAGCCGCGACGCCGCCTCCGCCACCGACCGCCCCTGGTAGAAGCACTCCACCAGGACTTCACGGTGGGTCGGGCTGAGCCGGTTCAACGCCTCGGCGACGGTCCACGCCTCGACGGCGCGCTCGGCCTCGTCGACGACCTCCGGCGGCTCGGGAATCTCGTCGGTGAACACCTCGCCGACCCGCGTGGAGCGTCGACGCCAGGCGTCGATGGCCAGGTTGCGGGCGGTCGTGAACAGCCAGGCCCGCACGGAGCCACGTCGTGGGTCGAGGGACTCGGGATGCCGCCAGGCCCGCAGCAGCGTCTCCTGCACCAGGTCCTCGGCCCGCTGCCGGTCGCCGTTGACCAGCCGCAGGGCGTGTGCGTACAACGCCTCCGCGTGCTCGTCGTGCAGCGCCCGCAGCAGTTGGGCGTCATGGTCGCTGATGGCGGTCTCCTCACTTCCGGCGCGGGTCCGGCGGTGCGTCCGCCCGGGAATACGTGTGGTGACGCCGAACGGTTCAGCCCGAGGTCAGACCACTGGTGGCCGGGCAGGTGTTCACGCCTGGTTCACATCGCGGCCGACGACCGCTCACCGCGTCCTCCTAGCGTCCGGCTGGTACGCCGCCTGTCGCGCCACCCACTCACCTGGAGGCTTCTCCCATGAGCGACCGTCCCCGGCTGCTCCCGCTGTTGACCGGCAAGCGCCACGGCACCCGTGACGCCATGACCTGCCTGTACCGCTGCGGCAACGCCTGTGACCACCCGGTACCGAACACGTCCGAGAACGCGTACTTCGGTGACGTGGTGGACGCGGAGGTCTCCCGGCGCGGCGTGGTCCGGGCCGGCGCGGTCGGCGCCCTGGTGCTCGGCTTCGGCGGCGCGGCGGTCGGCGCGCTGGCCGGCGCGGCCCCCGCCAGCGCGGCCCCCGCCACCCCGGACGTGCCGGAGAACTTCGGCTTCGGCCGTCCCACCACGGGTGTCGGCAGCGGCGCGCTGACCTTCAAGCCGATTCCGCCGAACAAGCTGGACACCCTGGTCGTGCCGAACGGCTACGACCACGCCGTGGTGATCAAGTGGGGTGACCCGGTGCTGCCGGGCGCGCCGGCGTTCGACCTGCACCACCAGAGCGCCGCCGCGCAGTCGAAGCAGTTCGGCTACAACAACGACTTCGTGGGTGTGCTGCCGCTGGACAAGCAGGGCAGGAGGGCGCTGCTCGTGGTCAACCACGAGTACACCAACGAGGACCTCATGTTCCCCGGGTTCCCCGGCCTGGACGGACTCTCCGTGGAGCAGCTGCGCACCGCAATGGCCGCGCACGGCATGTCCGTGGTGGAGCTGGAGCGGGTCGGCGGCACCGGGCAGTGGAAGCCCGTGGGCAACGGCCGCCGGCCGTACAACCGGCGGGTCACCGCGCTGAGCACCAAGTTCGACCTGACCGGCCCGGCCGCCGGCTCGGCCTGGCTGAAGACCGCCGCCGACCCGAAGGGCCGTACGGTCGTCGGCACGCTGAACAACTGCTCCGGTGGCGTGACCCCGTGGGGCACCGTGCTGTCCGGCGAGGAGAACTTCAACCAGTACTTCGTCGGCGCCGACGCCGCGCCGGCCGACCTGAAGCCGAAGTTCGACCGCTACGGCATCACCACCACCGCTCGCTACCCCAGCGGCAGCCGCAAGTGGGAACGCGCCGACGAGCGCTTCGACCTGGCCAAGCACCCCAACGAGGCGCACCGGTTCGGGTGGGTCGTCGAGATCGACCCGTTCGACCCGGAGAGCCGTCCGCGCAAGCACACCGCGATGGGTCGCTTCAAGCACGAGGGCGCGAACGTCATCATCGCCAAGGACGGCCACGTGGTCGCGTACATGGGCGACGACGAGCGGTTCGACTACCTGTACAAGTTCGTCTCGGACAAGAAGTTCCTCAAGGGCAACTCCTGGGCCGCCCGCAAGCACAACCTGACCCTGCTGGAGTCCGGCACGCTGTACGTGGCGAAGCTCGACCAGACCAGCGCCGCCGAGATCGACGGCTCCGGCACGCTCCCCACCGACGGCGCGTTCAACGGTCGGGGTCGCTGGATCAAGTTGGTCAGCGGCAACAGGTCGTTCGTCGACGGGATGACCGCCGCGGACGTGCTCACCTTCACCCGGCTCGCCGGTGACAAGGTCGGCGCGACCAAGATGGACCGTCCCGAGGACGTCGAGCCGAGCCACCTCACCGGCAAGGTGTACGTGGCGCTGACCAACAACACCGACCGCGGCAAGGCCGGCAAGGCGGCCGCGGACGAGGCCAACCCGCGCAACGCCAACAAGCACGGGCAGATCCTGGAGCTGGTCGAGGAGCGCGACGACAACACGGCGGAGACGTTCGCCTGGTCGCTCCCCATCGTCTGCGGCGACCCGACCGACCCCTCGACGTTCTTCTCCGGGTACGACAAGACCCAGGTCTCGCCGATCTCCTGCCCGGACAACGTCGCCTTCGACGCCACCGGCAACCTGTGGATCTCCACCGACGGCAATGCGCTGGGCAGCAACGACGGCCTCTTCGCCACCGCGGTCGACGGTCCGGAGAAGGGCCACCTCAAGCAGTTCCTGACCGTGCCGATCGGCGCGGAGACCTGCGGTCCGTTCATCACCGGCGACAACCGCTCGGTGTTCGTCGCGGTGCAGCACCCGGGCGAGATCACCGGCGCGTCGGTGGAGAACCCGGCCTCGAACTGGCCGGACGGCGACTACGCCAAGCCGGGCGTGGTGGTCACCTGGCGCCTCGACGGCGGCCCGGTGGGCAGCTGACGTTCCCCTGGCGGTTCGGCGCCGGACCGCCCCGAGAGGCCCTCTTCCAGCCCGGGAGAGGGCCTCTGGCGCGTCCGGCGGGTCAGTGGTCGGCGGCGATGCCGTCGGCGACCGTACGGGCGACGGTGAGCAGCTTCGCGCGTACGACCCGGGCGGAGGTCATCATCTCGCTCGCGGGCAGGGCGCAGGCCAGCACAACTCGACGTTCCATGTCCTTGTCGGGTGCGACGAGCACCGCCGCGCAGGCCACCCCCTGGCGGAACTGTCCCAACTCCAACTGCATCCCCCGGCGGTCACCGGCGGCCAGGTCGGCCTCGAACGTCTCGGTGGCGGTCAGCGTGGCGCTGGTGAAGGGACGCATGCCGTACTCGCGGAGATAGCGGAAACGCTGCTCGGCGGTCAGGGTGGCGAGCAGGGACTTGCCGAGAGCGGTCGCGTGGGCCCCCTCGTCGAAGCCGGGAACGAGATCTTCCAGATACGGCGAGCGGTGCCCCTCGGCCACCGCCGTGATGGCGACCTGACCGCCGACGAACCGACCCAGGAAGTGGCTGTAACCGGTGTCGACGGCGGCGCGTCGCAACGTCTCGCCGACCACCGGCGGACCCCGGAACGCGGTCACCAACTCGCGGTAACGGTCGGCCACCTCGAGACCCACGATGTACGTGCCGTCCTCGCGACGGATCACGTAACCCTCGTACGCGAGGGTGCGGACGAGGTGGTAGGTGGTGGCCACGGTCAGCTCACACCGTCGGGCGATCTGCTTGACGGTCAGGCCCTTCGGGGCACGACCGACCGACTCGAGCACCCGCAGTGCTCGGGACACGCTGCGGATCAGGTCCGAAGGTTCTGCCAAGGGGTCGCGCACAACCACCTCCGCCGCCGGGGACTTACACCATATGAAAAACAGGCCGCGTGCGAAATGCCTGTTCGGGTCGAGGATGCCAGATCACCATCCACTCCTCGTACACCAGCGGTCACCAGGAGTTGCCTGAGCGCGACTCGCGTAGGTTTGCCGCACGATGACCCACACCGTCCTCACCCCCGCGCCCGTCCGCACCCGCCCCATCCGGGCCAGCGCCGGCGCCGTGGCCACCACCGTGGCCTGCGTACTGCCCGTCTTCCTGCTCGGCGGCCTCGCCGTGCAGATGGGTGCGGATCTCCGCTTCTCCCCCGCCGGGCTGGGCCTGGCCGTCTCCGTCTACTTCGGCGTGAGCGCGCTGGCCTCGGTGCCCTCCGGACGCCTCGTCGAGCGGTACGGGCCGGCGCTGGTGGCCCGCTGTGCCATCGTGCTGGCCTCCGGGTCGATGCTGGCCGTGGCAGCGCTCGCCCGCTCGTACGAGGCGCTGCTCGCCCTGCTGGCGCTCAGCGCCGCCGCGAACGCCCTCGGCCAGCTCGCCAGCAACGCGGCGCTCGCCGAGCACGTCCCGCCGCGGAGGCAGGGCCTGTCGTTCGGCGTCAAGCAGGCGGCGATCCCGGTCTCGACGCTGTTGGCCGGCGCGGCGGTGCCCACCATCGCGCTCACCGCCGGCTGGCGTTGGGCGTTCGTGGTGGCGGCAGTCGCGGCGCTGACCACGCTGCCGGCCGTACCCCGGCAGGTGTCCGGTCGTGCGCGTCGGGCCGACGGGACGCGCGGAGGCCGGGCCACGACGGCCCTGGTGGTCGTCGGCGCGGCGGCGACGTTGGCGGCGGGCGCGGCCAACGCGCTCGGCACCTTCCTGGTCGACTCGGCCGCCGCCCGGGGCCTCTCGCCTGCTCTGGCCGGCCTCACCCTGACCCTGGGCAGCGCGGTCTGTGTCGTCGCCCGGGTGGGCGCTGGCGGACTGGCCGACCGGCGGGCGAACGGTCACGTCGCGCTCATCGCCGCGATGCTGGTGATCGGGGCGGTCGGGCTGGGCCTGCTCGCGGTGGCCGGCCCGGTGCCGCTGGTGGCGGGCGTGGTGCTCGGGTTCGGTCTGGGCTGGGCCTGGCCCGGCCTCATGACCTTCGCGGTGGTCCGGCTGCACCCGCAGGCTCCGGCCGCCGCCACCTCGATCACACAGACCGGGGTGTACGCGGGCGGCTGCCTCGGCCCACTGAGCCTCGGCCCGCTCGCCGCCCACCTGGGCTACCCGACAATGTGGGCCACGGCCTCGGTGTCGATGCTGCTGGCCGCCGCCCTGATGCTGACCGCCAGCCGCCTCCTACCAACCCCTCACCCCCGAGCCGGTGATCATGAAGTTGTTGCCCGATCACACGGCGTGTCGAGGCAATAACTTCATGATCAACGAAGCTGGGGGTGCCGCGCTGGAGGGGTGTGCTGGTCAGCTTGTGCGGTCGGCTATGTAGTCGCAGAGCGACTCCAGGGCCTGGCGGGACGAGTTCGCGGGGAGCGGGGCCAGACAGGCGCGGGCGTCCTCGGCGTAGCTGCGCACGGTCTCCCGGGCACGCTTGAGCGCCGGGCTCTCCCGCAGCAGCCCCAGCGCCTCGGCGTGCAGCGCGTCGTCGGTCAACGGACCGGTCGCCAGGATCTCCCGCAGCCGCACCGAGGAGGCGTCGGAGTCGTCGGCCGCACGGGCGTAGAGCACCGGGAGCGTCGGGACCCCCTCGCGCAGGTCCGTGCCGGGCGTCTTGCCCGACTGCACCGACTCGGACGCGATGTCGAGCAGGTCGTCGGAGAGCTGGAAGGCGACGCCGATCGTCTCGCCGTACCCGGCGAGCGCCTCGACGTGCTCCGCCGGAGCGCCACTGAACATGCCGCCGAAGCGGGCCGACGTGGCGATCAGGGAGCCGGTCTTCTCGGCGATCACGCTCAGGTAGTGCGCGACCGGGTCGTCGCCGGCACGCGGCCCCACCGTCTCGGCGATCTGCCCGTGCACGAGCCGGGCGAAGGTGCGCGCCTGCAACCGGACGGCCTCCGGGCCCAGGTCCGCCGCGATGTCCGCGGCGCGGGCGAAGAGGTAGTCGCCGACCAGGATGGCGACCGAGTTGGTCCAACGCGAGTTGGCGCTCGGCGCACCCCGCCGCACGTCCGCCTCGTCCATCACGTCGTCGTGGTAGAGGGTGGCCAGGTGCGTGAGCTCCATCACCACGGCCGCCGGGACCACCCGCGCACCCGTGGGATCGCCGAACTGGGCACCGAGCGCCACCAGCAGCGGCCGGAACCGCTTACCCCCGGCGTCGAGAAGGTGCCGGGCCGCCTCGGAGACGAACGGGTCGGCGCTGGCCACACTCGCACTCAGCTCGACCTCGACCGCTTCCAGCAGGCCCAGCACGGATGCCTCGACGCGGGGATCGGCGAGATGAAGGCCGAGCGCGCCGAACTGACTCATGCTCGCCCGACCCCGGCGACCGCCGGAACCGGTGGCACCTGAACGCTCGCCAGCCGGAATCACCACACCATCAACCATGCCACACCCGTTCTACCTGCTCCGGATCGGGGATACGCAGCGGGGGCCGGCACGCTGTCGCGCGCCGGCCCCCGGTGGTAGAGCCACGTCTCACCGCACGAATTCGGCGGCTCCGGTAGCCAGGTCGAGCAGCGGCGCCGGGGCGACACCCAGCACCAGGGTGGCCAGCACGCCGATCATCAGGGCGGCGGAGGTGAGCCCGCCCGGCACGGTCACGGTCGGGGTGGACTCGCCCGGCTCGGACAGCCACATCATCACCACGACCCGCAGGTACGGGAACGCGAGCACCATGCTGGTCAGCACACCGGCGATCACCAGCCACGCCTGACCGCCCTCAAGGGCCGGCCCGAAGATGGCGAACTTGCTGGTGAATCCGCTGGTCAGCGGGATACCGGCGAAGGCCAGCAGGATGAACGTGAACAGCGCGGCGAAGAACGGCGAGCGCCGGCCCAACCCCGCCCACCGGGACAGGTGGGTGGCCTCGCCGTCGGCGTCCCGGACCAGGGTCACCACGGCGAACGCGGCGAGCACCGAGAAGCCGTACGCGACCAGGTAGAACATCGTGCCGGACAGCCCGTCCTTGCTCGGGGCCAGCACGCCGACCAGCAGGTAGCCGGCGTTGGCGATCGAGGAGTACGCGAGCAGCCGCTTGATGTCGGTCTGGGTGACCGCGAGCACCGCGCCCAGGAGCATGGTCAGCACCGCCACCGCGCCGAGGACCGGGGTGAAGTCCCAGCCCCCGCCCTCGAACGCGACGTGGAAGACGCGCAGCAGGGCGCCGAACGCGGCGACCTTGGTGCAGGCCGCCATGAAGCCGGTGACCGGGGTCGGCGCACCCTGGTAGACGTCCGGGGTCCAGACGTGGAACGGGGCCGCGGCGGCCTTGAAGAGCAGACCGATGGCGAGCAGCGCCATGCCGGCGAAGAGCAGCACCGGGCTGGCCGGAGACTCACTCACCGCCGCGTTGACGGTCGCGAAGTCGACACCGGCGGAACGGCCCGGAACGCCCGCGGTGAAGCCGTAGATCAGGGCCACACCGAACAGGAAGAACGCCGAGGCGTACGCGCCGAGCAGGAAGTACTTCATCGCCGCTTCCTGGCTCAGCAGCCGCCGGCGGCGAGCCAGCGCGCAGAGCAGGTACAGCGGGAGGGAGAAGACTTCCAACGCGATGAACATGGTCAGCAGGTCGTTCGCCGCCACGAAGATCAGCATGCCGCCGATGGCGAACGTGACGAGCGGGTACACCTCGGTGAGGCCGTTGCGGCCCTCAGCCTGCTTCCGGTCGTCGGCCGACTCCGCCGTCACGGCGGCCTGGGCGACGAACGCGCCGCCCCGCTCGACGGAGCGGTCGCCGATCAGGAGCAGCGCCATGGCCGCCAGCACCAGGATCGCGCCCTGGAGGAACAGCGTCGGCCCGTCCACCGCGATGGCCTGACCGGCCGTGATGAGCCGGTCGTCGGCGTTGAGGACCACCATGGTCAGCGCGGCGAGCACGGCCAGCAGTGCCAGCGTCAGCTGCACCAGGTGTCGCGAGCGCCGGGGCACGAAGGCCTCGACCAGCACGCCGAGCAACGCGGTGCCCAGCATGATCAGGATCGGGGCGAGCGCCGCGTAATCGAGCGACGGCAGTTTCAACTCGGTCACTGTGCCGACCTTTCGTTCGCGACTGCGGGGCTCCGCTGCGCTGCACTCCTCGCGCTCACCGATGCCGACCTTCCGTTCGCGACTGCGGGGCTCCGCTCCGCTGCACTCCTCGCGCTCACCGGCCTGCCTCCTGGAGAGTGCCGCCCACCGATGGGGCGGGGTCGGTCCTGCCGATGTCGTCCATGGTCGCCTGGACGGCCGGGTTGATCACGTCGGTGACCGGCTTCGGGTAGAAGCCGAGCAGCACGATCAGCGCGATCAGCGGGGCGACCACGACCTTCTCCCGCAGGCTGAGGTCCCGGCGCATACCGTCGACCTCGGTCAGCGCCGGGTTGAGCGTGCCCTGCGTGGTGCGTTGCACCATCCACAGCACGTACGCCGCCGCCAGGATGATGCCGACCGTGGCGATGACCGCCACCGGCTTGTTCACCGTGAACGTGCCGATCAGCACCAGGAACTCGGAGATGAACGGCGCGGTCCCCGGCAGGGCGAGCGAGGCCAGACCGGCGAAGAACAGCACACCGGCGAGCACCGGGACCAGCTTGCCGGCACCACCGAAGTCACTGATCAGCGCCGAGCCACGCCGGGCGACGAGCATGCCCACCACGAGGAAGAGCAGGCCGGTGGCCAGGCCGTGGTTGAGCATGTAGAGCACCGCGCCGGTGCCGGCCTGGGTGGTGAACGCGAAGATGCCCACCCCGATGAACCCGAAGTGCGCGATCGAGGTGTACGACACCAGCCGCTTGAGGTCGTTCTGACCGACCGCCAGCAGCGCCGCGTAGATGATGCCGATCACGCCCAACGCCAGCGCCCAGGGCGCGAACCACTTCGACGCCTCGGGGAACAGCGGCAGGCAGTAGCGCAGGATGCCGAACGTGCCGACCTTGTCCAGCACACCGACCAGCAACGCGGCGGCACCCGCCGGGGCGGCGCCACCGGCGTCCGGCAGCCAGGTGTGGAACGGGAAGAACGGGGCCTTGATGGCGAACGCGAGGAAGAAGCCGAGGAACAGCCACCGCTCGGTGCCGGTGCTGATGTCGACCTGCGAGAGCGCCTGCCAGTCGAACGTCTTGCCACCGACCACCCACAGGCCGATCACCGCGGCCAGCATGAACAGACCGCCGACCAGCGAGTAGAGGAAGAACTTCACCGCCGCGTACTGCCGCTGGTGGCCGCCGTAGCTGCCGATCAGGAAGTACATCGGCACGAGCATGACCTCGAAGAACACGTAGAACAGGAAGACGTCGGCGGCCGCGAAGACGCCGATCATCGTGCTCTCGAGGATCAGCAGTAGCGCGAAGTAGACCGGGATGGACCGCTTCGACGACTCGGCGTCGTGCCAGGACGCCAGGATCACCAACGGCACCAGCACCGCGATCAGCATCAGCATCACCAGCGCGATGCCGTCGGCGGCGAAGGTGAAGTTGACGCCCCAGTTCGGGATCCAGGTGTACGACTCCCGGAACTGGAACCGGTCACCGCCGGCGTTGAAGCTGACCCACATCACCACCGAGAGCACCAGTACCAGCAGCGACCAGGCGAACGCCACCTGCTTGGCCAGCTCGGGCCGGTGGCGCGGCAGGAAGGCCACCACCAGAGCGCCCACCAGTGGCGCCACGGTGAGCACCGAGAGGAACGGGAAGTTGGACATTATGCGGCCTTACCTCCGTGGTGGATGCGTGGTCCGCCGGCGGGGGCGGGCGTCTTCGGGTCGGTCATGCCAACCACCCCGCCTGCACCGCGAGGAACGCCGCCATCACCAGCAGCGCGCCGGCCAGGATCGAGGTGGCGTACGAGCGGACGAAGCCGGTCTGCATCCGCCGGAGTCGACCCGAACCCCCGCCGACGGCGGCGGCGAGCCCGTTAACGAGACCGTCGATGCCCCGGTTGTCGAGGAAGACCAGCGCCCGGGTGAGGAAGATGCCCGGCTTCTCGAAGACCGCCTCGTTGACGGCGTCGGTGTAGAGGTTGCGTCGGGCGGCGGTGACCAGGATCCCGGCCGGCTGCGGCGCGGTGGCCGTGCCGGCCCGGAACAGGAACCAGGCCAGGCCGGCGCCGAGCACGGTGACCAGCAGCGACAGCGTGGTGATCACGAGGTGCGAGAGGACCGGCTCGTGCTCCGCGTGCTCGCCGCCCAGACCGGCGGTGGACGTCAGCCAGTCCGGCACGGAGGTGGAGAGCAGGAAGCCGGCGCCGACCGAGCCGATCGCCAGCAGGATCAGCGGAATGGTCATCAGCTTCGGCGACTCGTGCGGGTGCTCGATGTCCTCGGTCCACCGCTTCGGACCGTGGAACGTGAGCACGAACAGCCGCGTCATGTAGAACGCGGTCAGGCCCGCACCGAGCAGCGCGGCACTGCCGTAGAGCCAGGCGGTCCAGTCCTCCCGCTCGAAGGCGGCCACGATGATCGGCTCCTTGGAGAAGAAGCCGGAGAACGGGAACATGCCGATGATGGCCAGCCAGCCCATCATGAACGTCAACCAGGTGACCTTCATGTACGTCGACAGCCCACCGAAGCGGCGGATGTCCACCTGGTCCTTCATGCCGTGCATGACCGAGCCGGCGCCCAGGAACATGTTGGCCTTGAAGAAGCCGTGCGCCAGCAGGTGCACGATGGCCAGCGCGTACGCCCCGCCGCCGAGACCGACGCCGAGGAACATGTAGCCGATCTGGCTCACCGTCGACCAGGCGAGCACCCGCTTGATGTCGTCCTTGGCCGCGCCGATGATGCAGCCCATCAGCAGGGTGAGCGCGCCGACGCTGACCACCACGAGCTGGAGCGTCGAGTTCGCGGAGAAGATCGGGTTGGAGCGGGCGATCAGGTAGACACCGGCGGTGACCATGGTGGCGGCGTGAATGAGCGCCGACACCGGGGTGGGGCCCTCCATCGCGTCCGGCAGCCACGCCTGCAACGGGAACTGGCCGGACTTACCGGCCGCGCCGAGCAGCAGCAACAGGCCGAGGACCAGCACGGTGGTGCCGGTCAGTGAGCCGACGCCGTTGAAGACCTCGTCGTACTGGGTGGTGCCCAGGGTCGCGAACATGATGAAGATGCCGATGGCGAGGCCGGTGTCACCGACCCGGTTCATCAGGAACGCCTTCTTGCCGGCCGTGGCGGCGCTCGGCCGCCCGTACCAGAAGGAGATCAGCAGGTACGACGCCAGACCGACGCCCTCCCAGCCGAAGTAGAGCATCACGTAGTTGTTGCCGAGCACCAGCAGCAGCATGGCGGCGACGAACAGGTTGAAGTACGCGAAGAACCGGCGGCGACCCGCGTCGTGCGCCATGTACTCCACGGCGTACAGGTGGATCAGGAAGCCGACGCCGGTGATGAGGAGCACGAAGACGGCGGCCAGCGGATCGAACAGCAGGCCGAAGTCGACCCGCAGGTCACCGACCGCGATGAAGTCCCACAGGCTCAGCTCGACCGACTTGTTCTCCAGGCCTCGTAGCTGGAAGAAGGACGCCAGCCCGAGCACGAACGCGGCGCCGATGGCCGCGACGCCCAACCAGTGCCCCCAGCGGTCGGCCCGCCGGCCGAGCAGCAGCAGGATGGCCGCGCTGACCAGCGGGATCGCCACCAGCAGCCAGACGCCCCCGAGCAGCCCCGTGGCCTGGGCGTATTCCACAGTCTCTTCCACCGGTGGACCCCTTTAGTACTTCAGCAGGTTGGCGTCGTCGACGCTCGCCGAGCGTCGCGTCCGGAAGATGGCCATGATGATCGCGAGGCCGACCACGACCTCGGCGGCGGCCACCACCATCACGAAGAACGCCATGATCTGGCCGTTGAGGTCACCGTTGATCCGGCTGAAGGTGACCAGCGTCAGGTTGGCCGCGTTGAGCATCAGCTCGACACACATGAACAGCACGAGCGCGTTGCGTCGGACGAGCACCCCGGCGGCGCCGATGGTGAACAGCACCGCGGCCAGCACCAGGTAATAGTCAGGAGTCACCGGTCGGTCCCCTTCAGAGTGGTCTCCTGCGCGGTCAGCTCACGCACCGGCAGGATGTCCGGCGTGCTCCGCTCGGTGAGCCGGCCGTCCGGCAGTCGCGCCGGGGTGGCCACCGAGGAGGAGGTCGCGAAGACGCCGGGGCCCGGCTTGGGGCCCGGGTAGTTGCCCGGCGCGAAGCGGGCCCGCATGGTCGCCGGCTGGTCCATCTTGTCCTGCTTGCGCCGCTCGACGTGCGCGAGCACCATGGCGCCGACCGCCGCGGTGATCAGCAGCGCCGAGGTCAGCTCGAACGCGAAGACGTACTTCGTGAACAGCAGCCGGGCGATGCCCTGCACGTTCCCCTCCGCGTTGGCCTCGTCCAGGCCGACGGCGGTGGAGCCCTCGACGGCCCGGTAGAGGGCGCCGCCGACGAGGCCGGCGAAGCCCAGCCCCAGCACGATCGCGGCGACCCGCTGACCGCGCAGGGTCTCGATCAGCGAGTCGGACGCGTCCCGACCGACGAGCATCAGCACGAACAGGAAGAGCATCATGATCGCGCCGGTGTAGACGATGATCTGCACCATGCCGATGAACGGCCCGGCCTGGAGCACGTAGAACACGCCCAGGCAGAGCATGGTCAGCACCAGCCAGAGCGCCGAGTGCACCGCGTTGCGGGCCGCCACCATCCCGATCGCGCCGATCAGCGCGAGCGGCGCGAGGATCCAGAAGGTGACCTGCTCGCCGCCGGACACCCCGCCCGCCGCGGCGAGCACCGTAGACGTGGTCATGCGTTCTCTCCCTTGCCGACCGCCGCACGCTGGGCGGCCTGCTCGGCGCCCGGGAACGTCACGCCGGGGTGCTCCTCGACCTGGTAGCGGCCAGGGCCCATCGGTGACGTCTCGGCACCGGCGGAGGTGCCCGGGTTGTCCAGCGCGCCGACGTAGTAGTCCTTCTCGCTGTCACCCAGCCGCATCGGGTGCGGCGGCTGCTCCATGCCCTCCAACAGCGGGGCGAGCAACTGCTCCTTGGTGAAGATCAGGTCCTGTCGGTTGTCCCGGGCCAGCTCGTACTCGTTGCTCATGGTCAGCGAACGGGTCGGGCAGGCCTCGATGCAGAGTCCGCAGAAGATGCACCGCGCGTAGTTGATCTGGTAGGTGCTGGCGTACCGCTCACCCGGCGAGAAGCGCTGCTCGTCGGTGTTGTCGCCGCCCTCGACGTAGATCGCGTCCGCCGGGCAGGCCCAGGCGCACAGCTCGCAGCCGATGCACTTCTCCAGGCCGTCCGGGTGCCGGTTGAGGATGTGCCGCCCGTGGTAGCGCGGCGCCGAAACCGGCGGCTTGAACGGATAGTCGGTGGTGACGACCTTCCTGAACATGTGCGAGAAGGTGACACCGAATCCCTTGAACGTTCCGGTGATCGCGCCCACGTCACACCTCCCTGGAGTCCGAGCCGGCGACGATGTTGGCCGGCTCCCGCTCGGCGACCACGCGCGTGATACGCGGGCTCGGTGGTACCTGTAGATCCATCGGCGGCAGCGGGAAGCTCCCGTACGGCCGGCTGTCGACCTGCTCCTGCGTGGTCGGCTGCGGCTGCGGCTTCCGGCTCGGCCAGAAGAGCGTGGCGAGCAGCAGGATGCCGGCCGGGATACTCACGGCGATGACCTTGCCGCGGGTGTCCCAGTCCTCGATCGAGCGCAGGCCCGACAGGACCAGGATCCAGACCAGGTTGATCGGCAGCAGAACCTTCCAGCCGAAGCGCATGAACTGGTCGTAGCGCAGTCGGGGCAGCGTGCCGCGCAGCCACACGAAGACGAAGACCAGCGCGATCACCTTGCCGAAGAACCAGAGCATCGGCCACCAACCGGAGTTGGCGCCCTCCCACAGCGTGATCGGCCAGGGCGCCCGCCAGCCGCCGAGGAACAGCGTGGTGGTGACCGCGGACATGGTCACCATCGCGACGTACTCGCTGAGCATGAAGAGCGCGAACTTCAGCGAGCTGTACTCGGTCATGAAGCCGGCGACCAGCTCGGACTCGGCCTCGGGCAGGTCGAACGGCGCCCGGTTGGTCTCACCCACCGTGGCGATGAAGAAGATGACGAAGCTGGGCAGCAGCAGGATCGCGTACCAGCCCGGGGCCGGGATCTCGGTGCCGAAGATGGTCAGCCGGGTGGCGTCACCCTGTGCGGCGACGATCCCGCTGGTACTCATCGTGCCGGCGGTCATGAAGACCGCCACGATGCTCAGGCCCATCGCGACCTCGTACGAGATCATCTGGGCGCTCGACCGGAGACCACCGAGCAGCGGGTACGTCGAGCCGGAGGCCCAGCCGCCCAGCACGATGCCGTAGACGCCCATCGAGGAGCAGGCCAGCAGCAGGAGCACGGCCACCGGCACGTCGGTGACCTGCAACGGCGTGTGGTGGCCGAAGATGCTCACCATCGGGCCGAACGGCACCACCGCCAGCGCGGTGACCGCGCAGATCACCGAGATCGTCGGTGCGAAGAAGTAGACGACCTTGTCGGCCGCCTTCGGGAGGATGTCCTCCTTGAAGGCCATCTTCAGGCCGTCGGCGAGGGTCTGCAACAGGCCGAGCGGGCCGACCTGATTCGGGCCGGGCCGCACCTGCATGTAACCGACCACGCGCCGTTCGAACCAGACACCGAGCAGGGTGGCCAGCAGACCGAACGCGAAGGCGAAGACAATCTTGCCGAGAACCAGCCACCACGGATCCCGACCGAAGTCGGCAAGCGTCGGGTCCTGAGCCAGGACGATCGAGTTCACTGGTTACCCCCAGAACTGAGGATGGTCTCGTCGGCCGCCACGCGTCCGGCCGGGATGGCCGTACCCGATGCGGGAACGGAGATCCGGACGACCGTGCCGGACGTCGCCCCGAGGCTGCGTCGCACGGTCGAACCGGGTGAGTTCGTGGGCAGCCAGACCACGCCGTCCGGCATCTCGGTGATCTCCGCCGGCAGGGTCAGCGCGCCCCGGTCGGTGCCGACCGTGACCGCGTCACCGTCGGCGACACCGAGCGCCTCGGCGGTGCCCTTGCCCAGCCGGACCACCGGCGGGCGGGCGGTCCCGGCGAGGTTCTCGTCGCCCTCGGTCAGGGTGCCGTTGTCGACGAGCTGGTGCCAGGTGGCCAGCACGGCCTCCCCGGCGGCCGGGTGCGGCACGGTGCCCGGCGACACCGACGGCGCGGACGGCCGGGACATGCGCGTGGCCGGCAGCGAGCCCAGCTCGCGGCGGACACTCGGCACGTCGGCGGTGCCGAGGCTTACGTCGAGGAGCGCGGCCAGCGCGTCGAGCACCCGCCCGTCGGTCATCGCGGCGGTGTTCAGCACCGCCTCGAACGGACGCAGCCGGCCCTCCCAGTCGAG
The DNA here is from genome assembly GCF_040656575.1 of Micromonospora sp. NPDC049801. Classification (NCBI taxonomy): domain Bacteria; kingdom Bacillati; phylum Actinomycetota; class Actinomycetes; order Micromonosporales; family Micromonosporaceae; genus Micromonospora; species Micromonospora sp. NPDC049801. The sequence goes on along the minus strand of NZ_JBFAMS010000005.1, from coordinate 37,229 downwards.
GAAGCTGCCGGCCTTCTCGACCACCGGGGCGACCGGCAGCACCACGTCGGCCCGCCGGGTCACCGCGCTGGCGCGCAGTTCCAGGCTGACCAGGAACGGCACCGCGTCCAGCGCGGCCTCGGCCAGCCGCGGGTCGGCCAGGTCGGCCGGGTCGACGCCGCCGACCAGCAGCGCGCCGAGCTGTCCGTTGGCCGCCGCCGCCAGGATGCCGTCGGTGTCCCGACCGGCCTGGCTGGGAATCACCCCGGCCGGAATGTCCCACGCCTCGCCCAGTTCGGCCCGCGCGGCCGGCTCGGTGACCAGCCGGCCCCCGGGGAGCAGGTTGGGCAGGCAGCCCGCGTCGACCGCGCCGCGGTCACCCGCGCGCCGCGGCACCCAGGCCAGCTTCGCACCGGTACGCCGGGCCACGTCCGCCGCGGCGGAGAGCCCGCCCGGCACACCGGCCAGCCGCTCACCCACGATGAGGATCGCGCCCGGCGCGCTCAGCGCCTCGGTGACCGTGGCGTGCTCGGCGAGCACGCTCGCCTCCTCGCCCGGCACGACCCGGGCCAGCTTGGCGCCGAGCTTCTCCAGGCCGCGGGTGGCGAACGGCGCCAGCGCGTACACCGTCAGGGTCTTCTTCAGGTACGCCTTGCGCAGCCGCAGGAAGAGGATCGGGCACTCCTCCTCCGGCTCCAGGCCCACCAGCACCACGGCCGGCGCGTTCTCCACGTCGGTGTAGGTGACGTCGGTGACCCCGGCGACCGAGCTGGCCAGGAAGTCGGCCTCCTCGCGGGAGACCGGCCGGGCCCGGAAGTCGATGTCGTTGGTGTTCAGCGCGACCCGGGCGAACTTCGCGTACGCGTAGGCGTCCTCGACGGTCAGCCGACCGCCGGTGAGCACCGCCGTGCCCTGGCCGCCCTCGCGGGCCGCGTGCAGCCCTTCGGCGGCCCGGGTCAGCGCCTCACTCCAGGACGCCTCCCGCAGCTCACCGGTGTGCTCGTCGCGGACCAGCGGGTTGGTCAGGCGGTCGGCGGCCCGGGTGTACTGGAAGCCCCAGCGGCCCTTGTCGCAGTTCCACTCCTCGTTCACGGCCGGCTCGTCACCGGCGAGCCGGCGCAGCACCTTGCCGCGCCGCCAGTCGGTGCGCTGCCCGCAGCCGGCCGAGCAGTGCTCGCAGACGCTCGGGCTGGACACCAGGTCGAACGGACGGGCCCGGAACCGGTACTGCGCGCCGGTCAGCGCCCCCACCGGGCAGATCTGCACGGTGTTGCCGGAGAAGTAGGAGTTGAACGGCACGTCACCGTCGTCGCCCTGCTCGCCGTACGCGTCGTCCCGGTAGATGTTGATTTCCTCGGCGGACGACCGGCCCATCAGGTCGATGAACTTGTCGCCGGCGATCTCCTCGGAGAACCGGGTGCAGCGCTGGCAGAGCACGCAGCGCTCGCGGTCCAGCAGCACCTGGCTGCTGATCGCCATCGGCTTCTCGTACTCGCGCTTGTGCTCGTGGAAGCGCGAGTCGGTGCGGCCGGTGGACATCGCCTGGTTCTGCAGGGGGCACTCGCCGCCCTTGTCACACATCGGGCAGTCCAGCGGGTGGTTGAGCAGCAGCAGCTCCATCACCCCCTCCTGCGCCTTCTGGGCGACCGGGGAGGTGAGCTGGGTCCGGACGACCATGCCGTCGGCGACGGTCTGGGTGCAGGAGGCGACCGGCTTGCGTTGCCCCTCCACCTCGACCAGGCACTGCCGGCACGCGCCGGCCGGGGCCAGCAGCGGGTGGTCGCAGAACCGGGGGATCTCGGTGCCCATCTGCTCGGCGACCCGGATCAGCAGCGCCCCCTTGGGGGCGGTGACCTCGACGCCGTCGATGGTGAGGGTGACGGTCTCGGTCTGCTTGGCTACGTCGGTCATCAGTGCGCCCCTACCAGGGTCTTCTCCGACAGCATGGGAGCTTTACGACCCTCGATGTAGTCGAGGTAGTCCTGCTTGAAGTACTTCAGCGACGAGGTCACCGAGCTGGTCGCACCGTCACCCAGGCCGCAGAACGAGCGGCCGAGGATGTTGTCGCAGGTGTCCAGGAGGGTGTCCAGGTCCTCGTGGGTGCCCTGGCCGGAGAGGATCCGCCGGTAGACCCGGACCATCCAGTAGTTGCCCTCCCGGCACGGGGTGCACTTGCCACACGACTCGTGGTGGTAGAACTCCAGCCACCGGTACGTCGCGTAGACCGGGCAGTCCTGGTCGGAGAAGATTTGCGTGGCCGTGGTGCCCAGGATCGAGCCGGCCGCCGCCACGCCCTCGAAGTCCAGCGGCACGTCCAGGTGCTCGGCGGCGAGCAGCGGGGTCGACGATCCACCCGGGGTCCAGAACCGCAGGTTGTGACCGGGCTGCATGCCGCCGGCAAGTTCCAGCAGCTCCCGCAGCGTGACACCCATCGAGCACTCGTACTGGCCCGGGTTGGCGATCCGGCCGGAGAGCGAGTAGATCATCGGTCCGGAGGACTTCTCGGTGCCCATGGACTTCCACCAGTCGGCCCCGCCGAGCACGATCGGCGGGACGCTGGCGATGGTGCCGACGTTGTTCACCACCGTCGGGCTGGCGTACAGGCCGTGGGTGGCCGGGAACGGCGGGCGCAGCCGGGGCTGCCCCCGGAACCCCTCCAGCGAGTCGAGCAGCGCCGTCTCCTCGCCACAGATGTACGCCCCGGCGCCGGAGTGCACGACCAGCTCCAGGTCGAAGCCGCTGCGCATGATGTTGCGACCCAGGTAGCCCTTGTCGTACGCCTCCTGGACGGCGTTGCGCAGCCGCCGGGCGGCGTGCACGGCCTCGCCCCGGATGTAGATGTAGGCGCGGCTGGCCCGGATCGCGTACGACGCGATGATCACGCCTTCGACCAGCGCGTGCGGATCGTGGGTCATCAGCGGGAGGTCCTTGCAGGTGCCCGGCTCGCCCTCGTCGGCGTTGACCACCAGGTAGTGCGGCTTGCCGTCCCCCTGCGGGATGAAGCCCCACTTGAGACCGGTGGGGAAGCCGGCGCCGCCACGACCGCGCAGCCCGGAGTCCTTGATCAGCTGGATCAGGTCATCCGGGTGGGCCTTGAGGGCCTTGCGCAGCGCGGCGTAGCCGTCGAGCTGCTCGTAGGTGCCGATCCGCCAGGCGTCCGGTGACAGCCAGCGCTTGGTCAGCACCGGCGTCAGCTTGGCCAGCGTCTCCGGGCGGGGAGTGGTCACTTGTGGGCCCCCGTTTCGCTCGCGGCGGCGGGGTCCGTGCCATCCGCGTCCGCCGACGCTTCGGTGAGGTTGCGCTCCTGCGCGCCGGTCGAGTCACCGGCGGGCTTACCGTCGCCGGCCGGGGCGTTGGCCGCCGCGCCGGCGGCCTGGGCCGCCTGCGCGTCGCGCGGTCCCGGCGGCGAGGTCTCCGCCGGCACCTTCGTGCCGGGCGCGTCCGGCACGGCCGTCTCCGCGTCGGGCTGCCGGGTCTCGGCGGTACGCACCTGCGGCGACTTGTCGTCCGGCGCCTTCACGTCCGGTGCGGTGCTGCCGGTGGCCGCCGCCGGCTCGACCCGCTCGGCGGTGCCGGCCGTACCCGTGGGGGTGGCCGCGCCGTCGCCGCTGGTGACCGGGGTGGCGGGGGCCGCAGCCGGGGTGGCCGCTCCGTCGCCGCCCTTGACCGGCGCGGTGCTGGCCTCGACGGGTGCCGGCTTGGCGGCCTCCGCCTTCGCCTTCGCCTCGGCGGCTGCCTTGTCGGCCTCGGCCTTGCTGCGGATCGGGGTGTTCGGGTCGAAGCCCGGCACCGAGACGCCGTGCTCCTGCGCCAACCGCAGACCCCGCAGGGTCGGCTCGCCCGGCCCGCCGTCGGCGACCGCGCCGTCGCGCTCGTCGGCGAATCCGGCGAGCTGCACCGCCATCTCCTTCAGCGTGCACAGCCGCGCGCCGCGCGTCGGCATCGGCCGGCCGCCCGCGCGCAGCTCGTCGACCACACCGACCGCCGTGGACGGGTCCACGCCGTCGAAGAAGTCGTAGTTGACCGTCATCACCGGGCCGTAGTCGCAGGCCGCCAGGCACTCGGCGTGCTCCAACGTGACGGTGCCGTCGGCGGTCGTCTCGTCGTGCCCGACACCCAGGTGCTCGGAGAGGGTGTCGTAGACCTCCTGGCCGCCCAGCACGTTGCACATCGTGTTGGTGCAGACGCTGACCAGGAAGTCGCCGGTGGGCTTGCGCTTGTACATGGTGTAGAAGGTGGCGACCGCGCCGACCTGGGCCTTGTTCAGCCCGAGCACCTCGGCGCAGAACGTCACGCCGGCCGGAGAGACGTACCCCTCCTCGGACTGGACCAGGTGTAGCAGCGGCAGCAGGGCCGAGCGGGACCGGTCCGCCGGGTAGCGGGCGATGATCTCGCGTGCCCGCTCCCGCGTCTCGTCAGTGAACGTCGTCGTCATCGGTCACAACCACCCATCACGGGATCCAGCGAGGCGCCGCCGGCGATCACGTCGGCGATCAGGCCACCCTCGGCCATCGCCGGGAGGGCCTGGAGGTTGACGAAGCTCGGCTCCCGGTAGTGCACCCGGTAGGGCCGGGTGCCACCGTCGGAGACGGCGTGCACGCCCAGCTCGCCGCGCGGCGACTCGATGCCGACGTACACCTGGCCGGGTGGGACCCGGAAGCCCTCGGTGACCAGCTTGAAGTGGTGGATCAGCGACTCCATCGACTGACCCATGATCTTCGCGACGTGCTCCAGCGAGTTGCCCATGCCGTCCACGCCGATGGCGAGCTGCGCGGGCCACGCGATCTTGCGGTCGGCGACCATCACCGGGCCCGGGCGCAGCCGGTCCAGCGCCTGCTCGACCAGCTTCATCGACTCACGGATCTCGGCGAGCCGGACCTGGTAGCGGCCCCACACGTCGCCGTCGGGGTGGGTCGGCACGTCGAACTCGTACGTCTCGTAACCGCAGTACGGCATGGTCTTGCGCAGGTCCCAGGCGAGCCCGGCCGAGCGCAGCACCGGACCGGTGATGCCGAGCGCCACGCAGCCGGTCACGTCCAGCACCGCGACGTTCTTCGTCCGCTCGGTCCAGATGGGCTGGCCGGAGAGCAGGTCCTCGTACTCCTTGAGCTTCTTCGGCATCATCTTCAGGAAGTCGCGGATCTTGCGGATCGCGTCGTCCGGCACGTCCTGCGCCACACCGCCCGGCCGGACGTACGCGTGGTTCATCCGCAGGCCGGTGATGGTCTCGAAGATGTCGAGGATGTACTCCCGTTCGCGGAAGCCGTACAGCATGATCGAGATGGCGCCCAGCTCCATGCCGGTGGTGGCCAGCCAGACCAGGTGCGACGAGATCCGGTTGAGCTCCATCATCAGCACGCGGATGGTGGTGGCGCGCTCGGTCACGTCGTCGGTGATGCCGAGCAGCTTCTCCACCGCGAGGGCGTACGCCGTCTCGTTGAAGATCGGGGAGAGGTAGTCCATCCGGGTCACGAACGTCGAACCCTGCACCCAGTTGCGGTACTCGAGGTTCTTCTCGATACCCGTGTGCAGGTAGCCGACGACCGAGCGGGCCTCGCGGACCGTCTCGCCCTCCAGCTCGAGGATCAGTCGGAGCACCCCGTGGGTCGACGGGTGCTGCGGACCCATGTTGACCACGATGCGCTCGTCGTTGATCGGGTCGGTGCCCGACACGACCGTGTCCCAGTCCCCACCGGTGACGGTGAAGACCCTGCCCTCGGTGGTCTCGCGTTCGGTCGCGTAGTTCGACGTGGTCACTGGTAGGACCTCCTCCGGTCCGGCGGCGGAATCTCGGCGCCCTTGTACTCGACGGGCACGCCACCGAGCGGGTAGTCCTTGCGCTGCGGGTGGCCCTCCCAGTCGTCCGGCATGAGGATCCGGGTCAGGTTGGGGTGGCCGTCGAAGACGATGCCGAACATGTCGTACGCCTCCCGCTCCTGCCAGTCGGCCGTCGGGTAGACGGCGGTGACGCTGGGCAGGTGCGGAGACTCGGCCGGGACCGCGGCTTCCAGCCGGATCCGACGCCGGTACGTCATCGAGGTGAGCAGGTAGACCGCGTGCAGCCGGCGCTCGTCGGCGCCGAGGTAGTCCACCCCGGACACCGAGGAGCACAGCTCGAACCGCAGCGCCATGTCGTCGCGCAGCACCTGGCAGACCTCGGCGATCCGCTCCGGGCGTACGTGCAGGGTCAGTTCGCCCCGGTCGACGACCACCTTCTCGATCGCGTCCCCGAAGGCCGGGTACGCCTCTTCCAGCGCGTCGCGGACCTCGTCGAAGTACCCGCCGTACGGCCGGGCGGCCTCCTCGATCGGCTGGCGCGGGCGGACCAGGCCGCCGTAGCCGGACACGTCACCCGTGCCCTGGTTGCCGAACATCCCGCGACCCGCCGGGCTGGCCGGCGGGTACTCGGCCGGGGCGGTGCCGCTCGCGCCGGGCGGCGTCACCGGCACCGGCACCCCGCCGTCGTTGGTCTTGTCCGTGGGAGACGTCATTTCGGGCCTGCCTGCGGGTGGAGATGGTTCTGGGCGTTCATCCAGTTCTCGATCCGCAACTGCTCCTCGCGCCCCTCGCGGACCGCCTGGGTCCACTCGGCGCGCCGGGCCTTGTCGTTGCGGTAGGAGGACGGCATCGAGCCGTACGGCACGACCGGAACGTCGCCGCGCTCCTGGCGGGCCGCCAGCATCTTGCGACCGTTCGGGCCCAGCGGCTCGTACATGATCTTCTCGCGGAGCTTGAGGATCGCGTCGATGAGCATCTCCGGCCGGGGCGGGCAGCCGGGCAGGTACATGTCGACCGGTACGACGTGGTCGACGCCCTGCACGATGGCGTAGTTGTTGAACATGCCGCCGCTGCTGGCGCAGACGCCCATCGAGAGCACCCAGCGGGGCTCGGCCATCTGGTCGTAGATCTGGCGCAGCACCGGTGCCATCTTCTGGCTGACCCGGCCGGCCACGATCATCAGGTCGGCCTGCCGGGGCGAGGCCCGGAAGACCTCCATGCCCCAGCGGCCCATGTCGTAGTGCGGACCACCGGCGGCCATCATCTCGATGGCGCAGCAGGCCAGGCCGAAGGTCGCGCCCCACACGGACGACTTCCGGGACCAGTTGACCAGCTTCTCCACCGAGGTGAGCAGGACGCCGGCGGGGAGCTTCTCCTCGATGCCCATCTGACGTTCCTTCCTCAGTCCCAGTCCAGGCCGCCGCGCCGCCACACATAGGCGTACGCGACGAAGACCGCGACGATGAACAGGACCATCTCCACGAAGCCGAAGATCGGCAGAGCGTCGAACGAGACCGCCCAGGGGTAGAGGAAGATGATCTCGATGTCGAAGACGATGAAGAGCATCGCCGTCAGGTAGAACTTGATCGGGAACCGCCCGCCGCCGACCGGCTGCGGGCTGGGCTCGATGCCGCACTCGTACGCCTCGAGTTTGGCCTTGTTGTAGCGACGGGGACCGGCGAAGCGGGCGGCGCCGACGGAGAACAGCGAGAACGCCGCGGCGAGGGCGAACAGCCCGATGATCGGTGCGTAAGGCGAGAGCGACATCGTTTTCTCCTGCTCGTCCTTCCCTGCCGTCAGTGCTTGACGAAAATCACACTATTCACGTCCCTCGCGGTGGCTGCCGGCGGGGGTCGATCTTTGTCGGCTCCGAGGCTGTGACCAGCACCGATGCCGTCCCAACTAGACGGCTGGCGCCGCCTTCGTCATCGCATTGATGACCCGGTCCATCGCGTCCCCACCCCGGGGGTCGGTCAGGTTGGCCAGCAACTTGAGGACGAAACGCATCAGCGTCGGATGGGGCATGCCGTGTTTGGTGGCGATCCGCATGATCTCCGGACGGCCGATCAGTTTCACGAAGATGCCACCGAGGCGGTAGTAACCGCCGAGGCGGGCCTTCAGCTCGTTCGGGTACGCCAGGAGCGCCCGCTCCCGCTCCGGCCCGGCCGGACGCGCGAGGGCCTGCACCGCCACCTCCGCGGCCAGCTCGCCGGACTCCATGGCGTACGCGATGCCCTCACCGTTGAACGGGTTGACCATGCCGCCGGAGTCGCCGACCAGCAGGACGCCACGGGTGTAGTGCGGCACCCGGTTGAAGCCCATCGGCAGGGCGGCGCCGAGGATCGGGCCGTCCGCGTTGGTCTCGTCGGTCATCCCCCACTCGGCGGGGGTGTTGGCCAGCCAGTCGGTGAGCAGCCTGCGGTAGTTGGTCTTGCCGAACGCGGACGACGAGTTGAGCACGCCGAGGCCGACGTTGACCCGCCCGTCGCCGAGCCCGAAGATCCAGCCGTACCCGGGCAGCAGGTTGTCGCCGCTGTCCTTGCTGCGCAGCTCCAACCACGACTCCAGGTAGTCGTCGTCGTGCTTGGCCGGCGAGTGGTAGTAGCGGCGGACGGCCACGCCGATCGGCCGGTCCTCCCGCTTGGCGAGCCCGAGCGCGAGCGGGAACCGACCGGAGACGCCGTCGGCGGCCACGACCAGCGGGGCGTGGAAGGTGGCGGGCTCCTTGCCGGGCCCCACCTCCGCCTGCACGCCGGTCACCCGGCCGTCGTCGTCGAGCACCGGGCCCAACACGTTGACGTTGGTCCGCAGTTTGGCGCCGGCCGCGACCGCGCGCTGGGCGAGCAGGTCGTCGAAGTCCAGCCGGGTACGGACCAGCCCGTAGTTCGGGAAGCTGGCCAGCTCCGGCCAGTCCAGTTCCAGGCGTACGCCGCCGCCGATCACCCGCAGGCCCTTGTTGTGCAGCCAGCCGGCCTCGGGCGAGGTGTCCACGCCCATCCGGATGAGCTGGCGCACCGCGCGCGGGGTCAACCCGTCGCCGCAGACCTTCTCCCGGGGGAACTCGGTCTTCTCCAACACCAGAACCCGTACGCCGTGCCGGGCCAGGTGGTACGCAGTCGCCGATCCACCGGGACCGGCGCCAACGACGATGACATCGGCGTCGTGTTCCACCGCGGTCATTCGCGCCTCCTCCCGCACGCTCGTGAAATGCTTCACAAGCCAGACGGGACGAGTGTATGACCGGCGTCATACCTGCGCAGGATCAGGGGTACCTAACTCGCCGATGTGACAGCCGACGACCGTCCACAGCAGCCGACTGTCAGGCCGGGCTGGGCGCGTCCAGGCCGGCGTCGACCCGGATCGTCTCCGGCAGATGCTCCCGCAGCGCGCCGCCCGCCGCCCGGTCCAGGGCGGCCAGCACCTCGGCGACCACCTGCCGGACGTCCGTCGGGTCCGCGCCGGCCAGCGCGCGCAACTGCGTGATGAGTTCGGCCGCGTCGTCGTCGGTGGCGGCCACCGGGCTCGCCGGGTCTGCTCCGGTCATGCGGACGAGCGTACGGCGCAAAGTGGACTAAAGTCGGATATTCCTGAAACGCGCAAGCATCTCGCGTGCTACGCGCGGACGTCTCGCCGGGCTACGTCCGGACGTGTCGCCGGGCTACGCGCGGACAGCCCGGTGCAGCGCGACCACACCGCCGGTCAGGTTGCGCCATCCCACCCGACCCCACCCCGCCGCGGCCACCCGCCCGGCCAGCGCCGCCTGGTCCGGCCACGCCCGCACCGACTCGGCCAGATAGACGTACGCGTCGGGGTTGCTCGACACCGCGCGGGCCACCACCGGCAGCGATCGCATCAGGTACGACAGGTACACCGTCCGGAAGACCGGGTTGATCGGGGTGCTGAACTCGCACACCACCAGTCGACCACCCGGCCGGGTGACCCGGGCCAGCTCGCGCAGCGCCGCGTCGGTGTCGTTGACGTTCCGCAGGGCGAAGGAGATGGTCACCGCGTCGAAGCTCGCGTCGGCGAACGGCAGCCGCAGCGCGTCACCGGCCAGCAACGGCACCTCGGGACGCACCCGCTTGCCGACCTGGAGCATGCCCAGCGACAGGTCCGCCCCCACCGCGTACGCCCCGGACTGGGCCAGCTCGCGGGTCGACACACCGGTGCCCGCTCCCACGTCCAGCACCCGCTCACCCGGTCGCAGCCCCAGGGCCGCGCGGGTGGCCCGCCGCCAGGAGCGGTCCTGCCCGAAGGCGAGCACGGTGTTGGTCAGGTCGTAGCGCTCGGCCACGCCGTCGAACATCGCGGCGACCTCGTGCGGTTGCTTGTCGAGACTGGCGCGCTGGCCCTGCGGGGTACGGCTCACCCCGTCCACTCTGCCAGCCCCGCGCGAGCCCTCGGCCGCTGGGTCCGCGTACCCCACGGTGGTCGGCGCCGCCGATATGCGCGAGGGCGGGGTGGTCGCCCACCCCGCCCTCGCGTCGCGCCTGCGGGTCAGTCGGTCGACGTCTCGTCGCCGGGAGCGACCATGACGACCTTGCGGCGGCGGGAGAGCACCAGCAGCGCCCCGCCGACGAGCAGGATCAGACCACCGATGCCGCCGATCAGGCCGGCCTGCACACCGGTGACCGGCAACCCGCCGCCACCGGAGCCACCGCCGCCGGTGGTCGGCGACGTGCTCGTGCCCGGCGTCGTCGTGCCGCCCGGAGTCGGAGTCGCGGTCGGCGTCGGGGTCGCGGTCGGCGTCGGGGTCGGCTGCGCGCTGAGGTCGACGAACACGTCGAACTGCGCGGTGTTGTCCACCTCGTCGGTCTCGGTGAACGCCCGGCGCTGCGCGCCGGAGGCGTCCCGCGGCGCCTCCTCGGGGCTGCCCTGGGTGGCCTCGAGACCGGCGGCCCAGACGAACCCGGGCCGGAGCACCGACTCGGTGACGTCCTCGCCGACCTTCACCCGGACGTCGGCCGTGTAGAACTGCCCGGGCTTCAGCACGACGCCACTGTCCTCGCAGTAGGCGTTGGCGAAGCCGCCCAGCGGCTGCTCGACGCAGCCCTCCGGCAGCTTGGCGAAGGTGACGCCGGCCGGCAGCGTGATCCCGTACGCCACGCCGGTCGCCTTCTTGCTGCCGTCGTTGTAGACCGCCCAGTCCAGCGGCGCGGTGTCGCCCCGCTTGACCGGCTTGAGGCCGGACTCGCCCGCCTCGTCGCCGTCCACCGTCACGTCGGCGTAGACGTCCTGCACCCAGGTGGTCAGGTCGTAACCCGGCTTGGCGACGGTGATGTCGTGCCGCACCTTGTTGTCCCGCGGGTTCGGGTCGGCGGTGGCCGAGCTGATGCTGACCACCAGCGTGCCGGCGTCGCCGCGACCGCCGGTCGAGAAGATCGGAATACCGAAGTCCTCCGTGGTGCCGGCGGCCAGGTCGCCGAGCAGGCAGGTGAAGGTCGTGCCCTTGAGGTCACAGCCGTCCGGCGCGAGGACGCCGACCTTGCGGTTCTTCAGGCCCTTCGTCTCCACGGTGACCCGGACGTCCTTGGCGTCGACCGCGCTTCGGGTGTTGTCGACCTGGAACTTGAACGGCTTGGCCTTGGCCGCCTTGACGCCCTGAGCCAGCTCGTAGCTGAGCGGCACCAGGGCCAGGTCGGCCTGGTCGGCGGCGTGCGCCGGGGCGGCGACGGTGGCCACGCCACCGGCCGCGAGCAGGGCCACGACGCCGGCACGAACCAGGGCCGAGCGGTGGAACGCTGTCATCAGTCCCCCGGGGGTAGGGAAGAAAATAGGATCGGTTGCGCCGAACGAGCGGACGTTATCGGAGGTCGATCTCCCACGCCAGCGTGGCGGCGGGTTTTCAACCGTCCGGCCTGGACCCGGCACACGGATCGGGCGGGATGGTCACCCATCCCGCCCGTACCGCCGTGCGTTATGTGAACGACCCTCATGGGCCGATGGAGGACGCGCCTCAGGCAGACGGCCGCACGCTATCCGCCGACGATCATCTCCACCAGACCCGCACCGGGCTATGCGCCGGCGAGCCGACCGGGAGGACCCGTACCGCCGAGTGGACGCAAGCGGAAGCAGGATCCCCGGTCAGCCGAACGGCCGGCCGCGACGTACCTCAGTTGACCTCGACGAGCGGCAGCGACCGGCCCGCGCCGCCGCCGGGCAGCGCGATCGACGAGAAGTGCGAGACCACCCGCTCGTCGGTCGGGTCGTCGGCCGGCGTGTGGTGCACCGCCAGCCGGTTGTAGAGGGTGTCGCGCTGCGCCGGGATCCGGTCGGCAGAGCGGATCATGCCGATCAGCTCGTGCAGGTTGGAGCGGTGCCGGGCGCCGGCGGAGGAGATCACGTTCTCCTCCAGCATGATCGAGCCGAGGTCGTCCACGCCCATGTGCAGGGCGAGCTGCCCGACGTCCTTGCCGGTGGTCAGCCAGGACGCCTGCAGGTGCGGCACGGTCTCGAAGAAGAGCCGGGCCACCGCGACCAGCCGCAGGTACTCGAGCGTGGTCGCCTGCGTACGACCCTTGAGGTGGTTGTTCTCCGGCTGGTACGTCCACGGGATGAACGACCGGAACCCGCCCGTACGGTCCTGCACGTCGCGGATCATCCGCAGGTGCTCGATCCGCTCGGCGTGCGTCTCGCCGGTGCCCATCATCATGGTCGCGGTCGACTCGACACCCTGCCGGTGGGCCAGCTCCATGACCTCCAGCCAGCGCTCGCCCGACTCCTTGAGCGGGGCGATGGCCCGGCGCGGGCGCTCGGGCAGCATCTCCGCGCCGGCGCCGGCGATCGAGTCGAGGCCGGCGGCCTTGATGCGGGCGATGGCCTCGTCCAGGCTGACGCCGGAGACCTTGGCCATGTGCAGGATCTCGCTCGGCCCGATCGAGTGGATGACCAACTGCGGGTACGCCTGCTTGACCGAGGAGAACAGCTCCTCGTAGTACTCGACGCCGTAGTCCGGGTGGTGCCCGCCCTGGAGCATCACCTGGGTCGCGCCCAGCTCGACCGCCTCGCCACAGCGACGCAGGATCTCCTCGGTCGGGTGCGTCCACCCCTCGGCGTGCTTCGGCGCGCGGTAGAACGCGCAGAACTTGCACGCCGTCACGCAGACGTTCGTGTAGTTGATGTTGCGATCGATCAGGTAGGTGACGACGTTGTCCGGATAGCGCCGCCGGCGCACCGCGTCCGCCGCCTCGCCCAACGCGTGGAAGGGCGCCTCGGTGTAGAGCAGCAGGGCTTCCTCGGGCGTGATCCGCCCGCCGTCCGCGCCACGCTGCAGGATGTCGTCGATCTCCCGGCTCACCGTCACAACCCCGAGCCTACGTCGCCTCACCCGGCTCGACCGCCAGGCCCCGTCGAGGTGCGGCACGTCCCACAGCCGGTCAGCTCTCGCGTACCTCGATGCGTATGTCGTAGGTGTCCCGCAACTCTGCGGCGAGCACCGGGCCCGCCCACGCCGGCACGTACGCCTCCCACCACGGCCCTTCACGCTGCGCCGGCATCCGCTGCTCGGAGAGCACCGCCCGGAACCGCTCGTCCGCCGCCGCGACCCGCTCCCGAACCCACCCCATCTGCGGAAAGCCGAACAACCGTTCGTCGGTCAGCACCCTGTCGATGGTGTGCCGGATGCTCAGGTCGAACCAGTACTCGTCGAGGATGTCGTCGTAGCCCTCCTCGCAGAACTCGACGACCTGCTCCCACCCCTCCACGAGACCGGTCGGACGCTGGCCCCCGGTCACCTCGGCGAACCGTTGCACGAACTGCCGGTCGTCGGTCATGCGTCGTAGTCGACCGTGAGCTTGTCGGTGGTCGGGCTGGACTGGCAGGTCAGCACATAGCCGGCGGCCACCTCGTCCGGCTCCAGGGCGTAGTTGCGGGCCATCGTGACCGACCCGTCGACGACCTTCGCCTTGCAGGTCGAGCAGACACCGCCCTTGCAGGCGTACGGCAGTTCGCCGCGCACCTTCAACGCGGCGTCCAGCACCCGCTGCTCCCGGCCCATGGTGAAACTCGACGAGCGGCCGTCCAGGACGATGGTGACGTCCGTCCCGACGCCCGGCTGCTCGGTGGGACGCGCCACCGGCTCGGGCGGCGCGTCGACGTGGAACAGCTCGGTGTGCACGGCCGACTCCGGCAGACCCCGCGCGGCCAGCACCTCCCGGGCGTCGACCACCATGCCGTACGGCCCGCAGAGGAACCACTCCTCGATCAGCTCGCCCGGGACAATGGTGCCCAGCAGGCGCCCCAACCGTTCGGCGTCGATCCGTCCGGACAGCAACGGCGACTCGCCCTGCTCCCGGGACAGCACGTGCACCAGGTGCAGCCGGGACGGGAACCGGTCCTTCAGGTCGGCCAACTCCTCGGCGAACATCACGGTGTTCGCCGTGCGGTTGCCGTACACCAGGGTGAAGGTGCTGGCCGGCTCGACGGCCAGGGCCGTCGCGACCAGCCCGAGCACCGGCGTGATGCCGGAGCCGGCGACGACCGCGCCGTAGTGGCGGACCCGGTCCGGCGCGAACGCCGTGGTGAAGGCGCCCAGCGGGGGCAGCACCTCGACCGTGTCGCCGCCGCGCAGCGCGCCGCACGCGAAGGCCGAGAAGGCGCCGCCGGGAACCTCCCGCACCCCGATCCGCAGCCGCCCGCGCCGGCCCAGGTCGTCGGGGGTGGAGCAGATGGAGTACGACCGGCGCACGTCCTCGCCGTCGTCGGTCACCCGCCGCACCGTCAGGTGCTGCCCCGCCTGGAAGGCGAAGGTCTCCCGCAACTCCTCGGGTACGGCGAAGGTGACCGCCACGGAGTCGTCGGTGAGCCGGTCGACGGCCGCGACCGACAGTGGGTGGAAGGCCGGCCGACGACGGACCGGCCGGGAGATGGTGACTGTCACAGCGCCTTCAGGTGGTCGAAGGGTTCGGAGCAGGAGCGGCAGCGCCACAACGCCTTGCAGGCGGTCGAGCCGAACCGGCTGACCTGCTCGGTCTCCGGGGAGCCGCAGAGCGGGCAGCGGACCGCGAGGGTCAGCGCCACCACGCCCGGGGCGGACGCCGGGGCGGGCGGGGCGATCCCGGCGGACGCGAGCTTGGCCCGCCCGGTGTCGGAGATCCAGTCGGTGCTCCACGGTGGGCTGTAGACCGTTCGCACGTCGACGTCCGGGTAACCGGCCTTCGCCAGGGCACGGCGCACGTCGGCCCGGATCACGTCCATGGCGGGGCAGCCGGTGTAGGTCGGGGTGATGGTGACGACGACCCGACCGGTGATCCGGTCCTGCTCGACCTCGCGGAGGATCCCCAGCTCGTCGATGGTGATCACCCGGATCTCCGGGTCCACCACGCTCGCCGCCGCCGTCCACGCGTCGGTCCGACTCCGCTGTGCGGTCGCTCCCGCGCTCACCACTGCGCCCCCGGGTGGGCGCGGTGCAGCACCTGCATCTCGGCCAGCAGGTAGGACAGGTGCTCGGTGTGTACACCGGCCCGCCCGCCGGTCGGCGCCCAGCCGCGCTCGGGACGGGTGAGCGTCGCCTCGGCCAACACCGGACCGACGACCTCGTCGAACGCCGGCCACAGACCCGCCGGATCGACCGGCGCCGCCGGGTCCGCCCCGAAAAGCTCATGGGTGTACGGCCAGACGTGGTCCACGGCCTCCTGCATCCGGCGGTGCGACTCCTCGGTGCCGTCACCGAGCCGCCTCACCCACAGCGCGCCGTGGTCCAGGTGGTACGCGGACTCCTTGCGCGCCTTCGCGCCGATCGCGGCCAACCGCTCGTCCGCGCAGCCGGCGAGCGCGGTGTAGAGCGGCACCTGGTACGCCGCCAGGAAGAACAGCTTCGCCATGGTCACCGCGAAGTCGCCGTTGGGCAGCTCGACCAGGAGCACGTTGCGGAACTCGCGGTCGTCGCGCAGGTACGCGAGCGCGTCCTCGTCCCGACCCGCGGCTTCCAGCTCACCCGCGTACGACAGCAGCAGCCGGGCCGCGCCGAGCTGGTCGAGGGCGATGTTGGCGAGCGCGATGTCCTCTTCCATCTCCGGCGCGCGGGTCGCCCACTCGGCCAGCCGCTGGGCGGCGACCAGCGCGTCGTCGCCCAGGCCGAGAGTGAAGGCGAAGGGCCCGTTCACGCCACCACCTCGCTCCGCTCGGCGGCGACGCGAAGCGCCCCGTTGCTGGACTGGCTGGTTCGCTCGCTCCGCTGGCTCACAGGTGTGCCACCCCGTCCGGGACCTCGTAGAAGGTGGGGTGGCGGTAGACCTTGTCGGCGGCCGGGTCGAAGAAGGCGTCCTTCTCGTCCGGGCTGGACGCGGTGATCGCGCCCGCCGGCACCACCCAGATCGACACGCCCTCCTGGCGGCGGGTGTAGAGGTCACGGGCGTTGCGCAGGGCCAGCTCGGCGTCCGGGGCGTGCAGGCTGCCGACGTGGGTGTGCGACAGGCCCCGCCGTGCCCGGACGAAGACCTCCCACAGAGGCGAGTGTTCGTTGCTCACGCGGCCACCTTCTCCCTCGCGTCGGCCCGCTTGGCGGCGTACGCCGCGGCGGCCTCGCGTACCCATGCGCCGTCGGCGTGGGCCGCCCGACGGTGCGCCATCCGCTCCCGGTTGCACGGTCCGTTGCCCTTGATGACCCGCATCAGCTCGTCGTAGTCCGGCTGGCTGTAGTCGTACGCCTGCCGCTCCTCGTTCCAGCGCAGGTCGTCGTCGGGAATGCGGAGCCCGAGGACCTCGGCCTGCCCGACGCACATGTCGACGAAGCGTTGGCGCAGGTCGTCGTTCGAGAAGCGCTTGATCTTCCAGGCCATCGACTGGGCGGAGTGGGTGGAGTCGCCGTCCGGCGGACCGAACATGGCCAGCGACGGGTACCACCAGCGGTCGACCGCGTCCTGGGCCATGGCCTTCTGCGCCGGGGTGCCGTGCGCGAGGGTGTGCAGGATCTCGTACCCCTGGCGCTGGTGGAACGACTCCTCCTTGCAGACCCGGATCATCGCCCGGGCGTACGGCCCGTAGGAGCAGCGGCACAGGGGCACCTGGTTGACGATTGCCGCACCATCCACCAGCCAGCCGATCGCGCCCACGTCGGCCCAGGTCAGGGTGGGGTAGTTGAAGATCGAGCTGTACTTCTGCCGGCCGTCGAGCAGCAACCGGACCAGTTCGTCGCGGCTGATGCCGAGGGTCTCGGCGGCGGCGTAGAGGTAGAGGCCGTGGCCGGCCTCGTCCTGGACCTTGGCCAGCAGGATCGCCTTGCGCTTGAGCGAGGGCGCCCGACTGATCCAGTTGCCCTCGGGCTGCATGCCGATGATCTCGGAGTGGGCGTGCTGCGCGATCTGCCGGATCAGCGTCCGCCGGTACGCCTCGGGCATCCAGTCGCGCGGCTCGATCTTCTGCTCCGCGTCGACCACCTCGGTGAAGTAGGCCGCCAGATCCTCGTCCGGCGCCGGGCCGCCGCGCCGTTCACGAGCGGCGGCGGCGCGCAACTCGGCCTCGGCCGCTTCGACCTCGCCGAGCAGGCCCGCGCCGGGCGCGTCGTCCGGTGCGTCGCCGGGGGCGGAGAAGTCGTTGCCATACATGAGGACAAGTGTTACAGCTTGCGCCCGAATGCACTAGGGGGTGTAACAGGAAACCCGAGTGACGTTCCGTCACCGATGGGCAGATCTCCGCTACCCACCGCAACACCGGCGTTTATGACGTGGCTCACGGAAAGGAGGTCAAATCTCCCATAAGGCGCAAAGCGCCGGGATTTTCTCCCGATTTCGCACGTTGCCCGGTGTCGCCCTCTGGCGATCGGCCCGTCCAGACGTAGACTTCTGCCGGTCACACGATCGGCTGCCCCCACGCCGGCTTCACAGAGGCCACCTCCCCCGGCCTCGGCGCACGCACCGGTCGCCCCGGACAACGAAGCCGGTCCCCCCGGCCCTGACATCTGGAGCTCACCCAACTCATGCGATCTCGCGTGACCATGGTGTTCGCCGTCGTGGCGATAATTCTCGGTGGCGTCCTACTGGTCCCCACCGCGTACGCCCGACTGTCCAGCGACGTCGGCGAAGGCGGCGGTGGTGGCGGCGCCGCCACCAGCAGCGTCGCCGCGCCCGCGCCGGCCCCGCCACCACCTCCCACGCTGGCCCCGGGCCGCGTGTCGGTGGCGTTCAAGGGTGAATTCTTCTCGTGGGCGCTGCTCGACCGGAAGACCGGCAAGGTCTCCGGATCGTCGAACATGAGCGCGACCAGCTCCACCGAATCGATGATCAAGGCGTGGATCGTCTCCGACTACCTGCGCCAGCTCAAGGACAGGGAGCCGCCGGCCGGGCTGAAGCAGGCGGCCAGCCTCGCCATCATCGACAGCAACGACGCCGCGGCCAACAAGGTCTACGCCGCCGCGGGTGGGTCGTACAAGCCGTCGAAGAGCAGCATCCCGGACCCGGTGATCCAGCGGGCGATCAAGACCTGCGGCCTGACCGACACCAAGCGCGGCAACACCGAGCCCTACACCGGATACTGGAGCTTCACCCGGATGTCCCCGCGCGACGCCGTCCGGCTCGGCGACTGCATCGCCGACGGTAAGGCCGCCGGCCCGAAGTGGACAAAGTGGGTGCTGGACCAGATGGCCAAGGTCCGGGGCAGCACCGACGCCCAGCGGGCCAGTTCCGGTGGCGGCCGCTGGGGGATCATCGACGGTCTACCCAAGTCGATCACCGCGCAGGGGCCGGTCAGCATGAAGAACGGCTGGACACCGATTGCCTCCGACGGAAACTGGCACGTCAACTGCCTCGCGGTCAACGGGAAGTGGAGTCTCGCGGTGATGCTGCGCTACTCGATCAAGCTAGGGCTGGACTACGGCGCGAAGGTCTGCGCCAGCGTCACCACCCAACTGGTCACCCCGCAGCCCGGCGCCGCGCTCAAGGTGCCGCAGCAGCCGGTCGGGAAGCTCTGATGGCCGGGAACCGGCGGGCCGATCGACGCGGTGCGGGCGAGACCTCGCCGCTGCGCCTGATCGCCGTCGCGGTCATCCTCATCGGGCTGGTGCTGGTCTCGCTACGCCTGCTGCCCGGGTCGCCGTTCGAGTCGGCCGCCGCCGCCAAGTGGGGTGACTCCGAGGCGACGACCAGCGACCGGTCCACCAACGCGGCCACCGACCGCAGCGCCCGCCAGCCGGCCCCGCCGAGCCCCAGCCCCAGCCCTTCGCTGACGCCGCTGCCGTTCGAGGCCAAGAACCTCGACCTCGACATCGAGGGCTGGTACTCCTGGAGCGTCCTCGACCGCCGGACCGGGAAGATCATCGGTTCGAAGAACATGGGTGAGACCAGCACCACCGCCTCGCTGATCAAGTCCTGGATCGTCGCCGACTACCTGCGCCGCGCCGCCGAGGCCGGCCAGACGCCGAGCGACGCGAAGCTCGCCGACGCCACCCGCATCATCCGGGACAGCGACAACACGCGGGCCGAGCAGTTCTACAACTCGGTCGGCCGGGACGCCTCGATCCGGCGGCTGCTCTCCATGTGCAAGCTGACCGACAGCAGCGTCGCCCCGGACAAGGGCTGGTCCCGTACCGCGCTCTCCCCCCGCGACACCGCGCGACTGGGCAACTGCATCGCCACCGGCACCGCCGCCGGACCGAAGTGGACCAAGTGGCTGCTCAACGAGATGAAGCTGGTCCGGGGCGCCGGTGACTTCGGTATCCGCAAGGCGTTCCCGCCCGCGCAGCAGAAGCAGATCGCCATCAAGAACGGGTGGATCGACCGGACCGCCGAGCAGGAGATGCACATCAACTGCCTGGCCATCGGCGACACCTGGACGATGGGCGTGATGGTCCGCTACCCGATCAACATGGGCTACGAGTACGGCATGAAGAACTGCCAGAAGATCACCGAGGCGCTGCTGCGCCCCGGCGTCTGATCCGGCCGCCGGTCAGCCGGCGAAGAACTCGGGACCGCCGTCCGGCAGCGGGGGGACCTCGCCGAGCGCGGCGACCCGCCGGGCGAACTCGCGCAGCCCGGAGACCTGCCGCTCGCCGAGCGAGAAGTCCAGGGCCCGGAAGTACGTGGCCAGCGTCGCGGCGTCGAACGCCTCCCACCGCGCCGCCGCCTCGGCGACCTGGTCCAGCTCGGCGAGGCAGAGGTCACGCGAGCGCAGGAACGCCTCGTGCACCTCCTTGACCAGGCCCGGGTGCGCGGCCGCGAAGTCGCGGCGGACCGCCCAGACGGCGAAGACCATCGGCAGCCCGCTCCAGTCCCGCCAGGCCTGCCCCAGGTCGGTCACGGTGAGGCCCCGCAGCGGCGCCTCGTAGTACGCCCGCAGCGCCACGTCCCCGATCAGGACCCCGGCGTCGGCCTCCAGCAGCATCTGGGTCAGGTCCGGAGGACAGCGGAAGTACTCGGACCGCACCCCGTACCGCTCGGTGAGCAGCAACTGCGCCAGCATCACCCCGGTCCGCGACGTCGAGCCGAGCGCCACGCGGGCGCCGTCCAGCTCGGCGAGCGGTCGGGTGGAGACCATGTTGACCGAGAGCACCGGCCCGTCGCTGCCGACCGCCAGGTCCGGCAGGAGGAGCAACTCGTCGGTGTGCTTCAGGTACTCCATCAGCGTGATCGGACCGATGTCGAGGTCGCCCGCCACCAGCGCCGCGCTCAGCCGGTCCGGGGAGTCCTTGTGCAGGTCGACGTCGAGCAGGCTGCCCGAGCGCATCAGGCCCCAGTAGATCGGCAGGCAGTTCAGGAACTGGATGTGCCCGACCCGCGGGCGTGCGACGCGCTCAACCATGACCCGACCGTATCCCCGGCCTCGGGATCCAGCCCGGCGGGCCGGCCCGGAGTGGCCAACCCCGCACCGGACCCACCCGATCGCGGGCCCTCCGACGACGTCACAGCCGGCCGCCCACGTTCGGTGGGATGCGCGTTCACCCGCCCCCCGGGTCTCGTCCAGCCACGTCTCCGTCGGGCCGGCGTGCCGCCCGCACGACGACCGGCACGAAGAGCAGCACCACCAGGAGCCCGGTCGCCCCCACCACCGCGATCAGTGGCCGAGGTGGGATTCGGGTGAGCAGGGCGCCACCGATCAGGTACCCACCCATTGAGCCACCCTGCACGGCCGCGCCGTAGGTGGCGTACGCCCGCGCGCGCATCCGCTCGGGCACCCGCCGAGCGGTGAGGAGGTTGGCGAAGACGTTCCCCGCGCCGTTGGCCGCGCCGCCCACCAGCCAAAGTGGCACCAGCAGGGCCGCAGCGGGCACCCTCGCGGCGAGCAGCACCATCAGACTGCACCCGGCCAGCGTGATCAGCACGCCGCGGACCAACGCACTGTCGTCCTCGATCCGGCGTACGAGCCGCGCCGCCAGCCAGCCGCCCGGCAACATTCCGGCCATCCAGGCGGCCCCGATGAGGCCGTACGTGGTGGCCGACCCACGCAGGGTCTCCCGGATGAAGAACACTTCGATCACGTTGATGCCACCGATCGCCGCGATCACCACGGCGGTACTGACCACCATGACGACCATCAGCGGGTCCCGGCGGAGCCGCCAGCCCTGCGCCGTACCGGCCGGCGTTTCGGGGCTACCGGCGTTCTGCTCGGCGCGGCTGGACTGCTCGGCGCGGCTGGACTGCTCGGCGCGGCTGGACTGCTCGGCGCGGCTGGACTGCTCGGCGCCGTCGGGATGGTGGCTCGCGGATCGCCAACCACCGCGCCGAGTTCGCAGCGCGAGGCCCGCGACCACGAGCGCGAGGTAGGTCGCGGCGTCGATCAGCAGTGGTACGCGGGTGCCGAACTGCCCCACCAGCAGGCCGGCAAGCACCGGACCGCCGAGCGCGCCGAGGGAGACGGCGGTCTGGCTGATCGCGCTCGCACGCGGCAGGTCGGCCGGGCGGACCATCGCCGGGAGCAGCGCCGCCAAGCAGGGCTGGGTGACCGCGAGACCGCAGGCGAGCAGCGCCACGAGGGCCACGACGAGGACTGGGTCGTCGGCGACGGCGAGCAGCAGGCAGATCACGGTCTGCGCCAGCCCGGTCGTCACCAGCACGGTACGGCTGTCCACCCGATCGGCAAGCCGTCCGGCGAGCGGGGCCAGCACCACCAGGGGAAGGGTGGCCGCGAGCAGCAGTCCCGAGACGGCGAGCCCTCCGGCACCGGCCCCCTGCAGGGCCAGCGCGAGCGCGGTGGCCGCGAGGAAGTCCCCGCAGATCGTGGTGCCGCGAGCTGCGGCGGCGATCCAGACGTCCGTCCAACGCGACGTGTCACTTGTGAAGGACATACTTCGAAAATAATCCTTCACAAGTGACCGACACAACCCCTTCTATGCCAGCGGCACCGCCCGATACTGGACCGTGACGGAACGTGCACCCGTCGGCGCGTCGGTACGACGTCGAGGGTGATACGGCTTCAGCAGCGCCAGGACCGCCTCATTCAGGGCGGCCAACTCGTCCGCGGTGAGCAGCAGCAGGGTGTCGTGGAACAGCGCCACGTCGTACCACTCGGCGGGCTCATCCCCCGCCCGCCGCAACCAGTCCCGAGTCCGTTCCATGGCACGGGCGGCGTGCGCCTCCACGAGCGCCTGCTCAGCCGCACGCCCCTCGGGACCGGCCTCGCGGCCCGCGTCGACCATCCAACTGACGCCCGGCGTACGCCACACCCGCTCCCGCGCGTCCCCCCGGCTGGGCGCCTGCTCAACCAGGCCGAACTTCGCCAGCGCCCGCAGGTGGTAGCTGGTGGCGCTCGGCGACAACCCAGCGATTTCGGCGCATTCGGTGGCGGTGCCGCCGCCCTCGCGGCTGCTCAGGTACTCGATGATCGCGATCCGGGCCGGATGCGCCAACGCCCGCATCACCTGCGGATCGCTGATCGTCTTCCGACGCGACTCGGGACTGGCCTCGGTCATGCCCCCATGATCCCGGCCACCCGCCCGACCCGCCATCAACCCCGCGCGCCGCCCCCGCGGCACGCGCCGTCGAACCGTGGAAGCGCTGAAGGGTTGGCACCCCCGCCCCCTGGCACAGGGGCGTCGTGGTCACGCGACGCAGGCCCGCGTGGCGGAGGTGCGGCGCCGCCGAAAAGGTTGACCACAGGGCGGCCCTTCGGGAGGAAAAATGTCGTACACCTGTTCTAGGGTCAGTCCATGTTGGGGGCGTTGGCGCAGGCGGGTGGCGGTGTCGACGCCTGCGCCGACACCGCGCCGTGGGCCCTTCCCGACGACGAACTGCTCGCGGCGCTGGACGCGTCGCACGCCTTGGCGCAGCGCCTGGCAACCATCCAGCTCGCTCTCGTGCGCGAGCTCGACGGCCGTGGTCTCGCGGTCGCCCAGGGCGCATCGTCCACCGCCGTCTGGTTACGGGAGCGGCTGCGGCTGTCCGGGCGGTCGGCCCGCCAGTTGGTCCAGCTCGCCGCCACCATCGACGCGTCGCCGCCGACGGTCCGTGCCGCTCTCCTGGACGGCCGCCTCACTGTGGAGCAGGGCAAGGTGGTGGCGGAGACGATCGCGGATCTCCCCGTCGAGGCCGGCCCGGAGGTGGCAGAGAAGGCCACCGAGTTACTGATCGCCTGGGCCGACCGCTTCGATCCGACCACCCTGAGTCGCCTCGGCGAACGCGTCCTCGCGCACGTCGCGCCCGACCTGGCCGACGAGGCCGAGCTGGCGGCCCTCGAGCGGGCCGCCGAGCGGGCCGAGGCTCGCCGGCACGTCACCCTCTCCGAGCCGAAGGACGGGCAGGTACGCCTCACCGGCAACCTCGACACCGAGACCGCGAGCCTGCTGCGGGAGGCCGTCGATCCGCTCTGCACCCCGGCCGGCGAGCACGACGACCGCAGTCCGGGCCAACGCAGGGCCGACGCACTCGGCGAGATCTGCCGGCTGGCACTGCGCACCGGCCACCTGCCCGACAACGGTGGAGACCGGCCGCAACTGGTTGTCACCATGTCGCTCGACGCGCTGGTCAACGAGCTCGGCGCGGGCACCCTGGACACCGGAGCGCGTCTCACGCCGGGCGCGGTCCGCCGCCTGGCCTGCGATGCCGCCGTGCTGCCGGCGGTCATGAACGGCAACAGCCAGATTCTGGACGTCGGGCGTCAGCGCCGGCTCTTCACCGGTCCGCTGCGGCGCGCGCTGGTGCTCCGCGACGGCGGCTGTGCCTTTCCCGGCTGCGACCGGCCATCCCGTTGGTGCGACGGCCACCATGTGCGCCACTGGGCCGACGGCGGCGCCACGACACTGGGCAACGCGGTCCTGCTCTGCGGGCATCATCACCGAATCCTGCACCGGGGCGACTGGGTCGTCCGCGTCGCATCGGACGGCCAGCCCGAATTCCTCCCACCCGCCTGGCTGGACCCGCTGCGCTCCCCACGCCGCAACCTCTACCACCGGCGCTGCTGAGCACAAGTGGTTCATCCCGCCACACGTCACGGCACCCACAGCAAGGCGTGCTCGTTCTTCGTGAGCACGTCTTGGGGGAACGCCACGACAAGGCGACGCTCCCGCTCGCAGCTCGGCCCCGACAGGCGGCCCGCTGTCGCGCGGGCTCGGGCGTAGCTATCACTCAAGTCCACGACGCGCCGACTCGTCCGGGTGGTTGGCTCGGTAATTCGGTGGAAGGGGCGGCCGGGAAGGCGTAGGGTTGCAGCCCGCTTGACGGCCGAGGTGAGCTGCACCGGAACGGACGTCGTCGCGCCGGGAGGTCGGCCATCCGTCCCCGGAAACGCGAGCGAGCAGCAGATGTGAACGATGGGACGTCAGCATGCCCGCACCTGACCTCGACACGGATCTCGACACGGATCTCGCGTCCGAACGCACTCACCTGGCCAGCTCCCGCGCGGCCCTGCGCCGGATGCGGGAGCGGGCCGAAGCCCTCTTCTCGACCGGTGACCAGGTCGCCGGCGACGCCTACGCGGCGGAGACCCTCGGCCGCACACTCGCCCGCCGGGTCGCCGAACTGGCCGACGACCCCACCACGCCGCTGTTCTTCGGCCGCCTCGAATTCGGCGGACAAGCACCAGACGAGGACACCGCAACCGGCCTGACGCCGGCAACCAGCAACAGCCCGACCACCAGCATCCCGGCCAGCGGCAGCGGCAGCAGCACAAGCAGGAGTGCCGGCAGCCTAGGCGGCGGCAGCGGGAGCAGCGGCAGCGGGAGCAGCGCCAGCGGCAGCGCCAGCGGCAGCGCCAGCGGCAGCGCCAGCGGCAGCGCCAGCGGCAGCGCCAGCGGCAGCGCCAGCGGCAGCGCCAGCGCCAGCGCCAGCGGCAGCGCCAGCGCCAGCGGCAGCGCCAGCGGCAGCGGCAGCGGCAGCGGCAGCGGCAGCGGCAGCGGCGAGCATGCTGGTCGGCGGTACCACGTGGGGCGGCGGCATGTCACCGATGAGCTTGGCGAGCCGCTGGTGCTGGACTGGCGGGCGCCGGTCTCCCGCTCGTTCTACCGGGCCAGCGCTCGTGACCCGCAGGGTGTCGCGGTGCGGCGGCGGTTCGGGTTCAGCAACGGGGTGTTGACCAGTTTCGAGGACGAGCGGCTGGACCGCGGCGAGGAGCTGGGCACGGCCAGCCGGATCCTCACGGCCGAAATCGAGCGACCACGCGTGGGGCCGATGCGCGACATCGTCGCCACCATCCAGCCGGAGCAGGACGAGCTGGTCCGGGCCGACCTGGCCGACTCGATCTGTGTGCAGGGGGCACCGGGTACCGGGAAGACGGCCGTCGGCCTGCACCGGGCCGCGTACCTGCTCTACCTGCACCGGGAGCGGTTGCGTCGGGCGGGGGTGCTGATCGTGGGGCCGAACCGGGCGTTCCTGTCGTACATCGCGGCGGTGCTGCCGGCCCTCGGCGAGGTCGAGGTCGAGCAGGCCACCGTGGAGGAGCTGATCTCGCGGGTTCCGGTGCGGGCGGTGGAGACGCCGGCCGCCGCCGCGCTGAAGCACGACGCGCGGATGGCGACCGTGCTGCGCAGGGCGGTGCAGGCCCAGATCGGTACGCCTACCGACTCGATCACCGTCTCCGACGGCTCGTTCCGGTGGCGGATCGGGCTGGAGCCGCTGCACCGGATCGTCGAGGAGACCCGACGGGAAGGGCTGCCGTACGGCACCGGTCGGGAGCGGGTCCGGGCGCGGGTGGTGAGTCTGCTGCAGCGGCAGGCCGAGTCGCGGCGGGCCGAGTCGCCCGGCGACGCGTGGCTGCGCCGGATGGGCCGGTGTCGGCCGGTGGTGGACTTCCTGGACGCGGTCTGGCCGGCACTCACCCCGGAAGGGCTGGTGCACGGCCTGCTCGCCGACCCGGCCCGCCTCGCCGCCGCCGCGGACGGGCTGCTCAACGACGCCGAGCAGGAGTTGCTGGTGTGGGCGAAGCCGCCGCGTACCCCGAAGGCCACCCGCTGGACCGCCGCGGACGCCGTGCTCGTCGACGAGGCGGCCGGGCTGTTGGAGCGACCTTCCGGGTTCGGGCACGTGGTGGTGGACGAGGCGCAGGACCTGTCCCCCATGCAGTGTCGGGCCATCGCCCGCCGGAGTGAACACGGTTCGATCACGCTCCTCGGTGACCTCGCGCAGGGCACCGCGCCGTGGGCGGCGACCGACTGGCGGGAGTCCCTGACACACCTGGGCAAGCCGGACGCCGTGGTGGTCCCGCTGACGGTCGGCTTCCGGGTGCCCGCCGCGGTGGTGGCCTTCGCCAACCTGCTGCTGCCGGCGCTCGCGGTGGACGTACCCCCGGCAGAGTCGCTGCGTCACGACGGCGGCCTGGAGGTGCGTACCGTGGCCGACCTGACCGCCGCGACGGTGGCCGAGGTGCGCGCGGCGCTCGCGCACGACGGGTCGGTGGGCGTGATCGCCGCGGACGACGCGGTCGACGGGCTGCGCGCGGCGCTGGCCGCCGACGGCGTCACCACCGCGAGCGCCGACGACGTCACGGCCGCCCAGCGGGTCACGGTGGTGCCCGCGACGCTGGTCAAGGGCCTGGAGTACGACCACGTGGTGGTGGTCGAGCCGGCCGCGATCGTCGCGGCCGAGCCGCGCGGGCTGCACCGGCTGTACGTGGTGCTCACCCGCGCGGTGTCCCGGTTGTCGGTGCTGCACACCGAACCGCTGCCCGCGCCGTTGCTGACCGCGCCGCAGGCCGCGCCGCTGGCACCGGTGCCGCTGTAGGTCGCCGCCCGCAGATCCCCTGAACGTCGACCGCGTCCTGGGGCACGGCCGACTCCTGCCGCAGATGCCCGTACGTCGACCGCGTCCTGGGGCACGGCCGACACCTGTCGCACGTACCCGGGCGTCGGGCACGTCCTGAGGCACGGTCGGCGGGCAAGTGCGCGGCGTCTCTGTCGGCAACCGGGCAGTCGCGCGGGGCACACAGGTTCAACTTTGCATCGTAAAGTAGTTTGCATGGGGCCCGACGACGACGACCTTCCACCCTCCGACGCCGCCACCGCTCTCCGGCTGATCGACGACCAGCGCGCCGCCACCGTGCGCCGCCTACAGCCCGACGCCCGGCTGCTCTACTGGCCGTGGGGCGTGGCCTGGCTGATCGGTTTCGGGCTGTTCTTCCTGCGCTTCTCCCCGGGTGGTCGGGTGCTGGTCGCGCTGCCCGACTGGCTGCCCCTGACCGTGCTCTTCGCCCTGCTGATCGTCGCCGGGGCGATCCAGACGGTGGCGGGCGCGCGGGCGTACGGGCAGGTGACCGGCGACTCGGCGGTGCGGGGTCGCTGGTACGGGTGCGCCTGGGCGCTGGGCACGGTGAGCGTCTACGCGGCGGTGGGCCGGGTGTCCGAGCACCTGCCGCACGACCTGGCGGGCCTGCTCTGGTCGGCCGCTGCGGTGGGCCTCACCGGCGCGCTGCACATGGCCGGCGGCGCGATCTGGCTGGACCGGGACCTGTTCCGTCTCGGCGTCTGGGTCAGCGTCATCAACGTGGTCGGCGCGATCGCCGGGCCGGGTTGGCACGCGCTGGTCATCTCGGTGGCCGGCGGCGTCGGCATCCTGGTCGCCGGGGCAATCGCCCGACTGCGCCAGCAAGGGCGCTCGTGACCGACCTCGATCCGGTCATCCACGCCCAGGCACGGCTGCGGGTGGTCGCCGCGCTCTCCACGCTCGGCGACGGCGACCGAATCACGTTTCCCCGGCTCCAGGAACTGCTCGCGATGACCGCCGGCAACCTCTCCGTCCACCTCCGCAAGCTGGAGGACGCCGGCTACGTCGAGATCAGCAAGACCCACCGTGGACGTACGCCGGCCACTCTGATCCGGCTCAGCCGGCGCGGTCGGCTGGCGTTCGAGGAGTACACCGAAGCGATCCGGAGCCTGCTCGACCCCTCCCCTCCGGACTCCACAGCGTCGAAGGAGCAGTCATGACCCTCGCCCGCGCCGACCAGGTCAGCCGCCGGTACGGCGACGTCCTCGCCCTCGACCGCGTCGACCTGGAGGTCCGGGCCGGCGAACTGGTCGGCCTGCTCGGCCCGAACGGCGCCGGCAAGAGCACCCTGATGAACCTGCTGGTGGGTCTGCGCCGACCCACCTCCGGGCGGGTCGAGTTGAACGGCCGCGACCCGCGCGACCCGGAGGCGCGGCGGCAGATCGGCGTCACCCCGCAGGAGACCGGCCTCCCGGGCACGCTGCGGGTCGGCGAGGTCGTCGACTTCGTCTCCGCCCACTACCCCGACCCGGTGCCCCGAGGCGAACTGCTCGACCGTTTCGGCCTGGGCGACCTCGCCCGGCGGCAGACCGGCGGACTGTCCGGCGGCCAGCGTCGCCGGCTGGCCGTGGCGCTGGCCTTCGTCGGCCGGCCCCGACTCGTCCTGCTCGACGAGCCGACCACCGGCCTGGACGTCACCGCCCGGCACACCCTGTGGGATGCGATCCGGGCCTTCCACGACGACGGCGGGACGGTGCTGTTGAGCAGCCACTACCTGGAGGAGGTGGAGGCGCTCGCCCGCCGTGTGGTGGTGATCGGGCAGGGCCGGGTGCTCGCCGACGACACCGTGGACGCCGTACGCGGCATCGTCGGCGTACGCCGGGTCAGCCTGGTCACCGACGAGGTGCCCGACCTGCCCGGCGTCGTCCGCGCCGAACGGGTCGACGGACGCCTGCACCTGCTCACCACCGACTCCGACGAGTTGGTCCGGGCGCTGGTCCGCTCCCAGGCCGCCTTCACCGACCTGGAGGTCCGGCCCACGTCGTTGGAGGAGGCGTTCCTCGCCCTCACCGGCGGGACGGATACCGCCCTCACAGGCGGAACCGACACGCCGTCGCAGGCCCCACCCGCTGCCGCCGCCAGCGGCCAACCCACCGCCGTCTGAGGAGGCGCACCGTGCAGCTCGCCCTGGTCCACGCCCGCTACCAGCTTCTGGAGATCATCCGGATTCCGGTGGCCGTCTTCGGCAGCGCCTTCTTCCCCGCCGCCGCGATGATCTTCTTCGTGGTGCCGTTCACCGGCGACGATCCGGTCGGCGCCACCTTCGCCACCGCGTCGATGATCACCTTCTCGGTGATGAGCGCCAACATCTTCCAGTACGGCGTCGGCGTCGCCGAGGACCGCGACCAGCCGTGGAGTCCGTACACCCGGACCCTGCCGGCCGGGCCGGCGCCCCGGTTCGCGGGCCGCGTGCTGGCCGGCCTCGCGTTGACGTACCTGTCGCTGATCCCGGTCGTGGTGATCGGCGCGACGCTCACCCCGGCCCGGGTCACCGCGACGGCGTTCCTGCTGACCGCCGTTATCGTGGCCGTCATCTCGGTGCCGTTCACGCTGATGGGCCTCGCCATCGGCTACTCGCTGCCCAGCAAGGCGGCGATCGTGGTGGCGCAGGTCGTCTTCCTGCCGCTCGCGTTCGGCGGCGGGCTGCTCTCCGCACCGGGCGACGCGCCCGGCTTCATCGAGACGATCGCGCCGTTCCTGCCCACCCGGGGCGCGGCCGAACTGATGTGGTGGGCGGTCGGCGACTATCCCGTCCAGCCACTCGCGATGATCATGCTCGCCGTCTGGATCGTGCTCCTCGCCTCGCTCGCCGCGTGGGCGTACCGACGGGACGAGGGTCGCCGGTTCAGCTGACGATTCGTCCGTTTCCGCCCCGTGCCCCAGCGGGACGGTGCCAGGATTCCCGCAGGGGGCCCGCCCGTGGCCGCCCGCCGAGAGGGGTCTTGACGTGAGCACCGTCCCGCCGGGCACGCCGTGCTGGGCCGACCTGGCCACCCCGGACCTGACCGGCGCACGGCGCTTCTACCCCGAACTGTTCGGCTGGACCGGACGGGTGACCCCGGAGCCCGAGGCGGGTGGCTACACCGTCTTCCTGCTCGACGGCAGGCCGGTGGCCGGTGTCGGACCGCCCGCCATCGAGGACCAGGTGCCGATCTGGTCGACGTACATCGCCACCGACGACGCGGAACTGGCCGCCGGACGGGTCGAACGGGCCGGCGGGCAGGTCGTCGTACCGCCGTTCGAGGTCTTCGACCGGGGCTGGATGGCCGTGTTCTCCGACCCGGCGGGCGCGACGTTCAGCGTCTGGCAGCCGCTGGCGATGCCCGGGGCCGAGGTGTTCAACGTGCCCGGCGCGATGAGCTGGAACGAACTGGTCACGCCCGACCCGGAGGGCGCGAAGGTCTTCTACGAGCTGGTGTTCGGCTGGCAGCCGGACGAACAACCGGTCGGCGGCATGACGTACACGGGGTGGCGGCTCGGGGCGCGGATCGTCGCCGGGATGATGCCGCCGCTGGGCGACGGCTACCCGGCCGACCTGCCCGCGTACTGGACGGTGTACTTCGCGGTGACCGACGCGGACGCCGCCGCCGCGCGCGCCGCCGAACTGGGCGGGACCATCCTGGTGCCACCGCGGGACATCCCGACCGGCCGGTTCGCCGCCCTGCGCGACCCCCAGGGCGCCCTCTTCTCGGTCATCGACCTGGGCCCCTGACCCGAGAGCCCCGCCGCCCGGGTCACGAACCGGGACGGACGGGGACCACCAGGGGGCCGTTGGTGCCGGGGAGCACCCGGACGCTCGCCCGGTAGTGAGTCGCGAGGAGGTGTTCGGTCAGCACCTCGTGCGGCGTGCCGGTCGCCACCACCCGCCCCTCGGCGAGCATGACCATCCGGTCGGCGTACTCGCCCGCGAGGGAGAGGTCGTGCATGGTGGCGAGCACCGTCAGGCCGTGTGCCCGGCGCAACTGGTCGACCAGTTCCAGGACCTCCTGCTGATGGCCGATGTCCAACGCGCTGGTCGGCTCGTCGAGCAGCAGCAGCGTCGCGCCCTGGGCGAGCGCGCGGGCCAGGAAGACCCGCTGTCGCTCTCCCCCGGACAGGGTGGCCAGCTCGCGGCGGTGGAAGCCGCCGAGGTCCAGGCGGTCCAGCACGTCGTGGACGGCGGTCACGTCGGCGGCCGACTCCCGACCGAGCGGCGGGATGTACGGGGTACGCCCGAGCAGCACGTAGTCCAGGACCGACATGCCGGGCGGCACCGCCGGGGACTGCGTCACCGTCGCCACCACCCGGGCGCGTTCACGGCGGTGCAGCGCGCCGCTCGGCGTACCGAAGAGGGAGATGGCGTCCGGCGCGGGCAGCAGGCCGCCGACGGCGCGCAACAGGGTCGACTTGCCGGCGCCGTTCGGGCCGATCACGGTGACCCACTCGCCGACGGCGACGGTGAGGTCGACGCCGGTGAGGATCGGCGTGCCGTCCAGGCTGACGTGCAGCTCGCGGACCTCGACGGCCGGCGCACCCGGAGTCACGTGAGAACCCGGCGGGCGGTCCGCAGCACGAGGACGAAGAACGGGCCGCCGAGCAGGGCGGTGACCACGCCGATCGGTATTTCGGCCGGGGCGGCGGCGGTACGGGCGACCACGTCGGTCAGGGCCAGGAACGCGGCGCCGAACAGCAGCGACAGTGGCAGGATCACCCGGTAGCTCGACCCGGCGAGCAGCCGGACGGTGTGCGGCACGATGATGCCGACGAAGCCGATCAGGCCGGTCGCCGAGACCGCCGCGGCGGTGCCCAGGGACGCGGCGGCGATCAGCAGGTACCGGGAGCGCTGCGGGTGCAGGCCGAGGCTCGTCGCCTCGTCGTCGCCGAGCGCGAGGACGTCCAGCTCACGACGGTGCAGCAGCACCACGACCGTAGTCACGGCCGCGTACGGCAGCACGAGCAGCACATCGTGCCAGCCGGCGGTCGCCAGCCGGCCGAGCAGCCAGGAGTAGACCGGTTGGATGCTGTCGGCGTGGCGCTGGAGCAGATACGTCTGCCCGGCGGAAAGGAACGCCGAGACCGCCACCCCGGCCAGGATCAGCATGGCCGGGGACCGGCTCCGCCCGCCGGCCGCGCCGAGCAGGTAGGTCATCGTGACGGCGAGCAGCGAACCGACGAACGCGGCCAGCGGGATGGTCAACGGCAGCCCGGAGATCGCGCCCTGCCGACCGACGCCGCCGAGGGCGATCACCGCGGTGACCGCGAGGCCCGCGCCGGCGGCCACTCCGAGCAGGTACGGGTCGGCCAGCGGGTTGCGGAAGACGCCCTGGTAGCAGCCACCGGCGAGGGCGAGCAGACCGCCGACGAGCAGACCCAGCACGACCCGGGGCAGCCGCAGTTCGGTGACGATGGCGATTTCCCGCTCGTTCAGTCCACTGTCGAGGTGCACCCCGGGGATCAGGTTGAGCAGCTCGATGGCGACGCTGCCCGGTGGCAGGCTGACCGGTCCGAGCGACACCCCGGCGACGAGCGCGACGAGCACCGCGAGGACACCGATGACCAGCCAGCGCGCACGCAGCCCGGCGGGCCGGGACGCGCGAGGCGTACCGGCCGGCCGGGTGGCGGGTGCTCCAGAGGTCATCTGCGACGTTCCGGTCACGGACCGACCACGGTCACGCGGGCACCTTGGCGACCGCGTCGATGATCGTCCGGAGCAGGTCGACGACGCGCGGGCCCCAGCGGGAGGCGATGTCGTCGTCCAACGTGACGACCTGGTTGTTCTTGACGGCGGTGAGCCCGGCCCAGCCGCTGCGGGCCTTCACCGAGTCGGCGTTCTGCTGGCAGCACTTCGAGTCGGCCAGGAAGACGAAGTCCGGGTCGGCCTTGACGATGACCTCCTGCGACAGCTGCGGGTAGCCGCCGTTCTTGCCGTCGGCGTCGGCCGGGTCGGCGATGTTGGTCAGGCCGACGAGGCTGTAGATCGAGCCGATGAAGGTCTTGCTGGTCGCGCTGTACAGCTCCGGGCCCAGCTCGTGGTAGTAGGTGAGCTTCTCGGTGCGCTGGGGCAGGTCCTTGACCAGCTTGGCGATGTCGTCCTTCATCCGCTTGGCGACGTCGGCGGCCTGGTCGGCGTGCCCGGTCAGGGTGCCCAGGTCGGTGATCTGCTGGTACGAGTCGTCAAGCGTGGTCGCCGCCGGGGTCAGGTACACCGGGATCTTCAGCTTGCCGAGCTGGTCGACGATCTTGTTGGTGTCGTTGGAGAGCACCACCAGATCGGGGTTCTTGCCGGCGATCGCCTCGGCGTTCGGCTGGAAGCCGGACAGGTCGCTCTTGGGCGCCTCAGCCGGGTAGTTGGACTGGTCGTCGACGGCGCTCACCTGCGGGCCGGCGCCGATCGCGAAGAGCATCTCGGTGGCGCTGGGCGAGAGCGACACGATCTTCTCGGGACGCTTGTCGAGCGTGAGCGAGCCGACCGTCACCGGGTAGCTGGCGGCCGCGGTGCCGGCGGCCGGCTTGTCGTCGGTCTTCTCCGCGCACGCGCCGAGGGCGAGCGCGGCGACCGCGAGGGTCGCGGCGAAGAGCCGAGGGGTACGTCTGAACATGGGGCCTCCTGTCGGTCGAGGAGTGTGGTGCTTCGCCGACAGGACTTCGGTACGCCCGCCCACGAGGCGCCCTTCCTCGAGAGCGCGTGTCGCGACCCCTCCGCAGGCGACCTGGCTCGTCCCCGCCGTCGGCGGGGCATCACAGTTGCGGGACAGCGCCGGTTTCACACCGGCTTCGCTGCGGATTGGTCGCTAAGACGGTAGCGCACCGCCGGGACGTGCCGGATCGATCAACGACCGATCGACGTACGACGATCAGGCGTGGGGCCTTTGTCCAGGATCGGGAGGCTCGGAAGCGGGTGGTGGGGCCCCGCAGGGGCGGTACGGGGCCCCACCCGCTCAGGAGGCCGTGATGGTGACGTTGTCCACAGCCGCCTCCACCAGGCTCGCGCCGGACGCGTCCGCCGCCTCGACGAGGATGCGGACGGACTGCCCGGCGTACGGGCTCAGGTTGAGGCTCGCCACCGCCCAGCTCCCGTTCCGGTTGCTGGCCGCGCCGGTCTGGGTGAGCAGGGCGGTGGTGCCGCCGCTGTGCACGACGCTCACCCGCAGGTAGTCGGCCGACGAGGCGTTCGAGCCGTGCGCCAGGTACCAGGCCAGCGAGAGGGTCAGCGTGCCGGACGACGGCAGGGTCACCGCCGGCGACCGGGCGCTCGTCACACCGCCGTCGACGTCGTAGTCACCGGCCGCCGAACCGGCGAGCCGGCCGGTGACCAGGTCGTTCGAGCCGGCGTACGGGGTGAGCTGCTTCGCGCCGGAGGAGGTGGTCGCCTGGGCGGCGCCCACCTCGAACGCTCCGAGGGTCGCGGTGTCGGTGCCGGACGGGTTGATCGTCCAGCCGGTGGCGGTCTCGAAGGTGTCCGACCAGACCGTGGTGCCCCCACCGCCACCGCAGTACTGCGACTGCTTGCCGATGGCCCGGTACGGGCAGTCGGCGTACTCGCTGAGCATGAGTACGGCCTCGCGGTTACGGGTGGTCTGTGCGGGGATCACCTCGTCGGGCGGGTAGAAGCCGCCACCGCCGGAGGAGCCCGGGTACATCTCGAAGGTGTACGCCCAGATGCCGTGGGTGGCCCACATCCAGTCGATGCTGGTGCCGTCGGCGATGTACAGGTCGCTGGACTGCTCCGGCGTGTAGCTGTTGGTGGCCGCCATCTGCTGACCGATGGTGGCGAAGGTGTTGTACTGGTCCGCGCTCATCCCGGTGGCGGTGTTCGCCGTGGTGTAGCCGTACGGCCAGAGCACCAGTTGCGAGTACGTGTGGAAGTCGATGTTCGCCTTGATCTGCTGGACGCCACCGACGACGCGGCTGTTCACGAAGTTGCGCAGCGCCTGCGTCTCCGGCGCGGAGAACGCCGACGGGCCGCGGTACGTCTCCGACGAGGTGGTGCCGGACGACCCGCCGCAGCAGCCCCACTGGTAGGACCAGTTGCGGTTCAGGTCGGTGCCGACGTTTGACGAGCCGCTGTTCGGCTGACGGTTCTTGCGCCAGGACCGGTACGACCCGGTGGCGATGTCGTACTCGCTGCCGTCCGGGTTGACGGTCGGCACGATCCAGATCTCCCGGCTGTTGACGATGTTGGTGATCCGGGAGTCGCTGCCGTAGCTGTCGGTGAAGAGGTTGAGCAGGTAGATCGCCATCTCGACGGTCAGGTGCTCACGGGCGTGCTGCTGGGCGTTGAACAGGATCTCCGGCTCGTTCTCGTCGGTGCCGACGTTGTCGGAGATCTTCACGGCCATCAGGTCGCGGCCCTCGTACGACGTACCAATGCTGATCTTGCGGGCGATGGCCGGGTGGTCGGCGACGGCCTGGTTCACGACGGCGGTCAGTTCCGCGTAGTCGTGGTAGTTGGAGTCGGCGGGCGGGAACGCCAGCGTGCCCACCTCGCCCGCGCCGCGTTCGGCGCTCGGTGGCGGGGCGAGCGGTTCCAGCCGGAAGCCGAGCTTGCCGATCGCGGCGGCCTCGGCGGCGGTGGCCGAGACGTGCAGGACGCCGTGCTCGGAGTAGTCGATGGCGGCCCCGGTGCGGGCCACCGCGTTGCGGTCGGCGAGGGTCCGGGGCCCGAGGACCCGGTAACCGGCGGCGGCCGACTCGGCGGTGCGGTCCGGCGTCGGCTTGGCGGCGACCGGTCCGGCGGCGACGGTGACGATTCCCAGTCCGGTGACGACGGCGAGCACCAGGACGCGGCGGAGAGAGTGAGGTGGGCGGAGGGCCATGGACTACCTCCTCAAAGGGCGGAAGATCCCGCTCGGTGATGCACACTTCACCATCAGTCACATGGTCATATCAATATCGATCGCCGCGAAATCCATCCCAGGTTGACCATCGCTGCGGCAATGATTTTCTGCCGCTGAACATCTGGCGAAACTTCCTTCCAAGCGGAAAACTGACCAGCGACGATGCCCCCACTCGACACCGCGGAGCACCCATGGCCCCCTCCCGCCTGCACGCGGCCGCCCTCGCCGGCGTCAGCGCGCTCACCCTGCTCGCCACCGCGGCCCCCGCCGCGGCGGCCCGGCCACCCGCACCCGCCCACGACGAACAGATCACCTTCCAGGACTGGTCCGGGCCCGCCGACTGGCACCGTGGCAGCCAGGCCGGCACCCGCGTCGTGCCCGGCCCGCGCTCCGGCGTCACCCTGGCCCGCCCCACCGGCACCACCGAGTACGCCGACCCGCACACCGGCGTCACCCGCACCTGGGAGTACGGCACCTGGACCTCGCCCGTGACCCGGATCGGCTTCGACGCCACCGAACTGATCGCCTCCTGGAACGCCGAGACCCCCACCGGCACCTGGATCCAGGTGGAGATGCAGGGCGGTTACACCAACGGCGACCAGACCCCCTGGTACGTCCTGGGCCGCTGGGCCTCCGGCGACACCGACATCAAGCGGACCAGCCTCGACGGGCAGGGCGATCCCTGGTCGACGGTCTGGACCGACACGTTCAGCATCGACGACGCCGACGCCGGGGTGCTGCTGCGGTCGTACCAGCTGCGGCTGACCCTCTACCGGACCCCCGGGCAGACCGCCGCCCCGGTGGTACGGATGCTCGGCGCGATGAGCTCCGCCGTGCCGGACCGGTTCACCGTCCCGCCGAGCGCCGGGCACATCGCCTGGGGCGTCGAGCTGCCGGTGCCCCGCTACTCGCAGAACGTCCACAAGGGGCACTACCCCGAGTACGACGGCGGCGGCGAGGCGTGGTGCTCACCCACCTCCACGGAGATGGTCGTCGAGTACTGGGGTCGCAAGCCCTCGACGGCCGACACGTCCTGGGTGGACCCGACCTACCCGGACCCGACCGTCAACCACGCCGCCCGGATGACCTTCGACTACGCGTACGACGGCGCGGGCAACTGGCCGTTCAACACCGCGTACGCGGCCAGCTTCCCCGGCCTTGAGGGGCGGGTCACCCGGCTGCACTCCCTGGACGAGCTGGAGCGTTTCATCGCCGCCGGCATCCCCGTGGTGACCAGCCAGTCCTTCCTCGCCAGTGAGCTGGACGGGGCGAACTACGGCACCTCGGGGCACCTCTTCGTGGTGGTCGGCTTCACCGCCGACGGTGACGTGATCGTCAACGACCCGGCCTCGTCCAGCAACGACGTCGTCCGCAACGTCTACAAGCGCACCCAGTTCGAGCAGATCTGGCTGCGTACCAAGCGCACCAACGCCAGCGGCGGAGTCTCCGGCGGCTCCGGCGGCGTCGCCTACCTCATCAAGCCCGAGTCCAAGCCCTGGCCCAAGGCCCCCGCCTCCACCAACTGGTAACCCCCCACCCC
>NZ_JBFAMS010000004.1:0-484917 GCF_040656575.1 Micromonospora sp. NPDC049801 | reverse complement strand
GGCCTTCCTGCATCACTACAATCACCACCGACCCCACACCGCCACCGGCGGCCTACCACCCATCACCAGGTTGACCAACCTCCCTGGACAGCACACCTAGGGCAGACCGACCGCCGTCAGCTCGCGAGGTGGCCGGTTGCCCCCAGCAGCGCCCGGGTGAACCGGTTGAGGCCGACACTCCGTAGCCGCGCCGGGGTGAACCAGTCCAGTTCGCAGATCTCCTCCTGGTCCGGGGCGGGCGTCCCGTCGACGATCACCGCCTCGTAGACGGCGGTGACGTACGCGACCTGGTCACCGTTTGAGTAGGTGACCTCGTAGTCCGTACCGCCCAGCACGTCCAGCAACCGCAGCCGGCCGATCTGGACGCCGATCTCCTCACCGACCTCGCGCACGGCCGCCTGGGCCGGTGATTCGCCGATCTCGACCGCACCGCCCGGCACACCCCACCTGTCCGGACTTCCGGTGTGGCGCACCAGCAGGAGCCGCCCGTGCTCGTCGACGACGAGGACCGACACCGACGGCAACTGGATCAGCTCGGGGCCGATCACGGCCCGCAGCCGGGCCAGGTGCGCGGAAATGGCCATCAGAGCTCCCCCGGATCAGCGCGCGATCGGATCTGCCGGCAGGTCCGGTAGCGGCGGAGCGTCGCCCGTCTCGTCGACGACGGTGATCTGCCAGTTGACGAGTGTGGGCGCCGCCAGCCGGCTCACCCGCCAGGCGAGGACGCCGACGGCAATCACGAGCGCCACCGCCCCAGCAACGAGCAGCCACCGCCACGGTGACACCCGATGGTCGGCGCGCGGGGGCGGCTGCAGGTTCTTGCGCCGGAATACCCAGATCGGAGGCCCGATCAAAGCCACGACAGCACCTCCTGGGCAACGGTGGCGGCTGACTCGACCACCACCGGATCGGTGACGCCGGCGGCCTCGTAGTCGACGAGCACCCCGTGGGTGCCGAGACACACCGAGAAGTGGATACGCCGACCGGTCTCGCTGTCACCCGAGAGGTAGTAGAGGGCACGGTCTCCGAGCGCGAACGGTTGATTCCTTCTGTTCGAGGCCGGCTGCAGTCCACCACGGTCCAGGCAACGCGGACCGCGGCCTTCGTATCGGCCGTACCGTCCGAGTGACACCCACAACGAGGTACGTGGGGCCTGGGTCCCGGACATGCTCTTGACCCAGCAGTAGTTCGAGCGCATGGCCGACTCGTTCTGCTCGGCCGCCTCAGGGGTACCGTGCCCGGGAACGAGACGATCGAGCACCTCCGACCGGATGAGCGGGCAGACCGCGGGAGGCGCAGGCGGATCGACCGTCGCACTCCGCCAGCCCAGCCAACCGCCGACGGCCACCGAGAGCAGGACGCAGAGGGCCACCACCAGGGCGCTCACCCAATGTCCCCGCCGCATACCGGCAGTGTGACCGGACGCCGCAAATGGGCCATCGATACGCCGAGAGCGCCGCAACTGCGCCGCCCGCCGCTAGGCTCAGCCCGCCTCGATAACCTGACGAAGGATGATTGTCGTGCCAGCCGCTCCCCTGTCGCCCGATGTGCCGATGCACGAGGGCCAGCTCACGGTCTCACTCGACGTGGTGCAGCAGTTGGTGGACACGCAGTTCCCCGAGTGGCGGGGCCTGGCTCTCCAGCGCGTCGCCTCGCAGGGGACGGTCAATGCCATCGTCCGTGTCGGGGAGCGGTTGACGGCCCGATTCCCCCTCCAGCCTCAGGAGGTCGACGTGGCACAGGCCTGGCTGGAACGCGAGGCGGAAGCGGCCCGAGAGCTGTTGGGGCGTACGCGATTTCCCACTCCGGAGCCGGTCGACATCGGTGAACCGGGTGCCGGCTACCCGCTTCCCTGGTCGGTCCAGACGTGGATACCCGGAGTTGTTGCCACCGATGACGACCCCGGCGACTCGGTCGCGTTCGCGCACGATCTCGCCGAGTTCGTCGACGGCGTGCGAGCCATCGACACAGGCGGCCGCACGTTCACCGGCCAGGGTCGCGGTGGCGAGCTACCCGCACACGACGACTACCTGAAGGACTGCTTCCGGCACAGCGAAACGTTGCTGGACGTTCCGCCGCTCCGCCGGTTCTGGGAGGTGATGAGGGAACTGCCGCGGGGCGAGGCCCCGGACACGATGAACCACGGCGATCTCATACCCGGAAACGTCCTTGTCTCCGACGGGCGGCTGGCCGGGGTTCTCGACGTGGGCGGGCTGGGCCCGGCCGATCCTGCCCTCGACCTCGTCGGCGCCTGGCACCTGCTGGAACGGGAGCCACGCCAGGCGTTCCGGAAACGACTCGGCTGCGACGATCTCGAGTGGGAGCGCGGTAGGGCGTGGGCCTTCCAGCAGGCGATGGGACTGGTCTGGTACTACCACCGGACCAACCCGACGATGAGCCTGATCGGCCGACGCACCCTCGCGCGCATCAGCGCCGACCCACCGGCATCCTGAGCATCGTCCGCCTCCCGTCCCGGGCGCGGTGATCGGCCGGTCTGCGCGGCCGAATCGTCACGACCTGGCGCCGCCGTTGAGCAGTCTCCAGTGACCTTCGGAGATGACGTCGACGGCCCCGTCGACCACCCTGATGGCGGTGTTGTCGTCGATGGCGTAGGTCGGGACCGGAATGCCGGTTGCCCACTTCTCGATGCTGGACAGTGTGGTGTCCGGCATGTCCGGATGATCGAGGTGGGGGTAGAGAGTGAAGTCCACCAGGCCCAGCGCCCGGTCGGCGCCCTGCGCCATGTCGCTGCCGTCCGGAACGAACTGACTGTCGAACTCGGCGTCGCAGTTGTACGGGGTGACCGCGATGCTCCCGGCGCTGACCCCCACATAGACCGTGTCACTCAACGACGGCAGGAGGTCGGCCAGGCCCGACTGGCGCAGCCAGTAGGTCAGGTACAGCACGTCGCCGCCCCAGACGAGGAGGGCGTCGGCCTCTCGGACCGCCGGGACCCAGTTCTCCTGCCGAATGGTCGGCAGCGCCGTGAGTTCCAACATCCCCAGGGACTTCCAACCCAGTTGGGTCAGCGGGATCGACGCGTGGCCGTGGACCGCCTTCCACGCTTTCTCGGCCCCACCGGGGAAGGGGTGAACGCCGGTCGGGATGAACAGGGCCGTGGACTCGGCGATCGGCTTGCCCAGCAGGTCGAGGAGCGCGTCGGAGATGCTCGGGTTACTGATGCCCCCGGACGTGAGAAGAAACCTCATGAGCTCCGCTCCCCTGGTCGTCACCTGATGAGGATCATATTGCCCACGCGGACCGGCGACCGGGGCCGCCAGTGGCGGCCCCGGCCGGCGAATCAGCTCCCGCAGATGGCGTACCCGTTGAGGCTCCACGAGCCGGCGAAGCCGTCGGCGTCCTCGTCCGCCCGTGCCCGAACGGTGTTCCCCCCGGTGATGTTGATCGCGGTCAGCAACACCTGGCCGTTGCCGGCGTTGATGTCGGCGCCCGCGCTGTAGAGGCCCTTGCCGGCCGGGCACGACTTGACGGCGTTGTCCGACGAGTTGCTCGCGCTCGTCCCGGTCAACGCGACCCGCTCCAGCCCGGCGGGCGCGTTGGCGCAGACGGCGATCGAGGTGGCGCTCCAGCCGGCCGGCGAGGTGCCCTGCACCGCGACCGCCCGGACGGTCACCGAGGTCAGGTCGAACGACGGCACGACCTGGTCGAGCACCACGTCACCCAGGCCGCTGTTGACCCGCCCACCCATGCCGATGACCTTCTTCGTCCCGCAGCTCGCGGTGACGTACTCCGTTCCGACCGCTCCGGTCGTGGCCACCACCTGGTATCCGGCCGGCGTCGTGGCGCACTGGGCGACGGCCTGCAACGCCCAGTCGCCGGCGAAGTTGGCCGGGCCTGCCTCCCGCATGGTCACGAAGAACCCGGTGCCGTTCGCCAGCGGCTCCAGCCGGTCCAGCCCGACCCGCCCGGCGGCCGACGAGCCGGCGATCAGGAAGCCGCCACCCCCGGTGACCACCTTGCCGGCCGGGCAGGACGCCAGCGCCGACTTGTCCGCGCTGCTCTCGGCCGCCGAATGGGTGACCGTCTCCAACCCGGCCG
The DNA here is from genome assembly GCF_040656575.1 of Micromonospora sp. NPDC049801. NCBI lineage: Bacteria > Bacillati > Actinomycetota > Actinomycetes > Micromonosporales > Micromonosporaceae > Micromonospora > Micromonospora sp. NPDC049801. The sequence goes on along the minus strand of NZ_JBFAMS010000004.1, from coordinate 480,858 downwards.
GCACCGCCCAGGCCGGTGCCGCCCAGGCCATGCCCGCCACCACGGCAGCCGTCGACACAACTGCCGTCAGCACGCCCCGTCCCCTGGTTACCCGCATGTCGCTCCCCTTGTCCACAATGGCCGGACGAGCCGGCCCGCCTCCCCCCGGACCTGCGGATCCGGCGGCTGAGGAGAGCCTGGGCGAGGCCGCTTGGCGTCCGCTATCCGACCGCTTGGCGCCGGCCGCACGGGTCCCGCCGTCCATAGACTGTGGTCGTCCCATCACGACTGACGAGGAAAGCCATGCGGTGGTCAGTCCTCGGCCCCGTCCAGGTGACCGCCGGCGGGCGCGTCCTCCCCATCGACCGCCCCCAGCAACGCGCGGTGCTCGCGCTGCTGCTCCTCAACGCGGACCGGTTGGTACCTCTCGGGCAGGTCGTGTCGGCGCTCTGGGCCGATGACCCGCCGGCCAGCGCACGGACGCAGGTGCAGGTCTGCGTCTCCCGGATTCGGGCGGCCCTGCGCGAGGCGGGCGCGGGCGACCTGCTGGCGACGCAGGGCGGCGGCTACCGGCTCACCGTAGGCGGGACCGAGCTGGACCTCACCGAGTTCAGCGTGGCGGTCGAGCGGGCCCGCGTCGAGGAGACAGCCGGTCGGCGGGCCGAGGCGGCGCGGCTGCTGCGGGACGGCCTGGCGCTGTGGCAGGGACCGGCGCTGGCCGGCGCGGCCGGCGCCTTCGTCGACGCCGCCGCCGCCGGACTGGACGAGCAGCGGCTGCTCGCGTACGAGCGGCTCGCCGCCGTGGAACTCGGCCTCGGCCGGTACGCCGCCACCGCGCACACCCTGCGCCCGCTGGTGGTCGAGCATCCGCTCCGGGAGCCGCTGGTGGCCGGTTACCTGCTCGCCCTTGCCGGCTGTGGCCAACAGGCCGCCGCGCTGCGGCTCTACGCCGAGACCCGCCGCCGTCTCGTCGACGAGTTGGGCGTCGATCCCGGCCCCGAGCTGCGCGAGGCCCACCTGCGGGTGCTGCGGGGGCAGACGACGGCCGAGTCCGCACCCGCGGGGCCCGCCGGTCCGACTCCGGCGCAGCTCCCCGGCGACCCCGCCTGGTTCACCGGCCGCGCCACGGCGCTGCGCCAACTGGACGCACTGCTGCCCGCCGACGCGGCGCGGGCCGCCCGGGACGGCGGCCAGGACGATCTCGGCCGGGCGGTGGTCATCTCCGCGATCGCCGGCACGGCCGGGGTCGGCAAGACCACCCTCGCGGTGCGCTGGGCCCACCAGGTCGCGCACCGCTACCCGGATGGGCAGCTCTACGTCAACCTGCGCGGGTTCGACCTCGACGGTCGGGCCGTGTCACCGGGCGAGGCGCTGCGCGGCTTCCTGGAGGCGCTGCACGTGCCGCCTCAGCGCGTACCCACCGACCTGGCCGGGCAGGCCGCCCTGTTCCGGACGCTGCTCGCCCACCGCCGGGTCCTGGTGCTGCTCGACAATGCCCGCGACGACGAGCAGGTACGGCCCCTGTTGCCGGGATCCCCGGGCAGCCTGGTCGTGGTGACCAGCCGTAACCGGCTCACCGGCCTGGTGGTCAACGCCGGAGCCCACCCGGTGATGCTGGACCTGCTCGCACCGGCCGAGGCGCGGGAGCTGCTGATCGCTCGGCTCGGTCGCGGCCGTGCCCGGCGGGAAGAGACGGCGTTGGACGAGATCGTCCGATGCTGCGCCGGCCTGCCGTTGGCCCTGGCCGTCGTCGCGGCCCGCGCGGTCGGGCAACCGGACGTGCCGCTGGCGGTGCTCGCGACCGAACTGCGGGACAGCGGCCCGGACCGGCTCAGCCCACTGGCCACCGGCGATCCGATGACCGACGTGCGGGCGGTCTTCTCCTGGTCGTACCGGGCCCTGGACACCGACTCGGCCCGGTTGTTCCGACTGCTCGGGCTGCACCCCGGCCCCGACGCCGGACGGACGGCGGTGGCCAGCCTCGCCGGTCTGCCGCCGGCTCGGGTCGGTCCGCTGCTGGCCGACCTCACCCGCGCGAATCTGCTCACCGAGCGCACCGCCGGCCGGTACGCGATGCACGACCTGCTGCGCGCGTACGCCGCTGAGCTGTGCCACGACACCGACCCCTCGGTCGAGCGGGAGGCGGCCCGACGCCGCCTGTTCGACCACTACCTGCACGCCTCGCACGCGGCGGACCACCTGCTCGACCCGTACCGGTTGGCGCGACCGGCCGCGCTGCCGCCGCCGGCGACGGGAGTGACCGTGGGCGACCGCCCGGAGCACGGGTGGGCGACGGCGTGGTTCGCCGCCGAGCACCACGTCCTGTTGGCGTGTGTGGAACAGGCGGCGGCCGCCGGCCTGGACCGGCACGCGTGGACGCTGGCGGCGGCTCTCACCACGTACCTCGATCGCAGCGGGCACTGGCCGGAGCTTGCCGCCGCCCAGCGGACCGCGCTGGCGGCGGCGCGGCGTCGGGGTGATCTGGCCGGTCAGGCCCTGGCGCACCGCGGCCTCGCCATCGCCTGCACCTGGTCGGGCGATCACGAGGCGGCGCACCGGCACTACCGACGCGACCTGGAGCTGTACCGCGAGCTGGGCGACGACACCGGACGGGCGCACACGCACCTCGGGGTGAGCTGGGTGCTGGCCCGGCAGGGCCGGCTGCGGTCGGCCCTGGACGAGACCCGCCTGGCCCTCGACCTCTACCGGGCCGCCGACTACCGGGTCGGGCAGGCCAAGGCGCTCAACAATCTGGGCTGGATGCACGCCCGGCTCGGCGAGCCGGGGCCGGCGTTGCAGTGCTGCCAGAGGGCTCTGCGGCTGCACGAGGAGACCGGCGACCGGCACGGCGCGGCACTGACCTGGGACAGCCTCGGGTACGTCCGGCACGGCCTCGGCGACCACGACGAGGCCGCGGACTGCTACCGGCGGGCGCTGGCACTGCACCGCGAACTCGGCGACCGGTACGACGAGGCGGAGGTGCTGGACAACCTGGGTGACAGTCTGCGGGCCGCCGGTGACCTCGACGCCGCGCGCCGGGCATGGCGGGAGGCGCTGACGATCTTCGACGAGCTGCGCCATCCGGACGCCGACCGGCCCCGGGCCAAGCTGGCCGTTGCGGCCGTCCCGGTGGCGCCCGCCGGCGGTGGCGAGCTCTGACCGAGCCCCGCCGCCGGCAACAGCTGAAACGCGACGAGCATCCACCCCTCCTGACCAGGCATTCTTGGCTCATGGACCATTCCACGGACCTGGCTCTGGAGGTACGGACATGTTCACCACGAAGTTCTGGAAGGCCACCGCCGAGCGGGCGGTGAAGAGCGCCGCGCAGGGTCTGCTCCTCTACTGGGGGGCCGACGTGGTGTTCAACGCGTGGCAGGCGGACTGGGCGGCAGCGGGTGGCATCGCGTCCGGCGCCGCGGTGCTGTCGGTGCTCACCTCGCTCGTGAGCGCGAGGGTGTCGGGCGAGGGTGACTCGCCCAGCCTGGTGGGCGGCGAGCAGTAGCACCAGCCCAGCCGGGAGCCCTTCGGCGTCGAAGGCGCTCCCGGCCGTCGAATTGACTCGGAGGCGCGAACGAGCAACGCTGTGGCAGCGCTCCCATCGACGGGCTCCTATTCGAAAGGAATGCTCGTGCGTCCCCACACAGCTCTACTTCCGGTCGTGCTCGCCGCGGCCCTCGGCGGTCTGGCCCTGCCCGCGCCCGCCCTGGCCGCGGCCGGCCCGGCACTGGCCGTGGACACCACCGCCGCCCGGCACCAGATCAGCCCGTACATCTACGGGATGAACTTCGCGGACGAGGCCCTCGCCCGCGACCTGCGGCTGCCGGTGCACCGCTACGGCGGCAACGCCACCACCCGTTACAACTTCCGCGCCGACACCACCAACCGCGCGGCGGACTGGTACTTCGAGAACATCCCCAACGACAACCCGAGTCCCGGGGACCTCCCGAAGGGCTCGGAGAGCGACCGGTTCGTGCGGCAGAACAAGGCCACCGGGGCCGCCACGGTCATGACGATGCCGATGCTCGGCTGGATCGCCAAGGACCGGACGCGGGCCTGTGGCTTCAGCGTCGCCAAGTACGGCCCGCAGGAGTCCACCGATCCCTGGGCACCGGACTGCGGCAACGGCAAGAAGCCGGACGGGTCACTGATCACCGGCAACGATCCGGAGGACACCAGCACCGCCGTCGGCCCGGAGTACGCCACCGACTTCGTCAACCACCTCAAGGAGCAGTTCGGGGCCGCCGCCGACGGAGGGGTCCAGTTCTACAACCTGGACAACGAGCCGGATCTGTGGCACTCCACCCACCGCGACGTCCGCCCGACCGGGCTGGGCTACGACGAGCTACGCGACCGCACCTACGAGTACGCCGCCGCGATCAAGGCCGCCGACCCCGGCGCGAAGACGCTCGGTCCCGTCGGCTGGGGCCTGAACTCGATCATTTACTCGGGCCTCGACCAGGACACCTGCTCGCGCACCGGCTGCTGGTCGAACCCGCCGGACAAGGCCGCGCACGGCGGGCAGGACCTCGGCCCGTGGTACCTCGACCGGATGCGCGAGTACGAGCAGCAGCACGGCACCCGCATCCTCGACTACTTCGACGTCCACCTCTACCCGCAGCAGTCCGGCGTGCTCGGCGACGCGGCCGGCGACGCCAACACCCAGGCGCTGCGACTGCGCTCGACCCGCCAACTCTGGGACCCGACCTACGTGGACGAGAGCTGGATCAACCAGCCGGTCCGGTACATCCCGCGCCTGCGCGAGCTGGTCGACCAGCACTACCCGGGCACGAAGATCGCGATGACCGAATACAACTGGGGCGGCTACGGGTCGCTCAACGGCGCTCTCGCCCAGGCCGACGTCCTCGGCATCTTCGGCCGCGAAGGACTCGACCTGGCGACCCTCTGGACCGCACCGACGACCGACCAGCCGGTGGCCAACGCCTTCCGCATCTACCGCAACTACGACGGCTCCGGCGGTGCGTTCGGTGACACCTCCGTCCAGGCGACCAGCGCCGACCAGGGCAAACTGGCCGTGTACGCCGCCGAGCGCAGCGCCGACAAGGCGCTCACCGTGGTCGTCGTCAACAAGACCGGCGACGACCTGACCAGCCCGGTCGCCCTCACCGGCGTCTCCGCGAGCACCGCCCAGGTCTACCGGTACAGCGGGACGAACCTGGCCGGCGTCGTCCGGGAGGCCGACCAGCCGGTGACCGCCGGTGGCCTCACGACCACCTTCCCGGCCAACTCGATCACCCACCTGGTGCTGCCGCGCGCCACCGCGCCCGGCGACACCCAGGCGCCGACCGCCCCGGGCAAGCCGACCGCCGGCACGGTCACCAGCGACAGCATCGCGCTGGCCTGGACGCCGTCCACCGACGACACCGCCGTCACCGGCTACGACGTGCACCGGGTCGACACCACCGGCACGGTGAAGATCGGCAGCGCCACCGGCACCACGTACACCGTGACCGGGCTGACGCCGGACACCCCGTACACCTTCGTGGTGACCGCCCGCGACGCGGCGGGGAACGTCTCGGCGGCCTCGCCCGGCCTGACCGTGCGGACCGCGCCCACCGCGCCCACCGCCCGTTGCGCGGTCGGCTACACCGCGAACAGTTGGCCGGGCGGCTTCACCGCGACCGTGACGATCAAGAACACCGGGACCACCGCGATCGACGGGTGGAAACTCGGCTTCGACTTCCCCACCGCCGGCCAGAAGGTCAGCCAGGGCTGGTCGGCCACCTGGAAACAGAACGGCACGAGCGTCACCGCGGACAGCATGAGCTGGAACGGCAAACTCGCCGTCGGCGCGTCCACGAGCATCGGCTTCAACGGGACGTGGAGCGGCACCAACCCGGCGCCGACCGCCTTCACCCTCAACGGTCAACGCTGCGGATGACCTGAGAGTCCCACTCCGTTAGCAGGCCGCAGGGGTCCGGGGCGCAGCGTCGCCCCGGACCCCTCGCCCGCGAGCGGCGGAGCACTGAGCTTCTACGGTCGGGACCTGACCGCCGCCGTCCTGGCAGCTGTCGAGCCTCAGGACCGGGCGGAGCAGGTTCTGTCAACGCGCGGCGGCTGTGACATCGGCGGCGGCGGCGAGGGGATCCGTGAGCGGTCGATCCAGCAGGCGCCCGAGGTCAGGACCGGTGTGGTGGAGAAACCCGTGGCGGACACTGCTGGCGATCGAGGCGAGCATCGGCGGCTGGTACGGCAGCAGGATGGCGTTGCCGAGCAGGCGGGCGCGGTACTCGCCAAGATCGATCGTGCGGTGCGCGACGCCGAGACGATCGGCGATGTCGCCGGCGGTGATCGGGGTTCCGACCAGGTCGTACACCTTTCCGGCGTGGGCGCTGGGCTCGCTGGCGACGACGGCTGCGGCAGCGGCCAGGTCGGCCCGCGCCACCGCGGCGAGCGCGCCGGTCCCGAACGCCGACTCCAGGCCGTCGGGCGTCCACGTGAGCAGGGCCCCGAAGAGTTCGGCGTACAGCCCGTTCCGCAGGATCGTCCAGGCGAGCCCGCTGGTCGTGATCAGGTGCTCGGTAGCCCGGTGGGCCAGCGCGAACCCGAGATGGTCCCCGGCGCTGGTCAGGCTGGTGTACGTCACGTGCGCCACTCCGTCGCGCCGGGCGGCGTCGAGGAGGGCTCGGTGACGCGCGATGACTGTGTCGTCCTCGGCATACCCGGCTGAGATCAGGACCAGGGTCGAAACCCCGGTGAGGTCGAGGGTCGCGGGATCGTCGAAGTCGAGGTGGCGCTGTGCGCCAGTGGGAGTGCGACTTGCCGCCAGGGCGGGTGTCCCTCGCTGGGCCAGCTCTGCGAGGGTGCGCGAGGCGAGCTGCCCGTTGGCGCCGGTAAGCATGATCATTGCGGCTCGGTCTCCTGCCGTGGTTCTCTTCAGTAACTACCGGGCAGCCTGGACCCACGCCCGGCGGGCCACAAGGAGGCAGTCTCGTGTCACCAGCGCACACCGAGGTAACCGCGGAAGCCGCCGAGCTCGAACCGTGCGGACAGCCGGAACACCCGGACTGCGGCATCCGAGACGTTCTTGACCGGGTGGGCGACAAGTGGTCCGTACTCGTGATCGTCGAACTCGCCGCCGGGCCGCGACGCTTCCGCCAACTCCAGCGCGCCATCCATGGGATCTCCCAGCGCATGCTGACCCTCACGGTGCGCCGCCTGGAACGAGACGGCCTCGTCCTTCGGACCGTTTACCCGAGCGTGCCCGCCCAGGTCGACTACCGCCTCACCGAAACCGGCACCAGCCTCACCCATCTCGTCAAGGCCCTCGCCGACTGGTCGCTGGCACACCGCGACGTCATCGCCGAAGCCCGTCAGGCGTACGACAGCGACCACCCCGGCAACGAGATCCGGTGACCCGCAGCGCATCTTCGACAAGCTGACCGCGCCAGCTCGTCGGCCCGCCCATCACGGTGAGGTTCTGCTTCCGCGTTGTGGATGGTCCTCATCGCCCGGCGTCGTAGGCATCCCGCGCGCGTTCCACCTCTGGGAGGCTGGCGTCGGCCCACGTGGCCAGGTGGGCGAAGATCGGGCCGAGGCTGGCGCCCAACTCGGTGATCTGGTACTCGACTCGCGGCGGCACCTCGGCGTGGTAGGTGCGCGTCACGAGTCCGTCGCGTTCGAGTTGGCGGAGCCGCTGCGTGAGCACTTTGGGCGTGATGCTCGTCAGTCGGCGCTCCAACTCCACGAAGCGCTGCCGACCGTATTCGTGCAAAGCCCACAGGATTGGCGTGGTCCACCGGCTGAACACGATGTCCACGACCGGCGCGACCGGACATGCCAGCTCGGGATCCGTCGAGCGCTGCATGTGCCCTCCGTCACATATCCATTACTATCCTCTAGGTACCTACTATATCGGCGCTACTAGCGTTTCCGGCAACCGCGCGAACGACGCGGTCGAACTGGAGACACAGACATGTTTGTCGTGGTTGGAGCCACCGGAAACGTCGGCAGTACGCTCACGTCAATCCTCGCGGCCTCGGGCGGTGGGGTGACGGCGGTATCCCGGGGACGACGCCCGATCGCCCTGCCAGACGGGGTCCGTCACCATCACGCGGACCTGGAGCGGCCGGAAAGTCTGAGCCCGGTGCTCGCCGGCGCCGACGCGCTGTACCTCCTCGTCGAGGGCGCCGGAGCCCATCTCGACATGCGCGAGATCCTGCGGGTCGCCGCGGCCGGTGGCGTGAAGCGCATCGTGCTGCAGTCCTCGCAGGCGGTCGTTACACGGCCCGACTCGCCGTCACACGCACCCCTGCACGCCATTGAGGACCTGATCCGCCGATCCGACCTCGGCTGGACGATACTGCGCCCTGGCGGCTTCGCCTCCAACGCATTCGCCTGGGCGGAACCGGTGCGGAGTACGCGGATGGTGGCCGCGCCGTTCGGCGACGTCGGTCTACCCTTGGTCGACCCGGCCGACATCGCCGAAGTGGCGGCCGCAGCCCTGCTCGACAGCTCGCACGTCGGCCGCACCTACGAACTGACCGGCCCGGCTCTGAGCACGCCTCGCGAACGGGTCGCCGACCTCGCCGCCGCGCTCGGCGAGCCGATCGGCTTCGTGGACCAGACGCCGAACGAAGCCCGTGAGCAGATGCTGCGCTTCATGCCGCCACCGGTGGTCGAGGGCACGCTGGCGATCCTCGGCACGCCCACCGAAGCCGAACAGCGGATCAGCCCGGACATCGCCGAGATCCTGGGCCGATCCCCACGCCCCTTCGCCGCCTGGGCGAAGCGCAACATCGACGCTTTCCGCTGACGCCTCGCGCCCGTGGCGGTACGGCGGAGCAGCGATCTCTCCTGGCGCCGGTGCTCAGCTCAGCGCGACCGTGCCCACGATTCGCGTGGGGGCGACGGAACCGCCCACCGGTTCGTTGGAGACGCCGAACGTTCCCGCCTCGGCAACCGGGCCGATGACCGTGGTCGACTCCCTGACTCCCTCTGCCAGCCGTCCCACCTTGCGGGGCTCGCTGCCACGGATGAGCCACAGCTCGTAGATCCGCCCGGGGCCGGGCTCGGGCAGGTCGCGCAGCAGCACCACCCCGCGGTCCCGGCTGCGGGAGACCACCACGGTCGCGGCGCCACCGGGCTGGAGAGACCGCTCGAACACCCGGGCGTCCGGGGCGTCCAGGACGGCGGCGATCTGCCGCGCCTGCTCGCTGCTGGCCCGCTCGTCGCTGACCCGATCGTTGGTCACGGCCCAGGTGGCCGCGCTCGCGCCGCCGGCCACGAGGACGGCCACCGCGGCGGCCACCGTAAGGCGTCGCCACCTGCCTGCCTGCCGTGTGGCGCTGTCCCCGGCGGCTGCGGAGCGCACCTGCGGGGTGCGCGCCGCCTGGACGAGGGTGCGCTCCCGCAACCCCTGGGGCAGGGCCTCGACGACGGTATCGTCGGCGAGCCGGGCGACCGTCTCCCGTAGCTCGGTCACCTCCTGTCGGCACGACTCGCAGTCGGCCAGGTGCCGCTCGAACGCCGCCCTCTCAAGGTCGTCGACCGCGTTCAGGGCGTACGCGCCGGCGAGGGTGTGGATGTCGGCACTCATGCCCGTCCCTCCATGTCGATGCCCAGGCAGTCACGCATCCGGATCAGTCCGTCGCGCATCCGCGTCTTCACCGTCGGCAGCGGTGTCTTCAGCTTTTCGGCGACCTCACGGTAGGTGTGGCCGCCGTAGTAGGCCAGGACCACCGCCTCCCGCTGGACCGGTGTCAGCCGGCCCAGACAGCGACGGACCTGTTCGCGCTCCAACCGGGCGGTGACGTCCTCGACGACCTCGTCGTAGGGGACGTGCGTCTCGGTCGCGGCGACCCGCTGGGTGCGGTCGGTGTGGGCCTGCTCGGAGCGCACCCGGTCCACCGCCCGCCGGTGCGCCATCGTCAGGATCCAGGCGGAGGCCGAGCCACGACCGGCCTCGAATCGGCCGGCGGTGCGCCACACCTCGACCAGCACCTCCTGCGTCACCTCCTCCGCCTGCGCCGGGTCGCGCACGACGCGGCGGGCCAGCCCGAGGACGCGGCCGGCCATGGTGTCGTACAGCGCCGCGAACGCCGCCTCGTCACCGCGTGCCACCCGCGCCAGCAGCTCGTCGGGGCTCGGTGGCGTCGCGGTATCCGGCGGCACCGAACGTAACCGCCGCGCGTGTTCCGGGTCGCCGCTCATCCTCGGCATGTCCTCTCCTGTGCAGGCGGCCGTGCAGTCTGCCGCCGCGTACTCGTTCCTGGCCGGAATCACGGCAAGCACCAGGTCAGGTGATCGTGACGGTGGTGCTGTGCCAGCCGGTCGCGCCGTCGGGGAAGGGCGCAGCCCGTTGGTCGGTCTGGGTCGCACCTGTCGCATCGGTGGCCCGTACGCGCAGGGTGTGGCTACCCGGGGTGGCGTCCCAGCGGTAGGTCCACTGCCGCCACAGGTCCGGCGATGGTCCATCGGCGAGGCGGGCCTGCCGCCACGGCCCGTCGTCGACCTGAATCTCGACGGCCACGATTCCGCGCCGTTGCGCCCACGCGACACCGGCGATGATGACAGGCCCGGCGCGACGTTGCGCGAAAGGTCTCGGAGTGTCGATGCGCGATGCGGTCTTGACGGGCGCGTCGGCGGCCCACCCGCGCTGCACCCAGTAGGGGTCGAACGCGTCGAAGGTGGTCACCTTCATCGAGGTGAGCCACTTGCAGGCCCCCACGTAGCCGTAGAGGCCGGGAACGAGCATGCGGACAGGGAAACCGTGTTCCAGGGGCAGGGGTTCACCGTTCATGGCCACGGCCAGGAGCGCGTCGCGCCCGTCGAGGATCGCCGCGAGCGGAGTGCCGATGGTCATGCCCTCCACCGAGCGGCTGACAAGCTGGTTCTGCCCGGCGTGGAGGCCCGCCTCGCGAAGCAGCGGTGCAAGGGGAACCCCCGTCCAGCGGGCGGTGCCGATGTAGGGACCGCCGACCTCGTTCGAGACACAGTTCAGGGTGATGTCACGCTCGACGAGGCCACGGGCGAGAAGATCCTCGAATTTCCAGGTACGAGGACGGTCGACTGCCCCGTCCAGGGTCAACCGCCAGGTCTTCACATCGACCTGCGGGACGGTGAGTGCCGTGTCGACACGGTAGAAGTCCCGGTTGCGGGTGAGGAACGCCGAAACCCCGTCGACACCGACGGAGACACCGCCGGGTAGCGGCGGTGCCGGTCGTACCGGCGGCGGAATGCGAACGGCGGCGCGGGAACGGGCGCCAACCGCACTGCCGCGACCGACGGCCTGGCCAACGGCGGCCGTGGCACCGGCGGTCAGCGCGGTCCCCGCTGTCGTGGCCAGGAACTGACGGCGGTTGAGCAGCCTCGGCCGGCTCGGCGCGATGGCCGTTACCGTTCGACCGGCGCGCGCCAACAGCAACATCGCGGCCGATCCGACGCCGACGCCCGTCAGGACCGGCAGGACGTCCAGGGGTGTCGCCCCCGGGCGGGACAGGACGGCCGCGACACCGACAGCGGCGAACACGGCGAGACCAGCCAGACCGTAGCGTCGTCGTCGAAGCGCCGCCGCGCCGAGCAGAACCGCGGCCAGGGCCAGCAGCGCGTAGACGCCGACGAGGAGCGCGATCTTGTCGTTCGCGCCGAAGGTGCGGATGGCGAACGCCTTGACGCCCTGCGGTGCCAGGTCGATGGCGACGCCGCCGACTGCCAGCACCGGATCGGCGGCCGGGGCAACCAGTGCCGCGAGGAGATGCGCCACGGCCAGGGTCACTCCGGCGGTCAGCAGGCCGACGACCGCGCCGCGGACGGCGGTCATGCGGAGGGTCGGCCCCGGCCGACGAGTCGCCGGCCGGGGCTCGATGTCGGTCGCCGCCATCAGCTCTTGGGCATCAGAACGGTGTCAACGATGTAGACGGTGGCGTTGGCCGTCGAGACGTTCCCGCAGACCACCATCGAGGTGCCGTTGACGGTAAACGACGAGCCGCTGCCGGTCACCTCGAGGTCGCCGCCCTGCAACGTCTTGTGGGTGCCCGCCAGGGTGTCCGGCGACAGCTGGGTCGTCACCACGTGGTAGGTCAGGATCTTCTTCAGCAGGGCGTCATCGGCCAAGACCTTGTCCAGGTCCGCCTTCGGGATCTTGGCGAACGCATCGTCGGTCGGCGCGAACACCGTGACGCCCTGCGCGCCGTTGAGCGAGTCCACCAGGTTGGCCTTCTTCACGGCCGTCACCAGCGTCGACAGCAGCGGGTTGCCGGACGCGGCCGTGGCCACCGGCACCTTCGCCATCGCCTCGAAACTACCGGGGTTGGACGCATCGGTCGGCACGGCAGCGCACCCCGAGCCGAACTGACCGGACATCATCGTCGAGGGCGAAGCCGATGCCATCGGCGCGCTGGCCGACATGCTCGGCGCGCCGCTGGCGCTGTCCCCGCTGTCGGTACCGCCGCAGGCGGACAGGGCCAGCACAGCGATCACGCCAATGGAGGCGAACAGGCGACGCTTCATACGAACTCCTCAAATGCTTGTACTTCACTGCTGTTGTCATGAGGCATTCGAGGCCGATCGCGAGACGGATGGGCGCAACAGGGAGCAAATTCGGAACGGCACCGGGAGCAGACCTGCGGGCTTGTGTCCAACCGGCCTCTGACCTGCACAATCCGAGCTGGCCTGGCCAGCCTCACGGCCAGGGCAGCATCTTGCGGAACTGCGCCGGAGCCGTCCCGCCCGAAAGCATGAGTGCCCAGGCACCGGGTGCCCGACCTGGCATGGGCAGCCAACAGCGCAACAAGCACGACAGCGGCGGCGAGTCGGCGCGGGGCCGCCGGCACCCGGGCAACGGCGCACGGGGCCGGCAGGGGGCGACGGTCGAGCACTCGCCTGATCAGCGGCACGAGCGCACCGCTACCGGATCAGCGGGCATCGAGCGCGACCATGGCCGGTCGAAGGCGGCCCACGAGGGCCGAGTCAACCGCCAGGGTACGGCCTGACCGGTCGGAGCCGAATCACCGCCGGAGAATCAGCTACTCCGACAGCCGGGGCGCCGTCGCAGACGCCGGCTGGTGCCAGCGATCCGGGGTATCAGGACCGGTACGCGGGTCATAAGATCCACCGATATGGCCCGCACCACGCCTCCGCGTCCGCTGGATATCACCGCGGTATTTCCCGAGCTACGGGAACATTCCACCACGGCCACCCGCCTGCATCCCCGACCCGGCGCTCCGACCGTCAGGGACAGCTCGGTCGGTGGACCGCTGCTGTGGCCGGCCCACGAGGTGTGGCCGGTCTGCGACGACGCCGGGGCGCACGAGCCGTGGAACCTTACGACCCCGGCTGCCCTGCGCCGCAGGCGGCAGATCCTCGCGACCGCAGAAGCCCGGGATCCGGTGCCGGGTGGGGACTTCTTGACCGTCAAGGAGCGGGCGGAACTCGACGCCGCCGACGCCCTGGAACTGGACGGCCTGATCGAGGATCCCATCCCGTTGGTCCCCGTCGCGCAGCTCTACCGACGAGACATCCCGGATTACGCCGGTCCGGACGACACCGACCTGCTCCAGGTGCTGTGGTGCCCCGTCGACCACTCGGACCGGCACTACAGCCCTCGCGTCTTCCTCCGCTGGCGAGACAGTTCCACCGTCGGCCCCCTGCTCGAAGCACCTCCCGAGCCGCCGGTGATCAGCGACATGTACCTGCCGATCCCGTGCGTGCTGCACCCCGAGCAGGTCCACGAGTACCAGTACGCCGATCTGCTCCCTGCTGACCTACGCGACCGGCTCGACGAGTGGGATGACGACGAGGACGAGAGCCGTCCCCGTTATCAGAGCGACCTGTCGCTGGCGCCGGGATGGAAGGTCGGCGGGTTCGCGAACTGGTCTCTGACCGATCCGTACCCGATGGACTGTGTCGCCTGCGGCACCGCGATGACCTTGATGTTCACCGTGGATTCGGGCGACTGGAACGGGATGCATTGCAGCTGGCGCCCGTCCGAGGACGACCCGACCGCGTCCCCCGACATCGTCGGCGTGCAGATCGGGCGCGGCTACTCGCTGTACACCTTCCGCTGCCCCGTGTCATTCGATCATCCTCCGCTCACCGCCATGCAGTGAAGCGGCCGCCCACGATGACCTGCCATCGGCCTCTCGTCCCGCGTGCCGCCCGCCACCCAACGATTGAGCAGCTCACAGGCGGGGTAGTCCCGGTCCTCGCGGAAGATCAATAGGCGGCCGGATCCGGTGCGCCGGCGAGAGGGGCAGCACCGGTGCGGACGTGGGGGCGCGACGCCGTAGCGCGGTTACGGGACGACGGGATGACCGTGGTCGAGCTGACCGCCGCCGCGGTGGTCGCCTGGATCGTGGCGGCGGTGGTGATCCGTCACCCGGACCCGTTCTATGCGCCGACCGCCGCGCTCGTCGTGCTCGGTGAGTCCCGCGGGCGACGGCTACGGCAGACCGTCGAGATCCTGCTCGCCGTGGCCGCCGCCGTGCTCGTCGCGGAGCTGCTCGTGTACGCGCTGGGCCCCGGTACCGGCACGGTCCTGCTGGTGCTGCTGCTGACCACCACGACGCTGGTGCTGATCGGAGCCCGCCGCGCCCTGGTCGTGCAGGCCACCGTGTCGGCCATGTACCTGGTCGTGGTCGCCGCGCCGCACGGCACGCTGATGCCGTTCCGCTTCGTCGACGCGCTCGTCGGCGGCGCGGTCGCGTTGGCCGCCAGCCAGCTGATGGCCGCCCGCGACCCGTTGGCCCCGCTCGTGGCGCAGGCGCGGCGCAGCTACACCGACCTGGCCGACCTGCTCGATGAGGTGAACACCGCGCTGCGGGGTTGCGACGAGGATGCCGCGCGCGCCGCGCTGGACCAGGCTCGGCAGGTGGACGACTGCGTCGCCCAGCTACAGACCGCCGTGCTCGCCACCGGTGAGACGCTGCGGCTGGGACTGCGCCGCCGGCACCTGGGCAAGCTCGTCGACGTGGAGGCGACGCTGCGGCAGCTCGACTATGCCGCGCGCAACATCCGGGTGCTGGCGCGGGCCGGCGTGACCCTGACCCGCCGGCACACCGCCACACCGCCGGAGCTGGCCGCCGCGATCGGCGCGCTGACCGCCGCCGTACGGTCGGCCGGGGAGGCTCTGGCCAGCGACCTCAGCGGCGCCGACGCCGACCGGCACGCGCACCGGGCCGACGCGGCGGCCCTGGAAGCGGTCCGGATCGCCGCGGGCCTGCTGCGGTCCGATCCGCCGCTGCCCGTCACCATGATCGTCGGACAGATCCGGGCGACCGCCATCGACCTGCTGCGCGGCGTCGGCCACGACGACGTGGGGGTGCTGGACCGGGTGGACGAGGCGCTCGGTCTGAGCCGGGTGTGACGCCCGGTCAGTCGGGGCGAGAGGCAGTTCGTGCCCATCTCGCCCGTTGCGGGCTGGACCGCGCCGCCGCGCGCGGCCGGTGGCCGGGCGTGACCCTCAGCCACCTGCGTGGAGGCGGATGCGGCGGTAAGCGGTATACCGCACAGTCATATTCATACCTCTGAGGAATACCGCTCAACAGCACCATCGCCACGGCGGGCAGCCAAAGCGAGGGAGCGCTCTTCGCCCAATTCCTTGCGCAGTTCGTTCACGAGCCCGCGTTCGGGTTCCCAAAAGATCAGCAGCTTCGGGCCCATCTGCGGGTCGCGCTCTGGCTGGCCCGCTACTCGCGTCCGACCCAGGTCGCGACGCATGCCTCATTACCCTCGGGGTCGGCCAGCACCCACCACTTCGGCGCGTGTGCGTCGGAGACGACGCGCCCGCCGGCGGCCAGGGCGGCGGCGACGCGGTCCTTCGCTTGATCGTGCGGGACGGCGACGTCGACATGCATCCGGCTGCGTTGCGGACGCGCCGTCTCCATCGGTTGCAGCCCGAATCCGGGCCCCCGTCGCGTCGGATCGGCCAGGTAGTCGTCACCGATCTGCCGGTATCCCAGCAGCGCCTGCCAGAACGGCAGCACGTCCGACTTCACCAGGGCATCGAGGGTGATGTTGAGGAGCTGCACCGCCGTGGGATCGGCGGGGATGCCCAGCGCCCGCGCAGCGGCCGATATCCGTCGCGCCAATGAGATGTCACGCCGCGACAGCGACACGGTGACGCCCGCGTGGCGCAGATCCAGGTTGAGATGCTCCTGCTCGTCGCGGCCGGCGAGCCGGCCGATCTCGTCGACGAACGCGATCCCCGCCGACAGCGAGCCAGTCCGGAAGTAGGCCGAAACCAGGTGGTAGAGACAACGCCAGTCTTCTACACCGTCAGCCTCGTGGAAACGCCCAGCGGTGATCTGCACCGTCACGTTCGCGAACCTAACAGCAGGATGCTCACCTGAGCCAGCCGAGGAAGCGTCGGGGCAGCGCACCCGCCGGGTCCGCGCAGTCGCGGCAGGAGTGAATCCTCAACACGAACAGCGTTCAGACAATGGAGCCCCGGGGCGTTCCGGCAACCGACGTTCAGCGACTACCGTCAGCGCGTGCTCGATCCCACGATCATCTTCGACGCCTCCGATCCGCTGGAAAGTCCGCTCACCGACGAGGTTCTACGGCAGGTGGAGGCACAGCTCGGCCGCAAGCTACCCGCCGCGTACGTCGACCTGGCCCGGCGACACAACGGCGGGTTGTTGGCTCGTGACGCCTACCCCTCGCCCAGCCGAACCTCCTGGTCGGCGAACTACGTCGCGGTGGACACCCTGGCGGCGATCGGCCGGACCGCGCCCTTCAGCCTGTGCGGCGAGCTCGGGAGCGCGTTCTGGATAGCCGAGTGGGGCTACCCCGACATTGGTATCTACATCGCCGACTGCCCCTCAGCGGGCCACGACATGATCGCCCTCGACTACCGGTCCACGGGCGAGCCGACAGTCGTGCACGTCGACCAGGAGTGGGATTACCAGATCACTGTCCTCGCCCCCGATTTCGAGACGTTCCTGGGCGGCCTCGTCGACGACACGGATTTCGATGAGGACGATTGATCGTCCGCTCGGCAACCACGGCAGTGATTCAGGACGATCGGCCTGCCTGTTTCGTCGCGACGAACAGAAATTCCTGGTCCAGGGCCCCGGTGCAGTTCGCCTGCATCGCCTCGGCGCCGGGGTTCACATCGGCAGGGCCCCCGAGCGCCCCAACGCAGAGACCACTGTGGATCGGACGTAGCCGATAGCCGCCGGGCACCGGCACGTTTGTGGCCTCCAACAGGTACCGCTGGTGGGCGGCACCGGTGCAGTTGTCCGGCGCCAGCAACGCGCCGTCCCCCGTCAGCGCCTCGTCGACGGTCAGACAGCCCGCGCCCTCCTTCGGATGGTGCCATTCGATCTCGTAGACCCCGACACCGACCGCTTTGAGGAAGGTGTCCGGGGAGATCCGGTCGCACGCCCGTTGCACCGCCAGCGGCCGGTCGGTGCGGCCGTTACGCTCCCGCCCCTCGCCCAGGCACAGGTCACGATCCCGCACGTGCGCGGGTTGGATGAGGTACCAGCCATCGGGCAGGGCGGCAGTCGCGGGCGTGGAAGCCCCGGAGGATTCCACGGCACGGCCACCCGAGCCGTTCGAGCCGTCTGAGCCGAGGGCGCCCTTCCAGGCCAACGCCGTGCCCGAGCCGATCACGGCGGCGAGGGCGGCGATCACCACGATTGCCCTCCTCGACCGTCGCGGCCGAGCAGCCGGCGCGGGCGGCGCGACCGGTTCCGCGGCGGCCACCCCGGCCTCTTCGACGGGATCCGGAGAACCGCTCGAGATCGGCCCGACGGCAAGCCGGTTACGGACCGCGACCCAGCGGGCCGCGGCGGCGTCGCCGAGTCCGCAGGCTCTCGCAAAGGACTGCACCACCTGTTGCCGGGGCAGGGTCGTACGGCTCAGAGCCGACGCGATCGTGCTCGACGGCAGGGCGTCCCCTGAGGCGTCGGCCTTGGCCGCGAGTTCCCGGTACGTGAGGCCGGACCATTCCCGCAGGGCCCGCAGCGCCGTCACGAACTCGGCCGGGTTCGTCGCCTCGTCGGGGTTCGGCGGCTGCGTTCCGGCTTCGGACATTCGACTCCCCCATGCGTCGATCGGACTCGATCGAGGTTAACGATCCTAGTCATCTGACGCTCGCCGTGCGGGCCCGTTCGGGACTGTCCCGAACGCGCCGGATCCGTTGCCCACGGCGACGTCCGACGCCCAGTGTCCTAGTCGGATGGCCGATCCGGCGCGTGCGGGGCAACCGGCTTGTTCGCAGTCACCACTTCACGCGGGGGGAACAGGATGCCCATACCAGGTACCCGTCGGATCGGCTGGATACGCGCCGGTCGTGGCTCGCTGGCCGGCGCTCTCGTCCTGGCGCTGGTCATCAGTTTGGCCGGGGCGGCGCCCGCACAGGCCGGGCCCGCCGCCGGCCGCCCCCGCTCCCCCGCTGCCAAGAACCCGGTCGCGCCGGTCAAGGGGACGTCGGCACCGGCCCGCCCGCGTGCTGTCGACCTGGAGGAGCAGGCCGCGCTGCGTAAGGCGGCCCGCGCTGAGTGGCCGTCCGCCGCCGCCGTGGACGTACCCGTCGCCGCCGCCGTCCGGCCGATGTCGAGCGAGCCGGAGATCTCCCTCGCCCGGGCCGGTGCGCTACCTCTGTGGGTCGGATCGCCCACCGGGGCCGGCACGGTGCGCGTCGAGCTTCTCGGCCAGGACGCCGTCCGAGCGGCCGGGTTGACCGGCCTGCTCATCCGACTCTCCCGCCGGGACGACACGGCCCGGACGCAGGTGAGCATCGACTACTCCGGCTTTCGTACCGCCTACGGCGGTGACTACGGCTCCCGGCTGCGGCTGGTCCGGATGCCCGAGTGCGCGGCCACCACGCCGGCCGCCCCCGGTTGCCGCACCGGCACGGCGGTTTCCAGTCGCAATCAGCCGGCCACCGGTCGGGTCGAGGCCCGGGTGCCCGACGGCTTGTACGCGCTCACCGCCGGGCCGTCCGGCGGCGCCGGCAGCTACCAGGCCACCTCGCTCTCACCGACAGCCACCTGGGAGGTCGGCCTCCAGTCCGGAGACTTCACCTGGTCGTACCCGATCGACACGCCGGAGGTCCCCGGCGTCGAGCCCGACCTAGCCTTGAACTACTCGTCCGGTTCTATCGACGGGCGGGTGGCCGCCAACAACAACCAGCCGTCCTGGGTGGGCGAGGGCTTCGAACTTCAGTCCGGCTTCATCGAGCGCTCCTACAAGCCCTGCTCGACCGAGCCCGCCTCGCCGGTGGGAGACCTCTGCTGGGGCAGTGACAACGCGATCGTGTCGCTGCCCGGCGCGGCCGGCGAGCTGGTCCTGGACGACACCAGCCGCACCTGGCGGATGGCCGACGACGACGGCTGGCGGGTGGAGCGGTTGACCGGCGCCGTCAACGGCGACGACGGCGACGACAGGACCGACAGCCGCGACGGCGACAAGGGCGAACACTGGCGACTCACCGCACCCGACGGCACCCAGTACTACTTCGGCCTCAACCGGCTACCGGGTTGGGCCGCCGGCCGGGCCGAGACGAACTCGACCTGGACGGTGCCAGTCTTCGGCAAGGAGCCCGGGGCCTGGTGCTACCGGGGCACCCCCGCTGACGCCTGGTGTCAGCAGGCGTACCGCTGGAACCTCGACTACGTCGTCGACCCGCACGGCGACGCCATGTCCTACTACTACCGCCCCGAGACCAACCACTACGGCCGCAACGCCACCGCCACCGCGCCGACCCCCTACGTCCGGGGCGGCCAGCTCGACCGCATCGAGTACGGCCAGCGCGCGGACACCCTGTTCACCGTGCCGGCCGCCGCCCGCGTGGTGTTCGCCCCGGCCGACCGTTGCATCCCGGGGAGCAGCTGCGTCACCTCCCAGCCGCAGAACTGGCCGGACACCCCACTCGACCAGGCCTGCACGTCGACCGGGACGTGCCAGGTCTTCGCCCCCACGTTCTGGTCCACCAAACGCCTCGACCGGGTCACCACGCAGGTGTACACCGCCGGCGCCTACCGCGACGTCAGCTCCTGGCAGCTCACCCAGTCGTACCCCCGGCCACAGGACCAGACCAGCCCACCGCTGTGGCTGGACGCGATCCGGCAGTCCGGTCACGTCGGTGGCACCACCACGCTGCCGCCGGTCACCTTCGACGGGCAGACCTGGCCGAACCGGGTGGACACCGCTGACACCGTGCAGGCGCTGTACAAACGCCGGATCAGCGCCGTGCACACCGAGACAGGTGGCCAGATCTCGGTGGCGTACGCGCCGGTGCAGTGCCGGCCCGGGGGCCTGCCGGCCGAGGACGACAACAACCGGCGCTGTTTCCCGGTGTACTGGGGCATCGGGTCCGCCACCCGGCTGGAGTGGTTCCACAAGTATGCCGTCAGCCAGGTGACCGAGGAGGACCTGGTGGGTGGCAACCCGCCGGAGATCACCTCTTACGAGTACGACATCGGCGGGCACGCCTGGCACCACGACGACGCCGAACTGGTCCCGACCGGCCGCAAGACCTGGGGGCAGTGGCGCGGTTACCGCACCGTGCGGGTACGCACCGGGGCCACCGGTGGTCAACGTTCCCTGACCGAATACGTCTTCATGCGCGGCATGAACGGCGACGTCAACAAGTCCGGTCCGCCGGACCAGGGCGTCCAGGTGGACGGTGTGCCCGACGATCCGCAGTGGAGTGGCTTGAACCGGGTGGTCACCACGTACGACGGCGACGGTGGTCCCTGGTTGCAGCGCAGGGTCTCCGCGCTGACCGGCGTACGGGCCACGGCCACCCGGGAGCGTACGGGGATGCAACCGCTCACCGCGTACCTGGTGACCGGCACCACCGAGCGGATCCTCACCGCGCTCAGTGACGGCTCGACCCGTACCACCGAGACCAACTACGGCTACGACCCCGACTACGCCGGGATGACCCGGGTCGAGGACAAGGGCGACCTGGCCGATCCGGGCGACGACACCTGCACCCGTACCTGGTACACCCGCAACCTGAAGGCGTGGATCACCGACACGGTGTCCCGGACCGAGACGGTGGCCGTGGGCTGCTCCACCACCCCGGCGTACCCGGACGATCTCATCTCCGACGAACGCGGCTACTACGACGGCCAGTTGGGCTGGGGTGCGCCGCCGACCGCTGGCGACGAGACCCGCAGCGAGGAGGCCGGCTCCTGGTCCGGCGGCCCGGTCTACGTCACCGCCGGCTCGACCGAGGTCGACGGGCACGGCCGGCCCACCGCCGTGGTCGACGCGTTGGGCCGCCGCAGCAAGACCGCGTACACGCCGGCACTGGGCGGGCCGACCACCCAGGTCAGCACCACCAACGCCCTGGGCCACACCACCACGAGCACCCTGGACCCGCTGCTGGGTAGCCCGGTCAGCACCGTGGATGCCAACGGGCGACGGACCGACCTGACGTACGACGCCCTGGGCCGGTTGCGCCAGGTGTGGCTGCCCGGCCGGGCCAAGGACACCCAGAGCCCCAACAGTCGCTTCGAGTACGTCGTCCGCGCCGACGGGACCAGCGCCACCCGCGCCGAGACCCTGACCGGGGACGCCGGCGGCGGTTACCGATCCGCGTACACCCTCTACGACGGCTTCCTGCGTCCCCGGCAGACCCAGACGGCCTCCCCCGCCGGCGGCCGGATCATCACCGACACGTTCCACGACGGCCACGGCCGTGTCGACCGCACCTACGACGACTACTGGGAGGCCAGTCGCGACCCGGTCCCGGAACTGTTCCGGCCGACCGGCAGCGTGCCCGGCGAGACCCGGTACGGCTACGACGGAGCGGACCGGGAGACGGTGGAGATCTTCCTGTCCCACGGCGTCGAGCAGTGGCGCACCGGCACCGCGTACGGCGGCAACTGGACGTCGGTGGACCCGCCCGACGGCGGCACCGCCACGACGACGGTCGTCGACGCCGACGACCGGGTCACCGCCCTGCGGCAGTACACCGGCGGGTCACCCACCGGCGCCTACGACGAGACCCGGTACACGTACACCAGGGGCGGTGAGCTGGCCACCGTCACCGACCCGGCCGGCAACGTCTGGCGTTACTCCTACGACCTGCGCGGCCGCCGGATCCACACCGAGGACCCGGATACCGGTACCTCGACCTCCCGCTTCGACGACGAGGACCAGCTGACCAGCGCCACCGACGCCCGCGGGCACACCGTCGCCAGCACCTACGACCCGCTCGGCCGCCCCACCGGCCGGTACGACGGTTCCCCGGACGGCACGAAGCTGGCCGACTGGACCTACGACACGCTGCCCGGCGGTATCGGGCTGCCCACCGCGGCCACCCGGTACGCGGGCGGCGACACGTACCGGTCGGAGACGCTGGGCTACGACCCGGCGGGTCGGCCGACCGGAACCGCCGTCACGGTCCCGGCCGCCACGGCCGGGCAGACCGAGCGGTACGCCAGCACGTTCAGTTACAACGCGGCGGGGGCGGTCACCTCCGCCAGCCTGCCGGCCGTCGGCAGCCTCGGTGGCGAGACGGTCACCTACACCTACAACTCCCTCGGTCTGCCGGCCACGATGACCTCGCGGACCGCGTCCGGCGGCAGCGTCACCTACGTCAACGACACCGCGTACGACCCGCTGGGTGACGTCGAGTCGTACCAGCTCGGCGGCCCGGAGGCGGTGCTGCTGCGGACCTTCGGCTACGAGACCGGCAGCCGCCGGCTGAGCACCGCGCAGGCAATCGGCGTGGGCACCGAGGACGCCACCATGGTCAGCGACGTCAGCTACCGCTACGACGACGCCGGCAACGTCACCTCCATCGCCGATGCCGCGGTCGGCGACACCCAGTGCTTCCGCACCGACTACCTGCGCCGGCTCACCGAGGCGTGGACCGCCACCGACGAGTGCGCCGCCAACCCCAGCCTCTCCGTCCTCGGCGGGCCGGCCGCCTACTGGCAGTCGTACCGGTTCGACAAGGTCGGCAACCGTACCGAGGAGGTCCGGCACGACGCCGCCGGCGACACCCGTCGGACGTACGACTATCCGGCCGCCGGCACCGCCCAGCCGCACACCCTGCGGTCGGTCATCACCACCGGGCCGGCCGGCAACCGGACCGACACCTTCGGCTACGACCCGGACGGCAACACCACCACCCGGGCGGTGGCCGGCAAGGACCAGACCCTGACCTGGGACACCGAGGGCAACCTGACGGCGATCACCGAGGGCGGCCGGACAACCTCCTTCGGGTACGACGCCGACGGCAACCGGGTGCTGCGCCGCGACGCCACCGGCACCACGTACTTCCTGGGCAGCGCCGAGCTGTTCCGCCCGGCGGCCGGTGGCGGCGCCCTCGGCACCCGCTACTACGGCCAGGACGGCGACGTGATCGCCGTACGGACCGCGGACAACCGGCTCAGCTGGTTGGTGGACGACCACAACGGCACCGCCGGGGTGGCGGTGGACGCGGTCACCCTGACCCCGACCCGGCGCTACAGCCTGCCGTACGGCGGGAGCCGTGGCGCCGCGGCGAGCACCTGGCCCGGTCAGCGGGGCTTCGTCGGCGGCACCGTGGACGCCGGGGTCGGCCTGGTGCGGATCGGCGCCCGCGAGTACGACCAGGAGACCGGCCGGTTCCTCTCCGTCGATCCGGTGATCGACGAGTCCGACCCGCAGCAGATGCAGGGCTACGCGTACGCGAACAACAGCCCGGTCACCTACTCCGACCCGGATGGGCTGCGTCCCGACTGCGGCACCGGTAAGGGCTGCACCCAGTTCAACAAGACGCACCGCTACAACGGCAAGAAGTACGTCAAGAAGCCCAAGCCCAAGCCGAAGCCCAAGGCCAAGGCCGTGCGCCGGCCGGCGGCCGGGCCGAAGTCGGCGCGGGACCGACTGCTGGCCAAGGACAAGCAACTCGACGATCGCGACAAGCGCGGCAAGGTCAAGCCGAAGACGGCTAAGAAGAAGGAGAAATCCGACGACGGTCGCCCTTGTGCGTGTCTCACCGGGGGCCAACGTGGAAAACGCGACGGTAAACACTCCTTCCTCCAAGGCAAGAATGCTGCGGAGCTGGATGAGATGTACAAGCAGGCGCGGAAAGACCGGAACTTCGACCTAGCGAAAAAGATCAAGGAACATCAGAAAAACACGGGCTCCCGCAATTACGGAAACTCCAATAATTCGCGAACGGCCAAACCCAAGGCATCGCCGACACCTGCGCCGACGGCAACACCCCAGACCAAGTTCGAGCCGCCACGTGTTCGACCGGACGAGGGCGTGATAAAGACGGTCGTCATCTCATTGCTGGGAATCGGACTGGGAATTCTCGCTGGGATCGGCTGCGCCGGAACCGGTGGGGCCGCCTGCAGCTGATCGGCATCGCGTTCCTATTCGAATGACGACCAGATGTCCCGGGAGGTCCTGGTGCGCGTACGAAATTGTTGGTTGTTGGTTGTGGCGGTGGTTGTCGCGACGGTGGTGGCCTCGGCGCCGCCAGGGCTGGCTGCTCCGGCCGCTGGGTCGGCGGAGGGCAAGGGTTGGTCGGGGAAGCCGGCGCAGCGGGTGCTGGCCCAGCCGCGCGGGGCGGACCCGGAGGCGAAGGTCGCCCTGCGTAAGGCACCCGAGGTGGTCTGGCCTGCAGCCGGCATCGCCGAGGTGCCGGTGCCGCGTGAGGTCGGCGGGCTGGCGCGCGACGACGCGTCGGCGTTGGTGCGGGCCGGCGCGCTGCCGGTGAAGGTGGGCGCGTCGACGGTGGTCGCCGGGGCGGCCACCGACCCGGGCACGGCGCGGGTGGAGGTCTTCGACCGCGCCACCACCGCCCGGGTCGGCGCGCGGGGGATGGTGCTGCGGATCGGCCACACCGACAAGGTGGCCCGGCAGACCACGGTCGAGGTCGACTACTCGGGCTTTCGGCAGGCGTACGGCGGTGACTACGCCAGCCGCCTCGGGCTGGTCCGGCTGCCCGACTGCGCCTTGACGACCCCGGCCGCGAAGGGGTGCCGGACCGGCACGGCGGTGCCGAGCCGCAACGAGGTCGACAGCGGCCTGCTGCGCGCCGAGGTCGGCGACGGACTCTACGCCGTGACCGCCGCCCCCGAAGGCAGCGCCGGCAGTTTCCGCCCCACCTCGCTGGCCCCGTCCGCCACCTGGCAGGTAGGCCTGCAGAGCGGCGACTTCAGCTGGTCCTATCCGGTGAGCACGCCGAACGTGCCCGGCCCGACGCCGGAAATCGCGTTGCGTTACTCGTCGGGTTCGGTCGACGGGCGGGTCGCGTCCACCAACAACCAGCCGTCCTGGCTCGGTGAGGGGTTCGACTACCAGCCCGGCTTCATCGAACGGTCGTACGTCCGGTGCGGCGACGACGGCGGGCCCACGACCAGCGGCGACCTGTGCTGGGCGACGGACAACGCCACGGTGGTGCTGCCGGGCCTCACCAGTGAGCTGGTCTACGACGCGGGCAAAGATCTGTGGCGGGCTGAGCAGGACGACGGCTGGCGGGTCGACCGACTCGGCGGAGCGCCGAACGGCGCCCGCGACGGCGAGTACTGGCGGCTGGCCTCACCCGAGGGCACCCTGTACTACTTCGGTCGGGAGCGGCTTCCAGAGGGCAGCGCGAGCAGCCCGACCACCGGGTCCACCTGGACCGTCCCCGTCTTTGGCAACGGCACCGGCGAGCCCTGTCACGGCGCCACCTTCGAGGCGTCCTGGTGCCAGCAGGCGTACCGGTGGAACCTGGACTTCGTCGTGGACCGCCACAACGACGTGATGTCGTACTGGTACGCCCCGGAGACCAACCACTACGGCCGCGCGGGGCGGACGGACCTGCCCACCCCGTACGTGCGGGGCGGGCAACCGACCCGGATCGACTACGGGCAGCGGATTGGTTCCGTCTACACCGCGCAGCCCGCGGCCCGGGTGGTGTTCACTCCGGCCGACCGGTGCGTTCCGGGCACCAGTTGCGTCCGTTCCCAGCCGCAGAATTGGCCGGACACGCCGTGGGACCAGTGGTGCGACACGACCGGGTGCCTGGTGCTGTCACCGACGTTCTGGTCCACCAGGCGACTCTCGAAGATCACGACTCAGGTGGTCACCGGTGGCGCGGCCCGGGACGTGGACTCCTGGACCTTCGGCCAGTCGTACCCGGTGCCCGCGGACCGGCAGCCGGCGGCGCTGTGGCTCGACTCGATCACCCGGGCGGGCCTGGTCGGCGGGACCGCCACCCTGCCGGCGGTGACCTTCGACGGGCAGCCGGCGGAGAACCGGGTGGACCGGGCCGACACCCGACCGGCCATGTACAAGCGGCGGATCAGTTCCATCTACACCGAGACCGGCGGGCTGATCCAGGTCGCGTACCAGCCGACCGAGTGTCGGGCCGGGACCGTGCCCGCCGTCGACAGCAATGAGAAGCGGTGCTTCCCGGCGATCTGGGGGACCACGCCGACCGAGGACTGGTTCCACAAGTACGTCGTGAGTCAGGTGACCGAGTCCGACCTGGTCGGCGGCAACCCACCGAAGACCACCTCCTACGAGTACGTGTTCGGCGGGTCCGGCTGGCATCACGACGACGCCGAACTGGTGCCGGCCGGACGCAAGAGCTGGGGACAGTGGCGCGGCTACCAGCGGGTGAAGGTCCGCACCGGCGCGGCGGGCGGTCGGCGCACGCTGACCGAGCACCTGTTCATGCGGGGCATGGACGGGGACGTCAACCGCACCGGCCAGCCCGATCAGGTGGGTGTCGATGGTGAGCCGGACCTACCGATGTGGCGGGGCTTCAACCGGTCCGTCACCGTCTTCGATGGCGACGGTGGTGCGCTCGTCAGCCGTACCGTCGCCGAGCCCCGCGACCTCGGGATCACCGCCCAGCGTCCCCGCGTCGGCGGGACCGGCGGAACGCTGGAGGCCCACCTGACCGACCTGGAATGGGAACGCGTCGAGACGGCACTGGCCGGCGGCGGTGTCCGAACCACCGAGCGGGCCTACACGTACGACGCCCGGGGCCGCCTAATCGAGACGCACGACCGGGGTGACGTGGCGGAGCCGGGTGACGACACCTGCTCCCGGGTCGAGTACGCCGAGAACACCACCGACTGGGTCGTCAGCGCGGTCAAGCGGGAGCTGACCCTCGGCGTGGCCTGCGACGCGGCCGGGGCGTACCCGACCGACCTGGTCGCCGAGAAGCGCTACTACCACGACGGCAACACGACGTGGGGCGCCCCACCGACCGCGGGTGACGTCACCCGGGTCGAGGAGGCGCAGACCGGGACCGGGGGTCCCACGTACGTCACCACCAGCCGGCGCACGCTCGACCAGCATGGCCGGCCCAAGCTGGTGTACGACGCGCTCGACGAACCCACCCGCACGACGTACACCCCGTCCGAAGGCGGACCGTTGACCCGTACGGTGGTCACCGACGCCCTCGGCTTCACGACCACGACGGAGTACGAGCCGCTGCGCGGTGTGCAGGCCAGCACGACCGACACCAACGGGGGCACCACCACCCGGGCGTACGACCCCCTGGGCCGGATCACACGGGTGTGGCGGCCGGGACGGCCGCTGAGCGCGCCGGCGAACGTCGAGTTCAGCTACACGGTGCGCAGCGACGGGCCGAGCGCCGTGCTGACCCGTACCCTGCTCGGCGGGTCGAGCTACCAGAACAGCTACGAGATCTTCGACGGGCTCCTGCGGCAACGCCAGACGCAGCGGGACTCGCCCCGGGGCGGGCGGATCGTCACCGACACCCAGTACGACCCGCACGGTCGGGTCGCCGTGGTCGTCGGACCCCGGCACGACCCCGGCCCCGTCAACGGAGCGCTGGCACCCGATCCGCAACTGGTGACGGCGCAGACGGTGTACGGCTACGACGGCGCGGACCGGCCGACCTCCACAGCGCTCCAGGTCCTCGGCGAGGACCCGGACCGGTGGCGCACCACGACGGCGTACGGCGGAGACCGGATCTCCACCACACCGCCGGCCGGTGGTACCGCCACCACCGAGGTCCTCGACGCCCACGGCCGGCGGTCGGCACTGCGGCAGTACGCCGGACCGACCCCGACCGGCGGTTTCGACGAGACCCTCTACCAGTACGCCAAGGGCGGCCAACTGGCGACGGTCACCGACCCGGCCGGCAACGTGTGGCGCTACGGCTACGACCTGAGCGGCCGGCGGGTGCGCGAGGAAGCCCCGGACACCGGTACGACGCTCACCGGTTACGACGCGCGGGGTCAGGTGACCAGCGTCCGCGACGGTCGGGGCCAGACGGTGGCGTACCGCTACGACCCGTTGGGTCGCCGCACCGGCGCGTACACCGGTTCGACCGACGGCCCCCAACTGGCCGAGTGGACGTACGACACCGCGACGCTCGGCAAGGGACTGCCGGCCTCGGCGGTCCGCTACGTGGCCGGTCAGCGGTACGAAACCCGGGTTGTCGAGTACGACCTGCGGGGCCGACGGACCGCGACCGCGGTGGTGATCCCCGCCACGGAGACCGGGCTGGCCGGCACCTACCCCACCACCTACACCTACAACGAGGGCGACCAGGTCACCTCCACCGGGTTGCCGGCCGCCGGGGACCTGCCGGCTGAGACCCTGCGCCAGGGCTACGACAACCTGGGCTTCCCGACGAGTCTGACCTCGCCGCTGGACAGCTACGTGGCCGGCACCAGCTACACCAACCTCGGCGAGCCCGAGGAGTCGACGCTCGGCCCGGCGGGTCAGCAGGTGGTGCGCGGCTTCGGCTACCAGGACGGCACCCGGGCCCTCACCCAGTCCACTGTGGTGCTGGGCGAGGACCTGCTGGCCGCCACGGTGCACGAGTACGACCCGGCGGGCGACCTGACCCGGGCAGCGGATCTGGCCACCGGCGATGACCAGTGCTTCCGCTACGACCGGTTGCGCCGGTTGACCGAGGCGTGGGCGGGTTCCGGCGACTGCACCGCCGACCCGGCGACCGGTGACCTGGCCGGCCCGGCGCCCTACTGGCAGTCCTACGCCTACGACCCGACCGGCAACCGGACCAGGGACGTGCGGCACGCCGCGGGGGGCGACGTCACCCGCACCTACACCTACCCCGCGCCGGGTGGGGCGCAGCCGCACACCCTACGGACCGTCGATACGACCGGCCCGACGGGCAACCGCTCCGACGGGTACGGCTACGACGCCGCCGGCAACGCCACCGGCCGGCCCGGTCAGTCGCTGACCTGGGACGTGGAGGGTCGCGTCGCGTCGGTGACCACGAACGGGCAGACCACCTCGTACATCTACGACGCGGACGGCAACCGGCTGATCCGCCGGGATGCGGGCGGTAGCACCCTCTATCTCGGCGACACCGAGTTGCGCCGCTCCGGCGCGGCGACGACCGGGAACCGGTACTACCGGCACGACGGGGAGACCATCGCGCTGCGGGTCAAGGGCGGCGTCACGCGGCTGATACCGGATCAGCGCGGCACCGCCGTACTCGCGGTCGACGCGGCGACGCAGCAGGTGACCCGCCGTCACACGCTGCCGTTCGGCGACCCGCGCGGTGGCCCGGTGAACTGGCCGGGCGGCCGGGGCTTCCTCGACGGCGGCGTCGACCCGCTCACCGGCCTGACCCACCTCGGCGCACGCGACTACGACCCCGGGACCGGTCGGTTCGACGCCGCCGACCCGGTGGTCGACCACCAGGACTCACAGCAGGTCAACGGGTACGCGTACGCGAACAACAATCCGACCACCTTCACCGACCCGGACGGTCGCCGGGTCCGGATCCCGGAACCGTACGACAGCCTGTTCAAGCGACTGGGCGTCGCTGACCCGGTCCGGGTGGCATCGCAGTCGAGCACCGGCAAGCCCGTACCGAGGCCACAGTGCCATGGCGGCACCTGCTCCGTCACCGGGGTGATCAACGGGCCCGCACCGGTGCGGGAGTCCGACTCGTGGGTGATCGACCTGCCGATCTTCGAGGTCTATCCCCGCAACTACGGCCGGGACATCCGGGAGAGCCGGTGGAGCGCCTGCGACAGCGGTGATCCGGCGCCGGCGATCGCCTGCGCTCAACGGCCGGACCCGGCGCCCCGGGTGGTCTACCAGTGGCAGGAGCGCGACTGCGTG
Source organism: Micromonospora sp. NPDC049801 (assembly GCF_040656575.1). Classification (NCBI taxonomy): domain Bacteria; kingdom Bacillati; phylum Actinomycetota; class Actinomycetes; order Micromonosporales; family Micromonosporaceae; genus Micromonospora; species Micromonospora sp. NPDC049801. The sequence continues at coordinate 450,888 of NZ_JBFAMS010000004.1, read as the reverse complement.
GGCTGGAACGACTGCCTCAGCCCACGGCCCTACGAGAACGTACGGACCGAGATCTACGACGACGAACCGGACGGTGGCCCGCCGCGCAACAGCATCGACATACAGCGTTTCCTGCACGGTGGCACGGGCGGCGGCACGGTCGGAGGCACGGGGCGCTCCGCCGGTGGCTGGCCGTCGAGCGGCGGCGTCTACTACCTCGGCTGACCACCCCGCACGCTCCGACCGGGAACCGCAGAACGGGAGAACACGATGGGACGACTGGCGTACGCCGCGGCTGCGGCCCTGATGGGGGCGGCGCTGCTGGTGGGACCGTCGGGTTCGACCACGACGCGGTCCCGGCCACCGGAGCCGCCCGGTGTCGGGCAGGACCTCTCGGCCATGGCCCGGGCCCGGCAGACCGGGCGGCCGGTCGAGGACACGGCGTCGGGATCGGCGAACCGGGAGGTCTTCGCCCACCCCGACGGCACCTACTCGGCCCGCCTCCACGCCCGCCCGGTGCGCGCCCGCACCGGAGCGGGGTGGGTGCCGATCGACACCACCCTGGGCCGGCGGCCCGACGGACGGGTGGCGCCCCGGGCCACCACCGTCGACCTGGCCCTGTCCGGCGGGGGTACCGGGGACCTCGCCGTGCTGCGCACCGCCACCGGGGCGGAGTTGGCGCTGAGCTGGCCCCAGCCGCTGCCCCCTCCGGTGCTCACCGCCGACACCGCCCGCTACCCGGACGTCATCCCCGGCGTGGACCTGCTGATGCACGCCACCGCCGCCGGCTTCTCCGAGGTACTCGTGGTCCGTACGGCGGAGGCGGCCCGGCGACCGGAGTTGGCGCGGATCCGGTTCGGGCTGCGGACCGCCGGCCTCACCGTCCGCACCGATCCGGCCGGCACGGCCGTGGCGGTGACCGCCGACGGTACGCCCGCGGTCACCTTCGGAACCGCCTGGATGTGGGACTCCTCCGGTGCCCGGCGGCGAGCCGCCACGACCGGGGTGTCCGGGCGGGCCGGGCGGGCCGAACCGGTGGTGTCCCGCGAGCGGGAGCCGGCACTCGGTGACCGGCGGGCCCGGATGGGTCTGCGCGTCGAGCGGGACTCCCTCACCATCGTGCCCGACCGACGCCTGCTGACCGACCCACGGACCACCTTCCCGGTGTATCTCGACCCGCCGCAGTCGGCCGACCGGCAGCACTGGCTCATGGTGGAGCAGGACCTCTCGTACTACGGCTGGTGGGACTCCGCCTACGACGCCCGGGTCGGCCGTGATCCGGAGGACTCGACGACGGACCGGTTCCGGTCGTACTTCCAACTGGACACCGGCTACCTGGCCGACAAGCAGATCAAGAAGGCGATCTTCACGCTCAAGGAGAAGTGGCGCTACTCGTGCAGCCCGGAGCCGGTGTTCCTCTGGACCAGCGCACCAATCGCGGCGACCGGGAGCTGGGACGCCAAGCCGGCGTTGCTGCGCAACCTCGGTTCCGTCAAGACACCCTCCGGGGACTGCGAGACGCTGGAGACGGTCGAGTTCGATCTCCATCCGTTGGTCACCGAGGCGGCTGCCGCACACCTGCCACAGGTCACCCTCGCCATCGCGTCGGACGAGTCGAGCGGTGGGAACGGCGGCAAGGTGTTCGACAACGACCCGTTCGTCGACGTCTGGTACAACAGTCTGCCGGCGGCGCCCACCCAGGTCAGCACCGCCCGCGTCGCCGGCTGCTCGGCCACCACCCCGGTCTACGTGGACACCCCCCGACCGGAGTTCCGGGTCCGGCTCTTCGACGCCGACGCCGGTCAGTCGATCTTCACCCGGTTCGAATGGCGCGAGGCCGGCTCGTCCTCGATCTCCTCTGCCGACTCGGACGCCCACGCCTCCGGACAGGAGGTGGCCGTACCCGTGTCGACCGCGCTCGAACAGGATCGTGTCTACGAGTGGCGGGCGTCGGCCTACAACAACGAGTTCGAAGGGGTGGTGGACGTCGGTCCGGCCAGCCCGTGGTGCCGGTTCGTCGTGGACACCACCGCACCGACCGGCAAGCCGACCGTGACCCGGGTCTGCGTCGGTGCCTGCCCCACGACGTTCAAGGTCGACCAGCCCGCACAGTTCCGCCTCGACGCCCGGGCCATGCCGGACGTCGTCGCCCTCGCCTACGCCCTCAAGGACAGGTCGGCCACCACCGTGCCCGCCGTCGACGGCCAGGCGACGATCACCGTCACCCCGGTCAAGACCCTGGACACCCTGCGGGTCTACGGGGTGGACCGGGCCGGCAACCGGAGTCAGTACACCGACTTCTCGGTGCTCGCGACCGGCCTGCCCGTCGAGGCGGCGGGCTGGCCGGTCGACCGCACCGACACCGGCGTCCTGGCCGACACCCGTACCGCCAACCCCATCACCCTGCGCGGCGGCTACTCCTGGCGGGAGGGCCAGTCCGGCGGCGACGCCATCGCGCTGGACGGTGCCGACGGCACCGGCGGACAGACGCCGGGGCCCGTCGTGCACACCAACACGAGCTTCACCGTCACCGCCTGGGTCCGGCTCGACGCTTCCGCCGACTGGCGGGTCGCGGTCAGCCAGTCCGGGATGAATTTCGCCGGCATGGAACTGCGCTACGACGTGACCAACCGGTGGGCCTTCGTCATGCGTACCAGCGACACCGAGGCCGGCACCGAGGACGTCGCGCTGTCCAACACGCTGGCACAGGTCGCCGTCTGGACCCACCTCGCCGGCGTCTACGACCACGAGGCCGGCGAACTGCGCATCTACGTCGATGGACGGCTCGCCGGGCAGGCGCCCCACCGCAGCACCTGGGACGCCGCCGGTCCGTTCGTCGTCGGCTACCGCAACTGGTACGGATTCACGCCGTCGCGCTGGCAGGGCCTCCTCGACGACCTGCACGTCTATCCGTACGCCGCGTCCAGCCGTCGGGTCGCCGAGATCACTGGCGCCTTCGGCCGGTGGGGTCCGACCGCCTGGTGGCCGCTGGACGGCACCGACAGCGACGCCACCAGCGGCCAGCACACCCTCGCCCGGATCGGCGCCACCGGCTGGACCACCCGGAGGCAGGGCACCGACGCGCTGACCCTCGACGGCGTCGCCGCGCAGGCGTACACGGCGAACCCGGTCGTGCACACCGACGCCAGCTTCAGCGTCGCCGCCTGGGTGCGCCTGGACCGGGACGCCACCGCCGTAGCGGTCAGCCAGGACGGTCAGGTCGACAGCGGATTCGTCCTCGGCTACCGGGCCGGCGTGGGTTGGATCTTCGGCAGGAAACGCGCCGACAGCGCGGCCGACACGGTCCCGTCCGACGTCGCCGCGTACCGGGTGCCCCCGCAACTCGGCGTGTGGCTTCACCTCGCCGGGGTGTACGACCACGACCGGCGCCAACTGTCCCTCTACGTCAACGGCCGACTGGCGGCCACGGCCGGGCACGAAGCCACCTGGGACGCCCGTGGATCCTTCGCCCTGGGTCGGGGTCGGCTCGGCGGCCGGGACGTGTACTGGCCGGGCGCCCTCGACGAGGTGCACGCCGTCGGCGTCGCCACCGGCGCCGACCAGGTTCGGGAGTGGATGGCCAGTGACGTCCCGTACGGTGCGCGGGCAACGTGGGATCTGGACGATATCGCGGCGGGTGCCACCCGCAGGGACGCCACCGGCAACGGGCACACCCTCTTCGTCGCGTCCGGCGTGAGCACCAAGGCCGGCAAACGGGGCAGCGCCCTGGCGTTCCCCGGTACCGCCGGCGCGGCCGCCTGGACCGCCGGACCGGTCGCCCGAACCAACACCGGCTTCACCGTCGCGGCCTGGGTCAAGCTCGACCGCCTGGATCGTCCGGCCACCGCCGTCAGCCAGGACGGCGAGGCAGCAAGCGGGTTCAGCCTGGGCTATGACGCCACCTCGCAACGCTGGGAATTCGCCATGAGCAAGGAGGACGGTCCGACCCGGCCCGGCGGCAGCACCGTCGTCCGGTCGACCCAGTCACCGGTGGCGCAGACCTGGACCCACCTGGCTGCCACCTACGACGGCCTCAAACACGAGATCAAGCTGTACGTCAACGGCGAACTCGTCGGCACCGTCACACACACCAGCACCTGGACCGCCACCGGACCGGCCGTCATCGGCCGCGCCATGGCTGGCGGTGGGCCGGTCAACTGGTTGCCGGGCGCGGTCGACGAGGCCCGCATCATCGACCGGACCTCGGCGCCCGAGGAGATTCGGGACCTGTTGGACGCCACCATCCTGGGGCCCGGCGCCTGGTGGTCGCTGAACGCCGGCACCGGCGTCAACGCCTCCGACGACTCCGGCAACGGTTTCCCACTCGCTCTCGTCGGCGGTGCGAGCTGGACGACCGGGCGGTGCGCCAACGCGCTCCAGTTGGACGGACACACCGGTGGGGCCACCGCGCCCGGTCCGGTCCTGCGCACCGACCAGAGCTTCACCGTGGCAGCCTGGGTCCGCCTCGACGGCGCGGGTGGTGACTTCGCCGCCATGAGTCAGGACGGCCTGCTCGCCAGCAGCTTCTACCTCGGTTACAACGTGAGGCTCAACAAGTGGTGGTTCATCCTGCCCACCGCCGACTCGGCGAACCCCGAGGACGTCGTCGCGTTCTCGACCGGTCCGGCCCGCTCGGGAGTCTGGACCCATCTGGCCGGCGTCTACGACGCGACCGCACACGTGATGCGGCTCTACGTCAACGGCGTGCCGTCGACGGCGACGGCGGTCAGCGCCAGCTGGGACGCCGTCGGCATGACCAGGATCGGCGCGGCCCAGTGGAACGGGAACCTGGTGGACCACTGGCCGGGGCTGATCGACGACGCACGGGCGCTCGCACGGGCGTCCAGCCAGGCAGACGTCCAGGCCATAATGGCCGGCTGCCCGGGTGGCTGATCCCCGCGGGCGGCCGATCCGCAGCGACCTCGGCCACGGGATTGTGCCGTGCCCCATGGTCGCGGGTGCGATACTCGCGGCCGTGAGTTCGCCGCTGGAAGCCTTCGCCGGGCTGCTCGACCGCTCCATCCGCGAGATGACCGCCCTGGCCACGGACGCCCGGGGCTTCGACGCGGCTCGGATCGGCCGCATCGCCGATATCTGGGACAACAACGCCGTACCTCTGGTGGGCGCGGCATGCGCGCCGAGGCCACTTCGATCCAGACGAGCGCGCGCCGGCCTACGGTGGATGGCTGACCTCGGTGCCGACCGACGCAGGCTGATGGTCGACCTGGACCCGAGCCTGGACAGGGTGCTCCCCATCGCGCAGCCGGACCGTTCCGTCCGTCGGGACTACCTGGGGCGCGTCTTCCCGGGCGTCTTCCGGCTGACCGAGGAAATCGTCGACGCGCTCGCCCGCGACTACGACCTCGCCGCCGGCAGCGTGCGCTCACTCACGGCCCGACCTTCGGATGCGGGAATGCAGGTACAGCTCACCCTGGCCACTCCACGACGGTTCACCCCCGCTACCGGACGCGTCTCGCGGGACGGGTCCCAGAAGCCCTGGCCGGCCGCGCCGCTGAGGTTCACCTTCGACGGGGTCACCGATCTGCGGTTCGACGCCGAGGACCGGGTCGGGATTGCCGTGAGCCACACCGACGCCGGGCCGGGGGTGACGATCGGGCGCACCGGTCGCCTGCGGGCGACCGAGGCTTCCGTCTGGCCCGACGACCGACGATGGTACGAGTCAACGGCCGGCCGGGCGGCCGACCTCGTCACCCCGCACACACGGCCGCACCGACGAAAGCCGGTACCGACGACGACCCTCACAGCACCGCAACAGGCCGCCGCCCAAGCGCTCGTCATGTTGCTGAACCACGCTCGGCTCGTCCACCACTATCCGAAGCGGGCCGCCGGCGTGCCGATCCTCGACATCTGCCGCATCGCGGCCGACGCGGGCAGCGCCATTCTCGCCGCGAGCACGCGTCGGGGCGCCGACCGGCAGGCCGCCTTCGCGGAGCTTGCTCGACGGTGGCGTCACGTACCCCCCGGGGTGCCGCCTGAGACGATCCGCTCCGGCCCGGTCGTGCTGCGTCACGCACGGTACGACGAGCCCCACGCCGACCACGACGTCCCTCAGCACGGCGGCGTCGTCCTCCTCGCCGCGGTGCCGGGCGCAGACCCCGAAGGACCGTGGGCTCTCGCCGGTGCGGAGATCGCCGAGCCGTCACGATTCCGGATAGCCAGCACCGCGTTCGACGACGGTCAGCACATCGACCGCGCCGAAGGAGCGTTACGCATGGGCGAAGCGCTCGTCGTCCGGTGAAGCGTCAACGACCACGGGGGCGCGCGGCATCACGTGATCGGCGGCGTACTGACCTGGCTTAGCTGGCGGCAGTCGCGGACGGTGAGTAGCTGTACACGACATAGCCCCGGTAGACCGCGATCTTGTCGTACAGAGCTCGGGCCTCGGCATCGACCTCGGTGTTCCAGTACAGGCGTGGGGATCCGTGCTGGTCGGCATCCTGCGCCACCCATTCGATCATTGCGGTGGCAATGCCTCGCCGTCGTACTTCGGGCGTAACGAACAGTTCGGCCAGATAGCACCTCCCGGCGCCCCAGACGCTTGCGTGGAACAGGTAATGCGCGATGCCGACCATCGTGCCGTCGAGCCGTGCGCAGATGCCCCGGATCTGCCCACCGTCCACCAGGCGTTGCCAGGTCCGTTCGTAGCCATCGTCGTCGACCTCGGTCGCGGGCCGACCCGGCCGGCCAGCCCAGTGCGCGTGGAAACTCCGGGTCAACGCTTCCCACTCGCCGCGGTCGAGGTGTGTCAACGGGCCGATACTCAGCACCTCGCCATCCTCACATCAACCCCAGCACCCGGCGCACTCAGGACGAGGCCGTGTGTGGGAGCCCTCGATCGAGCCGAGAGGGAGTACAGGTCGCGGTCCGGCAAAGGGCTACCGTGGCGAGAATGTCGATCAAGCCCCGTACGGTGCGGTGGCTCATGCCCCTGGCCGCGCTGCTGTTCCTGGGCCTCGCACTGCTGATTCGCGCTGTCGACGACGGGGCGCTGCGGCAGTACTCCGGCACCGCGCTGTACGCGTCGATGGTCTGGGCCGCAGTGCTGTTCCTGTGGCCACGGATGGCGCCGATGCCCGCCGGGACCGTCGCCACGGCCTTCTGCTGGGTGGTGGAGCTCGCACAGCTGACCGGGGTGCCAGCCGAACTGTCGGCGCGGAGCCTCGCCGCGAGGCTCGCGCTGGGTGTGCAGTTCGACCCGGTCGACCTGGCCTGGTATCCGGTGGGCGTGGCTCCCCTGGTGGCGCTCCACCACCTGGTGCGCGCCCGCCACCGCACAACCGACGCGTGACATCGTGTCCCAGCGCCTCCGAAGTGCCCCATGGAGGTGGCTTAATGGTCGCGTGCTCACCTACGTCCGTTGGTACTCGGCGGATGACGACCGTTGGAACTACGAGGAGCTGGACGCTGATGGGTGGGCGCTGCGCCACGTTGAGGTGCGCGTATCGGACGGGGTCGTCGTTGCGGCAGCGTCGCTCGCAGAGGTGCTCATCGCTCGCGACTCAGGGATAGTGGGCGCGGTGGGCGCGTACGAACAGCGGTACGGGGTTGTGCCGGAGGCCCCGTTCCCGCTGCCCGCCGCCACGTTGGATCCCGCCTTGGAAAATGTGTCCCCCGGAAAATTCGAGCACCTGTGGCGAAATGCTCGTCGGCAACTGGAACGGCAGACCGGCATCTGACCCGCTCGTCCCGAGGTCATGTACGGCTGGAGGCCACCGCCGCTGTGGTCTACCGGCCGGCTCGCAGCTCACCCAGGACCTGTACGACCTCGGCGCGGACCTGCGTTGGGCAACCCCAGTAGTCGTAGATGCCACCGCGGTCGCCGTTGTGACCACAGATGACGAACACCCCGGTACCCAGCCGGCGCTTCAACTCGGTGGCCAGCCACCCGACGAACCCGCTGTTGTCCAGTTCCGGCGGGAAGTGGAACGAGAACACCGTGAAGCGTTCACCGTCGGCCGCCCCGCCTGGCGCCAGCCAGGACCACCGATCCTCGTCGCGCACCACGGCCAGCAGGTCAACCGTCAAGGCCGGTGGCTGAGTGAGCGGCGCCTCGAAAAACGACCACTCGCCGTCGAATATGACCAGTTCGGCGGCCGCTATGACGCGTCGCAGCCGCTGCGCGGTTTCGTCACGGGATTCCTGACTGATGCTGACCACGCAACGATCCTGCCCCAGGACGGCAGCCAACGCAGTCGCCCTCGACACACCGCTGCTGGCGAGGCGTGAATCAGGGTCGGGGCTCGCCGTCGATGGTGCCGCTCGTCTGCGGCCGGAGCGCGGTCAACAGGCTGTCGAGTTGACCCCACGCCCGCGCGCTGGCGACGTGGTCGATGTAATCCCGGGACTCGATAATGAGCCCATCGCGGATACGCATCACGAAGACGCACGGCACCGTGAAGGCCTCACCCGTCTCGGCGACCCGCCCCTGATAGGCAAACTCGGCGACAATCACCTCCGGGTCCGCGGTTTCATGAATCCTCACGTCGACCGGCTTACGGTTCAACGTCCGGCCCACCGGAGGCGCCGCGGTGAAATGCTCGTGCAGCTCGCTGCGGCTGCGCAGCGGTGGCGGATTGAGCGGGTGAAACGGATGCGTGACATGGGTCTGTTCGCCGTACAGGTCGGCCAGGTCTTCGTACGGACCGTCGCAGACACCGTTCACCAGTCGGAGGAACGTTTCGCGTGGACCAGTCATGCCGAGCTTCCTTCGAATCAGATAGATGTCACGCGTGTCATGCCGAGGACGAGATGCGGAGACGGCCGAGACCGCCGTCCAGCTACGAGACAGCCCTAGTCACCAGAGGAACCCCAGAAGTAGATTTCGCTGGGATTGCCGTCAGCGTCATGCAAAACCGCACACCGGCCGAACCAGCTTCGGTTAGCGAGAGGTTCGATCGCCTCCACGTGCGACCGAGTCAGCTTGCGGGTACCCAGGTACTCGATCACCGGCTGAATCGTCCCGTAGCCAGGCTCTTCACCGTCGGCCAAGATTCGCGACATATCCAGTATCGAGTGGGTACCGGACTCCTGGACGGATTCGTCCGCCCACAGCTCGGCCTCCGTCATCGGCCGATTCGGAAAATCCGCCGCCGACTTGCCGTACTCATACGGCACAGCCCACCAGTAGTCGCCGGTCTCGAAAACCTGCCGCCGCAGTCCGTCCAGCGCGACTTGGAGATCCGGCTGATATGCGACGTAGTAGCTCCACCCGGACGCACCCACGTTGACCCCCCTTGATCTTGAAGCAAGATAGCCGGAAGGCAGGCTTGCGTCCATCCTCCGCAATGGCACCAAAAATTGGTCAAATCGCCGCGTGGTGCGCGGTGCCCGGATTGCTTCGGCAACGAGAGGCCCGGAGCGAATAGGCGGAAGCGGGTCAGCGGCGATCTTGATCATGCGGCCCATGTTCCGGATCTTGCGCGCCTCTCGTGGCTGAGCGAGGAAGCCCCGCCAGGGCGGCAGCAAGATAGATGTTGCGGCGTGCGATGAGGCGTTGCAGGTAGGGCCGTAGGATGAGGCTGGCAACGAGGGCGCCAACGGGTCCCATCGGCGCGGTGAACTCGATGACGTCGCGCATGAGGGTTGTCGAGGAGTCATCCGGGATCGGCGTGAAGCTGTGCTCGTGGCGCCATCGGCCGAATGGGCCGCTGATCTGCTCGTCCGCGAAGCCGTGCGGCCGCCGGTAGTCAACGATCCGAACCGTCATCCGCCAAGGAAGGCCGAGATGCCGGGCCTCCCACGTGACGGCATCGCCGGCCGTCAACCGGCCGGTCGTCATGCCGCCGACCGCCCGCTCGGCACTACTTCCCATGGATTCGGTGTGCATATCAACATCGAGGCAGGCGTCGAAGACAGCTTCCGGGACGGCCTGAACGTGCGTAGTCAGCTCGATGCGCGGCATACCGCCACCGTAAGGTTCCCGTGGGCTCGGCGACCATGGCGTGGCTGGCGGCGCCTTGTCAGCGGCTTGAGCGTGCAGCCGATCGAGTTGTCAGGCGGCGTTGTCCCCACGGTGCCGGTCGGGTTCGGGTCATTCGTACGTGACGAGTCCGGCGCGCTGGGCGAGCAGGGCCGCCTCGGTCCGGTTGGTGCAGCCGAGCCGGGTCAGGACCCGCGAGACGTAGCCCTTGATGGTGGCCTCGGTGAGGTGCAGGTGGGCCGCCAGTTGAGCGTTGGTCAGGCCGCGGCCCAGGCCGGTCAGGATTTCGCGGTCCCGTGCGGACAGTCCGTTCGGCAGCGTCACCGCCGGGTCGGCGGGCAGCAGGACCTGGGCCGCACCGGGCGGCAGGATCGTGTGGCCGGCGGCGGCGGTGCGGATGAGGTCGGCGAACTCACGCGGCGGCGTGGTCTTGAGTACGTACCCGCTGGCTCCGGCGCGCAGCGCGGCGGCCACATACCGATCGGCGGTGAACGTGGTCAGCGCCACCACGACCGGGGCCGGGTTCAGGGCGGCGATCTGCTCGGTGGCGACCAGTCCGTCGACGCCGGGCATGCGAAGGTCCATCAGGACCAGGTCCGGACGGTGCCGGATGGCGGCCTCGACCGCTGCGGCCCCGTCTGTCGCGGTGTCCACGACCTCGATGTCGCCGGCGCTCGCCAGGATTGTCCGCAGGTGAGCGCCGACAAACGGATCGTCGTCGGCCACCACGACCCGGATCATGACGGCCTGTCGGGTTGCGCACCGGGCAGCAGAGCCCGCAGCGTAAAGCCGCCCCCGGGCTCGGGTCCGGCCGCGAACGTGCCGCCGAGCAGTTCGACCCGACGCCGCAACCCGTGCAGCCCGGTCCCCGCTCCGGAAGCGGCCAGCCGCGCGTCCGCCGCCGACCGAACTACTCCGTTGCGGACAAGGACTCGCACGCCGCCGCCCTCGTACTGCACCCCGACCTCGACACGGGCACCAGGCGCGTGTTTGCGCACATTGGTCAGCGCTTCCTGGATGACCCGGACCACCGCCTGACCGACCGCCGGGGACACCGGCACCGGGGTACCGATCACCGCCAGGGCCGCCGCACCCACCAGTGGTCGCAGATCTGGCAGCGGCTCCGGCGCCGGCTCGCGGGCAGGCGGCTGCTCGGGCAGGACTCGGACCAGGTCGCGAAGGTCGTCGAGCGCGGCGCAGCCGGCCTCTCGGATCCGTTCGGCGGCAACCCGAGTCGCCTCATCGGCTGCGGTGAGCCCGAGCGCACCGGCCTCCAGCACGATGAGGCTGACCTGATGTGTCACCACATCGTGCATCTCGGCGGTAAGCCGGGCACGTTCACCTGCGGCGGCCCGCTCGGCCTCCGCGTACCGGTCGGCCTCGGCCCGCCGGGCCCGCTCGCGCAGCATGTTGATCATGCGGCGCCGCGCCGCCAGGTACAGGCCGGCAAGGACCGGCACACCGAGCAACACCAGGCTGGAACGGAGCCGCACCCACGAGAGCGGCCACGGTGCCGTGGCCGCAACCAAGAGAGCGACCACGGCCGCCCAACCCGACACGCGACGCCTCGCGTACACCGCGACCGCATAGGCCGCGAACGGGGCAGCCGAAGTGAGGAACACAACCGTGTCCTCACCCGGCCGGATCGAGCCGCCCGAGCCGATGGTCTCGACGGCGGCCAGGACGGCACTGCCAGCGAAAACAACCCAGGCCACGGTGACCGGTGCGCTCCGGCGCCACCACAGCGCGCCGGCCGCCGCCGCGAAGACCACCGCGGTGAGGCCACCACCGCCCCGAAGATCGGCGGTCGTCCCGGCCAACAACACCAGACCGGAGAGCAACGCAACCGCTACCACCACAGCGTCGACCAACCGCTGCCTCGGCGGGTCATCCCGCTCGGCGACCGCATCCGACCCACTCAAGCTGGCTACCACCACGCGACAACCGTAGGTCGGAACCGGGAACCCGTCCCTCCCGTACCGACGAAAGTAGGTTCGGAACCCGCCATCGGCCCCATACCGACCGACGGGTGCCGCTACCAAGATCAGGTTCAGGCACGCCCAATAGAGCGATGAAGAAAGACATCACCACCCGGCGGCTCCTCGCATGCGGCGCCGCCGCCGGTCCTCTGTTCGGCATCGTGATCATCGTTGGTGGCGCGCTGCAGCCCGGATACCGCCCGATCCGCCAGTCCGTCAGCGAACTGGCCACCGGATCGACCGGCTGGATCCAGACCACCAACTTCCTCGTGTGCGGTTCGCTGTTCGTGGTATTCGCCCTCGGTGTCCGCCGGGCCCTGCGCCCCCGCTCAGCCGCCCGGAGCGCGGCGGCCCTGACCGGCCTGTCCGGCGTAGCCCTCATCGCCTCCGGGCTGTTCACCACCGATGTCGCCGGGCAGCCTCAGCACACCTGGAACGGCACCGCGCACAACGCCGCCGGCGGCATCGCGTTTCTGTCCCTACCGCTTTTGACCTTCACCTGGGCCATCTGCTCGGCCCGACGTCGCTCCTGGGTCTGGACGGTAACCAGCGCGGCGGCCGGCGTGACCATGCTCCTGCTCATCCAAGGCCTGGCCGTACCCGAACACCGCGGCCTGTATCAGCGCCTCACCATCGGAGTCGGCTGGACCTGGATCACCGCCTTCGCCCTGCACCTACGCCGCAATACGTCCACGCACAAAGGCGAAGCAACTCATCAGAAGCACCCGATCACTCGCCCGTTTCGCCAAGGCTGAGCGCGTCTCGCCAAGATCAGATGCGCGCTCAGTGGCATGGGCGGACTCCCGCCCTACCGACTCCCCGGGGCGCCGACGCTGACGCCTTCGCGGTCGGCGAGGAGAATCCGCCGGTCGCGGCGCTGTCTATGCCGGCTCGCGCACGCCGCCGGCGTTGCCACCATCGTCTGGCGACGGTTCGTGCGGGGCTTCGGGCAGCTCGTCCGGTCCGCCGGGCAGAAGGACGCCCGCGTCGTCGGGCACCGGTTCACGTGGGTCGATGGGAGGATACTGTTCGGGGTCGAGATCCGGTCCAGTCATCAGGCGAGTATCCGTCGTCTTCGGCACTGCCGCTCGTCGGGCCCGCGAGCCGGACGGTCTCCCCCTCCGGCCGGCCCGCCCGGCCCGGAGGCCGCCGCCGGCCGTCAGGCCAGACCGGCGCAGACCGCCCGGACCGCGGTGACCAGGCCGGGGTCGCCGCAGTCGGTGGATGCCGAGGTACGTCCGACGACCCGCCAGCCCTTGGTGTCCTTGCGCAGGAATACCTGGTCGCCACCGGGGATGGAGGCCGACTGCGGGGCGATCGCCATCAGCCGGGCGAAGCCGTTGCGGCAGCCGAGCACCTGCACGTCGGTGACGCTCTGCCCGTTGAGCGCGGCGCCGGTGGCCTCGAGCAGGACCGGCGGCCGGCAGGACGGGTCGGTGTCGGTGCTCGGCAGGGCGGCGAGCCGGGCGGGCCCGGTGGCGGCGGAGGCGGGGTCGACCGTTCGGCCGGATTCCGTACCGGGGCGGGCCGGGTCCGGGGCGGAAGCCGGTGGCGCGGGGACGCCGAGGGTGGTGGGCGTCGCCTGCGGTCCGACGGCGGTGCCCGCCGGGTCCGGCGCGGCGGTCGGCCCGGACAAGGCCGGTGCCGGGCCACCGGCCGCGGCACCGGCGCGGTCGGCGTGCGCGCATCCGGCCGCCGGGAGGGCCAGGGCCACCGCCACCACCAGGTACGCGCTGCTGCGTCGGATCGTCATGAAACGTCTCTCCATCTCGTCGAAGCTGCTGCCCGGGTGGGCGCCCGGTGCTGCTCCGACGCTAGGGAGCCGGCCTGCCGGCGATCTGGACGAAACCTGGAAGCGCAGGCCAGGGTGGGTTCAGGCCGGGTGGGCAACCGACACGGCCACGCCCACCGGCGCGGTCGCCTCGCAACCGCATGCCCACCGCTCGTGCCAGCCGGACGCCTCGTCGGCCTCGCGGGTGCCGAGCCGGCGGAACGTCGCCGCGGCGGTCTCCCATGCCTGGTGGGCGGACGCGACGTCGCCCAGCGCCGCATGAGCCGCACCCAGGTCGCGCAGCGTCCGTGCGGCACCGAGATCGTGGTGCAGCTCGACCCATCCGTCGTACGCGAGCCGAAGGTTCTCCAGGGCGACGTCCGGCCGGCCGGCCGCCAGGTGCAGTTCGCCGACGGTCCGCTGGACCAGCGCCACCCCGAACCGGTCGTGCAGCCGCCGGCACGTCCCGAGGGCGCGCTCCAACGGCTCCTGCGCCCGGCTCAACCTGCCCTGCCGGATCCACACCTTCGCCAGCGCCTGCTCCGTGTAGCAGGCGAGCAACTCGTCGCCGCTCGCCAGGATCAGGTCGTGGCTGCGGAGGCACCAGCGCTCCGCCTCGGCCAGCTCACCCCGGGCCCGATGTACCAGGCCGATCCCCCGGGCGGCGATGGCCTCGCCGCGAGCGTGGCCCAGCGAACGGTAGGTGTCCACGGTACGACCCATCCAGCTCAGTGCCGCCTCGTCGTCGCCGAGCTCCCGCAGGCAGTAGCCGATGCCGTAGGTCGCGTGCGCGGCGGCGGTCTCGCCCCCCAAGCGGCCCAGCACCTCGGCGGCTGTGGTCAGCAGCGGGACCGCCTCGCGATGCCGGCCCACCTCACGCAGTACGGTGCCGAGACCGTTGCGCGCCGCAGCCGACCCGTGCTCGTGGCCGGCGGCTTCGAACAGGTCGATGGCGGTCCGGAAGTTCCGTTCGGCCTCGGCGAACCGGTCCTCCTTGTAGCGCAGCAGCGCGATGCCGCACTCGATCACCGCCTCGCCGACCACGTTGCCGGCCGCCCAGGCGGCGGCCGACGCCGCCGCGTGGGTGCGTCCCCAGCCGACGAAGTCGTTGCGGACCGCGAAAGAGGCATAGACCAACGCGTCCGCCAGCGCGCACGCCGCCACGTCCATGCCGAGTTCCGCGGCCCGTTCCACCGCGACGATCAGCGTCGGCGCCTCGACCTCCAGCCAACCGGGTAGCTGGTGATCCGCCGGAAGCGGGACGGCCGGTACGTCCACCGGCAGCGGCGCCTGCCGGTACAGCGGCGGAATGGCGTACGGCAGCCGCTGGTTGAGCCGCTCACCCAGCTCGGTGGCCGTGACCAGCACTCTGGCCACCGCGGCGCGCAGCGCGTCGTCGCTGTCCTCCTCGACGGCGCGTTCCCTGGCGAACAGCCGGACCAGGTCGTGCATGTGGTACCGGAGCAGTCGGTGCGTCGGGTCCGCAACGGCGGTCACCAGGCGGGCGTCGGCGAGCTGTTCCAGCAGTTCCTCGGCGTCGTCCATCGAGCCGCCGACGAGTGCCGCCACCAGCCACTCCGCGAAGCTCGACACCCCGAGAAAGCCGAGCAACCGGAACGCAAGACGGGCCGGTGGGTCGAGCGCCTGGTAGCCGACCGCGACGCTGACCCGGACGGCCAGCCCGTCCGCCGTCATCTCGTCGAGCCTCGCGCGTTCGTCGCGCATCCGCTCGGCCAGGCGGGCGATCCGGCGGTGCGGTCGGGCCGCGATCCGGGCGCCGACGATCCGCAGGGCGAGCGGCAGGCCGGCGCACATCTCGACAAGCGCGGCGGTCGCCTCCGGCTCGGCGGCCACCCGGCCTGGCCCGACGATGCGCTCCAACAGGACGACCGAGTCGGCCCGGTCGAGCAACGGCACCTCGATCTGCTCGGCGCCCGGGATGGTGGTCAGCAGGGCCCGGCTGGACACGATCAGGGCGCTGCCCGGCCCACCGGGCGCGAGCGGGCGAACCTCCTCGGCGCTGACCGCCGAGTCGAGCACGATGAGGAATCGGCGTCCGCTCAGCATGGCGCGGTACTGTCCGAGCTTGTCCTCCAAAGTGGGCAACTGCTGGATATTCGTGGCGCCCAGGGCCCGCAGCACCCGGTCCAGGGCCTCCCCGGAGTCGCCGCCTCGGCCGGCGAGGGTGACGAAGATCTGCCCGTCGGGGTACGAGTGGCGCAGGAGGTATGCGAGCCGGATGCTGAGCGCCGTCTTACCCACGCCGCCCGGGCCGGAAAGGATCACCACGGGCGCGGCGTTGTCCTTGAGGCGCCCATCGCCGGGTTGCAGCACGCTCAACGCGCAGGAGATCTCCGGTTCACAGCCGACGTGGTCGGGCAGGTCGGCCGGAAGCTGACAGCCGGGTCCCGGCGGAGCATGGTGTGCCGGCTCCGGTTTCGCCTCGACACGCGTGGGCACGGCGGCAGCGGGCTGCGCCACTCCGGGCATCTCGACAGGGGCCGCGGCCACCCTCGGCGCACGCAGCGTGCCCCGCAGGATCTCCCGCTGCAGGTCCTGCAGGTCGGTGCCCGGGTCGATGCCCAACTCGTCGGCGAGCTTGACGCGGGTCCGGGCGTACAGGTCGAGTGCCTCGGCTCGGCGACCGTCGAAGTACAGGGCGCGCATCAATGTCACGGCCAGCGGCTCGACGAGCGGGCTGCGCTCCAGGGCCACCGTGAGTCGGTCGACGACCTGCCCCGGCCGGCCCTGGCCGATCTCGCTGTCGGCCCAGTCGAGCAGGACCCGGACGAGCTGCTGGGACAGGCCCTCCCGAACCCGGGCCGCCCAGGCGCCGGGCAGCCCGTCGAGCGGGTCGCCCCGCCACAGCTCGACCGCCTCCCGCAGCAGCGCCGCCCGGTCGGGGTCGGCCGCCGCGAGGCCCTGGGCCTGCTCGGCGAAGCGGCGCAGGCGGTGCAGGTCGACGCGGTCCGGGTCGATGTCGAGCAGATAGCCGGTCTGACTGCGGCCGACCGTGATCGGGACCGTCTCGGCGGATTGGGCCGCGACCAGGATCCGCCGGATTCGGGTGAGGTACGTGTACAGGACGCCCCGGGCGTCAGCCGGCGGGGCGTCGTCCCAGACCCGGTCGACCAGCGCCTCGATCGGCACGCTGCGGCCCACGTCCACGGCGAGCGCGGCGAACACCAGCCGTTGCTTCGGTGGTCCCAACTCGAGCGGCCGGCCGGCCGCGACCACGCGGAGATCACCCAGTATGCATAGTTCCACGGCTTCGCCCCCGCGTCCGTAGCGCCGCTGGACGGCCCGCGAGCGGGGCGTCCGAAGTTGTCAAGGATCCATCCAGGTTCGCTACCTGATGTGGCTGCGAGGGTTCTGCCAGCCACCGCACCGGCAGCTCGCGGACCACTCACCGGAGTGGACGGCCCTCATCCCACCTCCGACGAAAGGGTCGCGAACACACAACCGCACAGCAGGACCAAGCGGGACCAGCCATCGAGGGCAGGCCCCACGGTGGCTTGTGCGCTGCGACTTTACCTGTCGCATTGGGTCCAGCCAATGGCTGTCGTGCACCTCGATCCACGTTCGCGACCACTCCGTTCATCCCCACCACGAAGGGAAGACCCATGCGTCGCTTCCGAGCCCGCAGACCGGCCGCGATCCTCGGCACCATCACGATGGCCGCCGCTGGCCTGGTCAGCGTGTCGTCCGCGCCGGCCCAGGCCTCCACCATCGAGGGCCCGATCAGCCGCAGCGAGGTCCTGTCCCGTGCACAGAACTGGGTGGACCGGGACCTCACCTACACCCAGACCGGCTCCTGGGCGAGCGACATGGACGGCGACAAGACCTACCGGCGCGACTGCTCCGGTCTCGTGTCGATGGCCTGGCACCTGAACACCAGCTACATCACCGACGACTTCCAGGGGAACAACTCGCGCTGGGACACCCTCGGCAGCATCGACAGCTTCCAGGCCGGCGACGCGATGGTCCGCAGCGGCCACATCGAACTCTTCTCGCACTGGGCCGACCGGAACGACCACAGCAAGGGCGCCTACGTCTACTCCTTCAACGACGACGGCCAGACGGTCCAGAACCCGTACAAGGACAACAACGTCGGCAGTCGTGGGTTCAACAGCGCCAGCGACCTGAGGACGTACAAGCCGATCCGGCGCACCGGCCTGATCGCGGGGGCGACGGCGCGCAAGGGGCCGGCGTTGGGGCACGACGACGGCGACGGCACCCTGACCATCCACCGCTGGAATTCGACCGGTACGGCGTTCGACCACACGACCGATTACAAGGGTGAGAGTTCCTTCGACCTCGCGAACGTCGGCGATCGGATGGCCTCGGGTGACGTCGATGGTGACGGCACCGACGACATCGTCATGGCGTACCAGATCAGCGATGGCACCTTCGGCTTCTACGTCTTCGACGCCGGCCTGACCAGCCGCGGCCGCTTCTACACCTCCAGCCAATACAACCTCGACCCCGTCGCCGGACGCCTCGTCGTGGCCGACTTCACCGGCGACGGCAAAGCCGAACCCGCCCTCATCCACGACGACGGCGACGGCACCACCACCATCCACCGCTGGACCAGCACCGGCACCACCTTCAACCGCACCACCGACTACGTCGGCACCGGCAGCTTCGACCTCGCCAACGTCGGCGACCGCGTCGCCGCCGGCGACGTCACCGGCGACGGCAAAGCCGACATCGTCATGGCCTACCAAATCAGCGACGGCACCTTCGGCTACTACGTCTACAGCCAAGGCCTGACCAGCCTCGGCCGCTTCTACACCTCCAGCCAATACAACCTCGACCCCGTCGCCGGACGCCTCGTCGTCGCCGACTTCACCGGCGACGGCAAAGCCGAACCCGCCCTCATCCACGACGACGGCGACGGCACCACCACCATCCACCGCTGGACCAGCACCGGCACCACCTTCAACCGCACCACCGACTACGTCGGCACCGGCAACTTCGACCTCGCCAACGTCGGCAACCGCGTCGCCGCCGGCGACGTCACCGGCGACGGCAAAGCCGACATCGTCATGGCCTACGACCTCGGCAACAACACCTTCGGCTACTACACCTTCAACCAAGGCCTCACCAGCCTCGGCCGCTGGTACACCTCCGGCCCCTACAACATCACCCCCGTCAACGGACGCCTCGTCCTCGGCAACTGGTGACCTGACCTCGTCTCACACGAACAGGAATCGGGGGTCACCGGCTGCGCCGGTGACCCCCGATTCGCGTCCGGTCAGGTCGCGCAGGTCACCTCGGCCTCGACCTGGCGATTCATCTTATGTAGGTGGGGAGACGCCGCTGGCGGTGTCCGGCATGCTGTGGGCATGACCGAGGAACCGAAGAATCGTTCCGCCTCATCCAGCGATACGGTGCTCGCCGCATCGCCAGTGATCTCGGTGATGTTGATCGTCTCCGATGCAGAGGCCGCAGTCGCCTGGTACAGGACTGCGCTTGGCGCGACGGAGCTGTGGAACCTTGGTGGCGTGGCCGGCCTCGCGATCAGCGGCGCCCCCTTCTTCCTCCACCAGGTCAATCCCGAGAACCCGACAGAGACGAGTCCTGGCCAGGTCGGAATCACGAGCACCCGCATCGAGGTGTTCGTCGATGACCCCGACACCTTCATCGAGCGCGCCGTCGCGGCCGGCGCAGTCGCCGGAGCGGCAATCGAGGATCACCGCGTGCCCTGGGGGACGCACCGTCAAGGTGGCTTCACGGACCCGTTCGGTCACAACTGGTCCGTGGGCGACACGTCGCCCCTGCGCCCGTTCCCACGTTGATCGGGCGAGCCTGCTCATGACGCCGCGTCTGGCCCGGCTCGAACGCGAAGAAGGCCCTGGCCGAAAGTCGGAACCGAGGACCGTGACCACGCCCGCCGTGCCGTCGCCGCGTTCAAGCTCGTCTACGGCGCCACGTTCGCCAACGCCGTCGCGATAACCACCGGCGATCTCGGCGAACGGCTCTCCTCCTACGAGTACCCGAGCCCGCTGGCGGGCGGCCAACGCACCCCACCTCGTCGCGCTCGTGCGTGTGGACGCCCGCTTCGAACACGGCAAACTCGTCGGACGCCCCGCGGCCACCCCGGCCACCAAGGCCCCCGCCGCCACCCAACCAAGATCACCCAATCACACGTTGGCATCGCAGAGGAGGCACACGTGGGCGATCCGGTGAAGGATGCCTCGCTCGAAGGTCCCATTCCAGAGGCTTGGCGGCCGACGCTCAAGGCGGTCGTGGACTCGCTGGTGGGACGAGACGCCGCCATCGGCGCAGGCCTGCCGCCGGTAGACCCAGTTCCTACCGAAATCTCGCAGAAATGCCGCCAGGCGATTGACAACTACGGTGACGTCACGCTGATCACCCCACCAGACCAATCCTGGAACACATCAGTCGCATTGTGGTTCGGCGATCACTGGCGCTGCCTGGTCGACCTCTGGACCGAAGAGGAAGGCAGGAGCGACCTGGTGCTCGATGTCGACGTCTTCGAGAACGGACCTGGATACCGCTACCGCGTGAACCTCGTCTACGTCCCCTGAACCACCGATCCACAGGTGGTGACAATCGCTCACGCGGCGTCTTGACTGTCATCGATGGTGGCCGGTTGACGACGTCTTGCGCCCGCCTGCGTCCCCACCCGCCGGTACGGCGTGATTAGCTGCCGCCCTGGCATCGGATAGCGAACGGATCGACGTGGCGTTGGCCAAGAAGGGCTCTCGGCTCATCCCGGTCGACAGCGTGGTCTACCGGTGGCGGGTGCGCGGAAGGCCAACCTACGCCCAAACGCTCGGTGATCGACCACTCACCCTCGCCGTCGAGCAAGCCGACTGCAAGGGCGGCGTACTGCTGGTCGACCTGCCCCAGGACCACCCGAGGACCGTGCGTCACCACCGGCAATGAACGCCAGCCCACCTGGAGCGGCAGATCCGGTTGTTGCGGTGATCGCTACTGTGGGGGTTCGTGGCTGTTTCGCGGGCAGGTTTCGATGCGCCGAGCGTTGTCGGGATGCACTGTCGGCCGCTTGGCTCCGGCGTTTCTCGCGGTTCGGATGGCGTGAGGTGGGAGGCGTCATGCGGGTAGCGGTGGCCGGCGCCGGTCTTGGCGGATTGTGTCTGGCTCAGGGGCTGGTGCGGGACGGCGTCGATGTGCACGTTTACGAGCGGGACAGTGGCCTTGACGTCCGCCGGCAGGGCTACCGGCTGCACTTGGACGCGCGGGCCGGGCTGGCGCTGCAGAGGTGTCTGCCGCCCGAGTTGTTCCGGCTCTTCCTCGCCACGACGGGCCGGCGCAGCACCGTGGTCACGGTACTGACCGCACAGCTGCGCGTCCTGCGCCGCATGGCAGTTGACCCGAACCTGGACCCGGGCGATCCGGCGACGCTGTCTACCTCGGTCGACCGGGGCACGCTGCGGGAAATCCTCGCCGCGGGGCTCGACGCTCGGATCCACTTCGGCCGTGAGCTCGTCGGGTACGCGCAGGAGGCCGACGGTGTGACCCTGCGCTTCGCGGACGGGTCGACCGAGGCCGCGGACGTGCTTGTCGGCGCGGACGGGGTGAATTCCGTCGTGCGCCGCACACTGTTGCCGGACGCACCGGTCGTGGACACCGGCTCGAGGGTCATCTACGGCAAGGTCCCATTGGACGACGCTGCGCGGCGGCTGATCCCGCCGGCCATGTACGAAGGGTTCACCGCCATCATCGGTGGCGATGTCGGTTTGGCCGCTGGGCTGGTCGAGTTTCAGCGGGCACCCGAGGACGCGGCGGCCGAGATCGCGCCTGGAATACGCGTCACGCCGACCGGGGACTATCTGATGTGGGGTCTGTCCGCCGGACGCGATCGGCTTGGCGCGCCGGACACCGAACTGGCCGTGGCCGACCCTGCGGCCTTACATGCCGTCGCGTGCCGGGCGATCCGTTCGTGGCACCCCGACCTGCGTGCACTGCTGGCCCGGACGGCCGTTGATGAGACCTTCTTCATCCGGGTCCGCAGCAGCGAACGCGTCGCCGCCTGGGCGCCAAGCCGGGTGACACTGCTCGGCGACGGGATCCACGCGATGAGCCCGGCCCGCGGCTCAGGCGCGAACACCGCGCTGATGGACGCGGCGAACCTGTGCGCTGCCCTCACCACCGGCAGCGACATCATCGCGGCGATAGCCCAATACGAGGAAGGCATGCGCGACTACGGCTTCGCCGCGGTGGAGGCCTCCCGGAAAGCGGATGCGGCGTACGCCGGCCGGGGAAACCCTGTGTGGCTCTGGATCGTCAACCACCTGCCCAAACCGCGCGGCGCCCGCCGCTCGGTGCGCTGATCTCGCATATCCGCGAGCTGGCGCAGTGAGCCAGCCTGTGCCGCAGCTGCCCACTGGGCACCCAAAGCGGCAGATCCGGATGCAGTGTAGGAGCTGAACCGGCTTGTACGACGTATCGTGCCTCCCGTGGACGTCGAGGTGGAACTCGTCGAGGCTCTCGACGCGGAGAGCATCGAAGCGTTTTGCCGAGATGTGCCAAAGTTGTCGAGCCGGCCGAGTCGTCTGAGCCCGCAAGCTTTGGCCCGCATGATCGCGTTGCCTGAGTACCAGCTATTCGTCGCCCGGCAGAACGGGAGCATCTGCGGCACACTCACGCTCGCGGTTTACCAGGCGCCCGGCGGAGTGAAGGCCCGTATCGATGATGTCGTCGCCGAACAGACTGAAGGCGGGAAAGCGGTTGCCCTAAGGCTGATCCGAGAGGCCATACGGCGTGCCGTGGCGGCCGGCGCTGCTGGCGTCCAGGTCGTGTCCAAACCGGCATTGTCGGTGGCAAACAGTACCTTCGAACAGATCGGCTTCAGGCAGCAAGGCCCAGGGATCTACGTCCGGGTGTTCCATACCTAACCCCCGACTCCCGCTTCCGCAGGGCACGGCGGCGGTACCTCCAGGACGAGGCGCACTGTCATCGGCCAGTCCCGACGCCGCCTGCCCTTCTTCGCATGACGCCCCGTAGCGCACGGATCGTGGCGAGTCCGTGACCTAGGCGTCTAGCGACGGCTACCGTTCCGGCTGTTCGTGGAGGACGTCGCGAACTTGCATGAGCGCGAACCCGAGCAGGTTGAGGCCCCGCCAGCGAGCCGGTTCGGAGGCGACGGGGTCCTCTCGGGTTAGCCCGATACCCCAGATCCGGTCCACCGGGCTGGCCTCGACGAGAACCCGTCTTCCGGTACCGACCAGGAATTCGCGCAGCGCGGCGTGCTGTCCGAACTTAGCCAGGTTGCCGGTCACCACGATCTCGAAGCGGTGATCGTCCCAGGTCCGTTGATCGAAGCCGACGACCCGGCCGCCGAGCGCCTTGGCCGCGTGTGGGTGCGGCGCGGCGAGAACCCGCTCGGCCATCGCGTCGTCACCGAACACGGTGGCCTTGCGCCACATCATGTAGTGCTCGGCGGTCGCGAAGACGAGCCCGTCGATCATGAACGGCGTTGGCCACCACTGACTCAAGCATCCGGCGCCGACCCGGCCGTCGCGCTCCGGCTGGTGCCCCCAGAAGAACAGAAACTTGATCCGTTCCCCGCGCGCCTGCGCGGCGACCAGATCCGTGACGCTACGACATGAGGCCAGCATGATCGCGAGTGTCCTCGACCCGGACCCCGACGCGCCACAGTATTGTCCGAGGCAGAGCCGAGAGGGCGCTTGCCGGTAAGCGCCTCACCGACACCGCGCTCAGTCGGCGGCAGATCAGTATGCGGAAGCGGGCATGCGGACACGCACTGGGGCCACGCCGGTCGCGGGCGGTTGTCGAGGCCGTAGAACCCGACACGTCGGTTGCTCAGCTGCATCCGCAAGATGGTTCGGGAGTAGCCAGCGGACTCCAACTGCCTGTACGCGCGCTCGACCGTCCGTGCACTCAGCCGCGACGCCCGGGCCTGGCCCACGTATGGGTAGCGAGCGGACCAGGCCCGCGTCTGTCCGGATCGGTAGCTCGTGTCCCACCGTGATTGGGTCGCGGCCGACTCGGGCGCACAAAGCGTGCCCCCGAGTCGGCGCGACAATCGGCAGACCGTTACCGGCGGCCGAACTTGACACTCACCTCTGCTACTGGTCAGGCGGGTACGAACTGCCACTGCTGGTTGGTCCCGCCGTTGGCGGTCCACTGCACGACCTGCGCCCCGTCGCTGGTCGAGGCGGCGGAGACGTCGGCCACGAGCCCGCTGCTGCGGCTGACGATGGTGTAGTAGCCGTCGCCGGTGGGCCGCAGGTACCACGACTGGTTGGTGCCGCCGTTGGCCGACCACTGTTGCAGTTGCAGGCCCTGCGTGGTGCTGCCGGCGTTGACGTCGAGCATCTTTCCGGACGCGGTGTAGCGCAGGGTGTACGCGTCCTGGGTGGTGCTGATCGTCCAGGTGGGGGTGCCGCTCTGCTGGACCGCCTTGGCGCCGTCGGCGGTGGAGTTCCCGGCGATGGCGAGGGGCTTGCCGCTGTTGCGGTTGACGATGCGGTAGGTGCCTGCTGCCGGCCCGGTTCCACCGCTTCCACTGAGGTTGAGGTACTCGACCGCATCGGTGAAGACGGTGCTGCCGGACTTGGCGGTCGACAGCTGGAGGTACACGCGGCTGCCGGTGGCGGGGGCGGTGAAGGACACCGGTTGGGTGACCCGCGAGCCGAGTGGGACGGTCAGGGTGCTGTTGCCGGACGCGACGACCGTACCGGTCGGGCTGTCGAGCCGGGCGGTCCAGGTGAAGCCCACCGAGGTGTTGGTGAGGTCGTCGTTGAACACGGTGATGTTGCGGGTCACCGTGGCGTTGCGGGCGTAGCTGGGTACGGCCTGCGCCAGCGGGAAGTTGCCGTTGGAGTCCGAGTTACCGGAGGCGGACCAGTACGGGAGGTCGATCGCGGCCACCGGGTTGAACGCCGCCTGCACACGCTGGATCTGCGCGTTGCTCCACGGATCGGGCAGGTTGTCCACGCCGTAGATGGGGTGACCGCCCTCCTCCGGGGTGAAGTCGGTGGACCGCACGCCCGGCACGACGCTGGCCCAGGCGGACAGCAGCGTGTACGGGCGCAGGTCGGTGGCGCCCTTGCCGCGCTTGGCAGCAGTCGCGGTGGCGAACCACTCGAAGCCCTGCTTGTTGTTGCATGCCGGCCAGATGAACTCGCCCTCGCCGTCGGGCCGCCCGTTCACGCTGACCAGGCCCTCCCCGTACCTGCCGAAGCCGTCGACGTAGTGCGGGATCACCGCGAAGTTGGCGTACGTCATCCCGGGATACAGGCTGACATTGTTGCCGACGCCCACCTCGACAATGATCGGCCGGGTGCCGTCGGCGCCGTTCATCGCCGCGTACAGGTCCTTCTCGAACTGCTCGGAATCCTGGCCGCTCTGGTTCGGCTCGTTGTTCTGACTCCAGCGGATGATCGCGGGGTGGTTGCGGTCGCGCAGGACCAGCGCACGGGCGTGGTTGATCATGTTGTCGCGCCCGACGGAGTTCTGCCACTCCTGCGAGGACTGAGAGCCGCGAATCGCGACCTCGTCGATGATCATCAGGCCCATCTCGTCGGCGACATCCAGCATGTACGGGCTTCCGGGCTCCTGGTGGATGCGCACCACGTTGTAGTTCAGCCGCTGGTAGTTGTCCACCGCCTGCGGCCAGCCGCCGTTGCCGGACGACGGGGGCAGGAAACCGGGCAGGGTGTGGTACGCGTCGCCCTTGCCGCCGTTGTTGATCCGGTCGTAGTCGCCACCCTGGAGGTTGTCGCCACGGAAGTTCACGCGCACGCCGTTGAGGTAGTAGTAGTCACCGTTCTGGGTGGCCTCCCGGAACCCGAACCGGGACGTGGCGTCGCTCGTCCGGCCGTCGTCGGTGACCGCATGCACCGTCAGCCCGTGCAGCTGCGCCCGGTACCCCGACCGGTACGGCACATTGGGCCACCAGTACGAGGTGCTGTCGAGGTTCCACGCGACCGGCCCCACAGTCACGGTCACGGTTGAGCGGGCCGCCACGGTGACCGTACGGCTGGGCAGTGCCGGGTAGCTGAAAGCCGTTCCGTTGCTGGACGACAGCGACCCGGTCAACGTCACCGACCGGGAACTGTCCGACGTGTTACGCACCGACACGTCGTAGGTCAGCGTCTTGTTCGCCACCGACGTACGCACGAATGTGTCGCTGACGTACACCGCCGGGTACACCCGCAGGAACGCGGACCCGAAGATCCCCTGCGGTATCGCCTCGGACCACGTGGCGGCGTCGGGCACCAGGTACCGGCCGTTGGATGCCTTCAACGCGCCGCGGCCCTTCACGTTCACGTTGATCGTGTGGGTGGTGCCGGGCGCCGCGTATGCGCTGATGTCGAAGTTCGACGGGGTGAACGCCGTCGTCTGGGTCGCCACCACCCGGCCGTCGACCGACAGTGTCGCCTGGTGGTTGACGGCGCCGAACTCGATCCAGGTCGACTGCGGCTGCCCCGAGTCCGGCACGGTGATGCTGCGCGAGTACACCGCCTCGTTCACGGTGGTGAAGCCCTGCTTGTACCAGCCGCCACCGGGCACCGCGATCGTGGTCGCCCCCCGACCCGAGGGCGTGAAGTTCCACGTCCCGCTCAGATCGACCGAGGTGATCGCAGCGCTACCGGCCGCCACACCGTCAACTCCGGCGGCCGCGACACTCTGCGTCGCGACCGGCACGGCCAGGGCCGACCCGGGAGTCGCCAGGGTCAGACCACCCAGCGTCAGGGGCAGGGCGAGCGCCACGGCCGCGGCCAGCCCTCTGGCCAACGCCGACAATCGGCCACCCCAGTGGACGTTCGTACGATGCACGGTAACCCTCCTGTGACTCACCCGACAGCTCCGCAACACCGGTTCAGGGCACAGCCGCAAGGCCGATACTCGAATCGATTCGACAAATCTGCCGGCGTCGCCGACCACCCGGGAAGGGTGGTTACGGCCCAGATACATAGATATGTATTAATGGGTGTCTGGAGCGTGAAGTCAAGGTTTCAAGACGGTTACTTCCTGCTCCTGATGCCTCACAAGCCTCGAGTGGCTGCCGATGAGTACGACCCCTTTGGAGTGCCAGGGCATCGCGCTCAGGCACTCCGTGTCGCCGACCCACCGCCGCAGCGTCGATCGAATAGCGAACCGATTCGCCTCTGCGGCACCCGACCGCGTGACATATGGACAGCACTGTGGTCCTCGGCGAAGTCGGCGGGCGACGCGGCCTGACTTGTTCGGTTCGAAACTGAAGTTAGGCTGCTGGCAAGGAACGTGCTTCGCCAGCGTCACGGGCGGGTTACGGGAACTTAACGGTGAGTGTCTGACTGCGTAGACATGACTACGCAAACATACAGGACTATGGCCGGCGATGGGAGATGCCGTGACGCGATTGGCGGGGCCGGGTGGAAGCCCTCCGACGCCGCGCAGCGTGGACGTCGCGCGGCTGGCCGGCGTCTCCCAGAAGACGGTGTCCAGGGTCCTCAACGACGAGCCGTATGTCTCGGCCGACGTGCGCCGGCGGGTCCTGGACGCCGCCGAGGAGCTCGGCTACCGGCGCAACCAGGCGGCCCGGGCGCTGGCCTCCGGGCGGACCCGGTCGATCGGCGTGGTGACGCTCGGCAGCGCCTTGTACGGGCCGGCGTCGTGGCTCATGGGCATCGAGCGGGCGGTCCGGGAGGTGGGCTACACGCTGCGGGTGGCCACCACGATGGAGGGCGACCCGGGCGGCATCGCGAGCGCCCTGGCGTCGCTGCTGGACCAGGGCGTGGACGGCGTCATCATCTCCGAGCCGATCGACGAGGGCGTCGGCCCCATCAGCGTCGACGTGCCGGTCCTGGTCCTCGGCGCGCCGCCCACCTTCACCGCGCGGCAGGTCGTGACCGCCAGGGTCGGCGCGGGCCGGCTCGCGCGGGCCGCGACCGAGCACCTGCTGGAGCTGGGGCACGCGACCGTCCATCACCTGGCCGGCCCGCAGCGGTGGTATTCGGCACGGGACCGTCTCGCCGGCTGGCGCGAGGCGCTGCGAGCCCACGGCGCGGACGAGCCGCCGGTCGTCGAGGGCGACTGGTCGGCCGCGTCCGGCTACGCGGCGGGCCGGCAACTGGCCGGCGACAGCACCGTGACCGCGGTGTTCGCCGCGAACGACGACATGGCAATCGGTCTCATCCGCGCGCAGCTCGAGGCCGGGCGCCGCGTGCCCGAGGACATCAGCGTCGTCGGGTTCGACGACATCCCGGTCGCCGCCTACGTCACTCCCCCGCTCACCACCCTGCGGCAGCCGTTCGACGAGGTCACGCGGCAGGGCCTCGCGCTGCTGGTTCAGGTCATCGAGAAGCCGGACGTCGAGCTTGCACCGGCGGCCGACCAACCGGTCGAGCTCGTCGTCCGCGCCTCGACGGCACCACCGCCGCCCCGGCCGATCCCGGGACGTGGCCGCCGAGCGATCCCCCAGCCCACGGTGGCCCGCACGGTCAGCCCGCCGGCAGCGAAGTCGCATCCGCCGCGCCCGTGATCAGCGTCGATTTGTCCACCTACGGCGGCACGTCACCCGAGGCCCGCACGGCCGTCGCCGACCAGCGGCGGTAGCACCCGCGCGGACGCACACCTCTCGATACCCCCTGTCCCCAACACGCCGTTGCCCGACGCGCCGGTCCCGCTACCCTTGCGACGGGAGTTGACCATGGCCACATCGTCCCCAACAGTCCCCGGTAAGCCGCCGAACCTTGCTTGCCTCGGCCGCAGCGGTGTCGTCGAGTGCGGCGCTGGCCGCGTGCGGCGGCGGCGGTACCTCCGCCACCGCGGCGGTGAGCCAGGCCGACATCGACAAGGCGATGTCGACCGCGACCGAGCTGACGTTCTGGGCCTGGGTTCCGGACATCACGCAAGAGGTGGCGCTGTTCGAGCAGAAGTACCCGGCTGTCAAGGTGGCCAACGCCGGTCAGGGCGCCCCGGAGTACACCAAGCTGCGCACGGCGTTGCAGGCCGGCACGGGTGCTCGCGACGTGGGGCCTCGCCTCCTGCGCCTCCCGGATCGCAGGGGGCGGACCCACGAACAGCGACACGGTCGTACTCGTGGTGACCGGGTCCATGCTCTCGATCGTCCCGTTCGTCGTGGCCGTCCTGCTCCTGCGGCGGTACTGGCAGAGCGAGCTGGCCACCGGCAGCGTCAAGCAATGACCGACCGCTCCACCTCGGAGGTTCCCCCCATGGCAGTGCTCCCCGCCCGCGTCCTCTTCGGCGCCGCGTACTACGTCGAGTACCAGCCCTATGAACGACTCAAGACCGACCTCGACCTGATGGTCGACGCCCGCTTCACCGTCATCCGGGTCGGCGAGTCGGTCTGGTCGACCTGGGAACCGGAGAACGGGCGGTTCAACCTCGAGTGGCTCCAGCCGGTGCTCGACGGCGCACACGAACGCGGCATCTCCGTCATCCTCGGCACGCCCACCTACGCCGTGCCGCCGTGGCTCGCCCGGCAGTACCCGGAGATCGCCGGCGAGCGGGCCACCGGGCAGCGCATCGGATGGGGCGCGCGGCAGGAGGTCGACTTCACCCACCCGGGCTTCCGATTCCACGCCGAGCGGGTCATCCGGCAGATCGTCGGCCGGTACGCCGGCCACCCCGCAGTCATCGGGTTCCAGGTGGACAACGAACCCGGCAACGAACTGCTGCACAACCACGGCGTCTTCCAGAGATTCGTGGACCACCTGCGCACCACCTACGGCGACGTCGAGACCCTCAACCGCGAATGGGGCCTGGTCTACTGGTCGCACCGCCTCTCCACCTGGGCGGACCTGTGGACCCCGGACGGCAACGCCCAGCCCCAGTACGACGTCGCCTGGCGGGCGTTCCAGGCCCGCCAGACGACCGAGTTCATCGGCTGGCAGGCCGGCATCGTCCGGGAGTACGCGCGCGGCGACCAGTTCGTCACCACGTGCATCGCCTACGGCCGACCCGCGGTGCACGACGACGAGCTGACCGAAGGCCTCGACGTCGCCGCCGGCAACCCGTACTACGTCATGCAGGATGCCCTGGCGCTGCCGGACCGCGACCACGACGACGTCGAACAGCACGGGAAGACCACCGGGGTATGGGCGCTGTACCAGAGCGCAGACCGCATGTTCTCGTCGCGCCAGGCGCCGTTCCTGGTCACCGAGACCAACGCCATGTCCATCGGCATGCCGTGGGACAACCGGCCGGCGTACGACGGCCAGTGGCGGCAGGCGGCCTGGGCGCTCGTCGCGCGCGGGGCGCAGATGATCGAGTACTGGCACTGGCACACGCTGCACTTCGGCGCGGAGACCTACTGGGGCGGGATCCTTCCGCACAGCGGCCGGCCGGGCCGCACGTACGCGGAGCTGTCCCGCCTCGGCGCGGAACTGGACGCCGCCGGCCCCCTCGTCGCCGCCCTCGAACCCGACGCCGACATCCCGATGGTCTACTCGATGCCGAGCAACTGGCTCATGCAGAAGTACCCGCCGCTGTCTGCCGCGGACGGTGGACCGGACGCCGCGGCGTACCACGGCATCTTCGACCCCTTCTATCGCGGCGCATTCGACGCCGGCCGGCAGGTGCGCATCGTCCACGCCGGGCAGTTGCACGACCCGAGCGGTGAGCGGACCGGCCCAACGCCGGAGTCGGCCGCGCGACGGCATCCGGTCCTGGTCGTCGCGGCGCTGTATGTCGCCGACGACGCGACGCTCGACTGGCTCGCCGCCTACGCGGCCGCCGGCGGCCACCTCGTACTCGGCCCGCGGACCGGCTACGCCGACCACGAGGCCCGCGCGCGACACGAGCCGGCGCCCGGACGGCTCGTCGAGGCCACCGGAGTCCGCTACGAGGAGTTCAGCAACCTGGTGCGCGATGTCCCGGTCCGTGCCGCCTCGGGCGGGCCGCTCGACCTGCCGGAGCGGGCGGCGGCGACGCGCTGGGCCGACGGCCTCACCGTCGTGGACGCCGATGTGCTCGTCGAGTACCACCATCCGCACTTCGGCCGCTGGCCGGCGGTCACTACCCGCCGCCACGGCGCGGGCCGGGTCACCTGCGTCGGCACGGTACCCGGACGCGACCTCGCCCAGGCCCTCGCCGCATGGCTCGCGCCGGTGCCGACCGGCGGATGGCGCCGCCTCCCGGCCTCCGTCACGGCCACCACCGCCACCTCCCCGGACGGGCGCCGGGTCCACGTCGTGCACAACTGGAGCTGGGAACCCGTCGCGGTCGAGGCGCCGGTGCCGCTGACCGACGCCCTGAGCGGTGCCGCGGTCGCGCCGGGCACGGCGGTGCACCTCGGCGCGTGGGACGTGCGCGTCTTCGCGGCGGCCGGAACTGAAGCTTCTGGCTGACCCGCCGCGGGTGAATCGCGGATCAACGAAGTCGATCGTCGCGTTGCCGAGGGTCCGCGCTAGATCAGGACCTTTGGCGCGACGTCGGCGAAGAGCCCTGGTGGCGTCGAAGTGTTCGCGTCGGCCGTGGTAGCGGGCCTTCGGGATCACGCGCAGCTTTCCGAGGTCTCTGGATTGTCGCGTGCGGGCGACTACCCTGCTCGTGTGACTCTGCTACTCGAGACGCGTCCGTCCGACTCGCCGTGGGTCGAGTCCGTTTGGACCTCGACGAGCGAGCAGGTCTTCGAGATGACCTCCGTCGCGGCGGTGCGCTGGGGTCTGGTGTTCTGGCAGCGCGAGGGCAGGTCCTACGCGAGCGTCACGGGTCCGGAGAGCAGGTCCAGCATCGCGCCCGTGCCCGACGGCGCGACGTTTCTCGGCATCGACTTCGCCTTGGGCACGTCGCTGCGGACCATGCCTACCCGGGCGCTGCTCGACGGCGGCATCGAGCTGCCCGACACCACACACCGGACCTTCCGGCTGGACGGCGCCCGGTGGGAGATCCCATGCCCCGACGATGCCGAGGCGCTCGTCACGCGTCTGGTCCGCGCGGGAGCCGTAGTCCGTGATCCGGTCGTCACCGAGGTCCGGCGGGGGCACGTTCCCAAGGTCTCGGAACGCACCGTCGAACGCCGGTTCCGCGCGGCAACCGGGCTGACCCAGGGCACTGTGCGGCAGATCGAGCGTGCCAGGAAGGCATCGATCCTGCTGACCGCCGGTATGCCGGTCGCCGATGTCGTCGCCAGACTCGAATACTTCGACGAGCCGCACCTGGCCCGTGCCCTGCGCCAATACATCGGGCACACGGCACGGCAGCTGCGGGAAGGCGTCCGTGGCGCGATCTCGCTGGACCTCAATCAGCGAACGACGTCGTAGATCAGCTTGACCACACCGTTCGGATAGGCCTCAGACTCGCGTAGACGAAGCATCTGCTTGTCGTTGTCTGCCCGGCTGAACAGACTCTTTCCGGCACCGAGTAGCACCGGGAAGAGCAGTAAGTTGTACCTGTCGATCAGTCCCGCGTCCGCGAGGCGGCGAGCAAGCGCAGCGCTCCCGTGTATGAAGATCGCGCCGCCGCCGCTCTTCTTGAGTTCCGCGACGTCATGAGTTGAGCGCAGGATCGTCGTCGGGCCCCAGCCGTCGAGGAGCGCGTCGTCGGCCAGGGTGGTCGACAGAACGTACTTCGGCAGTTCCTTGTAGGCGGCATGGTCCGGCGAGTCGCGCCAGACCGGCGCGAACAGCTCGTAGCTGTGCCGGCCGAACAACAGGGCGGTCGTGTCCTGCAACTCCTCATCTTTGAGCGAGAAGACCTCGGGCAGGACCTCAATGTCCTTGATCACCCAGCCGCCGCTGCGGTGCTCCTCACCCGGGCCGCCACCCGGGGAATCCAGCACGCCGTCGAGCGACATGAAGCCGGTGTAGACAAGATCGCGCATGGCGACACCCCCTGGTAGATCAAACACAAGCTGGTCCGCCCAGGGTAAGAAACGCCACCGCCCATCGTCTTGGACGGAAACGACACCCGCGGAGCCGTCAGCACGAAAGAGCGTCACCAACAGGGCCATGGACCGGCAAGATTAGTTGCCACGCACTCACATCGGCACGTCCGGATGCCTCACCCGGGCGTTATCTGGCTGCGCTCCGTGACGCGCAGGACACGGCAGATCCGTACCCGCACGGACCCCGCTGGCCAGGCGTGTCAGAGCGGATCCAAGAGCAGCACGCCATCCGGTGAGTAGACGAGCACCGCCCTGCAGAAGCCACGTAGCGGCGCACCCGTCGCAGCCCCACCCGCGCGAGGTTGACCAGGAGGATCACGTTGCCGTGCGACCTGGCATGACGAAGATGTTTCATTGACGTGAACCAATGCTGACCCTACTGTTGTCGAATCGATTCGAACACGCGGACCCGCGGCCTGTAGGCAGACCCGACCGGGCTGCAGCAGCGCCGGGGCCATGTCGCACACAACGCTTGAGCCTCGGTGTCGAGAGGAACTTCTGATGACGGACCTGCCCGTGAGCCGTAGGCGCCTGCTCGCCACCGCCGCGCTGAGCGCCGGCTCGGCGGCCGTAATCCCGGCCGTGGGTGCCGGACGGGCCGCCGCCGCTGCGCCTCAGGTCACGCTGCCCGAGCGGGGGATCTACGACGCGACGGCGGCGACAACCTGGACGGACGGGTTTCTCACCGGCAACGGCGAGTACGGCGCCGTCCTGTACGGAACGCCGACCCTCGAGAAGGTGATCTTCAATCACCACCGCTTCGTACTGCCCAACAGCAGCCGGGGTGTGACCCCGCCAGTAATCTCAGGGCGGCTGGCCGGCGTGCGCGACAAGGCGCTGGCCGGGAACTACGGCGGAGCCAACACGGACTTCGCGGCTGGCTGGAACCTGCGCTGGACCCAGACCTACCACCCCGGCTTCGAGTTGCAGATCAGCACGCCAGGCATGACAACGGTCAACGGATACGCCCGCACCACCGACTTCCGGACCGGGGAGGTCAACTCCACCTGGATCGACAGCTACGGCACCTGGACTCGCCGCGCCTTCGCCTCCCGAGCCGACCACGTCGTCGTACACGAACTGACCCCGGCATCCGGACGATCCATCGACGCGACGCTGAGCGCCAACACATCCCTCGCGGGCGTCCCCGGCTCGGTCCGTTTCACCACCCTGGCCAGCGTCATTGACGGCTCCGGCTACCTGAACCTGCGAGGCGCCTACCCGTCCGGACAGGGCGCGTTCGGCTTCGAGGGCGTCACCCGGGTCGTCGCCAGCGGTGGCACGGTAGCCGCGAACGGGTCGACCATCGTCGTGACCGCGGCAACCAGGCTCCTCCTGCTGACCAAACTCGACCGTTACGAGTCCCCCACGGCCTGGGACAGCAAACCGTTGCACGCGGCGCTGGCCGCGGTGCGCGCCGACTATGCCGAGCTACGGACCCGGCACGTCACCCTGCACGCGGCGATGTACGACCGCTCCCGCCTGGACTTGAACGTCTCCGCCGCCGACCGGCAGCTGTCGACCACCGAGCTGATCGCCCGGCAGAACGCCAATCGCAACACCATCGATGTGGCCCTGCTGGAGCGCCTCTACGACAGCGGCCGTTACCTGTTCATCAGCTCCAGCGGCGTCCTGCCGCCGCGGTTGACCGGAATCTGGGCCGGCACCTGGAACGGCGCCTGGGCCGACGATTTCACCACCGATGCCAACATCAACCTGCAGGTCGCCGGCGGCAACATTCTCGACCTCACCGATGCCATGCAGGGCTACTTCAACCTGATCCTCGGCCAGCTCGCGCACTGGCGTACCAACGCTCGCAACCTGTACGGCGCCCGCGGCTTCCTGGCCCCATCGCGAACCGATGGCGAGTACGGACACATGCTGCACTTCGACGCCGGCTTCCCCGGCCAGTGCTGGACCGGTGGCGCGGACTGGCTGCTCTACCCGCTGCTGGAGTATTACCAGGTCACCGGGGACCGGACGTTTCTGGCTGAGAAGCTGGGACCGGCACTGATGGAGCTAGCACTGTTCTACGAGGACTTCCTGACCCGCACCGATTCGGCCGGCCGTGTGGTCTTCGTGCCGTCGTTCTCGATGGAGAATTCGCCGGCCAGCACGAACGTCCTGCTGGCGATCAACGCCACCGGCGACATCCAGGCCGGCAGACACGCCCTGCGGGCGGCTGTCGAGGCCGCCAACGCGCTCGGTGTCGAGCAGGGCGCCGGTCAAGGTGTCGCACGCTGGACGGCCCTGCTGGCGAGGATCCCGCCCTACACGGTCAACGGCAGCGGCGCCCTCGCCGAATGGTCCTGGCCGGGACTCACGGACCGCTACAACCATCGGCACGTCCATCACCTGTACGGCGCGTGGCCCCTGCACGAGATCAATCCCGAGGAGGCGCCCGGTCTGGTCACCGCCGCGCTCAGGGCCCTGGCGCTGCGCGGTGACGAGAACACCTCAGCGCACGGCAGCCTGCATCGAGCCCTTGCCTCCGCTCGGCTGAAGGACGCCGCCGGCGTCTACAACAACCTCCGGAAGATCATCGGCAACAACATGATCTTCCGGTCGCTGATGACAGCACACAACCCGAACCTGGAGACCTACAACGCCGATGCGGCAAACACGCTGCCGGCCGTGCTCAGCGAAGCGCTCGTGTACACCAGGACCGGTGTCATCGAGCTGCTGCCCGCCGTGCCCGGCCAGCTCGCCAAGGGCACCATCACCGGGGTCCGCGGACGCAACCAGGTCCGCATTCACAGCCTCTCCTGGGATCTGCCTGGTCGCTCAGTAACCGTGGCACTCACCTCGACGATCACCCAGGCGATTACCCTCATCAGCCGGCGCGGGATGGCGTCCATCACCACTTCCGCGACGGTCACCCCCTCGCCGCTCGGCCCGCATGCCCGGGTGATCTCGATGACGGCCGGACAACAGATACAGGTCGTCGTAGGTCTACCAGCCGCCGCCGGCGGCGGCGTCGTTCGACTGCTCAACCGGCGCAGCGCAAAGGTGCTGGACGTCAACGGCGGCTCCACCACGGACGGGGCAACTGTCATCCAGTGGCCGTGGACTGGCGCGGCCAACCAGCAGTGGCGACTGCTACCCAACAGCGATGGCTCATTCCGTCTGTCCGGTGTCAAGAGCGGGAAAGTCCTCGACAGCCCAGGCGGCTCCGGCCAGGGCGCGGCACTCGTTCAGTGGGCCGACAACGGCGGACGTAACCAGTGGTGGAACCTCGTCCCGGCAGCGACCAGCGGATACTACCGGCTCGCCAACGTGAGCAACGGCTGGTGTGTCGGGATCGAGGGCGGCTCCACCGCAGACGGCGCCAGGGCGGTCCAGCAACCCGTCAGCGGCGAGATCAGCCAGGAATGGCAGATCCTTGATGCCTGAGGCGGATGGTCAGAGGCACTGGTCGCAGCGGCTCCGGGCGATGGGCCGCCAGCACCTCAACAGCCACCGACGATCGTGCAAGCGGTGAGCGCACACCCCCAATGGCTTCGCCGAGCGCCCGTACAACACCTCACCCAACGGTCGATGACCGTCGATCGCCGCGGTGTCGTGCCGGGAGACATGGTTGTCGCGGAGTGAGCGGCTCAGCCCGCCGCAGGCTGCTTGTGTCTGATCTCTTCGAGCTCCCACAAGCCACGGATGTGGGCTCGGTTACGAGCCGTGCTGGTCGGGACGACAGCATCGCCGCGGTCCGGAGGGCAACACCTTGACCTTCGGTTGTTTCGGTTTTCGCGGCAGATGAGCATGCGTCTCGTCGGGGGGAAGCGGGACAGCGAGCAGGCCATCCCGCCTCGTCTTGAGATTTCGTCTACACCGTAGATAGAATCTACGACGTAGACGAGGCGTACGGTGGTCGCGAACTGACAGGGGCGGCGAGCATGACTTCGGAATATGTGACAGTTCCCGGGGCTCGGCTCTACACAGAGCGGGCAGGCTCCGGCGCTCCGCTGCTGCTCATTTCGGGCGGCGGGGGCGATGCAGGAATGTACGAGGAGGTCGTCCCGCTTCTCGCGCGCCGGTACACGGTGTTCACCTACGACCGGCGGGGCAATTCGCGCAGCCGGTTCACCGACCCGCAGGCACCGATCGGAGTCGCTGCGCAGGCGAGCGACGCCGTCGCGGTCCTGGACCATTACGGGGTGAAGAAGGCGTACGTCTTCGGCGGCAGCGGCGGCGCGATCATCGCACTCGAGGTGCTGGCCAACCACACCGACCGGCTATCCGGTGTGGTGGCGCACGAACCACCGCTAGTCTCGCTCCTCCCGGACGACAGCGCGGAGCGGCGGGCGCTCGCCGAGATCGCCCGGATCGCCCGAGAGAAGAGCCCTTTGCGGGCGTACGCGGCCTTCGGTGCCATGACCATGGACGACCCGCCCTGGCTGTTCCGCTCGACTGTGGGACAGGCCCTGGTCGCAGCCGCCTCCCGGGCCGCTCTACCGGTCGGCGCGGCCGTGCGCCGGGTCACCGGCCGCGAGCCCAGCTCGATGACGCGCCAGTTGGGCAATGCCGACCTGCTGCTGCGGCGGGAACTGCCGCTCATCGGCCTCGACTACCACCCGGACCTGCCCGCGCTGCGCGAGGTCGCCGTGCCCTGGCGGCTGGCCACCGGCCGGGACAGCGTCGGCAAGCCGTACTACCGGCCGGCGCACATGCTCGCCGAGCGGCTCGGCGTGCCGTGCGAGGAGTTTCCGGGTGGACACACCGTCTACCTCGAACAGCCAGACAGGTTCAGCGAAACCCTCGAGAGGATCCTCGAAGGATTCCCCAGGTGAGCACACCCGCCGTGCCGCCGCCCCCGACGCGTCCGACACTCAACCGCGAGTACCTGGCCACAGCCGCGCTCGCGCTGATCGACGCCGAAGGGCTGCGCAAGTTCTCCATGCGTCGCCTCGGTGCGGTCCTTGGCGTTGACCCGATGGCCGCTTACCGCCACTTCGCGGATCAGGAGGCGTTGTTCGACGGCATCGCCGAGGTGCTGTTCGTCGAGATGGACACCGACTCACTGCCATGGCAGGCGCCGTGGCCGGAACTGGCCGCGCAGTACTGCCGCCGCCTGCGCGACGTGCTACTACAGCACCCGAACGCCGTTCCGGTGTTCGCCACCCGACCCGTGCGGTCGTCTGCGTCCATCGATATGGGTGTCCGCGCGGTGGAAAAGCTGCAGAACGCCGGCCTGCCGCCCGCCACCGCCTTGCGGATCCTCCGATGCCTGCGGGAATTCACCATCGGGCACGCGCTCAGCGTGGCCATCCTTCAAGCGGGCGCACAGTCACGAAGCAGGAAACCTGACAAGGGCAGCTCGCAATACAACCTGTTGGCTCAGGCAGCCGACGAGACCACACCGGACGACCATTTCGAACCAGGCCTGCAAGCTATGCTCTGCGGCTTTCAACACTCCTGACCTCACCACCTGGACCGAAGCTCAACCGTGACCGATCAACGCCCTGGGCTCAGCAGATCGTCCACCCGCTCCCGGCAACGGCGTCGCCTATCTCGGTGACACCCCAGGCACATACTTCGAGAACCCGGACGCGGCGCGCGGCACCGATGACGCCGCTGCGGTGATGGCGCGCCCTCGTGACACGGGCCATCGAGCCGTCGCACAATCCGTGGCATGAGTGCCGACGAAGTGCAGCCGCCGGTAATCCTGCGGGTACAGCAGCCCACCGACCCAGTCGGCGCGGTCACCGAGGAGGACGCGGCACGGCGAGCGGCGGCCTACCCAATGACACGCATCGGCGCCCCCCTGTTCGGCCACGCAGTGCAGGTAGATGACGGGCGGTGGCAGGTGTACGCCGTCGTGTCGGATACGCCACAGGCCGCCCGGGACGAGCTTGCGCACCACCTCATGGAGCAGCTCGACGAAACCACTGACCCCCCGCGGGCTGCGGAGTTGACCACCGCGCTCGACGTCCTGGACCGGGAGAAGGTAGACGAGGTGGTGATCAACGGCCGCGTGCACCGCGTCGTGCGGGTGGACACGTTCGCGCGGTTCGGCCCGGACGGGCCCGAACCGCCCCGACCCACCGACCGCGACCCCCGCAACGCCGAGGACCACGACAGCTTCCTCACCCCAGAGATCGTCATCGACCCAGACGCGGCGACCGGGCCGAGTGAGGCGATGCTGCGGGCAGAGCTGACGACCGCGCACTACCCCCGGGCCCAGGTGCCCGCCACCGTATATGCCGAGAGCGTCGCCGCCATCGCCTCTCACCCAGTCGGCGTCATCCTGCCGACCCGCTACGCCGCAGCCGAATCTGTAGCAGGGTCGTGGCGGCCCTACAGTCGCGCGGTCGCCACACCGCAGCTGGCCCGCGACGAGATCACCTTCGGCCTGCGTCACATCGAACCGCGTCTGCTGAGGCTGACCGACGACCAGACAGCCGCCTACCAGCAGACCGCCGACGACCTCGATACCAATCCCGTCGACGACGTCACCGCGCTGGGACGCCATTTCCGGGTCACCCGCATCGAGACGCTGCTGCGCATGAGCGCCAGCGGCCCGGAGATGCCCCGACCATCGGACCCCGATCCAGACCAGCCTCCGGGCGCGGGCCGCCAGCGCTAAGACCAGCAACGGCAACACTTCAGGCCCTGGACATCGTTCAACCGGCCGCCGAGAGCCGCTTCGCCCCCCTCGACGTCGACCGGTCTGGCACCACCAACTCCCGGACAATGAGCTGCGGCTGCTGACACGACCAGCGGTGCGACTGACGACACGGCGCCGAACTGGTGTAGGCATGATCCGAGAGCGCATGGCTGGGGAGGTGGCATGCCGATGGAACCCGAGATCGTCGGGTTGCCCGTCAGGTCTGGGGCCTGGCGGCCGCGGACCGAGACGGGCCGATCTATCTGACCAGTTATGCGGGCCGCAGCCCGAGCACCCGCAACCTGTACACCACCGTCCTCACCGCGGTCGATTTGAGCGGAGCCACGCTCTGGCAACGCACATTCGCAGGCCATCCGTTCCCACCCCGCGTCGACGCGGGTGGGAC
This sequence comes from Micromonospora sp. NPDC049801, assembly GCF_040656575.1. NCBI lineage: Bacteria > Bacillati > Actinomycetota > Actinomycetes > Micromonosporales > Micromonosporaceae > Micromonospora > Micromonospora sp. NPDC049801. The sequence goes on along the minus strand of NZ_JBFAMS010000004.1, from coordinate 411,359 downwards.
CGTGTGGGTAACCCACCACGACGGTGCCAGCCCACCCGTGTTCACACTCACCAGCGTCGGCGCCGAGGGCTCGGTGCTGCATGAAGTCACCCCGCAGCAGGAGCCGGGCGAGCACCTGGGAGCTGCCGTTCGGATGCCGGACGGCTTCTGCGTCCTGTGGCTACCGACCGCGCCACGCCAGCGGCTTCCCCAAGGCCGCACTGCGCGCCTGGCTCGCCTCAGCGACACCGGCAGCACCATGTGGTCCACGCCCCTGCCCCTCGAGACGGTCTCCTTCTCCGGCGTCGTCGAAGCCGGCGTAGCGACCGGATGGCACGTCCAGCCCAAGAAAGAGTGGAGACCATCAACCCTGGAGGCGGATCACTGGCAACCGCTGCTCGTGGCCGGCGATCGCATTCTCGCTGGGATCAGTGACGGAGGCAGCGGCATCGGGAGGTGCACCATCCTCGACACCGAGACCGGAAACATCATCTCCACCACAGAGCCCGGCCCCTACCATCACAAGGCCATCGCCGGCCACGGCCGTTTCCTCGTCGGCGCCCAGGGCTACGGGGCGTTCTCCAGCACCCTCTACGGCCCTGACGGCCAGCCAATCCACACGTGGCCCAGCCACGGCCAGATGCTCATCGACCAGCACGGCACGATCCGTGGCCCGGAATCGGAGAACAGGCTGCCGTCCCGGTCGCAGTTCCGGGTTCTCAACCCCGACGGATCAATGGACGACGGCCCGCCTCTGTCCGGCTACTACACCAGCTATCCCGCGCTCGACGCCAACGGCGCCGCAGTGTTCTGGCGCGACGGCAAGCTCCTGGCCGTCGACGCGAACCTGGACCAGCACGAACTGTTCCGGCGCACCGATGACGACCGAACCGTCATGAGCAGAACCCTCCTCCTCCAGGACGCAACCGTCGCTTTCGCACTCGGCAACGAGCTGCTCATCTTCGGCGACACCGGCCTGGCACCGCTCGCCGCCGGCCCATGGCCCTGCGCCGACGGCAACATCCACGGAAACCCCGTCATCCCAACGCTGGCACCTCCCACCATCTGAACACCCACTCGACGAACCGCTCCCGACACCTACTCGTTCGGGCCCGCTGGAGATGTCAGCCTGCCTGTTCCCGGTCGTCGATAAGGCCGCCATGTCGACCTGCGGGTGTTCCTGGTAAATGCGGTAATCAAAGATGTTGGCCATGAGCCACGAGCACCACACCTTTCACAACCCTCCATCGGCAACGCCCGACGATGTGCGGAAGGCTCTCGACCGCAACGACATCGCCGGGGCCACGGATGCCATGGTCGGATCGGCGTTGTACGGCGACGGCGATTGGAGAGCCTCGCAGGAGCTCTACCTAACCCTGCTCGATCACCCCGACCACCAGGTGCAGGCGCTCGCGGCCACCTGCCTCGGGCACCTCGCGAGGGTCTACGGTCAACTCGACCAAGATCGTGTAGTGCCCGCACTCCGCCACGTACGCGCCAGACCTCACGTCAGGGGGACCGCCGGTAACGCGTTGGAGGACATAGAGACCTTCTTGCATCCTCGGCGTGCGCGCTGGCGTGGGCGCCTCTGGCGACTTGTACGACCGGGAACCTGGTTCTGACGCAGTCCGGCGCAGCGGTCTTCAGCAGTCGCGAGCCGGGTGCAGGCAGGACGTGCACGCTCAGTGGTTTGCCGCCGATCGGTCGGCCGCGCGTCGATCTCTATCCGCAGTGAATGGCAGTCGAGGCCGTGCGGGGAATCGAACCCCGGTGCGCGGTTTTGCAGACCGCTCCCTGACCACTCGGGCACACGACCAGGATGCCCACGGAAGGATTCGAACCTCCGCCAACCCGGCTCCGGAAGCCGGTGCTCTATCCGCTGAGCTACGTGGGCATGCGTGGGAGTCGAGAGATTCGAACTGCGCCCGTGTGGGCGCAGGGGACCGGCTGCGCGATGACGGCCGGGCCGGTTTCACGGCTGCGGCGAACGGAGGCCCAGAACAGGCATGTGGCCAAGGATCCGTGTGCATGCGGTGCACCCAAGTCCCATAAGGCCAAGCTGCGTCGATCCGGGACGTACGAGAGCAAGCCGATCGTGAGCGTGCCCGACCTGGCGCGACTGGCCTGGATCGCCGGGCTCATCGAGGGTGAGGGCGCCTTCGTTCGAAGGCGGTCCGGAGGAGGGGTGGTTCGCGTTCAGATGACCGACCTTGACGTGATCGAGACGCTGACCGAGCACCTTCCGTTCGCTCCGCGGGTCTGGTCGTACTCGCCCACGGTGGCTCACCACAAGCCGTCATGGATCCCCAGTGTCCAGCGGCGGCGCAGCAGCGCAATTGGCCGCCTGATCTCTGTGCGCGCCCCTGGACTTGAACCAGGCGTGCCGTAAGGCGCCCGTTTTACAGACGGGGGAGCGACCAGCCGCTCACGACGCGCTTGGGGTGACTGAGCGGAATCGAACCGCCATCACCGGGACCACAACCCGGCGCTCTACCGTTGAGCTACAGCCACAACTGCGGCCCGGAGGCCAGTGCCCGTACCTGGACTCGAACCAGGGCGACCCGGTGTGTGGGACCGGTGCTCTGCCGCTGAGCTACACGGGCGTGGCTCCCCCGCCTGGACTCGAACCAAGATCAGCCGGTTAACAGCCGGCCGCTCTACCTTTGAGCTACAGGGGAATGGCAGCGCGGACGGGACTCGAACCCGCAACGTGTCCCGGGTGAAAGCCGGGCGACTCTTCCATTCGTCCACCGCGCCAGGTGGGTTGCGTGCCGCGAGCTGGAATCGAACCAGCGACCTACGCCTTGTCGAGGCGCTGCTCTCCCGCTGAGCTACCGCGGCGGGAGCGGGGGCGGGATTCGAACCCGCGTTACTCCGGCTTATGAGGCCGGCGAGGACAACCGAACTCCTCCACCCCGCAGTGCCGCCCGAGGGAATCGAACCCCCGCAGTCCGGAGTAAAAGTCCGGAGCCCGGCCATCAGGCGCGAGCGGCTTGTGTACGTGCCCCGGGCAGGATTCGAACCTGCGACGACCCGGCTTAGGAAGCCAGCGCTCTATCCGCTGAGCTACTGGGGCAAATACGTGCGCCGGGAGGGAATCGAACCCCCGTCTTCGGATTAAGAGTCCGTAGCTAAACCAACTCAGCTACCGGCGCATGGCGGTGAGGGGGAGGACCCCACGCCTAAGATATTATGTATGGGTGACAAGTCAGCCCAGATGCGTTACCTGCGGCAAGCCTTACTGGTCAGCCGACCGGCGGCGTGAATGCGAGCCGTGCCGCTACCAGCGTCTGAAGCTGAGGTGGCGGTGCGCGTGTGGCGCACCGATGGACCGCAAGTCAGTGCGGTGCGCGACCTGCACACGCGAGCGGCCAGCCCCGCAGGAGCTACGCGCAGATCAGCGAGCATGGCTAGCCGGGCTCTTGGAAGGCGAAGGGACCTTCTTGGTGAAGGAAGGTGCACCCCGCGTACGGGTCCAAATGACGGACCGAGACGTAATCAGCGACGCCCACCAGATGACCGGGGTCGGCACGGTCAATGCGTACACGCCGAGGAACCGCGCGCATAAGCCTTCGTGGTACTGGACCGTCAACGCGCATCACCACACGGCTTGGCTCGTCGCGGAACTTGCACCGCTACTCGGTCACCGCCGCCGTTCGGCTGCCATCGGCCTCTGGTCGGCCGGAGGGCAGCCGGTTGACACCTTCCCCGCCCGGCGGGAGTTGACGCTCGCCGAAGGCATCCCGTGGGTCGCCGGCATCGTGGAAGGGGAGGGCTGCATCAGCGTCTCCGCCCGAGCTGGCGAGACGGTGATCTACATCGCCAACGACTCCGCCGTGCCGATCGTGGACATCACCTTTCACGCCTTCTACCAGGAAGCTTTCTGGTCGAGCAGGATCTCTGGCGGAATGAGATGGTCCGCGATCGGCTGGCTCGCCAGAGGACCGGCCATAGTGCACCCTTCTCAAACGTTGGCGCTGAAGCTGAAGCACCTGAGGATGCACGGGGTGGAGGAGCCAATCAAAGGGCTACCCGAACTTACGCTCCTACACATGCGCTACGAGGCGCGGGCGGAGGCGCGGAGGGTGGCAAGCTTCCGTCGCGTCAAAAAGGCCCCGACGAAACTCCGCATGATCGGTGTTGGTGGGCTAGAGCGATGCGATGGGCAGTACCTGAAGTCGGGATAGCCGGATTCAAACCGACGGCCCCCTGACCCCCAGTCAGGCGCGCTATCAAACTGCGCCATATCCCGTAAGTGCCCCCGAGACGATTCGAACGTCCGGCCTCCTGATCCGTAAACAGGCGCTCTATCCGCTGAGCTACGGGGGCGAGCCTTACTGCGTGCCGACGCCCGGATTTGAACCGGGGGCCCCCGACTTATCAGGTCGGTGCTCTCACCAGGCTGAGCTACGACGGCTTGGCGAAGGGTGAGAGATTCGAACTCCCGGCGGTGTGACCCGCTCCGCGCTAGCAACGCGGCGCCATCGACCAGACTCGGCCAACCCTTCATGCGCGCCAACGACGGGGATCGAACCCGCGGCCCCCCGATCGACAGTCGGGTGCTCTCACCACTGAGCTACGTCGGCATGGTGGACCCGACAGGACTCGAACCTGCCACCTCCGCTGTGCGAAAGCGGCGCTCTACCAGATGAGCTACGAGCCCATGCGTACCCGGGGCGGGAGTCGAACCCGCAGAATCTCCGCAGTCTGAGTGCGGCGGCTTTGCCAGTTTGCCCACCCGGGCAGGTGGTGTTGCGTGCCGACGCCCGGTGTCGAACCGGGGCCACAATTGGTAGGATCAGGTGTGGCACATTCCAATCCCGAGGACCGAAAGCGATACGCGCAGGCCCACTACGCTGCCAACAAGTCAGCCTACAAGGCCCGCGCTGTTGCGTTCAATAAGAAGAACCGCGAGAAGTTAGCGGCTCTCGTCAGGCGGGCCAAAAGCAAGCCATGCGCCGACTGCAATGTGCAGTACCCCCCTTATGTGATGCAGTTCGATCACGTGCGCGGCGAAAAGAGCTTCAATATCGGCGAGTTCGCCGGTCGCAACATCTCCATCGCTCGGATGCTGGCTGAGATGGACTTGTGCGAGGTGGTGTGCGCGAACTGCCACGCCGAGCGCACTCACCGGCGCGGACGACCTCCCCAGCAGGAGTTGCCGCAGAGGAGTCCGATCAACGAAGCCCTCACGCTGTTCTGAGAGTGCCGACGGCGGGAGTCGAGCCCGCGGCCTTCCGGTTATGAGCCGGATGCTCTGACCACCTGAGCTACGTCGGCGAGAGAGCCACCGCCCGGACTTGAACCGGGTGCCTACGTCTTACGAGGACGTCGCTCTGCCAGGTGAGCTACGGCGGCAAGGTGTGGAGCCGGCGACCGGGATCGAACCGGCGCGCGTCGCCTTACAAGGGCGCTGCTCTGGCCTCTGAGCTACGCCGGCATGGTGCCCTCGACAGGATTCGAACCTGCCCTTTACGGCCCCTCAGACCGTCGCCTCTACCGCTGGGCTACGAGGGCATCGAGCTGGGAGCAGAGGATTCGAACCTCTACGCGCTGGGTCAGAGCCAGCGATGCTGCCGGTTACATCAGCTCCCATCGCGGCCGGCGGGGTGATGGCCCGCCGGCCGGGTCAGCGCTGCGCCAGCGACCCCCACGCGGGCACGAGCGGGCTGATGCGAAGCACCATGCCGGCCTCGGCCGGGGTCCGGTCGCCCTTGGCCTGGTTGCAGGGCGCGCACGCGCTGACGGTGTTCCGCCAGGTGTTCTGCCCACCCCGCGAGCGGGGCAGGATGTGGTCGACCGTGGCGGCCGGACCGGAGCAGTAGCCGCACTGCCGGTTGTCGCGGGCCAGGACACCACCCTTGGACCAGGCGGGGCCCTTCGTATACCGCCACCGGGTGACGACGTACCGCACCAGGCGGACGACCTTCGGCATGGGGAACACGCCGAGGGTCCGGTCGGGTTCGGCTTCGTGGATCTCGGCGACCCGCCGGCACAGCATCCGGATCGCGTGGGCGACCGTGACCCGGTGAAGGGGCCCAAGGTCGGCGTTGATGACGAGTACGGCGTCCACCAGGTCCCTCCTTCGGGTCGTGGGTGGTTGGACGGATTTGACAGATGATCTGTCGATTGAGAGCGGCTGGCCGGATTCGAACCGGCGATCTTCTCCTTGGCAAGGAGACGCGCTACCGACTGCGCTACAACCGCGTGGAGCCACCGGCGCGAATTGAACGCGCGGCCTTCCCCGTACCAGGGGGACGCTCTCCCAATCTGAGCTACGGCGGCATGGGTGCCTCTCCCACAATGGGCGGGAACGTACCTGTCGCCCCGGAGGCGATTGAGCCCGCTGTGCCGGGTCAGCCGGCCGTACGGTTTCACCGTGGTCACAACGAGGCGTTGCGTGCCCTGCGGCGGACTCGAACCGCCACCAACACCGGGTTTGAGCCGGCGACCTTCCACGCTGACTCGGGGAGCTGCCCCGCGTCGGCCGTCAGCCAGGCTGCGCAACCCGGCCTCCGGATTCGCGGCGTCCGCCGCCCCACTCCCTGCCCCGTCGAGCGGTACCGGGGACTCGAACCCCGCCAACCTGCTTGGAAGGCAGGCGCTCTACCAGATGAGCTAGTACCGCGAGATCGTGCGTAGGCCGTGTCGGGCTCGAACCGACGATCTCCTGGCTGAGAACCAGGTGAGCTTTGCCATCAGCTCCAACGGCCCATCCAGCCGGCGGGGGCCGGGAGCCTCGCCCCGGGAGGTCCCCCACCAACGTGCCCACCCCCCGACTTGAATGGGGTCCTCGGGGGCTTCACGCCCGTGCGCTGCCAGTCACGCCAGGTGGGCAAGTTCTTGCGGGTGTGCCCACGTATTCGCGGCACACCGTGTGCGTGGAGTCGGAGGGGTTCGAACCCCCGGCCTTCGGTCTGCCAGACCGATGCTCTACCGGCTGAGCTACAACCCCATGGTCCGGGACCGGGGTGTCGAACCCCGTGTCTCTCGCTCCCAAAGCGAGCGGGTCAGCCGTCTCCCTCGTCCCGGATGTAATGCCCCCGGCCGGCCCGTGCAGGCGCCGGCCGGGGTCTTGCTCATGCCATTCACTGTGGAATTAAGAATCAACAACGCCGCCGACCGAAGCCGGGACGAAAGCAGGGGCGACAGGACTCGAACCTGCGACCTTCGGTTTTGGAGACCGGTGCTCTACCAGTTGAGCTACGCCCCTATGAAGTTGTTCCGGTAACGAAAAAGCCGCCCTGTCCCGGTCGGGGTGGGCGGCTTCGCAGCTTGCGCTGACGCTATTCGCGCCGCCACCCCGGCTTCCAGTTCTGCTCACTCGCGCACAGATCGTGAGCCCGCCCGATCGGGAGCAGCACGACACCGCCGCGCGGCATGAGCCGCGTGGTTTCGGTGTAGGCGTACTGCGACACGGGGAACTCCTCTGGTGGATCGGTTTGACCTTGCTCATTCAAGGTAGGCGCGCTGCCCGTGGTTGGCAACGGATATTCCGAAGCCACATTCACGTACCCCACAGCCGGCAGTGATCAGTCGTTCGGGTGAGCATCCAATGAGGACGACGTGTACGCGACCGGCAACGCCGGCTGACACCGATCGCAGCGGCGGTAGTTCAGGACGCAGGCAGGGGTGGGTGCCACTGGCCGCCGATCGGTGCCGTTGAACCTTGGTCAGCCCTTGACGGAGGGCCGAGGCGCTAACGGATGGTGAAGGTCAGCGGGTTTGAGATGCCGAGGCCGCCGTGGGAATCGTGGACCCGCACGGTGAAGGTGGACGACGTGCCGGCCGCCAGGGCCGTCTGGAACTGGTAGCGCTGTCCGCTGTTGGTCGGCGTCACGGCCAGCCGGGTTGCGCCGAGGTAGAGCTCCACCCGGCTGACGAGGTCCCCGGGATCGGTGTCGGCGACGTCGGCGACCAGCGTGACGGTCGTCGGCTCGAGGAAGTAGGTCTGCCCGCCGGGGGTGCTCATCGCCACCGCCGGCGGGTGGTTGGTGCCGGTGGACGGCGGCGTCACGACCGTGACCAGCAACGGCGGCGCAGCGCCAGACAGCGACTGGTCGGTGCCGGCCGAGACGTACAGCACGAAGGTGGTGCTGGTGCCGGGCTCCCCGATCGGTGGTGTCCACAGCGCCTCGTACCGGTCACCGGTCGTCCTCACCCCCTGGGCCACCGTGACGCCGTCCACCCGGAACGACACCGAGGTGATGCCGTGTCCGCCTCCCACGGTCGCGGTCGCCGCCAGCGGGACGGTTCCCGGTGTGGTGTACACCGCGCCGGCGGTCGGGCTGAGCCAGGTGACGATCGCTGGGTAGTCAGCGACCGGCGGTGGGGTCGTCCGGGTCGGCGTCATGCTGGGCAGGACGCCGCCGGTGCACGTGACGCCGTTGAGCGTGAACGACTCCGGTATGCGGTTGCTGCCCGACCAGGCGCCAACGAAACCGATGTTCGCGGAGCCATTGGTGCCCAGGGTCGCGTTCCAGCTCAGATTGGTCGCGCTGACCTGCTGGCCCGCCTGGGCCCAGGTGGCGCTCCAGGTTTGCGTGAGCCGCTGGTCGACTGCAGGGAACGCGAACCGCAGCGTCCACCCGTTGACTGGGTCACCCAAGTTGGTGACCGCGATGTCGGCGTGAAAGCCTCCGGTCCACTGGCTGGTGACGACGTAGTTCACCCGACACCCGGCCGCCGCGTTCGCCGCACTGGCGTGTGAGATCGCGGCCATCATCGCGACCACGGCAACAGCGATGGCGGCCACAGCAGTCAGCGACTTCCGCATGGCACACCTCGCCGCAGATAGTTGAACGTAAATGAATATGTCGACTGTCCTGCTGCTCCACCTTCCTGTCAAGGCACGCACGGCAGTCCTGCCGCCGGCAGGACAGGTCGTAGTCCGGGGTCCGACGGGATCCACTTGTGCGAGCCGTCGCTGTGGTCGAACTTCCCGTCGCCGGGCCGCAGGCTGCTCACCGCAGCCAGCCGAGGAAGCGTCTGTGCAGCGCACCCGCCGGCACCCAGCTCAGGTCCTGGGAGGCCCGCACCAGCTGGGCACCGAGGTAGATTGCCAGGGAGATCGGAGCGTCGTCGAACTCGGCGCGCAGCTCGCGCTGCCGTGTGCGGCAGGGCCAGGGCGCAGCGCAGCCGCCGCAACTCCAGATCGGCAGCACCGGGCCGTGCGTGGTCATGCGCGGCCTGCGAGCAGCGCCGCCGCCAGGGACCGCGCCCGCCGACTGGTCCCCGAGGCCATCTGCCAGCATGGGTACGTGGTCACGGTCGCTGCCCTGCAACGGCGGCGGCCAGGACGTCGACGCTGACCAACACCTCGAAGCACCACGGGACGGCGCAGTCGGCCGTGGACCAGCTGCAGTCCGGGCCGTGGCCGTACACCCACGCGAACCGCGGGTCGTGGGACTCGTGGACCTTGACGATGACGATGGTGTGGTGCGTCTGGCCCTCGATGCCGGGGCTGGACTGCCACTCGCCGGGCCGCACCGACACCCGCGCGCCGGGCTCGGGCATCTGCCGGCCGCTCACCGGACCGACCCGTCGGGGCGGCTGGCGCGGTGGTGCGCCTGCGTCACGGTCCGGGCGCTGGCCAGGAGTTGCCGCTTGGCCGCTTCCTGCTCGACGGCCTGAATACGCTGGCCGGTGCCGGGCGGAACGGGCGGCGCGGCGGGCGTGAGCAGCCGCCGCAGCCTCTGGACGATGTGCACGGTGTCGCCTCCCCAGGTCAGGGGCGCGACGATCTTCGCGACGACGCTACAGTTGATCCGCGCCCGACTTAGTAATCAGGGACGCTATGTACGACCACGCAACGCGATGGGGACAGACCGTCCCCCTGGCACGGCTACCCCTCGACGCCGATGGCGAGTGCCAGCTCGCGCGCGTCCTCTCCGACAGTCCCGGGACGCGAGGACAGCTCGAATGCCGCGCTCCGCGAATACGGGTTGTGCCGCACCGTGTCGACGCTCTCGCGCAGCGCGCGGCCGAGCAGGTGCACAGCGGCTACTTCCTCGCGGCGCAGCAGGTGCGCGCGAGCCGCGTCGATCAGGTGACCAGCGCGGCGGGTACGCGAGGGAAGCGCGCTGTAGTTCGTCGAGTCGGCTCGCCGAACAGCCTCCCCCGCGTGGCACAGGTCCGTCTCCAACGTCACCGCGTACGCAGCGCAGGCGGCCGAACCGAACATGAGCCACGGGTGGGCGTAGCCGGCTCCAAGGCGTCCAGCGGCAGCGTCAGCGGCATCCCACGCGCGCCACGCCTGCCCGGCGCGGCCGGCCTTCGCGTGACCGAGCGCGCGCCCCAGTTGAAGCTGGGCCCAGCGCGCGTACGGCTCTGCTCCCGCTTCCCTGTCAACGAACCGCTCGGCATCGACGAGCACCAGCTCGGCCGCGTCGACTTGGTTCGCCGACCGGTAGACGTGCGCGTAGTACCACGCCGCCGCCGCGATCGCGTTCGGGTCGTCGGCGTCCTGCGCGGCGCCCATGGCGCGGTCAGCGGCCAGCCACACCAGTTCTGGGTAAGGCTGGTGAGCGACGTACAACTGCGCCAGGTGGTAGACGCGTGCCAGCTCGGCCAGCGCCGCCCGCCGGTCGGTGCCTTCGAGTCGTCTGACCGAGCGGCGGGCGTCGTCGAGCAGGCCGGGCAACACCACGGCCACGGCGGTCCGTTCGGTGCTGGACTGGTGCCACAGCGTCCACGCCTGGTTGACCAGACCGCGCAGGACGCCTACGGGCGTCGGCTCCCCGGCAGGCACCGTGGTGCGCTGCATGGCGGCGGCGACGTTGTCGACCCCCGGGTGCCCGGCCCGGGTCACCGACGCGACCGGCAGGGACTGGTCGCCGGTCAGCTCGGCCAGGTCCGAGACGTCGAGGACCTCGGCCAGGCGCAGCAGCATGGGCAGGCGCGGCGTGAGCAGCCGCCCGGACTCCAACGCCTTGACCCAGTCGGCGCTTCGACCGACCAGGCCACCGAGAACAACGCGCGTTTTGCCCGCTCGTTCGCGGTGGGCGCGTAGGCGGGCACCGAATGACGTTGGCTCGGTCATGGCCGCTCCCAGGTAGAGGACTGGGCGGCGGCACCGCCGGCCTCTACACCAGCGGGGCCGCCATGTCCGACCGTACCGCAGCAGTGGCAGCCTGAGGTTGCCTGCGGTATTCAGGGCACCGGGGTACCCCCCACTGTGGGTGGCCGCTTAACTGCGGCCTCGGGCGGCTCTCCGCGCTCGGCAGCCGGCCGCTGCCCTCGTCCTGGCCGGTTGCTGTCAGCCTTGCTGGCGGCGCTATCGATGCGCAGGGCTTGGGAGCCCCGACATCGCCGGGGCTCCCCGGACTCGGCCCGGCTCGAACGGGCTGCCACCCTCTCCACCTTGCGGGCGTGGTCATCCGGAGCCACCACGCCTTGAGCGAGGACAGCCGGATTCAACCAGGTGACCAGGCGACGTGCTCGGACAGCAACGCTTAACTGGGCGGACGCTTCGTTTTCCCTCCAACGGCGGCCCGCAATTAGTCGTGACCGACTCATGGGTGACTCATGATCTCTGCTACGGGACAGCGAAAAGCCGGCTGGACTGTGTCCAACCGGCTTCTGACCTGCAGAAACTGAGAGTGGGCGATGCTGGTATCGAACCAGCGACCTCTTCGGTGTGAACGAAGCGCTCTCCCACTGAGCTAATCGCCCTCAGCGCCGTTGACTCTACCCGATCGTGGAACCAGACCAAAAATCCGGGGTCAGCGCGCCGCGAGGTACTGCCTCGCCTCGGCCACCACGTCGATGCCGAGGCTGAGCTTGAGGGAGAGCCAGACCACCGCCGCGACGAAGACCAGGCCGACGGCACCGAGGACGAAGCGCAGCGGCAGTGACTGCCGTCTCACCCAGCGTGTCCAGCCGTGAACGTGTCGGCGGGTGAAGCCGAGCAGTCGGCGGGCCCAGTGGAATTCGACGGCCCAGATGCCGAGGCCGGCGATGACCAGCAGCCAGCCGGGGCCGGGCAGCGGGATGAGGGCGATGCCGATGGTGACCACCAGCGCGCCGGCGATCGCGATGAAGATCTTGAGGGCGATCCGGCCGGTGGGGTTGGCCCGGATCAGGTCGAGCGTGGTGGAGATCCGCTGTCGCCAGTGCGGGCGGCGCGGCGGCTCGCCGACGACGAGGACGCCACCGGGGCGGCCCGGCTCGGGCGTCGACCGTCCGGGTCGCTCGGGCTGCTCCATCGGCACGTCGTACCCCCGCTTTTCGGCTGCTCGGACCGCGACGTTCGGCGGGCCCGGCGCGGTCACCGGATCCACTGAGGATCGGTTCGTGACCATTTCACCCCCCAGTGTCGCTCGGGCCCGTCACTGCAACGGCCGACTGGACGTTACCGGAGTAAGTCGACGACTGAGCCACCCGACGCCGGGCGGCATCACGCACTGGGCAGAACCGGAAATCCTACATGAATGTTCACATTCACGAGGCGCTTCCGTCCCCCTTCCCACCACTGGGTGAAGTCAGCGTATGGCGGAGCGTAGCCAGGAGTAGCACCTGAGTATGGGAAAAGCGGGACACGCGCGTTCCGCAGCGGTGCCGGGGGGAGAACGTCCATGAGTGTCATCCGACCGACGACCGTAGAGGTCGAGACGTCGCTAAGGCTCGTCGCGCCTGACGCCACCGCCTTGCCGGTGCGTGCCAGTCTGCGTTACGACCCTGCTGACCCGTATGCGGTCCATGTCCTGTTCCACGCCGAATCGGCCGGTGGGGAGGCGGTGAGCTGGTCGTTCGCTCGCGAACTGCTGGTCACCGGCCTGGACGAGCCGGCCGGCATCGGGGATGTGCGGGTCTGGCCCTGGGCCACACCGCGCGGCGACTTCGTCGCGCTGGCCCTCTCGTCACCGGATGGCAACGCCCTCTTCGAGGTGCCGCGCAGCGTCCTGGTGCGATTCCTTCGACGCACGTACGTGGTCGTCCCGCGCGGTCGTGAGGCCGAGCACCTGGACGTCGACACTGCGGTGAACCGGCTGCTCGCCGGCCGCTGACGCACGAGCAACACCGGGGCCGCGCGGATCTGCCGAGTCCGCGCGGCCCCGGCACACCCACCCCCAGGGGGTACGACCACAGCCCGACCCGGGTCGGCCCGTGCTCAGCCGTGCGTGGTGATGCCGCCGTCGACGGGGATGACCGCGCCGGTCAGGTACGCGCCGGCCCGCGACGACAGGTAGATGGCGGTGCCGGCCATGTCCTCGGGGCGGCCGATGCGGCCTAGCGGCACCTGCTGCTCGATGGCGGACCGGCTGGCCGGGTCGTCGAGGGCGAACGCCATCATCTTGCTCTCGAACGGGCCGGGCGCGATCGCGTTGACGGTGATCTGCTCACCGGCGAGCTGGTGGGCGAGGCTGCGGGTGAGCATGTGCACGGCGGCCTTGGTGGCCGAGTAGGCGTACACCTCCATGAACGGCACCCGGATGCCGTCGATGGACCCGATGTTGATCACGCGGGCCGGGTCGTCGGCGCTGGCGGCGGCGCGCAGCGCCGGCAGCAGCGCAGTGGTGAGCCGGAAGACGGCCTTGACGTTGACCGCCCAGAGCTTGTCGAACGCGGCCTCCGGGTAGCTCTCCAGCGGCGCGCCCCAGGTGGCGCCGGCGTTGTTGACCAGCACGTCGAGGCGGTCGACGTGCTCGCGGACGGCGGCGGCGAGGGCCTGCGCGCCGTCGTCGGCGCTCAGGTCGGCGGGGATGGCCTCGCACCGGCCCTCGGCGGAGAGTTCGTTGGCGACCTGCTCGCAGACGTCCGCCTTGCGGGACGAGATGATCACGCGGGCGCCGGCGCGGACGAAGCCCTGGGCGATCATCAGCCCGATTCCCCGGGACCCGCCGGTGACCAGGACCGTCTTGTCTTCGACCGAGAACAGCTCCGTCATAGGAATCCCATCGCGAGTCGGCGTCTTGCGTCGTCCGGCGAGCGGCCGGTGGGGCGCCGGGCGGACCGGGACCGGACGGCGCTACCGCCGGGTAACGTAGCCCGGCCGTGGGGACCACGACAAGCCACGACGTCGCCGCGTACCCCGGTCGGGATGCGGTGACCTGCGGTTCGGGCTACCGTCGCAGGCGATGGTCTCCACCGATCCCTCCCCCGCGCCATCGATCGGAACGGCATCACCCGTACCCGACGAGATCTCCACGTTCGCGCTGGCCGACCTGGCCGGTGACCCCGGCTGGCGGCGGCCGGTGTTCGTCGAACAGGAGCTGCTGATCCTCACCACCCGCGGCCACGGCGACGCCGAGCTGGATTTCCACCTCCTGCCGTGCCGACCCGGCACGCTGCTGCGGGTCCACGCCGGTCAGGTGCTGCGCTGCGCCGGCCCCCAGTTCGACGCGTCGGTGGTCGGCTGGACCGCCGACGCCCTGCACGGCCTGGCCGTCGACGTGGACGCGGCGTCGACCTGGCGGCAGTTGGCCGGCGAGGACGAGGACGCGGTGATCAACGAGGTGAGCCAGTTGGCGGTGGACTGCCAGCGGCACGGCGACGGCCCGGCCGGCCGCGCGCTGCTGCGGCACCAGCTCGCCGTGCTGCTGCTGCGGTTGGCGCTGCCCGACGCGGACCCGGCCGGGCAGCGTAACGAGGCCGAGACGTTCCAGCGGTTCGCCCGGGAGGTGGAGCACGGCTACCAGGTGTCCCGGCGGGTCGAGGACTACGCCGCCGCGCTCGGCTGCTCGGTGCGTACCCTGACCCGGGCCTGCCTGGCCGTCACCGGCCGCAGCGCCAAGCAGGTCATCGACGAGCGGGTGGCGTTGCAGGCCGCCCGGCTGCTCGCGGCGAGCGACGAACCGATCGCGCAGATCGGCCGGGGGCTCGGCTTCTCCGAGCCGACCAACTTCGGCCGGTTCTTCACCCGGGAGATCGGGGTCAGCCCTGGGGCGTTCCGGGCCGCCCGCGACCAGCCGGCCGGCGGCCGGGTCGTCCGACCCCGACCACCGGTCGAGCCGACCGGCGCCAACAGCGGACGGTTCCGCTCCGGCGCACCCGGTAACTCGGGCCGGCCCGGTGGCCCGGGTATCCCGAGCGGGCGGGCATGATGACGGGGTGCAGATCTCCGCGCGCGGCGACTACGCGGTACGTGCGGCGCTGAGCCTCGCGACCGCGTACCCCTCGCTGCTGTCCACCCAGGCCATCGCGGCGGAGCAGGACATGCCCCGCAAGTTCCTGGAGGCGGTCCTGGCGGATCTGCGCCGGGCCGGGATCGTCCGCGCCCAACGCGGCGCGGAGGGCGGTTACACCCTGGCCCGTCCGCCTCGCGAGGTGACCGTCGGCGCGGTGTTGCGCGCGGTGGAGGGCCCGCTCGCGGGCGTACGCGGCCTGCGCCCGGAGGAGACCCGCTACGAGGGCTCGGCGGAGAACCTGCCCGGCCTGTGGGTGGCGGTGCGCGCCGCGGTGCGGCGGGTGGTCGACGAGGTGAGCCTCGCCGAGATCGTCAGTGGTCGACTGCCCGCGCACGTTCGCAAGCTCACCGCGCTGCCCGACGCGTGGGAGCCACGCTGACGCCTCACAGGGCACGCACCACCTCGTCGGTGTCGAGTCGGGGCAGCCGGTCGCCCCAGGCGTCCGGACCCGGGTGCGGGCCGCCCGGAACAGCAGGTCCTAAGCGGCCCGATCCAACACGAGCGGGTCGGCCGTGACGGGCCTGCTCACCCGCCGGCCGGCGTGGTGTAGCCGCCCCGGTGGTGCACCAGCGGCGGACCGTCGTCGCCGTCGCCCAGGGCGAGCGGTTCGGCGATGACCAGGGTGTGGTCGCCGACCGGGACGCGGTGCACCACCCGGCAGAACAGTCGGGCCAGCACCCCGGTCAGCAGTGGCACCCCGAACGGCCCGGCCGTCCAGTCCGGATAGGCGGCGAACCGGTCGATGCCGCTGGTGGCGAAGACGGCGGCCGCCTCCCGCTGCCCGGCGGCGAGCAGGTGGACCGCGACGTGTTCGGCACGGGCCAGCACCGGCCAGCTCGACGACTCGGTGCCGAGGCAGAACGAGACGAGCGGCGGTTCCAGTGAGACCGAGGTGAACGAGGTGGCGGTGAACCCGGCCCGGATCGGTTGGCCGATCCCGCCCAGGCAGGCCGGGTCGGTGGACCGGGCCACGGCGGTGACCACGGTGACGCTGGTGGCCTGCCGGCGCAGCAGCGCGCGGAACAGGTCCCGGTCCACCGGTCGCAGGTCGGTCGCGTCCGTCGTCGGACGCTCCATGGTGGTCACGTCGGCACCGGGGCCGGCGCGGCGTGGGCGATGAGGGGAAGCTCAGTCCGCGACAACATGAAACCCATGCTGCCGACGGCGCGAACGCCCGGTCAACGGTCTTCCACAAGATGAGACTTGCATCGCTGACGATGTTACGGAGCGCCTTTAGCAGCGTTTACCGCAGCGCAACACCCATCTAGTGGATAGGAATTCCCGTGTCGTGGCGGCGCACGGTCCACCCGGGACGACGAGGGGGTTTCGGAATTCGCCCGTCCGGGAATATTCGATCCCAACACGGCAGGGAACGATTGACGAGGGGAGTGCTCCGATGGGCCTCATGTTTCGCAAGCGCAAGAAGATCGGTCCGCTGATCCTGAACTTCACCGAGAACGGTTTCTCCTCGTGGAGCATCAAGATCGGGCGTTGGTCCTGGAACTCGAAGGCCCGGGCACACCGCGTCGACCTGCCGGGACCACTGTCCTGGAAGCAGGACAAGGCCCGGTCGTAACGACCGGGAGTCGAGCGGGGCGCCGGTGATTCACCGGCGCCCCGCTCGGCGTCTCCGCCCCGACCCCGCGCCCTCCATCTCGTCGATCTTGCACTTTCGGTCGACGTTCTGCGCGGGAACGTCCCTTGTGCCGCCGCAGCAAGTGCAAGATCGCGGGGGTCTCAGGGGGTTGGAGTGATGAGTTCGTCGCCGGCCAGGCGACCGGACTCGCGGTCTCGGGCTACCTTGCCCTCGGCGAGGAGGGTGGTGAGGGCCTGGTTGGCGTCGGTGGCGCGGTAGACCGTCGCGGTGAGGGTGTGCCGGCGCAGCTCGGTGACCGGGCGCGGTCCGTTGCGGCGCAGTTCGGCCAGCAACTCCCGGGCCAACGGTTCCCGGTCCGGGTCTTCGGTCACGTCGACGGGTGTGCCCGTCGGGTCGGCCGGATCGCGGTAGCGCACCCCGAGGCCGGCGCCGACCGTCCAGAGCGCGTCGCGGACCGCCTCCAGGCTCCGGTCCGACCGGCTCCCGAACGCGATCACGCCGGCCGCCTCGTCGTCCCCGTCGGCGGAAGCGTCGCCCACTCCCCCGTCCGCCTCCACCACCGGTGCCACCTCGGCGACCAGCGGAAAGCCGGCGAGGCCGAGGGCCGGGCGGGCGCTGGTGGTGGCGTGCAGCAGCACTTCGCCGTTGCGGCCGTTGGCGCAGGCGCGCAACACCTCGGCGTGCGCCGGGCCGGACAGGTCGACGAAGCAGAACAGCGGCGCCCCGGCCGCAGCGGCCGCCTTCAGCGCCACCGGAAGCCGGGCGGGGCCGCCGGGCAGCAGGTGCACGGTCACCTCGGGAGGCAACTCCGCCTCGACCGGTCCGAGCCGGGCCGGCAGGTCGCTGGCCTCGTCGGCCAGCGCCAAAATGGTCACCTGCCGGCCGCGTACCTGCGTGGCGTGACCGACGACCGCCCGTAGCGCCGCCTCCGCGCCACCGCCGTCGGCGCCGGCCCAGGCCAGCGCGACGGTCACGCGGCGGGAGCGGTGCAGGGCGACGGGCAACCAGGTCGCCAGGTGGCGGACCAGGAGTTCGCGGAGGACGTCGGCGGTCCGGTTGGTTGGCACCGGTCCGTTCTACCCCATGGCCGTTCAAGCCGGGACGGAGATCCCCACGCCGCCGCGCGTCTGCCCGCCGTAGCGCTGCCGCTCGGCGGCCAGGTCGAGCCGGCCGATCCGCTTGCGGGCGGCCAACGTGGCGTCGTCGAGCAGGTCGGCCGGGACCAGCCAGACCACCTCGAACTCCAGCCCGTCCGGGTCCTGCCCGTAGAGGCTCTTGGTGGTGCCGTGGTCGGACGTGCCGGCCAGCGCCCCGGCGGCGGCGAGCCGCTCGGCGGTGGCGGCCAGTTCGTCGAGGGTGTCGACCTCCCACGCCAGGTGGTAGAGCCCGACGGTGGCCCGGCCGGCGGTCGAGCGCCCGGCGCCCGCGCCGATCTCGAACAGGCCGAGGTCGTGGTCGTTGGTGGAGTCGGGAGCCTGGAGGAACGTCGCGCCCCGGAAACCGTCCGGGGTCATCGCGACCGGGGTGAAGCCCAGCACGTCGCGGTAGAAGGCGACGCTGCGGGCGAGGTCACTGACGTAGAGAACCGCGTGGTTGAGCCGGTGGATACCCATGACCCCACTCTAGCGCCGTTTGGTTGAGCGTTCAACCATCGGGAGTATGATGGCCGTCATGACCCGCTGGCTTAACCCCGACGAGCAGCGCACCTGGCGGGCGTTCCTCGCCTCCTCCCGAGCGTTGATGGACACGCTCGACCGTGAGCTGCAACGCGATGCCGGAATGCCGCACGCCTACTACGAGATCCTGGTCCGGCTCTCCGAGGCGCCCGGTCGGCAACTGCGGATGAGCGAGCTGGCCGAGGCGGCCGGGTCGTCGCGCAGCCGCCTCTCGCACGCGGTGGCCCGCCTGGAGGAGGCCGGCTGGGTGCGCCGCGAGGACTGCCCCACCGACCGGCGCGGGCAGATCGCGGTGCTCACCGACGACGGTTTCGCCACCCTCGCCGCCGCCGCGCCCGGCCACGTCGACGGCGTACGCCGGCACCTCTTCGACGCGCTGAGCCCCGCCCAGGTCGACCAGTTACGCCGAATCAGCGAGACGTTGGCCGAGCACCTGAGCAGATCCTGACCGATCGACACCGGCGCGGGTCTTGTACTTACCGTCGTCGGATGAGCACGATGGGGCGTGTCCTCCGGCTTCGACGAGTTGACTGACCAGGCGCACCACCTCGTGTCCGCTGGCGACATCGCCGGTGCCCAACGGCTGCTCTCCGACGCGCTCACCGACGCCGACCCCCGCCCGGCCAACGCCACGCCGGAGCTGGCCGAGGCGGCCAGCCTGCAGGCGCGGGTGCTCGTCGCCCTCGGCGAGCCCCACTCCGCCCGTGGCTGGGCCGCCTTCGCGTACGCGGCCACGACCCGGTTGCACGGCCGCTCCGACCCCCGCACGGTGGCCGCCGCCGCGACCCTGGCCGCCGTGCTGCACCGGGTGGGCAGTCACTCCCGGGCCGCCCGGCTGTACCAGGACGTGATCATCGAGCTGACCGCGCAGGACGGTCCCGAGTCACTGCGGGTGCTGGCCGCACACGCCGACCTGGCCACCGTCGAGTACGCCCGGGGCCAGTGCACGGTCGCCCGCGACCGTCTCCAGGACGCCTGGGAGCTGCACCGCGAGGTGTACGGCGACGGCCACCCCAGCGGCATCAAGATGTTGGCCCGGCTCGGCTCGATGCAGCGCGACTGCGGGCAGTTCGCCGAGGCGCACGACAACCTCGCGCTGGCCCGCGAGCTGTGCCGGCAGCATCTGAGCACCGACGATCCGCTGGCCCTGCAGGTGGCGGCGCTGGCCCGGGCAGCCGCCAACCCCGACCACGTCTGCGCCGACGACACGTCCGCCGTCCGGGACGCACCGGTGGTGCCGGCCGCGCGCACGCCGCCGCCGCAGCCCGATCCGCCGCTCGATGCCGCCTACTACCCGCCGGCCCCGCAGGCCGCTGCTCCCGCCGGCCGTACCGACGAGGGCCTGGCTGGTTCCGGAGTCTCCAGCGGCGGCCCGGTACCGAACCCACGGGTACCGGCCGACGAGCCGGACGGCTCCCCCGACTTCCGCTGGCCGCCGGCCGACGAGCCGGAGGGATCGTCGGAGGTCCGCTGGCCGCCAACCGACGAACCGAACTTCCGCTGGCCGCCGGACCCGGCGGACGATCCCGTCCCGCAGCCCACCGCCGCGCCGGTGCCCCCGTCGGTGGCCGGGTTCACGGGCGGCACCGAAGAGTCGTCCGGCGTGTACCGGCTGTACCGACCCGGCGCGTCGGCCGAACCGGACCGACCGTCGGCGTCGCTGACGCCGTACACGCCGTCGCGGCTGCTGCCGGTGCCCGTGCACCGGGCGCCGGCAGCGGCACGCAACAAACTGGTGCCGGTGCTGGTGGCCGGCGTGGTCGTGGTGCTGCTGGGCACGGCGGCGGTGATCGCCGGCGTGGCCCGCGTCGGCGACGACCCGAAGTCCGGGCCGGCACCGAGCGCCGGCCCGAGCGGCACGGCCGCGCCCCCGACCACCGGCGCCCCGACCACCGGCACGACCGCGCCGGCCGCCGTGCCGGGCACCCCGCCCGGCACGGTGTCGCTGCGCGACAACCGGGACAACATCGCCCTGCGCTGGACGTACCCGGCCGGCGGTGAGGGACCGGTCATCGTCTCCGCCGGCCGGGCCGGGCAGGAGAAGACCGCGATCGCCACGCTGCCCGCCGGCACCGACAGCTACATCGTGTACGCGCTGAACCGCGCCAACGACTACTGCTTCACCGTCGCGGTCGTCTGGTCCACCGACACCGTGGCGAGCGCCAACCAGGTCTGCACCCGCCGCCGCTGACGTCCGCCGTACTCAGGGTCGGGCAACGGTCGGTGCCGGCGTCGCCGGGAGCAGCAGGCGTACCCGTAGGCCGTGCGGGCCGTCGGCGTCGGCCAGGGTGATGGTGCCGCCCGCGCGGCGGACCAGCTCCCACACGATGGCGAGGCCGAGGCCGGCGCCGCCGTGGTCGCGGCCCCGGCCGTCGTCCAACCTCGTGAACCGGTCGAAGACGCGGCCGCGGTCGGCCGCCGCGATCCCCGGGCCGTCGTCGGTCACCGTCACCAGGTGGTACGCGGTCTCGTGCGGCTCGACCGCGAGGACGACGCTGCTCCGCGCGTGCCGGACCGCGTTGTCGACGAGGTTGGCCAGCACCCGCCGTAGCTCGGCCTCGTTCCCGGCCGTCCACAGCGGGCCCGGCGACGGCTCCACCCGCACCGGCGGCGACGGATACCGGGCGGCGACCTCGCCCACCAGCGCCGCCAGATCGACCGGGCCGGTGCCCCGCGACGCCGGCATCTCGTCCAGGCGGGCCAGCAGCAGCAGGTCGTCGACCAGCCGGCTCAACCGCTCGGTGTCGGCGAGCAGGTTGGCGGTCACCGCCGTCCAGTCCGTCCGGTCGGCGAGCCGCTGGGCCACCTCCAACTCGGTCCGGATGTTGGCCAGCGGGCTCCGCAGCTCGTGCGCGGCATCGGAGACGAAGGCCCGCTGCCGGGCTCGGGCCGACTCCAACCGGCCCAGCATCCCGTTCAGGGTCACCGCCAGCCGGTGGATCTCGTCGGCGGAGGCGGGCACCGGAAGTCGACCGGCGCCGGCCCGACCGGTGATCTCCTCGGCGCCGCGTCGCAGGGCCTCCACCGGACGCAACGTCGCGCCGACCACCCGCCACGCCACCCCGGCCAGGACCACCACCAGCAGCGGGAACGCCACCAGCAGGATGGTCCGCACCACGTGCGTGCTCTGCCGCACATCGGCCATCGAGCGGGCGACCAGCACGGTGAGCGGATCGGCCGACGTGCCGGCGGGTACGGCGACCACCCGGACCGGTCCGCGAAGCCCGACCCGCTCGGCGGGAACGTCCAGGCGTTGACGGTGGCCGGCGTCCAACCACTCGGGGCGGGCCATCGGGACCAGCCGGTCCGCGTCGATCGAGGCCGCCCGGACCCGCCCCTGCGCGTCGATCACCTGGACCCGGACCTGCCCGCCAGCCACCGGCAGCGGGTCGGGCAGCGCGTTCTCGGCGGCGAGCAGGGCGACCGCGTCGGCGGTCCGGAACGCCTCGGTGTCCACGTTGCGTTGGAGCACGAAACGGAGCGCGCCGAGCAGCACCACCCCGCCGAGGGCGAGACCGATGGTGAGGCCGAACACGCCGAGCGCCAGGAGGCGGCCCCGCAGCCCCAGGCCGTGCAGGCCCCGACGGGGCGACCAGCCGCGCGGCGGGCCGGCGGAGGTCACGTCGCCAGCCGGTAGCCGGCGCCCCGGATGGTCTCCAGCCGATCCCGGCCGAGCTTGCGACGCAGGTAGCCGACGTACACCTCGACCACGTTGGGCGCCGTCTCCAGGCTGGCGTCCCACACGTGGTCCAGTAGCTCGATCTTGGAAATGACCTGGCCGGGACGGCGCATCAGATAGTCCAGCAGGGCGTACTCGCGCGCCGTCAACGTCACCTCGGCGTCGGCCCGGGTCACCCGCCGACGGGCCGGATCGAGCCGCAGGTCGCCGACCGCCAGCACGGCGGGGCGCTCCGGCGCTCCCCGGCGCAGCAGCGCCCGCAGGCGGGCCAGCAGCACCACGTACGAGAAGGGCTTGGTCAGGTAGTCGTCGGCGCCGCAGTCCAGGCCGTCGGCCTGGTCGTACTCGCCGTCCTTGGCGGACAGCATCAGCACCGGCAACCAGTGCTGCTCGGCGCGCAGCCGGCGCACCACCTCGTAGCCGGAGAGGCCGGGCAGCATGACGTCGAGGATCATCGCGTCGTACCCACCGTGGCGTGCCGCGTCCAGGCCTTCGGGGCCGGTCGCCGCCACGTCGACCGCGAACCCCTCGGCCTGCAGGCCGCGTTGCAGGGCAGCCGCCAGCCGGGCCTCGTCCTCCACCACCAACAACCGCACACCTCAAGGGTGCCACCCGGGTCACAACTCGCGGTTCGGCGTCCTCAGCGCGTTCACAGCGCCGACCGGGCAGGATGTCGGGCAGGAGGTGTGCACCATGTCGATCCTGAGAAGTCGTCCCGTCCTGCGGTGGCTGGTCCCGGTGGCCGCCGGCGTCGCCGTCATCGGTGGCGGCGCCGCCGTCGGCACGTTCGCCGCCGAGGCCGAGCCGAGCCTGCCGCCGCGTACCGCCGCCCAGCTCCTGGTGGACCTCCAGACCTCCTCCCTGGAGGGGTTGTCCGGCACGGTCGTGCAACGCGCCGACCTCGGCCTGCCGCCGCTCGTCGGGCTGGTGCCCGGCAACGACCTGACTGCCCTGCTCAGCGGCACACACACCCTGCGGGTGTGGTACTCCGGCCCGGATCGGCAGCGCGTCGCGCTGGTGGACACGCTCGGCCAGCGGGACATCATCCGCAACGGTCGGGACGTGTGGACCTGGGAGAGCCGCGGCAACACCGCCCGCCACCGCGCCCTGGGCGACTCGAAGGGCGCCGCGAAGCCCGAGGTGACGCCGAGCCTGCCGGCCACTCCCCGGGAGGCCGCCGACCTGGCGTTGAGCGCGATCGATCCGAGCACCGAGGTCAGCGTCGGCCGCTCGGCCACCGTCGCCGGGCGGGACGCCTACGAGCTGGTGCTCGCGCCGCGTGACCGTGACTCGCTGGTGCACCAGCTCCGGATCGCCATCGACGCGAAGCAGCACGTGCCGCTGCGCTTCGAGGTGCTCGCCTCCGGCAGCGACCAGCCGGCCTTCGAGATGGCGTTCACCCAGGTCGACTACCGCCGCCCCGACGCCGACCAGTTCGCCTTCAACCCGCCTCCCGGGGTGAGCGTCACCGAGGAGACCGCCGAGCGGCCGACCGCCGGCCGGCCGGCACACGTCGCGCCGGGTAAGGACCCCCAGGTGCGCACGGTCGGCGACGGCTGGACCACCGTCCTGGTCGCCCGCCTCGACGCCGCCGCGGGCCAGAAGCCGGCCAACGCCGCCCCGGGCCAGAAGCCGGCCGACGCCGCGCCGGACGCCGACCTGTCGAAGCTGCTCGGTGGCCTGCCGGCGGTCAGCGGCGACTGGGGCAGCGGGCGGCTGCTCACCGGCAAGCTGTTCAGCGTGCTGCTCACCGACGACGGGCGGGTGCTCGCCGGAGCGGTCACCCCCCAGCGGCTCTACCAGGTGGCGCGCGGCTGATCTCCGCACACTCCCTACGCCGGGTCGACCACACGGTCGGCCCGGCGTACCTGTGTGACCCGCATCGGCCCCGTCGGCTTGGTGACAGCGGGCCCGCCGCGCTATCTTCGACAATTCGAGGGCACAAAAAAGAACGGCATTAAATGCCGTTCTAGCATTGGATTCTAACGTTTAGGGAGACGGCTTGTCAAGGCACTCCGGCGGTACCGGTGAATTGCCGCTCGACGACGAGATCGGCCGCGAGCAGGAGTACGTCTCGATGCTCTACGACCGTCTGGACGGGTTGCGTGAGCAGGCCGCCCACCGGCTCACCGCCGAGCTGCGCAACACCGGCGGCACCCTGCAGGACCGCTCCCAGCGCGACAGCTCCGTGGCCATGTACGCCGACCAGGTCGAGCAGTTCTCCGCCGTGGAGAATGGCCTCTGCTTCGGGCGGCTCGACGGCGACGACGACTCCCGCCGCTACATCGGCCGGATCGGGATCTTCGACACCAGTGGCGACTACGACCCGCTGTTGATGGACTGGCGGGCCCCGGCCGCGCGGCCGTTCTACCTCGCCACCGCCGCCAACCCCCAGGGCGTACGCCGTCGCCGACACCTGCGTACCCGCCAGCGCAAGGTGACCGGGCTCAACGACGAGGTCCTCGACATCGACAGCGCCTCCCCCGGCGGGCACGAGGAGCTGACCGGCGAGGCGTCCCTGCTGGCCGCGCTCAACGCCGGTCGGACGGGCCGGATGCGCGACATCGTGGAGACCATCCAGGCCGAGCAGGACCGGATCATCCGCGCCGACCTGCCCGGCGTGCTGGTGGTCCAGGGCGGCCCCGGCACCGGCAAGACCGCGGTCGCGCTGCACCGGGCGGCGTACCTGCTCTACACACACCGACGCGAGCTGTCCAGCCGTGGCGTGCTGCTGGTCGGGCCGAACGCGACGTTCCTGCGCTACATCTCCCAGGTGCTTCCCACGCTGGCCGAGACGGGCGTGCTGCTGCGTACCCAGGGCGACCTGTTCCCCGGAGTGAGCGCCCAGCGCGCCGAGCCGGCCCAGGCCGCAGCGCTCAAGGGCCGCGCCGTACTCGCCGAGGTGCTGGCCCTCGCCGTGCGGGACCGGCAGTGGGTGCCGGACGAGCCGCTGGAGATCGAGGTGGAGCGCGAGGTGCTGACCCTCGATCCGGAGACCGTGCGCGTCGCGCGGGATCGGGTACGCCGCACCGACCGTCCGCACAACCTGGCGCGGGCGCTGTTCGACGTGGAGATCGTGCACGCGCTCGCCGACCAGGTGGCCGAGCGGATCGGCGCCGACCCGCTGGGCGGCGACAACCTGCTCGACGAGGCCGACCGCGCCGAGATCCGTCGGGAGCTGCGCGAGGAGACGGAGATCCAGGCCGTACTCGACCGGTTGTGGCCGGTGCTCACCCCGCAGCGACTGCTCGCGGACCTGTACGCGGACCCGGACCGGATCGCCGCCGCCGCGCCGATGCTCACCGACGACGAGCGGGCGCTGCTGCGCCGCGACCCGGGCGGCTGGACGCCCGCCGACGTGCCGCTGCTGGACGAGGCGGCCGAGCTGCTCGGCGAGGACGAGCGGGCCGCCGCCGCCCGGCGCGAGCGCATCCGCCTGATGGAGCGGGAGTACGCCGAGGGTGTGCTGGAGATCGCCCGGGGCTCCCGGTCGATCGACGTGGAGGACGAGGCCGAGGGCGGTGAGATCCTCGGCGTCACCGACCTCATCGACGCGGATCGGCTGCTGGAACGGCAGGAGGAGGCCGACCGGCTGACCACCGCGCAGCGCGCCGCCGCCGACCGCACGTGGGCGTTCGGCCACATCATCGTGGACGAGGCACAGGAGTTGTCGCCGATGGCGTGGCGGCTGCTGATGCGCCGCTGCCCGAGCCGGTCCATGACGATCGTCGGAGACGTGGCGCAGACCGGCGCGCTCGCCGGAACGCCCTCCTGGGCCGACGCCCTCGCCCCGTACGTGGCGCAGCGGTGGCGACTGACCGAACTGACGGTCAGCTACCGCACGCCGGCCGAGATCATGGCGGTCGCCGCCGAGGTGCTCACCGAGATCGACCCGGCGCTGCGGCCACCCCGCTCGGTGCGGGAGAGCGGCGTACCCCCGTGGGACCGGGCGGTGCCCGACGGGCAGCTACCCGCCGAGTTGGTGTCGGCGGTGACCCGCGAGGCCGCCTGGCTGGCCGAGGGCCGGGTCGGCGTCATCGTGCCGGCCAGCCGGGTCGACGCGCTCGGCGCGGCGCTGACCGCCGCGCTGCCTGAGGCCACGGTGGGCGAAAACCCGGAGCTGGAGAGCCGGGTGGTCGTGCTGACCGTCGCCCAGGCGAAGGGGTTGGAGTTCGACTCGGTGCTGGTCGTCGACCCGGACCGGATGGTGGCCGAGTCGCCGCGCGGGCGCAGTGACCTGTATGTGGCGCTCACCCGGGCCACCCAGCGTCTGGGCGTCCTGCGCCCCTGCGGCTGACCCGACACCCGACGTGCCCCCGCTGACCGGCTGGTCGGCGGGGGCACGGGTGGGATCACCGCCGGTCGGTCGAGCGGTCCCGGATGGACTTGCCCGGACCGGTCGCCGAGGTGGACTGGTCGCTGGTGCTGCCGCCGGTCGGCGTGCTCAGGCCGCCGGTGGTGGCGTCGCCGGTGGTCGTCGGCGCCACCTTGCCGGGGTGTCGCTCCGGCTGGCGGGCCACCCGGCGCACGCTCGCCGGCCCGGCGGTGCCACCGGTGGTCGTCACCGCGCCCTGCCCGCCGACCGGGCCGCCGTCGTGCAGCACCCGCGGGTCGACCCGTTCCTGCGCCGGGTCGAGCGGGTCGTCACGTTGGAGTTGGGACTCCACGTCGGTGGGGGGCACCGTCACCTCATCGAGGGCGCCCTCGCCGTACACGCCGCCGGCGATCCGGTTCTCGGCCTGGCGGGCGGCCTCCTGCCGCATGTCGTCCTCACGCACGTCCATCACCTCACAGAAGCTGTGGAACCGACTGCGTGCCCGACCTCCCGTGGACGAAACCCGCAGCACTCGTACGCCTTGGAAACGGACACTTCTCGCGACCGGGCGTGATGCGGGCGCGGCAGCGCGTCGTCGATTCTTTTCCGGGCCAGGGAGTGTTACCTGGTCGGCGGCCTCGGGTAGTCGGTGGGCGTCCCCGCCGTGCAAGCGAACCGTGCCGTGGCCGAAACGCGGTAGCGGGGCGAGGGTAGGCAGGTACGACTCATCGCATCCTGAGGAGGACCAGATGAGCACGCAGGCTGCTTCCACCAGGCCGATGAACCGGCCCATGAACGACCCGCAGAACCCCGCCATGATGCGGGACACGCAGCAGATGCCGGCAATGCGTGACGGGCACCGAGACCCGATGCCGTCGCCGGGTACGGAGACCAAGCAGGCGTTCCTGACGACGGAATTCTGGGTCTACGCCGCCGCCGTCGCGCTCCTCGTGATCGCCGCGTTCTGGAAGGGCAGCACCGCCAACGGGTTGAACATCAACAACCCGAGCCAGACGTGGCTGTTCCTGAGCATCCTGACCGGTGGTTACCTGGTCAGCCGGGGCCTGTCGAAGGCCGGCTCCGAGCGCCGGTCCGGCCGGGAGCGGAGCATGCGCGGGCGCTGACCCGTCGTACGTGAAACGGTGGCCTCCGGGAGAGTTCTCCCGGAGGCCACCGTCGTCCGCGGAACGCGTTACTCGTCGCCGCCGAAGTCGCCGAAGTCGCCCTCGAAGGCGTCCTCGATCATCTCGCCGGCGATCATGCCGCCGGCGACGCCGAGCGCCGCGCCGGCGACCATGCCGCCCACGCCCATGCCGCCCCGGCCGTGACCGTGGCCGTGACCCGGACCGTAGCCGTGGCCGTACTGGGAGCGCAGGCTCCCGTAGCGGGACGTGGTCTCGCGCAGCCAGCCGTCGACGACCTGCGCCCAGTCGACCCGGTCGACGTCGGCGTGGGACACCTGGTAGCGGCCGAACGCGTCGTGCCCGGCGCTGAGGAAGCCGCCGCGCTTGTCGCACTCCAGGATCACCTCGACACCACGCTGACTGGTCACGAAGGTCAGCTCGACCTCGTTGATCGTGCCCGCGTACTGCGGCGAGGCGAAGAACTCGATCTCCTGGTAGAACGGCAGCGTCTGCTGCACGCCCCGGATGTGGCCGCGCTCCAGGTCAGCGGTCTTGAACCGGAAACCCAGCCGCTGGAACGCCTCCAGGATCCGCTCGTGCACCGGCAACGGGTGCACCGCAACGTGATCCAGGTCGGTCTTGTCGACCGCGCGGGCCACCGACAACTCGGTCCGCAGGCCCATCGTCATGCCGTGCAGGCGCTGGCCGTACACGTCGGTGATCGGGGTCTCCCACGGCACCGGGAGCTGGAACGGGATCGACAGCTCCTGCTTGGGCGCGAGCTGGAACGCCCCGCTGACGGCCATCCGGTGGAACTCCATGGTGCCGGCGTACTCCGTGTCGTGGCCCTCGACCTCGACCCGGGTGACCAGGCCGATCACCACCTGCTCGATGGCCGCCGGGTTGTCACCACCGACGATTCTGACCTCCCCGTCGAGGGTCAGGCCGGGCCGGGTGTTGGGGTTGGCCAGCACAGTGTCCACGCTGGGACCACCCACACCGAACGCGCTCAACATCTTCTTGAAGACCATCGGAACTCCTGTGCGACAGCCGACCGCTCCACCATGGAGTCGGACGTTGACTCACCGCGCACCCTATCCAGACCCCCTGTGAGGTGGCTGTGAGCGCATCGACCGCTTGCGCGTGATCGACCCCGACATCGCCGAAGTCGGGCTATCGACCCGACCCGGACACCCCGTTATCGGCGATGTGGAGTTGATCAGCGCTCCGCCGCGGCTCGGGCCGGGGTCAGGTCCGCGATCGCCAGCTCGGCCGCGCGCTCGGGATCGTCGCCGGCCCGCCGGAGCAACCCGTCGACACACCAGTACGCCGAGCGGTCGGCACCATCGGCGATGTCGAGCTGAAGGTCGAGGTCGCACCGCTCGCCCGCGACGGTGACCGCCCAGTCGGGCCGACGCGAGTGCACGGCGAGCAGTAGCCGCCAGGCCAGGTCGTTGCGCCGGTCGCGTCGCTGCGGATCGCACTCACGCAGGGCCTCGGCGACGTGGTCGGCGTCCGGGTCGAAGCCGGCCAGCAGTGGCAACAGTGACGGGTCGCCGAGGTAGGCGGCAGCCTTGATGGTGAAGTTGTGGACCTCGTCCTGGGCGAGCAGCTCGCGTACCAGTGGAAGTGCCCGTGCGTCCCGCCGCCGGGCCAGTCCGCGGGCGCCTTCCGCGCGTACCTCCGGGTCGACGTCGCGCGTGCGGTCCCACAGTGCCCGCCGGACGGCGTTACCGTCCGCGGTGCTCAGCCAGCCGAGCCCGAAGGTGGCCCACTCCCGCACCCTCGCGTCGGGGTCGGCGCAGAGGTCGATCAACACCGCCTCGCCGGCCTCGGCCGGCGGGTCGTCGAGCACCATCGGCACCGCGGCGGCGACCTGGAACCGTACGTCGCTGTCGGGACTTTGCGCGAGGGTGACCAGGGTCGGCAGGGCGCGAGGATCGCAGGTCGCACCCAACGCGCGGGCGATCGACCAGTGCACCTCGGGATCGGTCTCGGTGGCGGCCAGCGTGATCAGGGCCGTCGCGGCGTCCGCGCGCAGGTCGTCCCCGTGCACGGCGCTCGCGAAGCCGAGCAGGTCGCACGCCGCCGCGCGCACCACGCGATCCGGATCGGCGAGCCGGCCAACGGCCAGCCGAACGGCGGCCCCACCTGAGCCGCTCCACCCTGCCCCCGCCCGCCCCGCATCGTCGATCATGGAGTTGTGGTGGGGAGCCAAACGCCGGTTCGTCACCGAATCGGGCACCACAAGTCCATGATCGACGACCAACTGCCGGAGCAGGTCCGACCCGTCGTCGGATTCGCCGTTCTCGACGGTGCGCCGCAGCCTCTGCACCGCCTGGTCGAACAGCTCCGCCACCTCGCGCGCTTCCACGGCCACGATGGTGCCCGCCGGCCACCGGATGCCGCCACCGACTTCCGACCGGGACACCCCGACATCGGCGAAGTCGGGCTATCAACCCGACCGGGACACCCCGACATCGGCGATGTCGGGGTCGATCACCGACCGGTGCGCGGGAAAGTGCCGTCCTTGACCCCGTTGACGAAGGCGGTCCAGCCGCTGACGCCGTAGACGAGGGTCGCCGCCGTGCGGTCCTTGCTGTCGCGCACCGCCACCCGCCCGGAGCCATCGAGAACAGGCCCCGCCTCGACGCAGCTCCCGCCGTTACTGTTGCTCCGCGTGCTGATGTGCCAGGCCACGGCCGGTAGGGCTTCGTTCATGGCAGTTCCTCCGTGATCTTCGCGATCAGCTCGGCCGCCTCGCGCTGATCGAGCGCGACATCCTGAAGGCGATGGTACGCAAGCGCGTAGCGTCTCGACTTCGGAGATTCCATGAATCGGCGCCCACCCAGAGTCTCGGCGTAGGCCACCTCGGGATAGGGCTTGGGCATTCCGAAGAGGACGAATGAGCCGTCGAGCCCGGCGTGCAGGCCGACCCGTGATGGCAGCACGCGGACGTCGATGTTCTGCCGCCGCATCAGCTCGACGAGGTGTTGTAGTTGGCCGCGCATCACGGCAGGGCTACCGACCGGTCGGCGAAGAACGCTTTCGTCGATGACGGCCGCCACCTGGAGGGCGGGATCGCGCCTGAGCACACGCTGACGGTCGACTCTCAATTGCAGCCACTTGCGCACCGAGAAATCCGATGCCTGCTCCCCCTCGGCGTTACGGATCACCGCTTCCGCGTAGGCCGCCGTCTGCATGAGCCCCGGCATGAGAAAGGCGTCCCACGAGCAGATGCGCTCCGCTCTGCTCTCCAACCAGGGAAAGTCGATGAATGAGGCGTCGACCAACTCGTCGTAGTCGTCGTCCCAACGGTTGGTCCGCCAGGCATCCTCGGCTAGTTGGAGGAAGCGGTTGCGCTCGCGCCCGTCGTGCTCGCCGTAGAGATCGAGAAGCGTTTCGACGACTCCCCGTCGAAACGGCCACTCGGCGCGTTCCCAGCGGGCGATGGACGAGAAGTCTCGTTCCAGGAACTCGGCCGCCTGCTTCAGAGTGATGCCGCGTTGCTCCCGCAACTGTCGCATCTGCTGGCCGAGCCACTGGGCACGCAACGTCTGGACGAACGATTCACGCCTGGCGGGCATGGGTCCCCTCTCTTGACGTCCCTCATGACGAAATTCGTTGGTGTCGTTGCACCAAGACCGAGGCCACTGGAAACGTGGCCTGCGGGTGAGGGTGATCGCCGGCCCCCGGGGAAGCCCGGTGCAAACACGGCAACCGCGGCTGTGCCAACAGCCGAGAAGGTGACGAGAGACGGCCTCGCGAGTGGCAGTCGCATACCGGCTCTCGTCGGGTCTCAACTAGAGCGTCGGGATGACGTGATCCCGGCTCCGAACCGACTTGCACGAATACCTACCACGAAGAAGGACGCTCCCGCGACCCCGACGCGTCCATGGACCGACGACAGCAGAGGTGACCGATGACCAGAGGCTCGCTCTACGACGGTGGCCGGCTGCATCCGCGGCACGTGCGCGACCATCAGTTCGCCACCGTGGGCTTCGGCCGGCGAGGGCTCGACCCTCGGGAGGTACGTCGGTTCCTGCACCGCGTCGCGCTCGACCTGACCGCGCTGCACCACGATCTGGCGCTGCTCAGCGAGGAGAACGCGCGGGTCAAGCGGGCGCTGCGGGCCCGGCAGGGCGCCTGGCCCGAGGGGCGGCAGTGGTGATCCCACCGGACCGGATCTTCGTACCGCTCCCTCGGGACGCCGTGCTGGCGTTCACCGAGGCGGCCGAACCGCCGCCCGGCCACGTGATCCACCTGCCGGTGGCGGTCGCCGAACTGGCCGAGGCGCTGGAGTTGGCCCGGAGGCTCGCTCGGTCGCTGGCCTCGATTCCGCAGGTCGACGTCGCCGGGACCACGGTGTCGGCCGAGGACGCTCAAGACGTACGACACTGGGTCTTCTGTGACCGGATCCTGCCGGATCGCCGCCGCTGTGCGCGGCGGGCCGATCACCACAGGGCCTGCCTACCTACCGACGATCCCTAGGGTGTCGGTCGGGCTCGGGACCGCTGCACCTCACGGTCCTGGGCGGCGTTGTCCAGGACCGTGACCACCACGTGGTCGGGCAGATCGATCAGGGGACGCAGGTCACCGTCGAGCACCGTACCGACCACGAGCCGCCGCAGACCGGACGCGGCGGCGAGGGGCGACGCCGACGCGATCGCGCCGAGACGCAGGGTGTGCAGGTTCGGAAGACCAGCCACCGGATCGAGCCGCAGCGGCTCGACCGGCGCCGACCTCGCGTTGGGTCGGACCACAACCTCCTGCAGTTCGACCAGGCGGGCCAACGGCTCCAGGGAATCCACGGCGGCATCGACCACTTCGAGCTGCCGTAGCTGGTGCGCTTCTTCGACACCGTGCAGGGACAGGGCAGCCTTGCGCCCTTCGATCCTCAGGTACACCAGCTCGGACTTGGCCCCCAGCAGGGTCAGGTCCGAGCCGGCGTACCGGTCGATCGTCAGGTGTTGCAGGGCCGACAGCGCGCCGATCGTCTCCAGGCCCGGCCGCTCCGACAGCACGAGCGTGTCCAGCTTCGGCGTCAGATCAAGCCGGGCCGCCTTCTTGGACCGCGTCAGCAACGACAGACCGAGAAGATCCTCCAGTTCGAATACCAGCGTGTCATCACGTAACGGACCCTCGATCGCGACCCGGCGCAGATTGGGCAGGTCGCGCAGGAAACTCAGGTCGAGCGTCCGACCGGTGTCACTGTCGAAGGCGAGGAAGACGGCATCGCAACCACCCTCGACGTACCGGCGGGTGTCACCCTCTCGCCAGGCGCTGTCCGAGAGCAGATATTCGCCGGGATTCACCGTCTGACTGCCGAGCATGGTGCCGGCTCCTCCGCCCGTTGGCCCGATAGTTGACGATCAGGACTGGACGCCCACCCCACCGCACGGCCCCGCGCCAACCTGGTGAACACACTCGCGCTAGCCGGGCTCCACGACGACGAGTTCGCCGACCTGCTCGCCGATGGTGGTGCGCGCCTCCGCGGGCAGGCCAGGATCGGTGATCAGGACGTCGGCGGCCTCCAGCGGGGCGATGGTGGCGATGCCGATCGTCTCCCACTTGGTGTGGTCGGCGAGCACCACCAGCCGGCGGGCGGCCCCGATGAGGCACCGGTTGACGCCGGCCTCCAGCAGGTTCGGGGTGGTGAAGCCGGTGCGCGGGCTGAGGCCGTGCACCCCCAGGAAGAGCAGGTCGACGTTGAGCGCGCTGATCGCCGCCTCGGCGACCGGGCCGGTCAGCGCGTCGGACGGGGTACGGATGCCGCCGGTCAGGACGACGGTCTGGTCGGCGCGCGGATTCTGGTAGAGCGCGTCGGCCACCGGGATCGAGTTGGTCACCACGGTCAGCCCATGCACGTCGGACAGCAGGGTGGCCAGCGCGGCGGTGGTCGTACCGGCGGACAGCGCGATGGCCATCCCCGGCTCCACCATCGTGGCCGCCCGCTCGGCGATGGCCCGCTTCTCCGCCTGCTGGCGGATGGACTTCGCGGCGAAGCCGGGCTCGTCGGCCGAGCCGGGCCCGGCGAGCGTCGCGCCACCGTGGACCTTGTCCACCAGACCGCGCTCGGCCAGCACCTCCAGGTCGCGCCGGATCGTCATGTCGGACACGCCGAAGCGGCTGACCAGGTGGCTCACCCGCACCCCACCGCGCTGGCGGATCAGGTCGAGGATGGCGCTCTGCCGCTGCTGGGCCAGCATCTGGGGAACCTCCTTCGCACCGTGGCCGTCGACCACGCTACGACCGGTCCTCACGGACCACGGCCACCTCGCCGGCCGGCACGGTCAACTCACCCGCACACCGCGTGCCGGTCAACAGCTCGTCACCGGTCGCCGAGATCCGTACGTCCGACGACGTGTGGTTGATCGCGAACAGCCAGGTCCGCTCGCCGTCGCGGCGTCGTACCACCTCCACGCCGGTCGGCGCCTGCGCCGCCGGACGGACGCCGGCCTCGTCGAGCAGCCGGGAGACCAGCCGGTCGGTGGCCGGCTCGTCGAGCCGGGCGCCGACGTACCACGCGACGCCCGCGCCGACCGGCCGCCGCGTGAGCGCCGGCACGCCCGGCAGGGGCCCATCGGTGTACGACGCCAGCACCTCGGCGTCGTCGGCGTGCAGCCACTCGGTCCACACGTCGGCAGCGCCGCCGTCGTCGAGTTCGACGTGCTCGTCCTCGCGCAGGGGGAAGAACTCCTCGGTGTGGACGCCGAGCAGGTCGCGGAACGCGCCGGGGTAACCGCCGAGACGGATGTGGTCGTTCTCGTCGACGATGCCGCTGAAGTAGGTGACCGCAACCGTGCCGCCGGCCTCGGCGAATCGGCGCAGCGCCTCGACGTCGGCGTCCCGGACGAGGTAGAGGGTGGGCGCCAGGACCAGTCGGTAACCGCTGAGGTCGCTCGACGGGTGGACGATGTCGGCGGTCACGCCGGCCCGCCAGAGCGCGCCGTACAACGCGTTGAGGCGGTCGGCGTACGTGACGTCGACGCTCGGGTGGGAGTCCAACTCGACCGCCCACCACGCTTCGAAGTCGAACAGGATCGCCACCTCGGCGTCGACCCGGCTGCCGCGTACCTCGGCGAGGGCCTTGAGGTCCGCGCCGAGCTGGCAGACCTCGCGGAACACCTTGGTGTCCGGGCCGGCGTGCGGCACCAGCGCGGAGTGGAACTTCTCGGCGCCGGCCCGGGACGCACGCCACTGGAAGAACAGCACCCCGTCGGCGCCCCGGGCGACGTGGGCCAGGCTGTTGCGGCGAAGCTGGCCGGGGAGCTTCGCGACGTTGCGCGGCTGCCAGTTGACCGCGCTGGTGGAGTGCTCCATGAGCAGCCAGGGCTCGCCACCGGCGACGCCCCGGGTGTGGTCGGCGGCGAGCGCCAACCCGAGGTGGGCCCGGGGGTCGGCGGCGTTCAGGTAGTGGTCGTTGGAGACGAGGTCCACGTCGCCGGCCCAGGAGTGGTAGTCCATGTGCTTGGCCATGCCGATCATGAAATTGGTGGTGACCGGTTGGCGGACCAGCGTCCTGAGCGTCTCGCGTTCGGCGCGGAGTTGGGCGCGCTGCTCGTCGGAGGAGAAGCGCAGGAAGTCGAGCTGCTGCGTCGGATTGGCGAACGTCGGCGCGGTGCGCGGCGGATTGATCTCGGCCCAGTCGCCGTAGCGCTGGCTCCAGAACGCGGTGCCCCACGCGTCGTTGAGCCGGTCCAGGTCGCCGTAGCGCTCGCGCAGCCACCCCCGGAACGCCTCGGCGCTGACGTCGCAGTAGCAATGCACGTTGTGGCAGCCCAGCTCGTTGGAGACGTGCCACATGACGACGGCGGGGTGCTCGGCGTACCGGCCGGCGACCGCGCGCACCAGCTCCAGGGAGCGCTCGCGGAACACCGGGGAGCTGGGGCAGTACGCCTGTCGTCCGCCCGGCCAGAGGATCGCGCCGTCGGCCCGTCGGGGCAGCGTCTCCGGGTGCGCGCGGGACAGCCAGGGCGGTGGACTGGCGGTGGCGGTGGCCAGGTCGACCTGGATGCCGCCGTCGTGCAGCAGGTCGAGCACCCGGTCCAGCCAGCCGAACTCGAACCGTCCGGGGTGGGGTTCCAGGCGTGCCCAGGAGAAGATGCCGACGGAGACCAGGTTGACCCCGGCCCGTCGCATCAGCTCGACGTCCTCCGACCAGGTCTGCTCGGGCCACTGCTCGGGGTTGTAGTCGCCGCCGAAGTAGATGCCCTCGCCCTGCCATCGCCGCATGACAGGTGAGGGTGCACCCGCCATCCACCGAAGTCAACAGGTTCCAACATCGACTTCTTTTCCAACGTTTACCTCGTAACAGCCGGATCACGACTGGGTTATCAGAGGCGAAAGTACCTCTTGACAGCGGCCTATGGAGAGGTAGCTTGAGGCCCCAACTGGCCGATCGTGTTCACCAATGTGGATTCTCGGTGGATCACGATGCGTCTTTGCCAGGCTGCACCGCTCCTCACCACACCCGACCCGTTGGACGTAGCACCTCTTCATCCGCAGGAGGCACCGATGTCCCGTCCCCGATCGCAAGCCGAATACCTGGCCCGGCTCGTACCGCCCTCCGTGGCCGGCATCAACCGACGGTCACTGCTGGCCGGTGCGGCCGGCACGGGCGCGCTGCTCAGCACCGGTCTGCTCGCCGGCTGCGGCGACGACTCCGGCTCCGGCGGGTCCAGTAAGGACGTCTCACTCGGCTCCAACCAGTCCGACCCGAAGCCCAAGGACGTCCTCGCCAAGATCACCGACGGGTTCAAGACCTCGTCCGGCGTCCAGGTCGCGACCAACACGGTCGACCACAACACGTTCCAGGAGAACATCAACAACTACCTGCAGGGCAAGCCGGACGACGTCTTCACCTGGTTCGCCGGCTACCGGATGCGCTTCTTCGCCGCCAAGGGCCTGGCCAGCGACATCAGCGACGTGTGGGGCAAGATCTCCGGCTACTCCGACGCGTTCAAGAAGGCGTCCACCGGGGACGACGGCAAGCAGTACTTCGTGCCGGGGACGTACTACCCGTGGGCGGTCTTCTACCGCAAGTCGGTCTGGCAGCAGCACGGCTACCAGGTGCCCACCACGCTGGACCAGTTCACCGCGCTCGGCGCGCAGATGAAGAAGGACGGCCTCACCCCGATCGCCTTCGCCGACAAGGACGGCTGGCCGGCGATGGGCACCTTCGACATCCTCAACCTGCGCATCAACGGCTACCAGTTCCACGTCGACCTGATGGCCGGCAAGGAGGCCTGGACCTCCGACAAGGTCAAGAAGGTCTTCGACACCTGGGCCGGTCTGCTCCCCCTGCACCAGCCGGACAGCCTCGGCCGCACCTGGCAGGAGGCCGCGCAGTCGTTGCAGCAGAAGAAGAGCGGCATGTACCTGCTGGGCCTCTTCGTCGGTCAGCAGTTCAGCAACGACGAGCAGGACGACCTCGACTTCTTCACCTTCCCGGAGATCGACCCGGCCATCGGCGCGAAGGCGCTGGACGCCCCGATCGACGGCTACATGATGGCCCGCAAGCCCAAGAACGAGGACAACGCCCGCAAGCTGCTCGAGTACTTCGGTGGCAAGGCCGCTGCGGACATCAACCTCAAGAACGACCCGGCCGTCCTCGTCGCCAACAGCGGCGCGGACGTCGGCGGCTACACGGCGCTGCAGAAGAAGGCCGCGGAGCTGGTCGGGTCGGCCACCGAGATCGCCCAGTTCCTCGACCGGGACACCCGGCCGGACTTCGCCTCCACGGTGATGATCCCGGCGATCCAGCAGTTCATCAAGAACCCGAAGGACATCGACGGGCTGACGTCGTCCATCGAGAACCAGAAGAAGTCGATCTTCACTGACTGACGGCGGAAGGGGAAGGACATCGTGTCCGACCTACCCCTGATCCAAGCGGATCGCGCCGTGCCGCCGCCGCCGGCGACCACCTCCACGGGTGGTCGTCGCCGGCGGCTACGGCTCCTGTCCCCCACCGACCGCGTGG
The DNA here is from genome assembly GCF_040656575.1 of Micromonospora sp. NPDC049801. NCBI lineage: Bacteria > Bacillati > Actinomycetota > Actinomycetes > Micromonosporales > Micromonosporaceae > Micromonospora > Micromonospora sp. NPDC049801. The sequence continues at coordinate 373,879 of NZ_JBFAMS010000004.1, read as the reverse complement.
TCATCACGCTGATGGTGCTCGTCCCACTGCTGCTCGTCACCGCGCTCGTCTGGCTGCCGGCCCTGGCGACCGTGGTGCTGTCCGGCACCGACTGGGACGGCATCGGTCCACTCAACGAGATCGAGTTCGTCGGCGGGCGCAACTACAGCGACGTGGTGAACATCTACCCGCCGTTCGTGCCAGCGGTCCAGCACAACCTGCTGTGGCTGGCCGTGCTGTTCGTGGTCGCCACGCCGTTCGGCATGTTCCTGGCGGTGCTGCTCGACAAGGAGCTGCGCGGCAGCCGCTTCTACCAGACGGCGCTGTACCTGCCGGTGGTGCTCTCGCTGGCGCTGATCGGCTTCGTCTGGCAGCTGCTCTACTCCCGTGACCAGGGTCTGATCAACGCGGTCCTCGGCACCGGCACCGACTGGTACGGCGACTCGAACGTCAACATCTGGGCGGTCATGGTCGCCTCCGGTTGGCGACACGTCGGCTACATCATGCTGCTCTACCTGGCCGGGCTGAAGGGCGTCGACCCGTCGCTGCGCGAGGCCGCCGCGGTCGACGGCGCGTCCGAGGTCCGGACGTTCTTCCGGGTCGTCTTCCCGGTCATGCGACCGATCAACATCATCGTGCTGGTGGTGACCGTGATCGAGTCGCTGCGGGCGTTCGACCTGGTCTGGGTCGTCAACAAGGGCCGCAACGGCCTGGAGTTGATCTCCGCGCTGGTCACCCAGAACGTGGTGGGTGAGGCGAGCCGGATCGGCTTCGGCTCGGCGCTGGCGACGATCATGCTGGTCGTCTCGCTGGTCTTCATCACCATCTACCTGGCGACCGTGATGAGGGAGAACCGGAAATGAGCGTCGACACCCCGATCCGCCGACGCCGGCTGACCCCGCTGCGGATGCTGCTGCACGGCTTCCTCATCGCCGTGGCGCTGATCTGGCTCTTCCCGATCGCCTGGGCGGTCCTCACGTCGTTCCGCTCGTACCAGTACACCGCCGCCCACGGTTACGTCTCGTTCGGCGGCTGGACCATCGACAACTACGTCACGGCCTGGGATCAGGCGGAGTTCGGCAAGCACTTCCTCAACTCGGTCTACATCACGGTGCCGGCGGTGCTGCTGACGCTCCTCCTCGCCTCCTGCGTGGCGTTCGTCATCGCCCGGTTCAGCTGGAAGATCAACCTCCTCCTGCTCGGGGTGTTCACCGCCGCCAACCTGCTACCCCAACAGGCGCTGCTCATCCCGCTGTTCCGACTGTTCACCGAGGTGCCGTTGCCGGAGTTCATGAGCGACTCCGAGCTGCTCTACGACAGCTACTGGGGCCTGATCCTGATCAACGTCGCCTTCCAGTGCGGGTTCTGCGTCTTCGTGCTCAGCAACTACATGAAGGCGCTCCCCCACGACCTGTACGAGGCGGCGATGGTCGACGGCGCGAGTGTCTGGCGGCAGTACTGGCAGATCACCATGCCGCTGTGCCGGCCGGCCCTGGCCGCACTGGCCACCCTGGAGGTGACCTGGATCTACAACGAGTTCTTCTGGGCCACCGTCCTCATGCGTACCGGTGACAAGTTCCCGGTGACCAGCTCACTCAACAACCTGCGCGGCCAGTTCTTCACCGACAACAACCTGGTCTCGGCGGGCAGCGTGCTCGTCGCGATCCCCACCCTCGTGATCTTCTTTATGCTCCAGCGGCACTTCGTCCGGGGCCTGACCTTGGGAGCCTCCAAAGGATGACGATCCTGCACCTGCGCCGCGGGCGGACCAGCCTGGTGCTCGACGCGCGCGGCCCGGGGCTGCCCCGCGTGGCGCACTGGGGTGGCGACGTCGGCGACCTGGACGACGACGGCCTGCGCCACCTCGTGGACGCGACCGTGCCACCGGTGGTGCCGAGCAGCTTCGACGAGCCACCCGTGCTGTCGCTGCTGCCGGAGGCGAGCGCCGGGTGGAGCGGCCGACCGGGGTTGGCCGGGCACCGCGACGGGCGGGACTGGTCCACCGCGTTCCGGCTCGACGGTCTCGCCGTCGACGATCCGGCCGACGCCCCGGCCCGGGTCACCGTACGGGCGTCCGACGCGGCCGCCGGGCTGTCCCTGACCATCGAGATCACGCTCGACCCGTACGGCCTGCTGACCATCCGGCACCGGCTCCGCAACGACGGCGACGGCACGTACGAGGTGCGGGAGCTGACCCCGGTGCTCCCGGTGCCGGCGGTCGCCACCGAACTGCTCGACCTGACCGGCCGCTGGTGCCGCGAACGCTCCCCGCAGCGGCACCCGTGGCAGCACGGCGCGTGGGTCCGCGAGGGGCGGCACGGTCGCACCGGACACGACGCCACCCTGCTGCTGGTGGCCGGCACCGCCGGGTTCGACTTCGGCCACGGCGAGATCTGGGCGGTGCACACCGCGTGGAGCGGCGACCACCTCACCGTCGCCGAACGCCGGCCCACCGGCGACTCCACCCTCGGAGGCGGGGAACTGCTGGCCCCCGGCGAGATCCGACTCGCCCCCGGCGAGGCGTACGAGACTCCACTGCTCTACGCCGTCTGGTCCGACGAGGGGCTGGACGGACTCAGCGACGTACTCCACTCGCACGTGCGGGCGCGGCCCGGACACCCGCGATCCCCGCGCCCGGTCACCCTCAACGTCTGGGAGGCGGTCTACTTCGACCACGACCTGGACCGGCTGCGGGCCCTCGCCGACCGCGCCGCGCAGATCGGCGTGGAACGGTTCGTGCTCGACGACGGCTGGTTCCGCGGCCGGCGCGACGACACGGCCGGGCTGGGCGACTGGTACGTCGACGAGGACATCTGGCCCGACGGCCTGCAACCGCTCATCGACCACGTGACCGGCCACGGCCTTCAGTTCGGCCTGTGGGTGGAGCCGGAGATGGTCAACCCCGACTCGGACCTGTTCCGCGCGCACGCCGACTGGCTGCTAACCCTGCCGGGACGACTGCCGCCCGCCTGGCGCCGGCAGCAGGTGCTCGACCTGGGCCGCCCCGAGGCGTACGACTACGTGCTGGAACGCCTCGACGCGCTGCTCACCGAGCATCCCGGGATCAGCTACCTCAAGTGGGACCACAACCGGGACCTCACCGAGGCGGGGCACCACGGCCGGCCCGGGGTGCACGGGCAGACCCTCGCGGTCTACCGCCTCCTCGACGAGCTGCGCCGACGCCACCCCGGCGTGGAGATCGAAAGCTGCTCCTCCGGGGGCGCCCGGGTGGACCTGGCCATCCTGGCCCGCACCGACCGGGTCTGGGCCAGCGACTGCAACGACGCCCTGGAACGGCTCGGCATCCAGCGCTGGACCGGGCTGCTGCTGCCACCGGAGCTCGTCGGCACGCACATCGGGCCGCAGCGTTCGCACACCACCCACCGCGTACACGACCTGGGTTTCCGGGCGGCCACGGCGCTGTTCGGTCACCACGGCATCGAGTGGGACATCGCCTCGATCAGCGCCGCCGAACAGGCCGAGCTGACCGACTGGGTGGCACTGCACAAGCGGCTGCGCCCGCTGCTGCACTCCGGGCGGGTGGTCCGGGTCGACCACCCGGACCCGGCCGTCTGGGCGCACGGCGTGGTCGAGAAGGACAAGACCCGAGCGGTGTACGCGGTGGCCCGGCTCGCCACCTCGGTGGCGCAGACCCCGGGCGCGGTACGGCTGCCCGGTCTCGACCCGGCGCGGCGTTACCGGGTGCGCCCGGTCCCGGACGTGCCACCTCCGGCGACGATCGACCTGTCCGGGCCGCCCTGGCTGGCGTCCGGCGTCACGCTCAGCGGAGCGGCGCTGGCCCGGGTGGGCGTGCAGCTACCCGCGCTGCACCCCGAACAGAGCCTGCTGTTCGAGGTCGACGAGGTCGGCTAGAAATTTCTTTGTCCGGGGTGTCGAGAACGGTGTCGTCGGCTTCTACCTCAGGGTGAGAGCACCGACCACGGTGCGCGGGCGTGAGGAGCGAGACGATGAAGTACATGCTGTTGATGCAGTTCAGCGCCACCGGGACCGACTTCCCCGGCATCGACACCTGGACGCAGGACGAGGTCCGGGCGCACGTCGCGTTCATGGGTGAGGTCAACGAGAAGCTGGCTGCCGATGGCGAGTGGGTCGACGCGCAGGGCCTCGGCGGCCCGCAGCAGGCGCGGATCGTACGTGCCGGCGAGGGCGGCGCGCCGGTCGTGACCGAGGGGCCGTTCGCCGAGACGAAGGAGTTCCTCGCGGGCTTCTGGATCGTCGACGTCGACAGCCCGCAGCGGGCGGTGGGGCTGGCCGCGCACATCTCCACCGCGCCCGGCCCCGGCGGTCGGCCGCTGAACATGCCGATCGAGGTGCACCCGGTGATGTCCGCTCCGTCGCAGGAGCTGTGAGCGCTGACCACCGACCTTCGCATCGAGGACCTGCTGCGCGAACTGGCGCCGCAGGTCCTCGGCGTGCTCACCCGCCGGTTCGGTGACTTCGCCACCGCCGAGGACGCCGTCCAGGAGGCGCTGCTCGCCGCCGCCAGCCAGTGGCCGGCCGACGGGCTGCCGACGAACCCCCGGGGCTGGCTGATCCAGGTCGGCTACCGCCGGATGATCGAGCTGATCCGCGGCGAGCAGGCCCGGCGTCGCCGTGAGGACCTGGTCACCCGTCAGGACCCGGACGACCGGCGGTACGCGCCGGCCCCGGACGAGGAGCTGACCGCCGAGCGGGACGACACCCTGGTCCTGCTCTTCCTCTGCTGCCACCCGGCCCTCGCCGCGGCGTCGGCCGTCGCGTTGACCCTGCGCGCGGTCGGCGGTCTGAGCACCGCCGAGATAGCCCGCGCGTTCCTGGTGCCCGAGGCGACCATGGCGCAGCGGATCAGCCGGGCAAAGCAGCGGATCCGCGCGTCCGGGCTGCCGTTCCGGATGCCCGAGGAGGCGGAGCGGGCCGATCGGCTGGCCGCCGTCCGACAGGTGCTCTACCTGATCTTCACCGAGGGGCACACCAGTACCGCCGGCCCGGACCTGCGCCGGGTCGACCTCGCGGCCGAGGCGATCCGGCTGACCCGGGCGCTGCAGGTACGCCTGCCCGACGACAGTGAGACCGCCGGGCTGCTCGCGTTGCTGCTGCTCACCGAGGCGCGCAGCCCGGCACGAACCGGGCCCTCCGGAGAGCTGATCCCACTGGCCGAGCAGGATCGCAGCCGCTGGGACGCGGCGGCCATCGCCGAAGGCGTCGCACTGGTCACGGCGGCGCTGCCGCGCGGCCCGGTCGGCCCCTACCAGGTGCAGGCCGCCATCGCCGCCCTGCACGACGAGGCTCCCGGCACCGACGCGACCGACTGGCCCCAGATCCTGGCGCTGTACGACGTGCTGGATCGGTTGGCCGGCACCCCGGTGGTGGCGCTCAACCGGGCCGTCGCGACCGCCATGGTGCACGGGCCCGCTGCCGGCCTCCGCGCTCTCGACGCGCTGACCGACGATCCCCGGCTGGCCGGACACCACCGGCTGCCCGCCGCCCGCGCGCACCTGCACGAGATGGCCGGCGACCGGGAACGGGCCATCGCGGACTACCGGGATGCCGCCGCCCGCACGAGCAGCCTCCCCGAACAGCGCTACCTCACTATGCGCGCCGCCCGCCTGGCCGATGCCGGGGTGGAACACTCGATGGCTCGACCGGGAACCGAGGACTGAGGGGCCGTATGGCGTACGTGCTGCTGGGAATCGCGATCCTCGCCGAGGTGGTGGCGACCAGCCTGATCAAGAGCACCGCCGGGTTCACCCGGGTCTGGCCGACACTGGGCTGCCTCGCCGGGTACGCGCTGGCGTTCCTCCTGCTCGCCCAGGCCGTCAAGGAGATACCGGTCGGTGTCGCGTACGCCCTCTGGTCGGGCCTCGGCACCGCGGCCATCGTGGCGATCGGCGCGGTGTTCCTGGGCGAGTCGGTCGGGCCGGTCAAGCTCGTGGGCATCGCGCTGATCATCGCGGGCGTGGTCATCGTGAACCTCACCGGCGAGCAGCACTGACCGCTCTCGGTCACCCGAACGACGCGATGGCCGGGCCCGGTGCGGGCCCGGCCACCTGGCGTCGGTCGCCGCCGGTCGCTCAGCTGGCGGTGCAGCTCACCTGTGGTGTGGGGTTGGCGCCGCTCCAGCCGCCGAGAAAGCCGAAGGTAGCGCTGGCACCGGCGGCCAGTCGGCCGTTGTAGTCCGCGTTCCGCGCGGTCACCGTGGAACCGCTGCTGGTCACCGTTGCGTTCCAGGCCTGCGTGACGCTCTGGCCGTTGGCGTAGGTCCACCGGGTGGTCCAGCCGGTGATCGCGGACGCGCCGGCAGTCACCCGCACCTCACCCTGGAAGCCACCCTGCCACTGGTTGGTGATGGTGTACGTCGCCGAGCAGCCACCGGCGGGCGGCGGCGTGGTCGGCGGGGGCGTGGTCGGCGGGGGCGTGGTCGGCGGGGGCGTGGTGGGTGGCGGGGGGCCGCCGAAGACGGTGGCCTCGCGGGAGGTCTGCCGGATGCCGTTGACGCCGTTGAAGACCCGCTGCCCCCAGGTGGTCAGGCTGGCCGGGTTGAACGCGGTGGCCATGTCGAGATACTCGACGCCACCCCCGTTGCCGCTCCACGACCAGCCGAGCCAGCCGATCCCGTTGGCCTGGCTGTACGCGAGGATGGTGTCCTCGTCCGGGTCGCCGTCGGAGTGGTTGAAGCCGAACTCACCGACCACGATGGGCAGCCCCGCCGCACGGAAGCGGCCCAGATAGTCGGTGATCTCGGCAGCGGTGTCGAAGACGCCGTACATGTGGATGGAGAAGAGCGTGTTGCGGGCCGGGTCGGCGGCGAAGACCGACGCGGCGTTGTCGCGCATCGTGAACGACCAGTCCTGACCCCAGTTCGGGGCGTCCACCATGATGGTGTGGGTCAGGCCCCCGGCCCGCAGCCGCTTGATCGCGTTGGCGCTGTCGGCGGCCCACGAGGCGTAGTTCTGGTTGCCGTACGGCTCGTTGCCGATGTTGACGAGAACGTACCGCTCCTGGCCGACCAGCACGTCCTTCAGGCTGAGCCAGTAGTCGACGGCACGGTCCAGGGTGATCGCGCCGCTCTGCTCGCCGTACCCGGTCGTGTCGTGGACCTCCAGCACGCAGATCAGCCGGTTGGCCCTGCACAGCGAGATGACGTAGGCGACGTCGGCGTTGGTGTTCCGGGTCCAGCGGTCGCCGCTGGCGAGCACCACCCGCACGGTGTTCGCGCCGAGCGCCTTGACGTCGGCGAACGAGTTGGTCTGCTGCGGGTACCAGGTGTGCGCGTGGTTGACGCCGCGCATGACGAATTCGGCGCCGTTGGCGTCGTACAGCTTGCCGCCCGCGACGGAGAAGCCGGCCGCGGCGTGCGCCGGTTGACCGAACGCCAGCACGGCGAGCAGCAGCGCGAGCAGGGCGGCGCCGACGGCGGAGAGTCGAGTCTTCATGGCCTTCCTCAGGGAGGACCCCCGATGCCCGGCGAGGGTGGGGTACGACAGGGGAAGGCGGCTGCAGCCCGACAGCCGCCGTCCGACTCCCGGCGGCGCGCATCAGCCTAGGGCGATGGATCAGCCCTCGCAACCGGTTCAGTAGAACGCTCGAAGGGGCGGACGGCCGTGACGGCCCGCGCGGACGCGGGCCGTCACGGGGCGGTCATCCCCACCACAGGATGTGCGCCACACCGAGGGTCTTAACCGGTTAAGAGGACCGTAGGCGGGTCCACGACATCCGTCAAGCATCGCCCGGCCGAACCGGACGGGAGGGTTGACCGTTGCTGACCTGGGTATCCCGGGACGAACCGTCGGCGAGAAGGAGATAACGGGATGGTGAGCGTCGGCTACACCCTGATGTGCGAGCAGGCCGGACCGAAGCAACTGGTGGACCACGCGGTGCGGGCCGAGGCGGCCGGCTTCGACCAACTGGTGATGTCCGACCACTACTACCCGTGGCTGGACTCGCAGGGCCACTCCCCGTACGCCTGGTCGGTGCTCGGCGCGGTCGCGCACGCCACCTCCCGCGCGGAGCTGATGTCCTTCGTGACCTGCCCGATCCGCCGCTACCACCCGGCCGTGGTCGCCCAGAAGGCCAGCACCATCGGCGCGCTCTCGGACGGGCGGTTCACCCTCGGCCTGGGCGCCGGGGAGAACCTCAACGAGCACGTGGTCGGCGGCTGGCCGCACGTGCAGCAGCGCCACGAGATGTTCGAGGAGGCGTTGCAGATCATCCGTCCGCTGCTCAACGGCGAGACGTTGACCTTCTCCGGTAACCACTTCGACGTACCCGACGCCTACGTCTGGGACCGCCCCGCGCGGCCCGTTCCGATGGCGATCGCCGCCTCCGGCCGGCAGTCCGCCACGCTCGCCGCCGAGTACGGCAACGGCCTCGTCTCCACCGAGCCCGACCGGCACATCATCGAGATGTACGACGACGCGGGCGGCGCGGGCCAGCCCCGCTACGGGCAGGTGGCGATCTGCTACGGCCCGGACGAGGCCGAGTGCCGCAAGATCGTGCACGACCAGTTCCGCTGGTTCGGCATGGGCTGGAAGGTCAACGCCGACCTGCCGGGGCCGGAGTCCTTCGCCGCCGCCACCCAGTTCGTCCGCGAGGAGGACGTCGCCGAGGGCATCTCCTGCGGCCCGGACGTGGAAGCGCACGTCGACGCGTTCCGCAAGTTCGTCGACGCCGGATTCACGCACGTGGCGATCATCCAGGTCGGCGGAGAGACGCAGCCGATGTTCCTGGACTGGGCGCAGGATCAGCTACTGCCCCGGCTCCGGGAGCTGTGAGCCACCCGACGGGCCGCGAGCGGATCCGGCCGGCCGGGCACACGCCCGCCGGCCGGGTCGGGTTGACCGAGCTGCGGCTGACGGTCCTGCTCAAGCTGGTGCGCTGAGGCGTCGTCAGCGGCGCAGACCCAGTGCGCTCAACACCTCGCGGGACGCCACCCGGGCCGGGTCGAGCACCGCACGCCGGGTCCACCGGGCCGCCGGCGTGACGGTGGCCCGCCAAACCGCGCGCAGGCCACGCGCCGCCGGCACGACCGTCACCGACCAGACCCAGCGGATGCCCGACAGCAGCGGACGTACGGTGTGCCGCCACAGCCAGCGCAGCCCCAGCCCGACCGGGCGCAGCAGCAGTCGGTAGACCCACCGCAGCAGCCAGCCGGCGGTCCGCCACGCCCCCACCAGCGCGGCCACGACCAGCCGGCCGAACCCGACGACGAGCCACCAGACTCCCCGCGCCAGGCCGACCACGACCCACCGGACCGCCCGCGCCAGCGCGACGAGCACGGCGCCCACCGCCCCGGCGAGCACGGCGACGCCGCGCCACAGCAGCCGTCCGGCGGGGGCGAGGGCCACGCCCAGCCAGCGCAGCGGCCGCACGACCAGGTGCTCGGCCAGCCAGACCAGCGCCCGGCCCAGGGCCACCAGAGGTGGGCGCAGCCCGTGGCGGGCCAACCACACCAGCGGCGTCCAGAGGATCGTGCGGACCGCCCCGGCGAAGGCGTACGCCAGCCACACCAGCGGCAGCCAGACAAGCGTGCGGGCCACCCACGCCACACCCCGTCCCAGCCACACCAACGGCACCCAGACGAGATTGCGGGCCACCCAGCGCAGGGGACGCCACAGCAGATGGTCGGCGCACCAGAGCAGCGGACGCCACACCAGCCGGTCCAGGGCCCAGACCAACGGGGCCACCAGCCAGTCGCGCAGGAACCGTCCGACCGGGGTGAGCAGGTACCGGCCCAGCAGCCGGCCGGCAGCCGCGATCAGCTCCCAGAGCAGGCGTACCGGCAGCACGAAGACCAGCGCGACACCGCGCGCGACGGCCGCGACGAGCGGCAGCGCGACGGTGTCCGGCTCGGTCGTGGGCACGGCCGGCGGCACCCGGTCCACGACCGTCACCGTCGGCGCGGCCGGCCGGTCGATCGACCGCGCGGCCGGCGGCGGACAAAGGGTGGGGCGGTCGGTCACGGTGGGCACGGTAGCCCGGCAACGCCATCCGCCGGGGCCCCGGCGCGGTCACAGGCCGATGGTGGCCAGCAGCGGATAGTGGTCGGAGGCCGTGTCCGTCGTCGCGTCGCGGATCACCCGGCAGCTCCGCACCCGCTCGGCCACCGCTCGGCTACCCAACAGGTAGTCCAGGCGCATCCCGGCGAACTCCGCGCCGCCGAACCGGGTGGGGACGGTCAGACCCGCGGCCTCCGGCGCGTCGGCGTTGGCGGACGGCCACAGGTCGACCAGGTCGGCGGCGAGCAGCCGGGCGACCGCGCGGGTGTCCACGGCGCCGCCACGCCGACGTAGGTGCCGTCGCTTGTAGAGAGCGGGCAGTCCGTCCAGACGGGCGGTGTGGTCAACCGTCGGATCGAGCGAGTTGAGATCACCCGCGAGCAGGGTCAACGGCCCGGGGGCGCGGCGCAGGGCAGCGACCAGCCAGTCGACCTCCATCCGTCGGCGGCCTCCGGAGTACGGGTACAGGTGGGTGCCGAGCACGGTGAGCGGCCCGGCCGGGGTGGCCACCTCGACGCGGGCGGCGGCGTGGTGGAACGGCCGACGCAGGGACCCCGCAGCGAGCACCCGGTACGGCGGCCGGACCAGCACCGCCACCGGCTGCCCGAAGCAGGACCGGGCCAGGTGGGGCGTCATCCCGACCCGGTCCGCGATGGCGGCCATCAGTCCCGCCCGGTCGAAGCCGCGCAGCTCCTGCAACGCCAGCACGTCCGGCGCCTGCTGGTCGACGACCTGGACCACCCGGTCCAGCCGGTCGGAGCCGCCACCCCGGCCGCCGGTACGGATGTTCCAGGTCATCACCCGCAGCATCGCGGTGCTCAGTCGGGTCGGCCGGCCCGCGCCAGCTCGTCGTCGAGGGTGTCCACGTCCTCCGACTCGATGGCCGGCTGGTTGCCCTCCGCCAGGTCGGCGTTGGGGCGGATCACGAGGTACAGCAGGCCGATCCAGAGCGCCGAGAGCAGGATCGCGCCCATGAAGTCGGTCGGGTGGTGCATCCCCCGGTACATCCGGGAGATCGCGACCCCGGCCGGCATGATCACGGCCAGCGCCACGAAGATCCACCGCCACCAGCGGTCGGTACGCGGGAACACGATCAGCGTGATCGCCAGCCAGACGCAGATCGTGGCCGCGATGTGCCCGGACGGGAACGAGGAGGTGGGCATCTGCCCGTCCAGGTTCTCCACCGGCGGACGCGGCCGGCCGACCACGTGCGCCGAGGCGAGGAAGAGGGTCAGCTCACCGACCATCGCCAGCACCACGAACAGCACGGGCCGCCACCGCCGCCACACCGCGAGCACCAGCGGGCAGAACACCAGCGAGATGAGCAGGATGGCGTGGGTGTCCCCGAACTTGCTCCACCACCAGCTCACATCGGTCAGCACGTCGGTGTGCCGGTCGGCGAACCAGCGCGGGACCTCGGTATCCAGGGTCGCGAAGAAGGTGCCCTTGGCGTGGTAGCTGACGAACATGCCGAAGCCGTACAGCGCGCCGAACACCAGCACCCAGCCGACCAGCAGCTCGGCCACCGCCGAGCGGGGATGCGCCAGCACGCGCTCCTCGGCCGGGGCGATGGCGATGTCGTGCCCCGCCTCCGGCTCCAGGCCCTCGGTCAGCGGCGGCACCGGCTTGCCGCGCTCGCGCCGCCACAGCCGGAAGGCGTACGCGGTGACGCCCAGCCAGGCGGCACCGAGCAGCCAGGCGCCCAGCACGTCGGAGACGAAGTGCACGCCCAGCGCGATCCGGGTCAACCCGATCAGCGCCACCAGCACGCCGACGCCGACGATCGCGGGCTTGCGCCAACGGGGCGCCATCGCCGGCAGGAACACCAGCAGCAGCGCCCCGTACGCGACGATGGAGCCGAGCGCGTGCCCGCTCGGGAAGCTGTTGCCGGGCGCGCTGGCCACCGGGACGTCTACCACCGGGCGGAGTCGACCGACGAGCGCCTTGAGCGACGGGTCGAGGATCAGCCCGCCGACCCCCGTGACGATCAGGTAGACGGCCAGCCGGGGCTGCCGCCGGATCAGCAGACCGATCGCGGGGATCGCGACCAGCCAGATGAGGATCGGCCGGCCACCCAGGTCGGTCACCGCCTGGAGCACGGTCACCAGCGGGTGGTGTGGGGCGACGAGCGAGTTGAACCACTCGGCGAGCTCGTGGTCGGCGTCCTGCAACGGGCTCCACCGGAAGCGGACGAGCAACAGCAACAGTCCGAACGCCGCACCGGCGCCGATGACGGCGACCAGACCGGCGATGCTCCGTTCGGCGAAGTGACCGATCGGACGCCGAGTCACATCTTTGACCGCGGTCACCCCGCACCTCCCTTGTCGTACCTGGCGAGGCGAGGTACCCGATCCGCGTCCGGCGTACACCCGGACGCGCTCAGAGCGCGGTCATGTCACCGGTGTCGAACAACTCGGCGCGGTCGGCCTCCGGCTCCCACAGGTCGGGCTGCGCCGGCTCCTGCACGCCGATCCGTAGCGCCTCCAACTGGGCGGCGAAGGCCAGCCCGCCGAAGAGCGCCATGCCGGTCAGGTTGGCCCACAGCAGCAGCGCCATCATGCCGGTCAACGCGCCGTACGTCTGCCCGAAGCCCTCGCTGAACTTGACGTACGCGGCCAGCAGCAGGCTGGCCAGCCACCACAGGGCGGTGGCTATGCCGGCGCCGAAGAACAGCCACGACAGGCCGGGCTGGTTGCGGCGCGGCGCGTGCCGGAACAGCACCGCCACGGCGAGCACGGTCAGGCCGAGGCTCAACGGAAACCGGATCACGTTCCAGATGATGTTGGCGGTCTCGCCCCACTCGTAGTGCTCGCGCACCGAGTCGCCCATCGCCCCGCCGCCGACGAGGATCAGGAAGCCGGCCAGCGCGGGCAGACCGGCGGTGACCGCCAGGACGGCCGCCCGCAGGTACTTCCACAACGCCGGGCGGTCCCGCTCGACACCGTAGATGCGGTTGGCGCCCCGCTCGATCTGGGCCATCGTGGTGGTCAGCGCGACCAGACCGGTGAGCAGACCCAGGGTGAGCGCCAACTCCCCCGCGTCCTCGACGCGTTCACCCTCGCCGAGCAGTTCGCCGACCACCTCGGCGCTCTGGCCGGGGGTGAGCGCCAGCACGGTGTCGGCGACGACCCGGCCGCCCTCCTCGACGCCCAGCTCGCTGATCAGACCGGTGAGCGCGATGAGGAACGGCACCACGGCCAGGCAGAGCTGCAACGCGAACGCGCGGGAGTGGCTGAACCCGTCGCCGTAGCGGAACCGGATGAACGCGTCCCGCAGCAGGTGCCAGCCGCCCTTGCGGCGCAGTGTGCGCCAGGCGTCGTCGGCCGACAGCTCCTCGTCGGCCATCAGCCGGGTCTCCGGCACGATCCGGGTGCTACTCACGGCGCGCTTCCTCGATCAGCTGCTCGCCCCGCTCCCCGGCGCCCTGTGCGTCGACGGACAGGTCGGGAGCGTCCTCGGGCTGCGGAACGCAGAGCCACAACGCCTGCGGCCGGATCTCGGCGCGGAGCCGCCGTCCGGGGGCGATGAGGTCGCCGTCCAGCTCCCGTGGCTGCGGGCGGTTGCTGCTGACCACCACCGTCCGGCCGCGGAAGACCTCCATCTGCGGCACCTGGCCGCTGCGGCGGACCACGGCCCAGCCGAGCGCGAGCCAGTGCCGCAGGTTACGCGGGGTGAGCACGGCGACGTCGAGCCAACCGTCGTCCGGCTCGGCCTCGGTCAGCAGGGTCACGCCGCCCTGGAGCCGGCCGACGTTGGCGATCAGCACCGAGCGGGCCCGGCGGCGCACCGCCGGCCGGTCGTCGATGCGGATCTGCACCCGCATCGGCCGGTCCCGCAGGTGCTTCACGGCACCCATCACGTACGCCGGCCAGCCGATGCGGGCCTTGGTGGTCTCGTTCGTGGCGTCGAGCATCTGGGCGTCGAAACCCATGCCGGCCATCACGGTGAAGTACTGGTCCTCCACCGCGCCGACGTCGAGCAGCCGCCGACCGCGTTCGACGGCGACCTGGAGGCCCGCCGGGAGGTCGGTGGAGAGGCCGAGGTTGGCGGCGAGCAGGTTGCCGGTGCCCTGCGGCAGAACGGCGAGGGCCACGTCGGTGCCGACAAGCGCGCTGACGCAGGACATCACGGTGCCGTCGCCGCCGCAGGCGAAGACCAGGTCGACGCCGTCCTTGACGGCCTGTTCGGTCTGGCCCCGGCCCGGGTCGTCGACGGTCGTCTCGAACCACCGCGGCTCGGGCCACCCGGCGGCGGCGAGCGCGTCGTTCACGGTGCGGCGCAGCTCGTCGAGATCGGTGACCTTCGCCGGGTTGACCACCACGGCGGAGCGCAGCCCGCCGTCGCCACCTGAGGGGCGCCTGTCCTGTCCAGCATCCACGGCGTCAGTGTGCAGCACCGGGCCGCTGTCAGCGACCCGGCGAACCGCAGGCGTCGGAAGTGCCACAGACAGGTTTCAACGCGCGGGTGCCCGTCACGCCGCCGCGCGCAGCGCCGCCTCCACCCGGCGGCGCAGATCGTCGAGGTCGACCCCGGCCTCGGTGAGCACCAGCGCGCCCAGTCCCTGGCCCTCACGCAGCACCCCGAGCAGGATGTGCTCGGTGCCGATGTGCTTGTGTCGCAGCCGCAGCGCCTCCCGCAACGACAGCTCCAGCGCCTTCTTCGAGCGGGGTGAGAACGGGCCGCCCAGGTAGCGGCGACGCCCCCAGCGGCGACGCGGGGCCGGCACCGCCTCGCGCAGCGCGTCGGGGCCGAAGGACTGTTCGATGCGGGCCACGATCGCGGCGAGGTCGATGCCGATCTCGCGCAGCGCCGCCGCGTCCGCGTCGCCGAGGCCGGCGCCCCCGCCCGTGGTGTGCCGCCGGACCCGCTCGCGCAGGTCGTCGGCGCGGACCCCGGCGTCGGCCAGCACCCGGCCGGCCAGGCCGTCCTCGTCGGCGAGCAGGGCGAGCAGCAGGTGTTCGGTGCCGACCGGCCGCCGGCCCTCGGCCCGGGCCTCCTCGAGCGCCCGCCGCACCACGCCTCGCGCCCGATCGGTGAACCGTTCGAACATCACGCCTCCCAGGATGAGTTGACCGCCGGTCGCCCGGCGTGCTTCTTGTGCACCGCCTGCCGGCTGACCTCGAGCGCGTCGGCGATCTCCTGCCAGGACCAGCCCTGTCGCCGGGCGTTGTCCACCTGGACCACCTCGAGTCGCTCGAGCAGCCGGCGCAGCGCGCGGACGGCGCGGAGCCCGACCCGGGGGTCGGTGCTGCCGGCTGCCGCCGCGAGTTCCGTTGCCTGACTCATGGGTGTCAACATACGTTGACAGACGGCGTTCGTCAACATTCGTTGACACCGCGAGCCCTGGTTCGCGTACCCCATGGGTCGATCCCACCCACACGCCGCAGTCATCCGACTACCCTCGGTACGGGGACAGCGTGGTCGTGCCGGGCGCGACGCCCGGGAGGTGGTATCGGATGGCGGCATCGGCCGACGCGGAGGTGCTGGTCGGCCTCGGCTCGGACGGTGACCTACCGGTCGTGGAGCAGGCCGCCCACGAGGCCGCCGGCCACGGGCGGCCCCTGCACCTGGTGCACACCTTCGACTGGCACGCCGCCTTCGCGGCGGACACCGTGGCCGCGCCCCGCGACGCCGCCGAGAGTCTGATCACCCGGGCCGCCCAGCTCGCCCACCAGGTCGAACCAGGCCTGACCGTGCGCGCCGAGATCGTCGAGAGCGCCATGCTGCCCACCCTCATCCGCCGGTCCGAGACGGCCTTCCTGCTGGCCGTCGGGGACAGCGGAATGGCCGGCAGCGGTCAGTGCGTACCGGCCGACACGCCCGCCGTGCAGTTGGCGGCGCGGGCCAACTGCCCACTGCTGGTGGTCCGCCGCGAACCGCCGCCGCAGGGACCGGTCCTGGCCGGAGTGGACGGCTCGCCCAGCTCGCACCTCGCCCTGCGGTGGGCCGTGGAGTGCGCCGCCCGACGCGGCGCACGCCTCGTGGCCCTGCGGGTGGTGGAGAGCGACGAGGACACCGACGCGGTCACCGAGCAGCTCGGCGAGGCGCTGGCCCGGCACGCCGGCCGGCACACCGCAGTGCCCACCGAGTGCCGGGTCGTCCGCGGCGACCCCGCGCAGGTGCTCATCGACACGTCCCGGTCGGCCCAGATGGCGCTGGTCGCCGCCCGGGGTGACGAACCGGGACGCGCCATGCTGGGCGCGGTCGCCCAGTCCCTGCTCTACCACTCCCCCGCCCCGGTCGTCGTCGTACGCGGCCTCGCCGAGGTGCCGCTGACCGGGCCCGACGCCCACCCGACCCGGGACCAACGACCCTGACCAACCACGTCCGCAGCGGCGAGGCTGGACGGCGAACACCCACCCCCTACCCGCGAGAGGCAGCATCATGGACACCGCTCTCGACGCGCAGCGCGCACTCACCGACGACGAGCTGCGCCGGCTGGACGCCTACTGGCGGGCCGCGAACTACCTCACCGTCGGGCAGATCTACCTGCTGGGCAACCCCCTGCTGCGCGAGCCGCTGACCCCCGACGACATCAAGCCCCGGCTGCTCGGGCACTGGGGCACCAGCCCCGGGCTCAACCTGATCTACGCCCACCTCAACCGGGTGATCGTCGCCCGCGACCTGAACGCCATGCTGGTCACCGGCCCCGGGCACGGCGGCCCGGCGATCGTGGCCAACACGTGGCTGGAGGGCACCTGGTCGGAGCGCTACCACGACGTCGCACGCGACGAGACCGGCATGGCCCGGCTGTTCCGCCAGTTCTCCTTCCCCGGCGGCATCCCCAGCCACGTCGCGGCGGACGTGCCAGGTTCGATCCACGAGGGCGGCGAGCTGGGGTACGCCCTGAGCCACGCCTACGGCGCCGCGTTCGACCACCCGGATCTCGTGGTCGCCTGCGTGGTGGGCGACGGTGAGGCGGAGACCGGCCCACTGGCCGGCAGTTGGCTCTCCAACGTCTTCCTCAACCCGGCGCGCGACGGCGCGGTGCTGCCCATCCTGCACCTCAACGGCTACAAGATCGCCAACCCGACCGTGCTGGCCCGGATACCCGAGGCGGACCTGCTCGACCTCATGCGGGGCTCGGGTTACGAGCCGTACGTGGTGGCCGGCGACGACCCGAGCATGGTGCACCGCACTCTCGCCGCCACCATGGACCGGGCGCTGGACGAGATCGCCACGATCCAACGCCGGGCCCGCTCCGGCGGCGTCGTCGAGCGTCCCCGCTGGCCGATGATCATCTTGCGGACGCCGAAGGGCTGGACGGGACCGCGCGAGGTCGACGGTACGGAGGTGGAGGGCACCTACCGCGCGCACCAGGTGCCGCTGTCCGGCGTACGTGACAACCCGGCGCACCTGGCCGAGCTGGAGCGCTGGCTACGCAGCTACCGACCGGAGGAGCTGTTCGACGCCACCGGAGCGCCGGTCGACGAGCTGCGGACCCTGCCGCCGCGCGGTGACCGGCGGATGAGCGCCAACCCGGTCACCAACGGCGGAGTGGTCCTGCGCGACCTGGCCCTGCCCGACTTCGGCGCGTACGGCGTGGACGTACCCGAGCCGGGTCAGCCGATGGCCGGCGCGACCGGGGTGCTCGGTCCGTGGATCCGCGACGTGATCGCCGCCAACCCGCAGACGTTCCGGCTGTTCGGCCCGGACGAGGTCGCGTCCAACCGGTTGGGCGCCGCCTTCGAGGTGACCGACCGCGCCTGGATGGCCGCCACGGTCCCCGGCGACGACCACCTCTCCCCGGACGGCCGGGTCATGGAGGTGCTGTCCGAGCACCTGTGCCAGGGCTGGCTGGAGGGTTACCTGCTGACCGGCCGGCACGGGGTGTTCACGAGCTACGAGGCGTTCATCCACATCGTCGACTCGATGCTCAACCAGCACGCCAAATGGCTGAAGGTGACCCGGGCCATCCCCTGGCGACAGCCGATCGCCTCGCTGAACTACCTGCTGTCCAGCCACGTCTGGCGGCAGGACCACAACGGCTTCTCCCACCAGGACCCGGGCTTCATCGACCACGTGGTCAACAAGAAGGCCGAGGTGGTCCGCGTCTACCTGCCGCCGGACGCCAACACCCTGCTCGCCACCATGGACCACTGCCTGCGCAGCCGGCACTACATCAACGTGGTCGTGGCCGGCAAGCAGCCGGCGCCCAGCTGGCTCACCGTCGACGAGGCGATCCAGCACACCCGCCGCGGCCTCGGCATCTGGGAGTGGGCCAGCACCGACGACGACAGCGAGCCGGACGTCGTCCTCGCCTGCTGCGGCGACGTGCCCACCCTGGAGACGCTGGCCGCCGCCGACCTGCTGCGCCAGCACCTGCCGGAGCTGAAGGTCCGCCTGGTCAACGTCGTCGACCTGATGCGCCTGCAACCGGACACCGAACACCCGCACGGCCTGCCCGACAAGGAGTTCGACACCATCTTCACCCCGGACCGACCGGTCATCTTCGCCTACCACGGCTACCCCTGGCTCATCCACCGCCTGACCTACCGCCGGTCCAACCACGAGAACCTGCACGTACGCGGCTACAAGGAGGAGGGCACCACCACCACCCCGTTCGACATGGTGATGCTCAACGACCTGGACCGGTTCCACCTGGTCATCGACGTCATCGACCGGGTGCCGGGGCTGGGCGCGCGCGCCGCGCACCTACGCCAGCGGATGGTCGACGCCCGACAGGCGGCCCGCGACTACACCCGCCGGTACGGCGAGGACGACCCACAGGTCGCCGAGTGGCGGTGGGTCCGCGAGACCGACCCGACCAACCCCTGAAGGAGGACGACGTGCGGGACGCGGAGATTCTGGTCGGCTACGACGGCTCGACCGACGCGTCGGTGGCCCTTGACTGGGCGTTGGCCGAGGCCGAGCGCAGCGGTCAGCCGGTGCGGCTGGCGTACATCTTCGAATGGCTGACCGTGGCCAGTTGGGTCGGTCCGGGTGTGGCGCCCGGCATCTGGCCGGACGACACCGCCCGGCGGCAGGTGGACGACCTGGTCCGCAAGGCCGCCGCGGACGCCGCCACCGCGCATCCCGGCCTGACGGTCACCGGCGAGGTGTACGACGGACCGCCCGCCCTCGTGTTGCAGGAACGCTCCACCGACGCGGGGATGCTGGTGCTCGGCAGCCGGGGCCACGGCGGGTTCGGCGGGCTGCTGGCCGGCTCGACGGCGGTGGCGGTCGCCGCGCACGCCCACTGTCCCGTCGTCATCGTCCGCGACGGCGCGGCCCACGGCCCGGCCGACCCCGTGACGGTCGGGGTGGACGCCTCCGAGCCGTCGCTGGTGGCACTCGGCTTCGCGGCCGAGCGGGCAACCCAACGACGGGTACCGCTGCGCGTGCTGCACGCCTGGACACCGGGCCCGGGTGGGGCGGCCGGGACGCCCGACGAGCGGGCGGCCGTCGAGGAGGCGGTCGAACCCTGGCGGCGGACGTTCCCCGAGCTGGAGGTCACGGTCGACCTCGTCGGGGGCAGTCCGGCGGCGACGCTGATCGAGGCGAGCCGGTCGGCCCAGTTGGTGGTCGTCGGCAGCCGGGGACGGGGCGGGCTGGCCGGGATGCTGCTCGGCTCGGTCAGCCAGCAGGTCATCCAGCACGCCGGCTGCCCGGTCGCCGTCGTCCGGGAGCGTTGACGCCCGACCCTCCGGCACACCGCCCAGCAAAGCGCACGATGAAACGGCAACACACCGCGCTAAGGAAGGGCCCCTTTCTAACGCCTGGTGTATAGGAAGGGCACCCTCCTTACAAGTCGAAGGTTGGGCACGATGGTCGAGACGGAAAGGTCGTGACGATGAGTCAGGAAAGTTCGCTGACCACCGCGCTGGCGGAGGCCGCTGCCACCGCCGGCCACGCCCCCTCGGTGCACAACACGCAGCCCTGGCGTTGGCGGGTACTCCCCGACTCGCTGGAACTGCACACGGTCGCCGACCGGCAGCTCGCGGCCGGCGACCCGGAAGGGCGACTGCTGGCGGTCAGCTGCGGCGCCGCCCTGCACCACGCCCGGGTGGCGCTGGCCGCCGAGGGCTGGCGCGCGGTGGTGCGCCGCCTGCCCGACCCGGGCGAGGAGAGCCTGGTGGCCCGTCTGACCGACCTGACCCGGACCGAGGCCGATCCGGACGCCATGCGCCTCGTGCAGTGCATGTCGGTGCGGCACACCGACCGACGGCCGGTCAGCGACGAGCCGGTGCCCACCGACGCGATGGGGGAGATCACCCGGGCGGTCACCGCCGAGGGCAGCCGCCTGCAGATCCTCGACCGCGACCAGGTGCTGGAGCTGGCCGCCACGGCCGGGCACGCCGGCGCGGTCGAGGCCGAGGACCCGGAGCTGCGCGCCGAGATGGCGTACTGGACGAGCCGCGCCGAGACCGGCACCGGCCTGCCCGCCGACGTGCTCCCCGCGGAGCCGCCACAGACCACCGTGCCGGGCCGCGACTTCGGCCGCCCCGGCAGCCTGCCGATCGGTCCCGGCCACGACCGGATGGCGGTGTACGCGCTGCTGCACGGCGACGAGGACGACCGGGACAGCTGGCTCCGTGCCGGTGAAGCCCTCTCCGCCGCCTGGCTGACCGCGACCCGGCTCGGCGTGTCGGTGGTACCCCTCAGCGCGGTCGTCGAGGTCCCGGGCACCCGGCAGACACTGCGTCAGGTGCTCGCCGGCATCGGCTTCCCGTACCTCGTGCTGCGCCTGGGGATCGCGGACCCGGCGCACGCGGGGCCGCCGCACACCCCGCGACTGGCCAGCGAGCAGGTGGTCGACACCTCGGCGGTGCGCGGCGACCAGGCCTGACGGGTCGATCGTCGCCGCCGGTCGACGCTACGATCGCGCGGTGACCAGCAGCGTCCCGCAGCCTCGCCCGGAAACCCCGGTGACGCCGTCGCTCGGGCTGAGCCCGCTGTCCCGGGTTCGCCTCGACGAACTGCTCCAGGAGATGCTGGACCGGGTCGGCGAGGTGATGACCAGCCGGGAGCGGCTGCGGGCGCTGCTCGACGCGGTCGTCGGCATCGGCACCAACCTGGATCTGCGCACCACCCTGCGGCGCATCGTGCAGGCGGCCTGCGAGCTGGTCGGCGCCCGGTACGGCGCGCTGGGCGTGGTCGGCCCGGACCGGTTGCTGCACGACTTCATCGTGCACGGCATCACGCCCGAGCAGCACGCGCAGATCGGCGACCTGCCGCACGGGCGGGGCGTGCTCGGCCTGCTCATCGACGATCCGCGCCCGCTGCGCATGCCGGACATCACCCAGCACCCGCGCTCCTACGGCTTCCCGGCCAACCACCCGCCCATGCACAGCTTCCTGGGCGTGCCGGTACTCATCCGGGAACAGGTGTTCGGCAACCTCTACCTGGCCGAGAAGCAGGGCGGCGCGCAGTTCACCGAGGACGACGAGGAGATCGTCGTCGCGCTCGCCGCCGCCGCCGGCGTGGCCATCGAGAACGCCCGCCTGTACGCCCTGGCCCACCGGCGGGAACGCTGGCTCGCCGCGACCGCCGAGATCACCACTGTGCTGCTCGGCGAGGTACGCCGCACCGACGCGTTGGCGCTGGTCGCCCGACGGGCCCGGGAGGTCGCCGAGGCGGAGCTGGCGCTGGTGCTGCTGCACGACAGCGAGTCCGCGCAGTTCACCGTGGAGGTCGTCGACGGCGTCGACGAGCAGGCCCGCGCGCTGGTCGGCGCGGTCCTGCCGGCCGCCGACACCAGCTTCGGGGCGGCCGTCGCCGAGGGCCGGCACGACCAGGTGGACGACCTGGCCCACGCCGCGCCGTGGCCGGCGCTGCTGCACACCGGGCCCGCGATCGTCTCGCCGCTGGCCACCGCCGACACTCTGCACGGCGTGCTGATCGTGGCGCACCGGCCCGAACGCGGCGGCGGCGCCAGCGAAGAGGACGTGGCGCTGCTGGGCAGCTTCGCCGGTCAGGCGGCGCTGGCCATGGAACGGGCGCGCGGTCAGGAGGAGCGCGAGCTGTTGGTGGTCCTGGAGGACCGCGAGCGGATCGCCCGGGACCTGCACGACGTGGTGATCCAGCGGCTCTTCGCCACCGGCCTGCAGTTGCAGAGCGCCGCGCCGATGATGGCCCGCCCCGAGGTCGCCAAACGGATCAACGCGGCCGTCGACGACCTCGACGACACCATCCGCGACATCCGGCGGACCATCTTCGAGCTGCGGACACCGATGACCGCCGCGCTGCGTACCGAGATCCGCGAGGCGGTCGAGCTGGCCGCCGAATCCCTGGGTTTCAAGCCGCACCTGAAGCTGACCGGCCCGGTGGACAGTGCCGTCCCCGACGCCATCCGCCCGGAGCTGGCCGCCGTGCTGCGCGAGGCGCTGTCCAACACGGTCCGCCACGCGCGGGCCACCCGCGTCGACGTGGCCGTACGCGTCGAGGGCGAGCAGGTAAGCGTGACGGTCACCGACGACGGGGTGGGCTGCGACCCGAGTGCGGCCCGAGGTGGCCTGGTCAACCTACGCGAACGCGCCGACCGCCGCAACGGCGCCTTCACGATCCGCCCCGCCGACCCCCACGGAACCGAGCTGCACTGGTCAGTGCCCCTGCGCGACTGACCGACGCCAGTCCTCCGACCGCGCCGATCTTGCACTTTCGGTGGACGATATGAGGAGCAAGGTCGGGTTTGTCGGCGCAGAAAGTGCAAGATCGCGGGAATGGGGGCGGCTCAGGGGGTCTTGCCGAGCAGGCGGGTGGCCAGGACCGCCGCTTGGGTGCGGCGCTCCAGTCCCAGCTTGGCCAGCACGCTGGACACGTAGTTCTTCACCGTCTTCTCGGCGAGGAACATCCTTCCCGCGATCTCCCGGTTGGTCAGCCCCTCGGCCACGTACTCCAGGATCCGCCGCTCCTGCTCGGTGAGCGACTTCAACTCGCGCGGCTGCTCGACGCCGTTGCGGATGCGGTCCAGCACGCGCGTGGTGATCGCCGGATCGAGCAGGGACTGCCCGGCCGCCACCCGGCGCACCGCGTCGACCAGATCGGTGCCGCGGATCTGCTTGAGCACGTACCCGGCGGCACCCGCCATGATCGCGGCGAACAGCGCCTCGTCGTCCTCGTACGAGGTCAGGATCAGGCCCTTGATGGACGAGTCGACGGCCCGGACGTCGCGGCACACGTCGATGCCGTTGCCGTCGGGCAGCCGGGCGTCGAGGATCGCCACGTCCGGCCGCAGCGCCGGGATGCGACGCGACGCCTCCTGCGCGGAGCCGGACTCACCGACCACCTCGATGTCGCCGCTGCTCTGCAGCAGGTCGGCCAGGCCACGGCGGACGACCTCGTGGTCGTCGAGGAGGAAGACGCGGATCATCCCTCGTTTCTACCCGCGCCGCACGACGGGTGCACGGGCCGAAGGTCCCGAACGGAGGGACCGACCGTCGATGGGGCGGTCGGGCCCGGTGGGTCGGGACGTCCGGCCCTGCTCGCCGCCGCCCGATCGGCGGACCGTGAGGGTGTGCCAGCCGTCGCGGCTCGACGACCGGCCCAGGGAAAGGAGCACCGCCATGGACATCGGCTACACCGCGAACCACCTGCGGACCGCCGCCGACAGCGCGGTCCGGGCGCCGTCGCTGCACAACACGCAGCCGTGGCGGTTCCGGCTGCGTGCCGGCGGGATCGAGGTGCTGGCCGACCCGTCACGTCGGCTGCCGGAGACCGACCCCAGCGGCTGGGGCGTACGGGTCGCCTGCGGCGCGGCCCTGTTCAACCTGCGGATCGCGTTGGCCGTGGCCGGCGTCCCCGCCCGGGTG
Source organism: Micromonospora sp. NPDC049801 (assembly GCF_040656575.1). Classification (NCBI taxonomy): domain Bacteria; kingdom Bacillati; phylum Actinomycetota; class Actinomycetes; order Micromonosporales; family Micromonosporaceae; genus Micromonospora; species Micromonospora sp. NPDC049801. The sequence continues at coordinate 350,154 of NZ_JBFAMS010000004.1, read as the reverse complement.
CGACTGCGTCCGGACCCGGCCGAGCCGGATCTGCTGGCCCGACTGGTGCCGGACCTCCCGCGCCGGCCCAGCCCCACCGAGCAGAGCCTGCACACGGCCATCCCCCGCCGGTTCAGCAACCGGCTGCCGTTCTGGCCGGACCCGGTGCCGTCCGACGCCCGCTGGCGGCTCGGCGACGCGGCCCGCGCCGAGGGGTGCTGGCTGGAGCTACTGGTCGGGGTGAGCGCCGTGAACGCGTTCGGCGAGATCGCCCGTGGCGCGCACCGGGTGCTGGAACGCGACCCAGCGTACCGCGCCGAGCGGGAACAGTGGCTGCGTCACGAGTCCGCGCCGGACGGCGTACCCACCTCGGCCGGCGGCCCGCAGCACGAGCCACAGGATGTGCTGCCGACGCGCGGCTTCGGCGGTCGCGACCGCGCGCCGGGGCGGGACTTCGAACCCGAGCCGCTGGTCGGGGTGCTCGGCTCGGTCGGTAACACCGCCATCGACCAGGTGGTCGCCGGTCAGGCCCTGCAACGGGTGCTGCTCACCGCCGTCGACGCCGGGTTGGGCGTGTCGATGTTGTCCCAGCCGATCGAGGTCCCGACGGCGCGGGAGCAGCTACGCGTGTCGCTGGGGCGGTTCGGCACCCCGCAGATGGTGCTGCGCGTCGGGTACGGCCAGCCGGGCCGACCCACCCCGCGCCGGGAGGTCGACGAGGTGTTGGACCTGCCGGTCGTGCCGGCCTGAGACTCAGTCGGCGAGCAGCCGGTCCAGCGGGCGCGGCACCCGATCCGGGTCGAGCGCCCGCACGAGCGCCTCGGCGTAGCGCGCCTTGCGCCCGCTCATGGTGCCCAGAAAACGACGCAGTTGCCGCTCGATCGACCGGCCACGTTGGGCGGGCTGGTTCTGGAAGACCCGGAACCGGGCCAGATCCCGCTGGTCCGCGATGACCCGCCGCACGCCGTCGCTGCCCAGGGCGCGGATCAGCTCGTCCTCCAGGTCGGTAACGCAGACCCCGAACCCGAGCGCCTCCATCGCCGACCGGTCCAGGGCGGCACCGAAGCCCGCCTGCTCCAGGCCACGGCGGAAGAAGCCCTCCTCGGCCTCGTCGCACAGCCCCCGTACCGCGACGGCGAGGCCCTGCGACCCGAACAGCCGCAGGTACCGGCCGACGCTCATCGCGCCGCCGAGCGGCACCACGCAGACACCCTCACCGGCGAGGTCACGGTGCCGTCGCTCCGCCAGGGCCTCCACCGCGCGCTGGTCGCTGACCCCCTCGACGAGGACGACCGTACGCAGGCCGGCCGCCGACTCCCGGGCGGCTGCGGCGGCCGTCGCGGCATCGGGGCCGCCGGCCGCCCACAGGTGTACGGCGGCTCGGAAGCGGTCCGGCTCAGGCACGGCACCGAGTCTCGCAACGGTTGGTCCACCCCGCCACCGGATTCATGCCGGATTGGCCGGCGTCGAGTGACCCGGGCAGCCCGACCGGGCGGCGTCTGCCGGCTGGTGGCCAGGTCCACGGCCGTACGTTCCGCGACGTCCGGGACGCCGAAGGCCAGGTGACCATCACGTGTCGGCCGAGTCCGGGACCGTGGCGCGGCGCAGGACCGCCACGGCGCGCGGCGCCAGGACGTCGTTCCCGGAACCGAGCCGTTCACCGTCGACGGCGGAGATGTCGAGGGGCTGCCCAGTACGGTTGATCAGGAACCAGTACGGTCCGCGTACGGCCAGTTCGACGCGACCGCGCAGGCCCGGCGGGAGTTCGCTGTCGAGACCGGCCCGCTTCGCCAGGTCGGCCAAGACGACGGTGAGCCCGGCGGGCCGCAGGCGGGTGGAGACGTAGGCGGCGGATCCGGAACCGACGGCCCGACGGGTGATGGCCGGCCGGCCGGTCTGGCCGCCCTGGCCGTACCGGGCCAGGACCTCGGTCGCGGGGTCCGTGAGGTCGATGCGGTCGGTCCACAGGGTGCCCACCGTGCCGTTGTCGAGCTCGACGCTCTGCTCGTCGGGCAGGGGGGCGAACTCCTCGATCCTGATGCCGAGCAGATCGCGCAGGGCTCCCGGGTATCCGCCGAGCCAGACGTGGTCGTGCTCGTCGACGATGCCGGAGAAGTAGGTGGTAACGAGGTGGCCGCCGTCGGCGACGTAGCCGCGTAGCCGGTCGGCGAGCGCTCCGGGCACGACATGCAGCATCGGGGCGACGAGCAGACCGTAGCGATGCAGCGGCGCGTCGACGGGGACCACGTCGGCGCGGATACCGAGTTCGAGAAAGGCCGTGTACCAATCGAGGGCCTCCTGCCGGTAGCGGAGCCGGTCACTGGGGTGCGCGTCGTGCTCGGCCGTCCACCAGGACTCCCAGTCGAAGACGATGGCCGCGTCGGCCGGCCGGCGCGTGGTGCCGGCCACCTCGGCGAGATCGCGCAGCGTGGCACCGAGATCGGTGACGGCGCGGAAGATGGTGCTGTCGACGCCGGCGTGGGGCAGCATCGCCGAGTGGTACTTCTCCGCGCCCGCCGCGGACTGACGCCATTGGAAGAAGCAGACCGCGTCCGCGCCGTGGGCGACGTGCGTGAGCGAGTCGCGGGCCATCTCGCCGGGCCCCTTGGCGACGTTGATCGGCTGCCAGTTGAGCGCGCTGGTGGAGTGCTCCATGAGATACCACGGCCGTCCGCCGGCCAGGTTCGAGGTGAGGTTGGCGGAGAACGACAGTTCGTCGTGCGCCTGCGGGCCCGGCGTCGTGTAGTGGTCGTTGGCGACGAAGTCGACCTCGGCGGCCCAGTCGGCGTAGTTGAGCGCCTTGGACCAGCCCATGACCATGAAGTTGGTGGTGACGGGTACGTCCGGGGTCACTTCGTACAGCACGGACCGTTCGGCGCGCAGGTGGTCCTTGAGCGCGTCGGAGGAGAACCGTTTGAAGTCCAGTTGCTGCGTCGGGTTGAGGTGCGTGGTCGCCCGCCGTGGTGGCAGGATCTGCGCCCAGTCGCCGTACTGCTGCGACCAGAACGTGGTCGCCCAGGCCCGGTTGAGGGCGTCCAGGCTGCCGTACCGGCGGCGCAGCCAGTCCCGGAACGCGGTCGCGGCGTCGTCGGAGTAGTCGTAGGCGTTGTCACCGCCCAGTTCGTTGTTGACATGCCAAGCGGTCAGCGCCGGGTGGTCGCGGTACCGCTCGGCGAGTGCGCGGGTCAGGCGGAGCGCATGCAGTCGGAAGATCGGCGAGGTCGGCCGCCAGTGCTGCCGGGCGCCGGGCCAGATGGTGCGGCCGTCTCCGTCGACGGGCAGGATCTCCGGGTGCGTCGTGGTCAGCCAGGGCGGCGGGGACGCGGTCGCGGTGGCCAGGTCGACGGCGATGCCGTGGGCGTGCAGCAGGTCCATGACGTCGTCGAGCCACCCGAAGTCCCACACGTCCACCTGCGGCTGGATCCGGGCCCAGGAGAAGATCCCCAAGGAGACGATGTTCACGCCGGCCACCTGCATGGCCCGGACGTCCGCGTCCCAGATGTGGCGTGGCCACTGCTCGGGGTTGTAGTCGGCGCCGAACGCGAGGCGGCTCCGGGACGGGTCCGATGGCCAGCGCAACCATCGATGATTGTGCTGCGGCTGCATGCCGGCTCCTCTTCCGCGGTGCTGTTGTTGATGGTGACGTGGGTCCGGTCGCCGCCGGGTCGGCTGTGCCCCGCTCACCCGGTGAGCGGCTTGGCGGCGAACCTCAGCTTTTCGACCTCGTGGAAGGCCTGGCCCCCTTCGTGCCCGTTGAACGGGTAGACGCGGATCTCCTTCGGTCCGGCGTAGTGGTTGTACGAGGCGTACACGGTCGACGGCGGGCAGGCCGCGTCCATCAGCCCGACGGAGTACAGCGCCGAGGCGCTGGCCCGCTTGGCGTGGTTGACCGTGTCGAAGTACGAGAGCGTCCGCATCACCTGGTCGCGTTGGTCCCGGCGGACCTTGAGATAGCCGGTGATCTCGGCGTACGGCGAGGCGTCGGTGATGGTCAGCGCACGGGGGAAGTCGGCCAGGAACGGGACGTCGGGCATGGCGGCCACCAGACCCGGGACGAGGCCGGCCACGGCGGTGGCGATTCCACCGCCCTGGCTGGTCCCGGCGACGGCCACTCTGCTCGGATCCACCTCGGACAGTTCCCGTACGGCGTCGATGGCCCGGACCCCGTCGGTGAAGACCCGGCGGTAGTAGTAGGTCTCCGGACTGGCGATGCCTCGGGTGGTGAAGCCCGCGATCGCGGGGTCACCAACGGGGTCCGGATCGGGTGTGTCCCCCCTGGGGCCCTTGGCGCCCTGACCTCGGGTGTCCATGATGAAGTGCGCATATCCGGCCATGGCCCACAGCGGTCGTTCGTGTGGCAGGCCGCGGCCACCGCCGTATCCGACGTACTCCACCACGACGGGCAGTGCACCGGTGCGGGTGACGGGCAGGTGCAGCCATGCCTTGACCGGGTTGCCGTCGTAGCCGGCGAAGGTGACGTCAAGGGTGTCGATCAGCGCGAGGCCGTTGTCGACCGGCGTAGCGGTGAGATCGAGAGAATGGGCGCGTGCGTCCTGGAGCGTCGCGGTCCAGAAGCCGTCGAAGTCTTCCGGCTCCGCGATCGCGGGCCGGTAGCTGCGTAGACGGTCTTCGGGCATGTCGAACTGTGCCATGGCATCTCCACGGTTGCTGGGTGGTCGGAAGTCGAGTGGGTCGTCACCACTCGGTGAACGCGCCGTCCGGGCCGCGCCAGACGGGGGAACGGAAGCGGTGGCCTCGTGCCGCCGCCGCGCGCACCGCCTTCTCGTCGACGTCGATGCCGAGGCCGGGCGCGCCGAGACGCTCCACGTGCCCGTCCCGCAACCGCAGGACGTCGGCGTCGACGAGATAGTTCAGGCCGTCCTGGCCGTTGTTGTAGTGGATGCCCAGGGCCTGTTCCTGGATGAGGAAGTTGGGGATGGCCAGGTCGATCTGCAGGCAGGCGGCCAGGGCGATGGGGCCGAGCGGACAGTGCGGGGCCAGGACGGCGTCGTACATCTCGGCGACCGCGGCGATGCGCCGGACCTCGGAGATGCCTCCGGCGTGCGAGAGGTCGGGTTGGACGACGGCCACGCCGGCGTCCAGGACGTCCCGGAACTCGCGCCGGGTGTAGAGCCGCTCGCCGGTGGCGATCGGCAGTGCGGTCGCCGTGACGATCCGGGCGATGTCGCTGGAGTACTCGGGCCGCAGCGGTTCCTCGACGAACAGCGGCACGTACGGCTCCAGCAGTGGCAGGAGGCGACGGCTGGCGGCGATCGAGGCCCGGCCGTGCAGGTCGATCGCCACGTCGTGGTCGGAGCCGATCGCGTCGCGGACCTTGGCCAGGAGATCGACGACCGATCTCAGGCCCGCGGGTGTGTCCAGGAACGCCATCGGGCCCGGCGGTGCGATCTTGACGGCGGTGTATCCGGTCGCGATCGCCGCCGCGGCGTTCTCCGCGACCTGTTCGGCGGTCTCGCCGTACGCCCAGCCGTACATCCGGACGCGGTCGCGTACCGGCCCGCCGAGCAGTTCGTGGACCGGTGCCCCGCGAACCTTGCCGGCGATGTCCCACAGCGCCTGGTCGATGCCGGCGACGGCGCTGGACAGTACGGGGCCGCCGCGGTAGAAGCCACCGCGGGTGAGGACCTGCCAGTGGTCTTCGATGCGCATCGGATCGCTGCCGATGAGCAGGTCGGACAGCTCACCGATGGCGGCCTGGACGGTCTCGGCGCGGCCTTCCACGACCGGTTCGCCCCAGCCGACGACACCGTCATCGGTGGTGATCTTCAGAAAGAGCCAGCGGGGCGCGACGAGGAAGGTCTCCAGACGGTCGATTTTCACGGGGCCACGATCCCGCCGTCGAGGTGCCGTACCTGGGCCGACCACCGTTCGTGGAGGTGCTCCACGGGCGGGTACTTGGCCGCCTCCGCCTCGTCGAGGTCGATTCCCCAGCCGGGTGCGTCCGACGGATAGAGGAAACCGTTGCGGGGTGCGAGCGTGCCCGGGAACACCGCGTGGACGTCGGGTGCGTACTCGTGGCCCTCCTGGACGACGAACGCGGCGCTGGTCACGTCGAGCGCGACGTTCGCCGCCGCGCCGATCGGGGACACGTCGGCCGGCGCGTGCCAGGCGGTGCCGACGCCGTGGAGTTCGCACAGGGCGACGAGTTTGCGCGCCGGGCTCAGGCCGCCGATCGAGGAGAGGTGCAGGCGCAGCAGATCGACGCCGCCACCCGTCACGAGCCGGGCCGCGTCGGCCACCGACGCCACCTGTTCCCCGACCGCGATGGGCATGGGCGCGGCCGCGCGGACCTCGCCCAGCCGGTCGTAGAACTCCGGCGCGATCGGATCCTCCAGGAAGAACAACCGGTACTCCTCGAGCTGGCGGGCAAGTCCGACAGCCTGCTTGACGGTCAGCCGGGAGTGGACGTCGTGCATCAGGTGCGGCTCGGGCCCGAGGGCCGCGCGGGCCTGCGCGAACAGGTCCGGTGTGTCGCGCAGGTAGCGGTGCACGTCCCACCCGCCGGGGTGCGGTGTCCCGGGGTACTCGCCGGGCGTGGCCGGGGCGCCGTAGGTGCCGACACCGGGGCTGCCGACCTGGAGCCGGACGTGCCGGTAGCCCCGGTCGAGCAGGGCGCGGGCCTGCTCCAGGGTGGCGTCGACGGTGGCCCCGCCGGCGTGCAGGTACGTGTCGGCCGCCGCGCGGACCCGCCCGCCGAGCAACTCGTAGACGGGCATGCCGGCCCGTTTGCCGGCGATGTCCCACAGCGCCTGGTCGACGCCGGACAGGGCGTTGTTGGTGACCGGGCCGCTGCGCCAGTACGACGAGAAGTGGACCATGCGGAAGATGTCCTCGATGTCGGCCGGATGGCGGCCGACGAGCAGCGGCGCGACATGACGGTCGACGGTGGCGGCGACCGCGTGGAACCGCTGGGTGAACGTCGCGCAGCCGAGCCCGTACAGGCCGGGATCGTTGGTGTCGACCCGGACGACGACGAGCGGCACGCCCTCCGGGGCGGTGACGATCGACCGGACGCCGGTGATGCGTAGCCGGTCTCGGCCGGGCCAGGGTGCCTGCGTCTCCGGCATGGGGTTGAGGGGCACGAACGTGGTCTCCTGTTCGAGGATCGTTGCGTGGATGGACGGCGACGGCGGACCGTCAGGCGTAGGCCCGCACGGCGATCAGCTGGGCCGAACCGGTGCCGTTGGTGGCGGTGACGACAACCCTGATCCGGTCGGTCACGATCGGGGCCGCGAGACTGTGCGTGCGGCGCCGCTGCCGGTTGTCGGCCACCGACACGAGCGGCTGCCAACCGGTCCCGGCGGCGCGGGCCTCGATCCGGTAGTCGCGCACGAGCGTCGGCATGAGCGTGAACGGCATCCGGTGGTGGGGCAGGTTGATCAGGTCCTCGTTGACGTCGTCGTTGGCGATGACCTCGACCCGGCTCACCGTCACCGGCTCCGCCCAGGTCAGTTGCAACCACGGCGCACCGTCCGTGGCGAGGGGCCGCGACATCCACAGGTGCGGTCCCGCGAAGGGGCGCAGGTACCCGTCGACCACCTTGTCGGCGGAGTAGGCCGCCGTCGGACCGGTGCGCAGGCAGAAGGTCCGCCGGCGCAGGGCCGCGCTCTTCCACTCGAGCACCGGCTGCCGCTCGTCCCGGTCCGTCTTCGGCGGTACGTGGGACAGGGACAGGACGCCGGGGACGGTCGTGTCCGCGACGTGCAGGGTCACGGCGGGGTTGGCCCGTACCCGCAGGAAGGCGTTGCGCGCGGTGGGCGGCGTCCACTGCAGCGGGAGGCGGACCCATTGCCGGACGCCCGCGGCGACCGGGACCCGCGCGGTGTCGACAAGCGTTCCCGGTACGTAGTTCTGGCCGGGGCCGGGATCGTAGAGGTCCACCACGAGCGTCGTGGCCTCGGCCGCGTCGACGAGGAGTTCCGGCCCTACCAGGGCGGGATCGACCGGCAGCACGATGCCGGCGTCGGCGGTCAGCGGCCACTGGGCACCCGGTCCGGCCACGTCGATCCGGTCCAGCGTCGAGGACGCCGTCACCAGCGCCGTGCGGGCCTGATCGGTGGGGTCGGCCGCGGCCACGCCGATGAGCGACGCGTCGGAGCGCAACAGGGTCTGCTGGAGGTGACCCGCGTCGAGTTCGCGTGGGACCACCTTTCCGTCGAGACACAGGGCGGCGGCGGTTCCCGCCGCCTGGCCCAGCGTCGCGCAGGTGGCCATCACCCGGGTCGACCCGAACGCGATGTGGCTGGCCGACACGTTGCGTCCGGCGAACAGCAGGTTGGTGGTGTTCACCGAGTACAGGCACCGGTAGGGGATGGGGTAGACGCCGTCCGGGTGCAGGTGTTTGGAGGCGGCCTCCGTCGCGTACATGCCCTGCGGGGGATGCATGTCGATGGACCAACCGCCGAAGGCGATCTGGTCGGGGAACTCCTTCTGGCCCATGATGTCGTGCTGGGTCAGCACGTAGTCGCCGATGAACCTGCGGTACTCCCGCTTGCCGGGGACGGCCCCGACCCATTCCAGGGTCATCGTGTCCGCGTCGAACCGGCCCGAGTTCTTGATGTGGTCCCAGATGCCGTAGATGACCGACCACAGTTCGTCCCGGATGACGTCGTTGTCGTGGACGGTGTCCAGCTCCCCGCCGTACTCGATCCACCAGTACGCGGTGCCGTTGTCACCGGCCCGGATGATGCGTCGCTGCGGGATGCTGGTCTGCGTGATGTCCTTGGCGAACGACGGCGCCACGTAGGTGACCGGCTCACCGGCGTCCTTGGTGTAGAAGAGCAGGGTGCTGCCGAGGGTGATGTCGTCGGCCTCGGCGGGCGCCCAGGGTTCGCCGTACTCGCCGCTGGCCTCGCGGCCGATGCGGTACTCGGCGCCGGCCAGGTGTCCGACCAGTCCGTCGCCGGTGCAGTCGAGGAAGATCGGCGACGAGAAGTGGATGAGCCGTTCCGAGCCCATCATCCATCCGGTGACGGTGTGGATCTGCCGCGCCTCGGGCGGCCCGTCCGCCTCGACGTCGCGGACGTCGGTGTTGAGATACAGCGAGATGTTCGGTTCCGCCCGTACGGCGTCGAGCACGACCGTGTCCCACAGGTACGGGTTGCCCTGCGGGTTGCGGTACTGGTTCTCCACGAACAGCTCACCCATGATCCCGCCTTCGCGGGCGTAGTGGTTGTCGCCGTGGCTCGTGGCCCCGACCACCCAGACCCGCACCTCGCTGCTGGAGTTGCCGCCCAGCACCGGCCGGTTGTTGATCAGCGCGACCGTCCGGCCGAGGCGGGCGGCGGCGATGGCCGCGCACACACCCGCCAGACCACCGCCCACCACGGTGATGTCGTGTCCGGCGTGTTCAACACGCATGGTGATGAGCCTCCGTCGGTGTCACTTGAGCCCCGTGCGGCTCAGTGCGGACAGGAACTGGCGCTGGAACACGAGGAACACGATGATCATCGGTACGACCGAGGAGGTGGCCGCGGCCATCGACAGCCCACCGGCGAGGCCGCCGTCGCCGTCGACGAAACGGGTCAGGCCGACGGGGAGCGTGTAGTTCTCGTCGGTGGAGAGCATGATCAGCGGCGTCTCGTAGCTGTTCCACGACCAGACGAAGCCGAGAATCGCCAGTGCGGCGAGGACGGGCTTCGCCATCGGCAGGTAGATGCGCCAGTAGATCGACCACTCGCCGGCGCCGTCGATGCGTGCGGCCTCGGCCAGTTCCCCGGGTACGGCGGAGAAGTGCTGGCGCATCAGGAAGGTGCCGAAGACGGTGAACATGCTCGGCAGGATCAGCGCCCACAGGGTGTCGTACAGGCCGACGGCCTGGAAGAACATGAACCGGGGCACGAGCAGCAACTGGGTCGGCACGATCGAGGTCGCGATGTAGAGCAGGAAGAGGCGGTCGCGACCTTTGAACCGCATGCGGGCGAAGGCGTACCCGGCCAGGGAGGACGTGAACAGCTCGCCGGCGACGGCGACGGTCGCCACGATCAGGGAGTTGGCGAAGTAACGCAGCAGGGGTGGGTCGCCGGCCCACACGTCCGCGTAGTTGACCCACCGAACCGGGTCGGGAATCCACGTCACCGGAAGCGTGAACACGTCGATGTTGCGTTTGAGCGAAGCCGAGATCATCCACAACAGCGGGAGGGCGAAGAGCACGGCGATCGCCCACATGACGACGCTCAGCAACCAGGTGCGCAGGGTCCGGTCAGTACGGCTGCGGGTCATGTGTAGAGCCCCCGTCCCTTCTGGAACCGCCACAGCACCAGCGTCAGCAGCAGTACCGCGGCGAACGTGACGACGCCGATCGCTGCGGCGTAGCCGAACTTGTAGGCCTGGAATCCGGACTGGTACATGTAGTAGGCGAGCACGGTGGTGGACTCCCCCGGGCCGCCGCCGGTCAGGAAGGCGATCAACCCGAACCCCTGTGACGTGCCGATGAACGACGTGATCGCCAGGAAGACGGTGGTCGGCATGAGGCTCGGCCACGTGATGGTGCGGAACCGACGCCACGCGCCGGCGCCGTCGATCATCGCCGCCTCGTGCAGGTCCTGGGGCAGCTCCTGGAGAGCGGCCAGGTAGATCACCGCTTGGTAGCCCATGCCGGCCCACACCTGGATGAGCACGAGCGCCGGCAGAGCCCAGTCCTCGGACACCAGCCAGGTCGGCGGCTCGGACAGACCCAGGAACCGCAGGGCCTGGTTGAGCAGCCCGGCGCTGGGGTTGAGCACGAGCAGCCAGACCATACCGATGGCGACCGTGTTGACCATGCTGGGTACGAAGAACACGACCCGCAGCGCGGCCCGGCCGACCAGCGGTCGGTTGAGGGCCAGCGCGAGCAGCAGGCCGAACGCGATCGACAGCGGAACGCCGAGGCCGGCGAAGAACACCGTGCGGCCCAGGGCTTTCCAGAACTTGGGGTCGGCGAACAGCTCCGTGAAGTTGTCCAGGCCCACCCACTCGATCCCGCCCAGGCCGGACAGCACGTTCCAACGCGTGAACGCGATGCCCAGCCCGGCCAGCATCGGACCGAGGGTGAAGGCGATCAGTCCGATGAGATTGGGAGCGATGAACAACCACGGCAACCAGGAACGGACCCCGGCGGGCCGGCGCTTCTTCTCCCGTACGACGGGCGGTACCGGTGACCGGGCCGACCCAACCAGAGTCTGCATGTGTCTCTAGGCCGCCTTTTTGATCGCGGCGTCGCACTGTTCCCTGGCGGTCCGGGCCCACTGGTCGATGCTGATGTTCCCGAGCAGGACCCGCTGGTTGAGCCCGTTCATGATCGTGGAGATCTCCGCGTGCGCCGTCTGGATGGCGTCCACGGGAATCCGCGCGTCCGAGGTCAGCAGGTTGGTGACCAGCGACTGCTCGTCGAACAGCTTCGCGGCGTCGGGTCCGCCCAGATCGGCGGCCAGTTTGGCGGTGTCGCCCCCGGGCAGCGACGGGAGCCGGCCGCCGGGCACCATGTGTGCCGCGCCTTCGCCGAGCCAGAACTGCAGGAGCGTGAAGGCGGCGTCCTGGTGCTTGGACTTCTTGGTGATGGCCACGTTGTCGCCGTAGGCACCGGTGTTCCAGAACTGCGCGCCCTTCTGCGGCGCCGGCATCGGCAGCAGAACGGTCTTGAAGTCGTGCGGATACTCCTTGGTGTCCTTGATATAGCGCAGGACGAACGGCTGGGAGATCCACATCGCGACCTTCCCCGTGAGGAACGGGGTCTGGGCGAACGCGTCCCACTTCTGCGCGACGATCTCGGTCATCGGGACGGCGGACTTCTCGGCCATCATGTCCAGCCGGAGCTGGAAGTTCTCCCGGAACGCCGGGTGGTCGAAGTTGGACTCGCGGCCGCCGGGCTTGTAGGTGAAGTCCGGGCCGAGCTGCTGGCGGGCAAGGTCCGGCGGGATGAGACACCCGTACACGCCGTTGCCGGAGAGCTGCTTCGCGATCGCCCGGAAGTCGGCGGTCGTCCAGTCCGCCGGGATGGTGACGCCGGCCCTGTCGAGCAGGCTCTTGTTCGCCAGCACCGTCTCCACGCTGCGGCTGGCCGGAGCGGAGTACGCCTTACCGTCGAAGAAGTAGTTGCTGGCCGGATTCGCGCCGGGGGCGAAGGCCTTCAACACCGGGTCACCGGAGAGCCGGTCGGTGAGGTCGGTGAGCAGACCCGCCTCGACGCGCTTGGCCAGGGCCGAGCGCGCGTACGACACGACCACGTCGATGTCGAGACCGCCCTGCAGCGCGGTGTCGAGCTTGAGGTTGCCCTGATCGTCGTTGACGAAACGGGTGTACTTGACCTTGATGTTCGGGTGCTTCGCGGTGAACGCGGCGAACAGGGCGTCGGGGCCGTTCTCCGCAGGCACTCCGCCCCAGACGTTGAGGGTCACCGTGCCGGCGTCACCGGAGTCGTCCTTGCCGCAGGCCGCGAGGAGGGCGGCGGAACCCAGTCCGGCCGCGCCGGCGAGCAGGCGCCGGCGGCTGATCGTACGTGTCATGGCGTCACTTCCTGAGCTGAGAATGGTGGCTGTCCGGGTGGGGACAGTGGATAGCGGTGCTCGGGGGTGAAGCCGAGCAGCCGCGCGGCTCGGCCGGTGTCGATGGCGACGCTCCGGCCGGTCAGTCGCGTCCGCCGGGGCACCCCCGGTAGGTGTTCGTCCAGCAGCGCCTCCGTATCGGTGGCGCTCAGGGTGTCCGGCGCGGCGACGAACACCGCGTGGAATCCGGTCACGGGGGCGGTGAGGGCCAACAGGCCGGCGCGGGCGGCGTCGCGGGTGTCCAGGTACGCCCACAGTTCGTTGGCCCCCCACGACGGGTGTTCGACGTAGTTGCGGGCGTACTTCTCGAACTGATCGCCGGGACCGCCGAGCAGCGGCAGGCGCAGGGCGACGACGGCCATCCCGTGCCGGCGGGCCATCATGGCGCCGATCGCCTCGTCGGTCTGCTTCGACAGCGCGTACGGGTCGGCCACCTGCAGCGGCAGATCCTCGTCGATGGGCAGGTAGGCCGGTGTCTGCGGGTGCGGCGACCAGGGCAGACCGGTCACCGACAGGCTGCTGGCGATGACGGCCCGGCGGACGCCCCGCTGAGCCGCCTCCTCCAGCACGGTGAACGTCGCCTGGGTGTTGGTGGTGAACACCTCGTGCGGTGTGCCCAGGGTGGGCGCGGGGATGGCCGCGCAGTGGAAGACGGCGTCGACCTCCGCGAGGGCGTCGCGTACCACGATCGGGTCCCCGGCGGATCCGGTCACCATCCGGCCCGCCCGGGTGTCGCCCGGGTCGTGCAGGTCGAGACCGGTGGTGGGGATGAGTCGGTCGGCGAGCAGCGTCAGGGCCGCCCGGCCCAACCGTCCGGCCGCACCGGTGACCAGGACCCGCCGGGGCCCGCTCACGGCGCCATCACCTGCACCGGCCGGAACTCCGCGGTGTTCTTGGCCAGGACGATGCCGCCGCCCCACTGGATCCAGCCGGCCCGGCCGATGCCGTCGTCGTCATCGTTGACCACGAAGGACAGGGCGACCGGTGCGGTGGGCGGACCGCTGAGCCCGAGTGCGGACCAGGGCACCGACACGCGGTAGGAGGTGGTGGTCCCGTTCCGGACGATCGCCGCCGTCGCGCCCGGCGTCGCCCCGGCCACGCCGCCGGCTGGCGGCGTGAAGGTGTACACGGCCGGACCGGTGCCCAGCAGCGCCGCGCCGATCTCGACGCGGGCGGTCGACCGCCCCGGAAGGTCGGGGCTGACCGCCAGTTGGATGGAGTCGCCGTCCCACATGCTGCCGGCCGTCTTCGTCTGGGCGTGGACGTTGTCGGTCACTTCGGCCGTCAACCAGAGGGCGTCCGCGGTGCGGGTGAGCTTGACCGTGCCCGACAGGTCCGACGTGCCGCCGTAGGGAACCCGCCGGTAGTCGACCGCGCCGTCGGCCGCCAGATTCACGGGTACGACCGTGTTCTGTCCGTCGGCCTCGATCGGGTTGAAGCCGACGGTCCCACCGGCACGGAACGCGCCCAACTGTGTCGTGTCGACGCGCACCGACATGTCGTAGGACTTCCACGGGACGATCCCCGCGACCGGTATGTCGACCGAGGTGACCGAGTTCGGCGGTACCGGGGCGACGCCGGTGACCGTGCCGCTCTGCGTCCCCACCGTCCACGCGATCTGTGCGACGTCCAGGGCCGTGGCCGACTTGTTGTTGGTGATCTTCACCCGCAGCGACCCGCCGAGCGGCCCGACCGACGTCACGATCGGATCGACGGTCGCCACGACCGGATCGGTGATCATCGCGTCGTCGCGCAGCACCATCGACGCCGATCCGCCGGACCCGGCCCGCACGTGTACCGTTCGCGGACCCTTCACCGTGCTGCCGGGAACGGTGACGGTCTTCGTCCCCACCTGCCCGGCCGGCGCGTACACCGGGTAGGTGCTGTCCTCGATCTGGAAGTTGGTCCACGTGCCTCCACCACCGTGGGTCCGGTCCACCTTCAGCGTCACCGGGATGTCGTCGCCGACCGCGACCGTGTCCGGAACCGAGACGGAGTAGACCTTCGGGTTGCTCACCGCGAGGGCCGTCGGCTTGCCCCTGGTGAAGACCGGGTGCTCGGTCAGGTCCAGCGTCACCTTGCCCTGTAGGGGTTCCAGGGTGTTCGACCGGCCGTAGGCGTTGGTGACCGTGACGGGGGTGGTGGTGCTCAGCTCCACCTGCGTCGGTGTGGTCGCCCACATCACCCGGACCGGCGTCTTGCCGGCCCCGCCGGCGAACTCGTACGAGTAGACACCCGAGCCCAGGTTGTCGGCGGCACGGAAATCAAGACCGGCGAGCTGGCGGATCAGCACCGACTGCGTGACCAGCGCCGGCTTCGGGGCGTAGGCGTTCATCCCGAGGTACCCGGGACGGCGCATCACGCCGAAGTTGTACTCCTGGTTCGACGCGGTCGTGCCGTCGTTGAGGAAGTCGTACCAGTAGTAGCGGCTGGCCCCGTTCGCCACGGCCAGGCTCGCCGTGCGGACCAGGTAGTCGCCCTGCTGCAGTTCGGTGACGCCACCGTTGGTGTGGGTCGGGTATCCGTTCTCGGTGATGTCGATCGGCATGTCGCGACCGTTGTTGTAACGGCGGATCAGGTCCTTGAACGTCGGGATCAGGGTCACGCCGCGGACCTCCGGCGGGGCCGGGAAGCCGTAGAGGTGCGCGCTGAAGCGGTCCATGTACTGCAGGCCGCCGATCTGGAACAGCTCCTCCCACCACGTGGGTCCGCCGCCGGCCGGCGCGACGACCTCGGCCTGCGGGTGGTCGGCCTTCACCTTGGCGTAGGTCGCCTGCAACAGAGGCAGGTAGCACTGCGGGGTACGACCGCACAGGCCGTTGTTGAAGCCCCCGTCGAACTCGTTGTACACCTCGACCTTGTTGGTACCGGAGAGGGTGAGCATCGCCGAGGCGTAGGCGGCTAAGGCGGCGTGGCCCTCCGGCGTGCTCGGCGTCTTCCCGCCGTCGTAGAGCGGATTGGCGAACGCCGCGACCAGCAGCGGCTCCATGCCGTTGGCGGCCAGCCCGTTGAGGAACGGTGCGCCGTAGGTGGGCATGGTGTAGGTGCCGGCGGTCTTCTCCACGTGCTGCCAGGACAGGGCGTCGCGGACGTGGGTGTAACCGACCTTCGCCATCGTGGGAATGAGACTGGCCGGGTCGCTCTGCGAGAAGTGGGTCCCGACTCCCCATGGCGCCCCGGGCCTGCGGGCGTCGGCGGGAAGCGCGTCCAGCAGCGCCACCGGTGTGTACCGGGTGACCGGGAGTCCGCCCACCTCGGCCGTGACGCCGAGGGTGTAGTAGCCGGGCTTGACCGTGGCGAGGTTGACCGTCGCGGCGCCACCGGACACCGCGGCCGTGCCGCTGGCCGCCGGCACCCCCTGCTCGTCGGCGACCGACCAGCTCACGCTGGCCGCGCTGGAGGTCACCGGGATGGTCCGCGGCTCGGATCCGCTGAAGACCAGGTTCGTCGCGGTGATGCGCACCGCCTCGGCGGTGCTGAAGCTGACCGAGACGTCGGAGACGCACAGGTCGGTGGCCGACCGCCCGAGCCGGCTGTCCCACGAGGCGATGCGGAAGTCGGCGCCGGACGGCAGATCGCCCTTGAACTCGGCGTCGGGCAACTGGAAGACGTAGGAACGCCAGACGTTCCCGCCGGTCAGCGGGACGGCGTCGCCGGCCCGGTTCTGCCCCGTGCCGTCGTACTGGATCGTGAAGTGTCCGGGGCCGGCGTCGAAGTAGCTGACCTTGACGAACGCGTACCCGGTGGTGGCCGGCTGTCGGGCGGCGTCGACCCGGAAGTACAGGAAGTCATTGGTGATCGGCGTCTGCGTGGTGGTCCAGCAGGGGCGACCGCCCCGCTCGGTGGCCGCCGCGGAGATCTGGCCGGAGGCGTCGCCGGGATTGCCGGCCATGCCGTTCCACTGTGGAGGCGCCGAGAGCACCGCGGAGGCCGCGGCGGCGTCGGCGAACGCTGGCGGCGCGACGCCGATCATGGGTAGACCGATGAGAACGGCCAGTCCGGCCGCGACGTGCGTGCGCCACCTGTGGCGGCGCACGTTCGAGGGTCGTGTCAAGTTCGTCACCTCTCGGCTCAGCCACGGTCCGCTCGTTGGCGAATCGTCGTCCCGTGACTTGGGCGCGTGGCGAGCCGACCGGCTCGCCACGGTTCGCAGCATGTGGCGCCTTTCCGTCCATGGCGGCAACCCGCCGGGACCCACCCCGTGATGTGAGAAACCGACCCGGGCAGCACTCATCGCGCCTGCTCTAGCAGGGTCGACTGCGGCGACCAGGCGGGATCGTTGGTCAAGTGCGGCGAGCGTAATGGTGCAGTAATAGCACCGTCAAGACACTCCGTCGAAACTTACGCGACACGATCCCGTAGCGTCGGCGCTCAGAGTGATGCTATAAATGCAACATGCTGCCGTCTCAGCCGAACAAGTCGCTCCAGGATGGGCTCGACTGCCTGCAGTTGCTGGCCAGCTCCGCTGAGGCCCTCGGCTCACGCGAGGTCGCACGACGACTCGGGCTGGAGCCGTCACGGGCGAACCGGCTGCTCAAGACCCTCGCGCACATCCGGCTGATCGAACAGGACGAGCGGCGCCGCTATCGTCCCGGCCCGGGAATCCATGCCCTGGCCGCGCAGAGCCTCTTCGGGTCCGGCCTGATCCGCCGGGCGCTCGGGCCCCTCGGCGAGCTGCACGTCCACGGTCACACCGTGGCCATGGGTGTGCTCTGGCGCGACCAGATGTCGTACCTCTACCACGCCGACCCGGGCATGGACACCAGCACGGCCCTCGGCCGGATCGGCCTGTTCCCGGTCGCCCGGTCCGGGCTCGGGATGGCCCTCCTGGCCGACCAGGACGACGAGAACGTCCGCGCCATGTGGGCGACCAGCGCGAACGAGATACCGGTCGAGCAGGTCCTCGCCGATCTTGCGGAGATCCGCGAAGCCGGTTTCGCCCTGCGCTCCGGCAAGACCGAACGCACCGTCGCCGTCACCGTCGGCTCGGCACCGTACGCCGCGATCGGCATGTCCGGCCGTTTTCCCGACGCGCACCTACCTGAACTCGTCAGCGCGCTGCGCCACGCGGCGGAGAAGATAGACAAGAAGGGCTGAGGCGCAGCAGAAGCAAGACGCCCGTTACCGGAGATCCGATAACGGGCGAGCTGACGTGCTCAAAGAGATGGTGGGCGATACTGGGTTTGAACCAGTGACCTCTTCCGTGTCAGGGAAGCGCGCTCCCACTGCGCCAATCGCCCATGGTGCCCGCTCAACCCGGCGGTCAGGCCCGTCGAGACGGATCGCGAGCGGACGACGGGATTCGAACCCGCGACCCTCACCTTGGCAAGGTGATGCGCTACCAGCTGCGCTACGTCCGCACGTCCCCGGCTACCGCCGGCAACGGAGCGAACTCTACCCGATGCCAAGATCGGCCGGCGCGGGGCCCTCGGGCGACCGCGATTGCGCTGCTCGACGGCGGGGTACTGATGAACCTCGACAGCACACCACACCCCCTAAGGAGGCTGTCGTGGGTATCGGCACCAGCATCTTCCTGATCGCGCTCGGCGCGATTCTCACCTTCGCCCTCGACGCGAGCGTCGGCGGCATCAACCTCGACGTGGTCGGCTGGATCCTGATGGGCGCCGGCGTCCTCGGTCTGATCATGACGGCGTTGATCTTCCAGCGCCGCCGTGGCGCGGTCGTGACCACCACCGAGCAGCCGGTCGAGTACCGCCGGGTCGAGGAGCGGCGGGACATCGCCCCGCCGCTGTGAAGGGCTCGGATGAAACGGGCCGGCGACCTCCTCGCGAGGGTGCCGGCCCGTTTCCGTTTCCGCTGGCCAGGCCCGGCACGCGCCCGCGTTACGATCGCGCTCATGGAGTCCCTCGACACGGTGCTGGCCGCCCACCGGTCGTACCTGCTCGGTTGGAACATCGGCGCGGGCGGTGGCCCGGACCTGCCGACCTACCGCAGTGACGTGCCGCACGCCACCCTCAACGGGGTGCTGCGGGTGGCCGGGCCGACGCCCGGCGAGGCGCTCGTCGAGGCCCGGCGACGCCTGCGGGGCGTACCCCGAATCTGGTGGGTCGGGCCGGACAGCGACGTCGGCACCGCCGACGGTCTGGTCGCCCTCGGCGCGACCGAGGTCGCCCGCATGCCGATCATGACGAGGGCGCTCACCACGGCGGCCGGGGCCCCGACGGCCACCGGCGTGCACATCACCGAGACCGACGACCTCGACGCCTTCGTCACGGCCTACGCCCGGGTGTCCGGCATCCCGGCCGAGGGTGTCCCGGCGACGATCGAACGGGAGAAGGCGTTCAGTGGCGACGGCACGGTGATCCGGCTGGCAGGTCGCCTCCCCGACGGCCGAATCGTCGGCACGGCTGTCGCCTGGCTCAGCCACGGTCTGGTCACCCTCTACTTCGTGGGCACCCAGCCCGAGCAGCGCCGGCAGGGCATCGGCACCGCCATGACCCGGGCCGCGCTCGACCTGGCCCGGGAGCGGGGCGCCCACACGGCGGCCCTCACCTCGTCCCCCGTCGGCGAGGGAATCTACCGCCGCCTCGGCTTCCGGCCGGTGGGCGAGTTCCGGCTGTTGACCTTCTGACCGGTCGACGGCGGCTCCTCGTGCCAAACCCGAAATAACCGCACGAGGGGCATGGTCAACGAGGCCGCCGGTTGCGAGACTGCTGGGAATGTCCACCACACCGCTGTCCCTGCCGCAGCCGTCCGCGCGGGCACCCGAGTTCGGTCGGGACGCGCTCATCGTCTGCGAGAACCTGGTACGGATCTACCAGACCGGTTCGGTCGAGGTGCAGGCACTCCAGGGCCTGGACCTGGCCGTGGAGAGCGGTGAGCTGGTCGCCGTGGTCGGCGCCTCCGGATCGGGCAAGTCGACGCTGCTGTCGATCCTGGCCGGCATCGACGCCCCCACCGCCGGACGGGTCCGGGTCGACACGTGGAACCTGCTGGCGATGTCCCGCGCGGACCGGGTGGAGTACCGGCGGCACACCGTCGGGTTCGTCCGGCAACAGACGGCGAGCAACCTCATCCCGTACCTGACCGCGCGGGAGATGGTGGACCTGCCGATGACGGCGGCCCGCACCGCGAAGAAGGAGCGGCAGGAGCGCGCGGCCGAACTGCTGGACAGCCTCGGCGTCGCCGACTGCGCCGACCGCCGCCCCGGCCAACTCTCCGGTGGGCAGCAGATGCGGGTGGCGATCGCGGTGGCCCTGGCCAACCAGCCACGGGTCCTGCTCGCCGACGAGCCGACCGGCGAGTTGGACGCCGCCACGTCCGCCGAGGTCTTCGGCGTACTACGCGATGTCAACCGGCGCTACGGCGTCACCGTCGTCGTGGTCACCCATGACCCGGAGGTCAGCGGCCAGGTCGAACGGACCGTCGCGATCCGCGACGGTCGCACCAGCAGCGAGGTGCTGCGCCGCACCACCACCAACGCGGAGGGCGACACCCACATGACCGCCGAGGAGTACGCCGTGATGGACCGGGCCGGGCGGGTCCAGGTGCCCCGCGAATTCCGCCAGGCGCTGGCGCTGACCCGACGGGTCCGGCTGGCCCTGGAACCCGACCACATCACGATCCGCTCCGACTCGCGTAGCGGCGAATGAGCGAGCCGCTGCTGCGGGTTCGGGACGTGCACCGAAGCTTCCGCGCCGGACCGACCGTCGTGCACGCCCTGCGCGGCGTGTCGTTCGAGGTCGCCGCCGGTTCCATGGTGGCGCTCGTCGGCCGGTCCGGCTCGGGCAAGACCACCCTGCTCAACGTCATCGGCGGCCTGGACCGCCCGGACGCCGGCACCGTGCACGTCGACGGCACCGACGTCACCACGCTGGACGAGGACGGCCTGTCCCGGCTGCGGCGCGAGAAGGTGTCGTACGTCTTCCAGAACTTCGGGTTGATCCCCGTGCTGTCGGCCGTGGAGAACGTCGCCGCGCCGCTACGGCTGGCCCGCGTCGCCCCGGCCGAGCGCGAGCGGCGGGTCGAGTTGCTGCTGGAACTGGTCGGCCTGGCCGACCACGCCCAGCAACGGCCGGCCGAGATGTCCGGCGGCCAGCAGCAACGGGTGGCGATCGCCCGCGCGCTGGCCGCCTCGCCCCGGCTCCTGCTCGCCGACGAGCCCACCGGCCAACTGGACGCCGAGACGGGCCTGTCGGTGATGGCCCTGCTGCGCGGGGTGGCGGAGTCCGAGGGCGTCACCGTGCTCGTGTCGACCCACGACGCGGTGATGATGGCCCTGGCCGACCGGGTGATCCGGATCCACGACGGGCACCTCGACGAACAGGCGGCCGAGCAGGCGTACGAGCCCGTGTCGGACGGCCGGTGACACGACGATGCTGAGGCTCGTCCGCCGACGCGCCCGCGCGCAGTGGCCGTTACTCGCGGCCCTCCTCGGGGTCGTCACGATCGGCGCGACCCTGCTGGGCACCTGCGCGCTGCTGGTCACCCGCACCGCCGAGCGGGCCCTGGAGGTCGCCCTGGCCCGCGCCGAACCCGCCGCCGTCGACGCGACCGTCTACACCGGTTCCGTCGATGGCCCCGACGCGTCGTCCGTCCTCGCCGACACCCGCGCCGGGGTGACCTCCGCGCTGGCGCCGTTCCCGCTGACCACCACCGCGCGGGCGTCGACGGTGCTGCGGGCACTACCGCCCGCGCTCGCCCCGGGCACCACCGTCGGCCCACAGGCGTACCTGTCGGGGCTCGACGACCTGCCGACCCGGGCCGAGCTGGTCACCGGACACTGGCCACAGCGCCCCGGCGACGCGGTGCTCCTGGAGTCCACCGCCCACCTGCTCGGCCTCGCTCCCGGTAGCCGGGTGCACCTCGGCGCCGAGCTGGCCCACCCGCCCGTCCCGGCCATCGACGTGACCGTCGTCGGTGTCGTACGCCCGCTGTCCGGGCGCGGTTGGGACCGCGACCCGCTGGCCGCGGCCGGGTCCGCCACCGGCTACCGGGACGGTCGCTTCCTGCAACCGGTAAACGCCTACGGCCCGTTCCTCGTCGACCTCGCCGACCTGGTCACCACCGGCGCCACCGTCGACCGCCTGGAGGTCACCGCCCATCCGGACCTGAGCCACGCCAACCGCCGGGACCTGGAGACCTTGGCCGGGGCCGTCGACAGTGCCGACCGACGGCTGGCCGGCGCCCTCGGCGACCGCGTCCAGCTGGCCCGCGTCGCCACCGACCTGTCGCTGACCCTGCGGTCGGCCGACGACCAACGGCACGTGACCGCCGCCGTCGTGCTCGCGATCGCCGTCCTCGGCGGTGTCCTGGCCGCGACGGCGCTCGTGCTCGCCGGCCGCCTGACCGCCGGCATCCGCGCCGACGAGACCGCCCTGCGCTCCGCCCTGGGCGCCAGCCGTCGTCAACTCGCCGCCACCGCGACCCTCGAGGGCGGGCTCGTCGCGGCCGTCGCCATCGCGCTCGCGATACCGGCCTCGTCGGCCCTGCACGCCGGCCTGACCCACCTGCCGCCACTGGACGACGCCGGCCTGACCGTCCGGCCGGCCATCACCGGCGTCCAGGTGCTCGCGGTCGCCGGGGGCACGCTGATGCTCGCCGCCGTCCTCACCGTCCTGGCGATCCGTCCCGTCCCGGCGGCCGGCGAGCGGCGCACCCGCCGCGAGCTGCTGGCCCGCTCCGGCGCCGACCTGCTGCTCGCGGTGTTCGCCGCCGTCGGATGGTGGCAGCTGTACGCGCAGCCCACCGCCGCCAGCCCGCGCGCCGACGCGGTCCGGGTGCTCGCTCCGGCGCTGCTGCTCACCGCTGGCGCCGCCCTGGCGCTCCGGGTGGTGCTGCCCGCCCTGCGCGGCGCCGACCGCCTGGCCTACCGCGCCCGCGGGCTGGCGCTTCCGCTGGCGGTAGCCGAGAGCGCCCGCCGGCCCCAGGCGGTCGCCGCCGGCCTGCTCGTCGGGCTGGCCTGCGCGGCCGGAACCTTCGGCCTGGCCTTCGACGCCACCTGGCACCAGTCGCAGCGCGACCAGGCCGCGCTCTCGGTCGGCACCGACCTGGCGCTCACCCTCAGCACGTCGCCCTCGGCCGGCGATGGCGCGCTCGTCAGCGCGGCCACCGCGGGGGCGGTGAGTCCGGTCCTCGACCGTGGTATCGCCGTCGGTCAGTGGCTCGGGACCTCCGGCGAAGCGCCACGCCTGGTCGCCGTGGACACCACCCGCGCCGACGCGCTGCTGCGCGGGCCGCTGGACAGCGACCGCGAATGGGCGCACGTGGGTGCCGCGCTGGCACCACCAACCCGGGTCACCGGTCTCGCCGTCCCGGCCGGCGCACCGCTCGTACTCAGCGGAACGGCGGCCGGCGACGCCCCGCTCGTCGTGGCACCCCGGCTGCTGCTGCAGGACGTCACCGGTCTGCGCACGTCCTGCACCGGTCCCGCCGTACCGCTCGACGGCCGCGAGGTGCGGCTACCCGCCTGCGCGACGGCCGACGGGCTGCGCCTCGTCGCGGTCGCCCTACCGGTCGCCGTCGACTTCGGCGACGAACCCGTGGCCGCCGGAGGAGTGGCCGTAGCCGTCACGCTGACCGTGCCGGAGGCGGCGTCCACCGACGGATCGGACTGGACCGCCACGTCCGCCCCACCGGTACCGAGCAAGCTGAGCGACCTGAACGTCCGGCTGTCCCCCACCCCGACCGGAACCGCGCTGCGGATGGCCGCGACCGTCGAGCTCGACGGCGCCGACGACGCCGCCCGGACCCTCGTCGCCAGCGCCTTCCCGGACCCCGGCGAGGTGCCGGTCGCCGTCTCCGCCCGCTTCGCCAGCGAGGTCGGCGTCCACCCCGGCAGCAAGCTCAGCGTCACGGTCGGCACCACGCCCGTCCCGGTCGTCGTCTCCGAGGTCGTACCGGCCGTACCGTCCGCCCCCGGGGCCGTCGCCGTCCTGGCCGACCTGGACGCGCTGTCCCGCGCGCGCGTGCTCGCCGGTGACCTCACGTTCCCGGTCGACGCCTGGTGGGTCGGTCACCCGGCCGGCCCCGGCGCCGCCGAGCGGGCCACCGCCCTGCACCTGGGCACCGTCACGACCCGCGAGGTGGAGACCGCCCGACTCCTCGGCGGCCCGCTGCGCGCCGGGCTGCCGGGCGCGCTCCGGCTCGTCGTACCGGCCGCGGCCCTGCTGCTGCTCGCCGGCGTCGTCCTGCACGTGACCTGCGACCTGCAGCTCCGGGCCGTCGAGGTGGCGCGGTTGCGCGGCCTGGGGATGTCCCGGCGCGGCATCCGGGCCGTGCTGCTCGGCCAGCACGCCGGCGTTCTGCTGCCGCTGCTCGCGGCGGGCGCGGCCGTCGGCGCGCTCGCCACCCGCCTCGTCGCTCCCCTGCTCGTACGCTCCGACACCGGCGCCGCGCCCGTCCCGGCCGCCCAGCCACACTGGCCGTGGCCGGCCGAGGCCACGCTGCTCGCGGTACTGCTGGCCGGATGTCTGCTGGCCGTCGCCATCGTGGTCGGCATCCAGGTACGCCGGGCCGACGCCGCGCACCTGCGGGTGGCGCCGTGAAGCGGTTGACCCGCCGGTTCCCGGCGCCGCACTGGCCCAGCGTCCGCGGCCGGAGCCGGGCCGACGCCGGCCCGCTGCTGCTCTCCGCAGCCGTCATCGCGGCTGTCGCGCTGCTCGCCGGGGCCGTGCCGGCGCTGCTCGGCGCGGCCGCCGACGACACCGTCCAGGACAGCGTCCGCCGCGGCAGTGACGACGCGAACGTCCTCGCACACGCCGACTGGGAACGCGACGACGGTCCGACGGGTGGGCGGGTGCGGATGGAAGGCCTCGCCAAGGAGGTCGACGACCTCCGCGTCCGGGCGACGTACGCGCTCGGGCCCGACCTGGACGCCGCGCTGCTCCCGCCCATCGCCGTCGTCGACGGCCCGGTCCTGAGCATCACCGACGGCACCGCGCCACGTACCTTCCAGTTCACCTACCTGGCCGGTGACGCCGGCGGCCCGCAGGTGACCTGGATCGCCGGAAACGCGCCCGCCGGGGCCGTCCCCGACGGGTTCGTCGAAGTCCCCTACCAGGGACCGCCCTGGCCGGTGCAGGTCGGCATCTCCGAGGCGGACGCCGCCGCACTCGATGTCGGCCCCGGCGACCGGATCCCGGCCAAGGACAGCCGGGGGCGCGACAAGGACCTGCGGATCAGCGGGATCTACCGACCCACGGACACCGCCGACCCCGCCTGGCGACTCGCCCCGGCGCTCCTGCGCCCCGTGCCCGGCGCGGACGGCGTGGGGATCACCCGGTTCGCCGGTCTGCTGTCGCGCGACTCGCTGCCGGACGCCCGGCTCGCCGTCGACCAGGACCAACTGCGGCGCGCCGTCCACTTCGCCCCCGACCCCGACGCGCTCACCTGGGCCACCAGCGCGACCCTGGTCAACCAGGTGGTCACGCTCAAGGCGGCTTCCGGCTCGTCAGGCGCCCGCGACGACTCCCTGAAGTGGGAGTCGCAGCTCGACGCCACCCTGCGCGCGACCCGCGCCCGGGTCAGCGCCGTACGGGCGCAGGCGGCCGTGCTGCTCACCGGCGTGCTGACCGCCACGGTCCTGGTCCTGCTGCTCGCCGCCGACCTGCTGGTCCGCCGCCGAACCCTGGCGCTGAGCACCGCCCGGCAGCGTGGGGCGGCGTTACCCGACCTCGGCGCGGAACTGGCCCTCGAGTCCACAGTGGTGTCCCTGTCGGCCGCCGCGGTCGGGCTCGCGCTCGCCCGCGTGGTGGCGCCGGGCGTCTCGTGGAGTTGGGCCATTCCCGTGGTCCTGGCCGGCGCCGTCGCCGGGCCGGCGTTCGGCACCCTCGCCGCCGGCCGCGCCAGCCGGGACCGGCGTCAGCCCGCCAACCCGTCCGCTCGGCGCTGGTTGCGGGCGACCGGGCAGCTGCGCCGCGCCGTCGTGGAGGCCGCTGTCCTGATCGCCGCGGTCGCCGCCCTCGTCACACTGCACCAGCGCGGGCTCCTGCCGGTCACCTCCGACGGCGACACCGGCGAGGTGACCGGGGACGTGATCCTGCCGGTCAGCGCCGTCGCACTGGGCGCGCTCGTCGGCGCGCTCGTCCTGATCCGACTGCTCCCGCTGGGCGCGCGGTTCGCGCTCCGCCAGGCCCTGCGCTCGCGCCGCCCGCTGGCCGTCTTCGGTGCCGCCCGGGCGGTCACGACGGCAGGGCGCACGCTGCCGCTACTGGTGCTGGTGAGCGCCACGGCGCTCGCGTCGTTCGCGCTCATCCTCGGCTC
Source organism: Micromonospora sp. NPDC049801 (assembly GCF_040656575.1). NCBI lineage: Bacteria > Bacillati > Actinomycetota > Actinomycetes > Micromonosporales > Micromonosporaceae > Micromonospora > Micromonospora sp. NPDC049801. The sequence goes on along the minus strand of NZ_JBFAMS010000004.1, from coordinate 324,409 downwards.
CACCGTCACCCGGGGCCTCGCCGACGGCGCGTGGAGCATTGTCGGCGCCGACGCCCGCCTCGACGTCGCCGCGGACGCCAAGGCCGGCACGCCCGCCATCGCCGAACGGATCGCCGCCGCTCCGGGGGTCGGCCAGGTCGTCGTCGCGCAGGTCACCGACTCGGCGCGCGTCTTCACGGACTCGACACCGTTCGCCCCGCGCCTGGTCATCGTGGACGCCGAAGCGTTCCAGCGCCTGTTGGCCACCACCCCGCTGCCCGACGCGCCCGCGCTGGCCCGGCTCACGACGCCCGGTCCCGGCCCCGGAGAGGTCCCCGCGCTGGTCCGATCGAGCGACGGCGAACTGCCGGCCGGCACGCGGTTGCAGCTACCCCGGGCCGACGCCCCGGCCATCCACCTCACCGTGGTCGGTACCGCGCCCTCGGTCGGCGGCGCCGACGACGTCGTGCTCGTGGACGCCGCGGCTCTCGCCGACGCCGGCCTGCCCGCCGTTCCAAACACGGTCTGGGTGACCGGTCCCGGCGCGGCGCGGGCGGTGTCGAACAGCGGCGTCGCCGGCGATGTCGTGTCGCGCGCCGACGTCCTGCGGACGCAGCGAGCGGCTCCGCTGACCGCGGGGCTCCTACGGCTGGCGTGGGCCGCCGCCGCGGTGCTGCTGGCGCTGGGGCTCCTCGGCCTGGCGCTCGCCGCCGCCGCGGGGGCGTCCGAACGATGGCAGACCCTGACCCGGCTGCGGACCCTCGGGCTGCGGCCACGCGACGCCCGCTGGGTGGCCGCCGGAGAGCTGCTGCCCCCGGTCGCCGTCGTCGCGGTGTGCGGCCCGCTCCTCGGGGCCCTGCTCGCACGCGCGACGCTCGGCCCTCTCGACCTGCGGCTGCTCACCGGCCAGGCCGACGACCCGGCGGCGATCCTGCCGTGGTGGCTGCTCGCCCTGCTGGGCACGGCGCTGCTGGCGGCGGCCGCCACCGTCGTACCCGTCGAGTCGGCGCTGCGACGGCGCGACCGGTTGAGCGAGGTGCTCCGCGCCGGCGAGTAGGTCTGTTTCGTGACGGCGGGCGGCCAGTTCTCTTGGAACAGCGTTGAGGCCCGTCACCGGATCCGGTGACGGGCCTCAACGATCACGTCGTACAACTGGTGGGCGATACTGGGTTTGAACCAGTGACCTCTTCCGTGTCAAGGAAGCGCGCTCCCACTGCGCCAATCGCCCGTGCTCCTTGCCGAGGTGGGGACGGGATTTGAACCCGCGTACACGGCTTTGCAGGCCGTTGCCTCGCCTCTCGGCCACCCCACCGAGGTTGCCCCCGTCATGCGTGGCGGCAGCTCCGAGCGGACGACGGGATTCGAACCCGCGACCCTCACCTTGGCAAGGTGATGCGCTACCAGCTGCGCTACGTCCGCACGCCCCCGGCTTTCCCGGGTGACGGATGAGAACTTTAGCCGAGCCGGCGAACGACTGCCAAATCGGGGTCCGTGTCGGCGCGTCCCATCCCGCCCGGTCCGACGCCGAACGGGGAGATGGCCACCACTGCAGGCGGGCTTCCTAGTCAGCTGACCTGATGTCTCAATTGACCCTCGACCGTCACACTCCGGCATCATCCGACGGCGGGTGCCGGCGCGGCGAACAGCCAGCGGAGCACTCCGACGGCACGCCGCCCACCTCGCCGAACTCGATCAGGAGAACGAGCCACGGCACCCCTCGGCAAGTGTCCAACTTCCGACTCTTACCCCACGAATCGGACGGTAGCGGTAACTGTTCGTGTTCGGGTCGATGGGCTACGGTAACGGTCGTGACGAGACGTGCGGCCGAGATCCGCCTGGATGCCCTGCTGCGCACGGCCTGCGACGTGATCGTGGAGCGGGGTCTGTCCAACACACGAACCGCCGACGTGGCGCAGGCCGCCGGGGTGAGCCAGGCACTGGTGTTCTACCACTTTGCCACCAAGGAGCGGCTGCTCGCGCAGGCCTTCGCGTACGCCGTCGAGCAGGATCTGGCCCGCCTGGACGCGGTCACCCGCTCCTCCGCGCCACCGCTGACGAAGCTCCGCCGGATCCTCAAGCTGTACACCCCCGCCGGCCGGGCGACCTCCTGGTCGATGTGGATCGACGGCTGGTCCGAGTCGCTGCGCACCCCCGAGCTGGAGAAGGTGTCCCGCCGGCTCGACCTACGGTGGCGACAGGATCTCGCCGCCGTGATCTCCACCGGAGTCGCCGACGGCACCTTCCAGTGCGCCGATCCGGACGGGGCGGCCTGGCGGATCAGCGCGGTGATGGACGGCCTCGCCGTGCAGCTCGCGGTGCACGACCGGGTCATCTCCCGGCGACAGTTCGGGGAGTGGGTGCGCCTGGTCACCGCCCGCGAGCTGGGTCTGGACCCGACCGACCTGGACTGAGCGGCCGACCGCGCCATACGCCAGGCCGGGCAAAACGGCTCGGGCCGGCGTGCCGAACGGAACAATCGACGGCATGGATCTGCTGGAGGCGTACCGCCGGAGCCTGGCCGAGTTTGTCGAGCGGGTGGACCAGATCGGGCCCGATCAGTGGTCGGAGGAGACACCCTGCTCCGACTGGGACGTCCGGACCCTGGTCAACCACGTGGTCGGCGAGGACCGGTGGAGCGTCCCCCTGCTCGCCGGTCGCACCATCGACGAGGTCGGCGACCGCTTCGACGGGGACCAGCTCGGCGCCGACCCGCTCCGGACAGCCCGGGAGGCGGCCGCGCAGGCCGAGATCGCCGTCACCCACCCCGGCACGATCGACCGCACCGTGCACCTGTCGGCCGGCCCGACCCCGGCCGCCGAGTACGTCCAACAGCTCCTCGCCGAACACCTGATCCACGGCTGGGACCTGGCGGTGGCGATCGGCGCCGACCCACGGTTCGACCCGGACGCGGTGCACGTGTGCGCCCAGTGGTTCGCCGGCCGGGTCGACGACTACCGACGCGACAAGCTGGTCCGGGACGCGGCGCGGGTGCCCGCCGACGCCGACGAGCAGGATCACCTGCTGGCCGCCTTCGGCCGCGACCCCGACTGGGCGCCCGGCGACTGAGCCGTCACCGCCGGGCGGCTGAGCCGTCACCGCCGGGCGGCTGAGCCGTCACCGCCGGGGTCCGGCGACTGAGCCGTCACCATCGGGGTCCGGTGTTGGCCAGCGCCCGGTTGCGGCGCGCTGCCGGGCCGGCCCGTAGTGCTCCAGGTAGTTGACAACCTCCAGCAGGGAGCAGCCGACCACCGCCTGCAGCGCCAGGAACGGCAGCACCGCCGGGCCGTAGAGCACGGCGTACTGCGCCGAAAGGTAGAGGTAGGTCAGCCAGCGGTAGTAGCCGTCGGCGGCCAGCCGGGGCTCCGCCTCCTCGGGAGGGTTGCGCCGGTCGTCGCCGATGAGCAGGTCGATCACCGGGATCAGACCGAACACGACGACCGGGGTGAGCCGGCACGCCCCGGCGCCGCCGGCGCTCCCCCACAGCGCCAGAGGGGTTTGCGCCGGTCCCGCCAGGCGATCATTCGGCGCGCCGACCATCCCGGGACCCTTGCCGCTTCCTCGGCCGACTGATATCCACAGATGCGCATGCGTCACCGCGCATCGTCGGTCGGCGGCCGCCGGCCATCCCGCTCCCACAAGGAGGTCCCGTGCCACAACCGGAGTGGTCACCCCCGATGAGCCGGCGTCGACGCCGGCTCATCGCCGTCCTGGCGACGACGGCGACCCTCGCCGCGCTGCTACCCACCGGCACGAGCAACGCCGCACCCGCCGCCGCTCCCGCCGAGCGCACGTCCGGGCCGTTCGCCGAGGGGCACCAGCCCGCCGACCTCGACAACCGCACCGGTACGGCGGCACCCGACGCTCGGCAGCGCGGGCTGGCCCGCGCGGCGGACCCCGACGCGCGGTGGAACCGGCTCGGCACCCCCCAGGCGCTCGGCCCCGGTCGTACCCCCCTCGCCACCGGACTGCCCGCGGACCCGGAGGCCGCCGCGCGCGCCTACCTGACCGCCAACCGCGACCTGTACGGCATGGACGCCGCGACGGTCGCCGACCTGGACCGGGTGCTGGTCCGGCCGATCGGCAGCGGTGCGGTGGTGACCCTGCGGCAACGCTTCGGTGACCTGCCGGCCGGTCACGACGGTCTGGTCACGCTCGCGGTCAGCGGCGGCTCGGTGCTCGCCGTCAACTCCTCGCTGGCCCGGGACACCCGCGCGCCCGCGCCCGCGACCCGCACCGCCGAGCAGGCGTACGCCGACGCGCTCGCCGACGCCGGGTTGAGCCCGACGGCCGTGGCCGACCACACCGTTCGGGCCGTGGCCGTGCCCACCCCGCTGGACGGACCCCGGGCCGCCTACGAGGTGACCATGATCGGCGCGGACGCCGACCACCCGGCGGCGTTCACCAGCTACGTGGACGGCAGCACGGGCAAGGTGCTGATCCGCGAGGACCTTGTCGACTTCGACTCGGAGAACCCGAGCTGGGCGGTCTTCCCGGCCACCCCGCCCCGCGACCTCGCCGCCGGCCAGGACCCCCGGGTCCGCTGGTGCGGCGACCCGGCCCCCGACTGCCAGGCGGCGTTCCGCGACCCGGCCACCGGGCAGCCGTGGGACGTCGACGCGGCGACCGGCACACCCACCTTCACCTCGCGCGGCAACTCGGCGAACACCGTGCTCTCCTGGGGCAACAACACCCCGGTCGGGCCGGCCACACCCAGCCCGGACCGCCGCTACGAGTACCCGTTCACGGACCAGTGGCACCAGGCGAGGTGCAACCCGGAGGTGTTCACGTCCACCCAGCGCAACGACGCGGACGCGGCGATCGCGAACCTGTTCGTCATGCACAACCGCATGCACGACTGGGCGTACCAGCTCGGCTTCACCGAGTCGGCGTGGAACCTCCAGGCGGTCAACCTCACCCCGTCCGGACTCGGCGGCGACGCCGAGCAGGGCCGCGCCCAGCAGGGCGCGCTGACCGGCAACCGCAACAACGCCAACCAGGGCACCCCGCGCGACGGTCTGCCGCCGACCACCAACATGTACCTGTGGCAGCCGCAGGCCGGTGGCCCGTACCCGCCGTGCGTGGACGGCGACTACGACATGACGGTGATCGGCCACGAGTACACCCACGCCATCACCAACCGGATGATCGCCGGCCCGGACAGCGGGATCAGCGGCCACCAGGGCGGCGCGATGGGCGAGTCGTGGGGCGACCTGATGGCCGCGGAGTACCTCTACCAGAACGGCCTGCGCGCTCCCGGCGAAACGCCCTTCGTCACCGGCGGCTACGTCACCGGCAACCTGGTCAGCGGCATCCGCAACTACGACCTGAGCCGCAGCCCGCTGAACTACTCCGACATCGGCTACAACACCGCCGGCCCGGCCGTGCACGCCGACGGGGAGATCTGGGGCGCGACCAACTATCGGGTACGTGCCGCGCTGGTCAAGCGGTACGGCCTGGGCACCCCGCAGCGGCAGCGGGAGTGCGCGCAGGGCACCGTTCCGGCCGACCGGTGCCCGGGCAACCGGCGCTGGTCGCAACTGGTCTTCGACTCGTTCCTGCTCCAGGCGGCCAGCCAGGTCAGCATGCTGGACATGCGGGACAACATGCTCACCGCCGACCTGCTGCGCTTCGGTGGCGCGAACCAGGACCTGATCTGGGCCGAGTTCGCCCGCTCCGGGATGGGCCGGGACGCCGCCACCAACGGCGCCGCGGACACCGACCCGACGCCGAGCTTCGCCTCGCCACGGGGCGGCAACGCGACGCTCACCCTGCGCCCCCGTGGGGACAGCGCCGACGCGCCGATCCGGGTGTACGTCGGGGCGTACGAGGCGCGGGCCGTACCGATCGCCGACACCGACCCGGCGACGCCGATCCCGGACACGGTGGAGATGGTCGCCGGCACGTACGACCTGCTGGCCGTCGCGCCCGGCTTCGGGCACCAGCGGCTCAGCGTGGTCGCCGACGCCGGCAAGGCTGGCTACGTGGACCTGCGGATGAGCCGCAACCTCGCGTCCACGGCGTCCGGCGCGACGATCAGCGGTGACGGGGTCAACCTGGACCGGGTCGCCGACGACACCGAGGCGACGAACTGGGCCTCGCTGGACGGGGTGGCCGGCAAGCAGCTCACCGTGGCGCTGGCCGGTGACGCCCCGCAGGTGGTCAAGCGCGTGAACGTCAGCGCGATGCTGCGGCCCGCGATCGTCGGGGACGCGGACACCGGCAGTCAGAACGCGCTCAGCGCGCTGCGCTCGTTCGCCGTGTCCGCCTGCGACGCGACCACCACCGACTGCGCCGACCCGGCGCGCTGGCGGCGCATCTACACCAGCGCGGCCGACGCGTTCCCCGGCGGGGCGTACCGGGCGTACAGCCGCGACATCAACCTGCGCACGTTCGCGGTGCCGACCACCGTCGCCACCCACCTGCGCCTGGAGGTGCTGGCCAGCCAGTGCACCGGCGGACCGCAGTACGCCGGTGAGCAGGACGACGACCCGGCCACGACGACGGACTGCGCCACGGCCAGCCCGTCCCGTGCCCAGGTCAGGATCGCCGAGTTCCAGGCGTTCGCGAAGTGACACCGTCGGGGCCGGCGGTTCCCCGCCGGCCCCGACAACCCCCGATCAGCGGCGTGCCGGGTGCCAGCGCCCGGTCGGCGCGGGCCGCTCCCAGAGCCGGTCCAGCGGCGGGTCCTCGGTCTCCTTGTTCGCGGCGCGGGTCAGGTGGCGCAGTCGCAGCAGCAGGCCCACCCCGAGCGAGAGCAGCAACCCGCCGAGCAGGAACGCCGCCTGCACCACACCGAACCCGCCGGTCTGCGCGACCGGCCGGCCGGCCGACGGTGGCGCCGCGTCGACCGGTTGCTCCGCGACCGGTTCCTCGGCCTGGGTGCTCTCCTCCTGCGCCGGTTCGCTCGGTGGGTCGCTCGGCCGCGCGGGGGTCGGGCTCGGCGTCGGCGTACGGGCGCCGGCGCCGCTCGCTCCCACCACCGATCGGGTGGCGGTCTGGCGGGCCAGCAGGCGCAGGTTGGCGTCGTACGCCTCGGCGGCGAGGGTGACCCGCCCCTGCGTGACGTCCTCGGCGAAGGCCACCCGGTAGCGGGCGGTCACCGTGCGTCCCGGGCAGAGGGTGCCCGGGTCGAGTTGCCGGTCGGTCAACCGGGCCACGTCACCCTCGGTCCGGATCTCCACCGGGAAGTCGCCGTTCTCCTCCACCCGGTCCATCTTCACCTGGTCGAGCCGGATGCCCTGCACCCGGAGCACCATCGACCAGCGCACCTTCGCGCAGCCGCCGCGCCGGTCCGTCTGCGAGACCACCGCGGAGATCGTGCGCACCTGGTCGCCGGCGGTGAACCGGGCCGGCAGGCCGCCCATCTCGGTGGCGAACGCCGCCTGCGCCGGCGCCGCCAGGGTGAGCACCACCCCGGCGCTGCCGGCAACCAACGCCCCGAGCCGCAGCGCGTACCGCCACACGATCACCACCACCTCGTTCCTTCTCGTCCCTGTAGGGAAACGCTAGGAGGAAACGGGCGGATCACACAGAGGGGTGTCTTCGCACCGGACGACAAGGATGAGGGGTCATTTCACCGACAGTGGTGAACCCGTCACCACTGCCCCGCGACACGCCGGGCGTCGGGTCGCTGGAACAATCGGGCGGGTGTCCGAGCTCTCCAGCACGTTCGTCCGGCTGCACGCCCGGCTGACCCCGGTCCCCTTCGTCCCCGAGGTGCGTCTGCATCAGGCGGATGAGCCGATCGGGCTCTGGGAGTTGACCGAGGGCCAGTTCTCCACCGACCGGCCGCCGCCGTTCTGGGCCTTCGCGTGGGCCGGCGGGCAGGCGCTGGCCCGCTACGTCACCGACCATCCGGAGCTGGTCGCCGGCCGGCGGGTGCTCGACCTCGCCTCCGGCTCCGGCCTGGTGGCCATCGCCGCCGCCCAGGCCGGCGCGGCGTCCGTGCGCGCCGTCGAGGTCGACGAACTGGCGGTCGCGGCCGTCGCGCTCAATGCCGAAGCCAACGGGGTACGCGTCGACGCCGAGTTCGCCGACATCCTCGACGGCGACGCGGGCGACGCCGAGGTGGTGCTGGCCGGGGACGTCTTCTACAGCGACGCGATGGCCCGCCGGGTGCTGCGGTTCCTGCTGCGCGCCACCCGGGCCGGGGCGCCGGCCCTGGTCGGTGACCCCGGCCGGGCGTTCCTGCCCCGGGACCGCTTCGACGAGCTGGCCAGCTACGACGTGCCGGTGCCGGAGGCCCTGGAGAGCGTACGGGTGAAGCGCACCACCGTCTGGCGGTTGCGCCCGGGCCTGCCCGGAGCCGCCGGCTAGCGTGTCGGCGTGCTCTTCTCCGGCTCGGCGTCCGCGGTCGAGGCACCCTGGCCGGACGTCGCCGAGGTGACCGACCACGTCGGCGTACGCCACCTCGTCGTCACCCGCCACGCGCTGGTCCGCCAGGTCCTCGCCGACCCGGAGCGCTACCGGCCGGACAACGCCCTGGATGCGGTGACCCCGATGCCGGTGACCGCGCTGCGGGTGCTCGCCGGGCACCGGTTCCGGCTGCCGCCGACCCTGGCGAACAACTCGGGAGCCAGCCATCCGCAGATCCGGGGCATCGTGGCGGACGCGCTGCACCCCGCGAAGGTCGCCGCGCAGCGCGCCTGGCTCACGGCCCTGGTCCGGGAGCGGGTGGCCCGGCTACGGGCCACCCTCGACGCCGGCGCGCCGGTCGACCTGTACGCGGACCTCGCGGCCGACCTGCCCCTGCTGGTGCTGGCCCGGCTGGTCGACCTGCCGGACGCGCCGGTCGGCGCGGTCAAGGAGTTCGCGCGGGCGGCGCTGGAGCTGTTCTGGGCGCCGCTGGACGACGACCGGCAGGTGGCGCTCGCCGCCGAGGTGGGCCGCTTCCACCACGTACTGCGGGAGTTCGCGGCCACCGGCGGCGGCCTGGCCGCCGAGCTGCGCGCCGCCGGGCATCCGCCCGACGTGGTGGTCGGCGCGCTCTTCTTCCTGCTGGTCGCCGGACAGGAGACCACCTCGCAGTTCCTCACCCTGCTGCTGCACCGGCTGGCCGGCGAACCGGCGGTACGCGCCGCGCTGCGCGCCGGTGACGTCGCGGTGGCCGACGTCGTCGAGGAGGGCCTGCGCCTCGAACCGCCCATCATCACCTGGCGGCGCGTGGCTGCGGCGGACGGCGTTCTCGGCGACACGGCCGTGCCGGCGGGCACCAGCATCGTGCTGTGGCTGGCCCGCGCCGGTCGCGACCCGGCGGTCGTCGACGCGCCGGACGATTTCGTTCCCGGGCAGCGCGGATCGCGGCGGCACCTGGCGTTCGGGGCGGGGGCGCACCGGTGCGTCGGCGACGTTCTGGCCCGCATGGAGGCGGCCGTCGTGGTGGCCGAGGCCGCGCCACTGCTGGACGGGGTGACGGTGATCCGTCCGCCGTGGTGCCCGGACAATCTCACCTTCCGGATGCCGGACGCCTTCGTGGTGCGGTCAGTCGAGCGGCCCGCTGACCAGTAGCACGATGCCCCCGATAACCGCGGCGGCGCCGAGGAGCAGGAGGGCGCCGCCGACGAGGAACCGCACGGCGGCGAAGCCGACGCCGTGCCGTAACTCAGCCGGATCACGGTCGGGAATCCCCCACTGGCGATTCCACAGGTTCCTCGACAACCGGCGGGCCTCGGCGTCGACAAACCCGAACAGGTTGCAGGTCATCGTCAGCCCGATGAACCCCAGCAGCGCGCCGAAGCCGACGACGGCGAGCACTTGCAGGATCCACCGCGCCATGGGCCGCCTCCGCAGGTCGAATCGACTCGATCCGAGGCTAGGCCGGCCGGGCAAGACCGTCCGGGAAGATCGCCACGGGACGCGGAACCCGACCGTGACCCGCTATGTTTCCGGGCGTGTCATCAGCCCACCCGCGCCGCATCTCCGCAGTGGTAACGCTTCTGGCCCTGCTGGCGCTGAGTGCCTGCGCAGCCGGACCCGCGTTCCACGCCCGGCAGATCGCGGCCCAGCCGAGCCCGTCGGCCGTACCGATCCTGTCCACCACGCCGTCCCCGTCGGCCTCGCCGTCGCCGACCGCCCCGCCGGCACGCGGGACCCTGGACTGGTACGTGTCGCAGGCGCCGACCTTCCCCGCAGCGCCACCTCCGGAACCGGTGCCGCTGCCGGTGACCGGTGCGATCCCGTTCTGGCACCGTCTGCCGACCGACCAGAAGGTCGCCTTCATCACCATCGACGACGGCGGGTTGGCCCGCCCGCCGGCGGTGCCCGACTTCATCGCCCGCGCGCACATCCCGGTCACCATGTTCCTGAACTCACCGGCGGCCCAGGAGCACGACGTCTACTTCCGCCAGATCCAGGTCGCCGGTGGGGTCGTCGAGAACCACACCATCCGGCACAACTCGCTGGCCGGCCGGTCGTACGACTACCAGAGGCAGGAGATCTGCGGAGCGGCGGACAAACTTGAGACGCTGTTCGGCCAGCGGGCGACCCTGTTCCGCCCACCGTTCGGCGAGTACGACAGCACCACGCTCCGGGCCGCGCGGGACTGCGGCGCGAAGGCGGTCCTGCACTGGTCCGAGACGGTCCACGAGGGCAAGGTGCGCTACCAGACCGCGGAGAAGGTGGTCCAGCCCGGCGACGTGCTGCTGATGCACTTCCGGCCGGCGCTGATGGACGACCTCCTGGCGGCGTTGAAGGCCATCCACCGGGCCGGACTCACCCCGGCGCTGCTGGAGGACTACCTCCGCTGACCCGGGGCGACCTGACGAAAGTCAGTGCTGGTGGGTGCCGTTCGGGCGCGGCGAGCCGGGGCGGCCGACGCCTAGCGTCAACTCATGATCACATTACGTGGGTTGACGAAACGGTTCGGGTCGGCCGTCGCGGTCGACGCCCTGACCGTCGACGTCGCGCCCGGCCGGGTCACCGGCTTTCTCGGCCCCAACGGCGCCGGCAAGTCCACCACCATGCGGATGATCCTCGGCCTGGACCGGCCCACCGCCGGGCAGGCGCTCGTCGCCGGGCGGTCGTACCGGGAACTGCGACGGCCGTTGCACGAGGTGGGGGCCCTGCTCGACGCCCGAGCCATCCACCCGACCCGGTCCGGACGGGCGCACCTGCTGGCCATGGCCCGCAGCAACGGCATCCCCGCCCGCCGCGTCGACGAGGTGCTCGACACCGTGGGGCTGGACGGGCGTGCCGCCGGCAAGCCGGGTCGCGCCCTCTCCCTCGGCATGGGACAGCGGCTCGGCATCGCCGGAGCGCTGCTCGGCGATCCGCCCGTGCTGATGTTCGACGAGCCGGTGAACGGTCTCGACCCGGACGGGGTGCGCTGGGTACGTCAGCTCACGCGCTCGCTCGCCGACGAGGGCCGGACGGTCTTCGTCTCCAGTCACCTGATGAGCGAGATGCAGCTCACCGCCGACCAACTCGTCGTGATCGGCCGGGGACGGCTGCTCGCCGACGCCCCGGTCGGCGACGTGATCGCGAGCAGCGCGGTCGTCGTACGGGTCCGCAGCCCGCACCGCGAAGGGCTCGCCACCCTCGCCGCCCGTCTCGCCGCGACCGGCGGCACCGTCGAGCGGGCCGGACCGGACGAGCTGAGCGTCACCGGCAGCACCGTGGACCGGATCGGCGACCTGGCGTACGAGCTGGGGGTGCGGTTGCACGAGCTGAGCCCGCACGGCGCGTCGCTGGAGCAGGCGTTCATGGAGCTGACCGCCGAGAGTGTCGAGTACGCCGGCGGGCCGACCGGAGGTGACGCCCGATGAGCACGCGGACCGCCACGCCTACCCGTCCCTTCCCCGGCGCGCTGGCCGCCGAGTGGACCAAGCTGTTCTCGGTACGCAGCACCTGGTGGACGATGGTGGCCGGGCTGCTCGTGATGGCCGCGAGCGCCGGACAGCTGGCCATCTACGCGGCCAACTCCAACACCAACGACGACCCCGCCGACGACGCCGGCATCGTCACCGTCGGCACCGTGTTGATCGACGCGATCGAGCTGACCCAGTACGCCGTACTGGCGGTGGGTCTGCTCGCCATCACCACCGAGTTCACCAGCGGCACCATCCGGACGGCCCTCCAGTGCACCCCGGCACGCGGTCGGGTGCTGCTGGCCAAGGCCGTCGTGACGGGCGCCGTCACCTTCGCCCTCGGGCTGCTGCTCGGCGGTGTCGGCGCCCTCGTCGCCCGCCCGGTGCTGGGCGACTGGGGCAGCGCGCCCACCGCCGACACGATCGGCGACATCGTGGCGGTCGCCACCTACCTGGCCCTGGTCGGCGTCCTCGCGCTCGGCCTCGGCGCGGCACTCCGCAGCGCGGTGCTCACGATCATCGTGCTCTTCGCCACCCTGACGATCGTGCCGCTGTCGCTCCAGGAGCCGGACATCACCGTCCTGAACCGGATCGCCGACGTGTTTCCCGGCGTGGCCGGCGGGCACTTCCTCGCCGGGGACACCGATCCGTACCCCGGTGTGATCGGGTTGCTGCTGCTCGCCGGGTGGGCGGGTGCCGCACTGCTGCTCGGTCGGGCCATGCTCCGCCGTCGCGACGCCTGAGGCGGTGAGCGGGGGCTCTCCCGGCCCCCGCTCACCGCTCGACCAGCCCCGCCTCGTACGCGAGGATCGCCGCCTGCACCCGGTTGCGCACCTCCAACCGGGTGAAGATGCTCGTCAGATAGCTCTTCACGGTGCCCTCCACCAGGTGCAGCCGGCGAGCGATCTCCGCGTTGGACAGCCCCGCGCCGACCAGCGCCAGTACCTCGCGTTCCCGTTCGGTCAGCCCGGCCGTCCGGTCCCGCGCGGCGGGCCGGCGCGCCAACCGCCCGGCGCCCAGCTCGATCACCCGACGTGCCACCCGCGGCGACAGGTACGCCCCGCCGTCGGCGACCGCGTGCACCCCGGCGATCAACTCCCGTGGATCGCCGGCCTTGAGCAGGAACCCGCTCGCGCCGTGCCCGAGCGCCCGAGCCACGTGGTCGTCCTCACCGAAGGTGGTCAGCATCACCGTCGCCGTGGCCGGCGCCAACCGGTGGATCTCGGCCGCCGCGGCCAGGCCGTCCAGGCGGGGCATCCGGATGTCCAGCAACGCCACCCGTGGCCGGTGCGCGCGGACCAGCTCCACCGCCGCCCGGCCGTCGGCGGCCTCGGCGACGACCTCGATACCCGGGTCGGCCGCGAGGATGGCCCGGACCCCGGCCCGGATCATCGCCTCGTCGTCGGCCAGGACCACCCGGACGGGCGCGGCCGGTGCCGTGTCGGTGTCCACTACGCGATGCGCTCCTTGCTGACCAGTCGGTCGTCGGTGAAGCAGAGCCGCCACGTCGCCTCGGCGAGGGGGAAGTTGCCGTCGGTGTAGTACTCGCAGCCCGGCGCCGCGACACCGAGTGGCGGGGCGAGCTGCCGGCGGGGCAGCCCGGGTAGGTCGGCCCGTGCCGTGCCGGGCCGCATCTGGTCGTACGTCGACTCGTCGAGCACCGTGCCGGCCGTGGCGAACGGGTAGTAGACCAGCGACAGGGCCAGCCCGAAGCCGACCGGAGCCGCGAGCGCAGTCAGCAGGCTCCGTCGAGCCCGGCGACGAGCCTCGCGCAGCCGGCGTTCGGCGTCGAGCGGCCGTTCCGAAACGCCCCCGGACGCGGGGACGTCCTCGAACGTCCCGCTGGCGGGGGCCACCGCTGACAGCCCCGGTTCGGCGGCGAGCGGCAGCCGGGCCCGCACCGCGAATCCGCCGTCCGGGGCCGGGCCGGCGTCCAGGACGCCGCCGGCCAGGCGTACCCGCTCGGCGAGCGCGACCAGACCACTACCCGAGGAGGCCGGTCGGGGCAGCGGACCGGCCGGCGGCGGGGCGTTGCGCACCCGCACCTCGACCCCGTCCAGGTCGGACGCCAGGCGCACTGTCACCGGGGCGCCCGGGGCGTACCGGGCCGCGTTGGTGAGCGCCTCCCGCACCACCTGGTGGGCGGCGGCCCCGGTCATGCCGGGCAGGCGCAGGGTGTCCGGCGGCGCGTCCAGTCGTACCGCCATCCCGGCCTCACGAGCCCCGGTGACGAGGTCGACGACGGTCTCCCCCACCGGCCGGACAGCGGCCGGGCCGCCCTCCTCCCGCAGCACCCCGATGATGTCGTGCAGGCGTTCGGTCGCCGCCGCCACGCTGGCCCGCAGCTCCCCGACCGCCGCCCGGTGCGCCGGAGCGAGGTCGTCGGCCAGCTCCAACGCGGCGGCCCGCACCGCGATGAGACTGAGATCGTGACCCAGCGAATCGTGCATCTCCTCGGCGATCCGCGCCCGCTCGCGGAGCCGGATCCGCTCCGCGACGCCACGCCGCTCGCGCGCCACCGCCTCGACGTGCCGGCGGCCGGCGTCGGTCAGCGCCTGCTGCTGCCGGCGGTACCGACCCACCAGCCACGGGAACACCCCGCCGAACAGCAGCACCGACGCCAACAGGAACCAGGTCGCCGCCCCGGTGCCGAGCAACCCGAGGTTCAGCACCGTGCCGCCGACGGCGATCACGCCGAAGAGCACGGCCGCCGGCGTCGCCGTCGCGCTGCGCCGGCCGCTCAGATAGCTGAACACCGGGATGGCGAAGACGAAGTTGCCGTCCACCAGCGAACCGAGCACCACCAGGAGCAACCCCACCAGCGGCCACCGTCGCGCCGACGCGACGGCGACCGCGAGCAGCGCCAGCGAGCCGAACAACAGCGCCACCCCGAAACGCGGGTACGGCGGAGTCACCCGCGCGGCCGCGATCGGCGCGGCCACCAGCGCCCAGAGCGACACGTCCCGCAGTGGACGCCGCCACCGGGGCGCCCCGCGCACCGACGGCTCCAGGATCCTCACGGCGGCCACGCTACCCACGCACGACCTGCCCGGACACCGACGAAAGTCAGGTGTTCAGCTGCTCTCCTCGGCCCAGACGCGCCAGTCGTCGAGCACCCCGTGCAGCGCCGGAGTGAGCCACCCCGGCGCCGACCGCCGGAACACCCCCGGATCGATCGCGCCCGCCCCGGCCGGCACCGCGCCCAGCAGGTTCGGCACCAGGTCGGTCAGGTTCGTCCAGTGCACCAGCTCCGGCGACGCCGGCCAGGCCCCGATCACCACTCCGGCCGGTACCGCCCGACGGTCCAGCGCCTCCAGGGTCAACGCCGTGTGGTTGAGCGTGCCCAGCCCGGCGCGGGCGACCACGACCGCGGGCGCGCCGAGGGACACCGCCAGGTCGGCCATCGTCCACGGCTCACCGGACGGGCGCAGCCCCATCGGCACCAGCAGACCGCCGGCCCCCTCGACGAGGACCAGGTCGTGCTTGTCCGCCTCCGCGCGGACGGCGTCCACCGCCGTGTACAGCTCCAACGGGGGCAGGTCCGCGACCCGGGCCGCGGCCAGCGGCGCGAGCGGGTCCGGAAAGCTCGCCAGGGTACGACCGGTCAGCGGGGCCGCCAACCGGTTGACCGCGTCCACGTCACCCGGCTCACCACTGGCCGTGCCGGTCTGGCCCGGTTTGACCACCGCCACCCGCAGGCCGGCGGCCTGCGCCGCCGCCGCGATCGCCGCCGTGACGACCGTCTTGCCCACCTCGGTGTCGGTGCCGGTGACCAGCACCGGCCCCTCCCACGCGCTCACGGCACCAGCTCTGTACGCGACTGCGGGGCTCGCAAAACCGGCTCACTCCTCGCGCTCATGGGGCACCGTCCACGATGACGTCCAGCGCCCGCTCGAAGTCCGCCCGCGGCACCCCCGCGCTGATGGTGAGGCGCAGCCGGGAGCGGGTGTCCGGGGTCGACGGGGGCCGGAAGCACCCCACCGCGACGCCCCGGTCCCGGCAGTCGGCCGCCCAGGCCGTCGCGGCCTCCGGACCGGGCGCCGTCACCGAGATCACCGCCGCGTCCGGCGCGGAGACGGTCAGCCCGGCCGCGCGCAGTCGACCGACCGCCAGCGTCACCCGGTCGGCGATCTCGGCGCGCAGGTCGTCACCGGCTCGGGCCAGCCCCAGCGCGGCGTGCACCCCGGCCGCCACGGCCGGCGGCAGCGCGGTGTCGAAGATGAACGTACGGCCGGTCTCGACCAGGTGCCGGACGAACTCGGCCGGACCGGCGACCACCCCGCCCGCCCCGCCGAGCGCCTTGGACAGGGTGGCGGTGACCACCACGTCCGGCTGACCGGCCAGACCGGCGGCGGCCACCGCGCCCGCTCCGGACGGACCGGTGACGCCGAGCGCGTGCGCGTCGTCGACCAGCAGTAGCGCGCCGTAGCGGCGGGCCACCGCGTGCAACTCGGCCAGCGGTGCGAGGTCGCCGTCGACCGAGAAGACCGACTCGGTGACCACCACCGCCGGGCGTCCCGGCGCCACGGCCAGCGCTGCGGCCACCGCCGTCACGTCGGCGTGCGCGCTGACCACCGTCTCGGCGCCCGAGATCCGGCAGCCGTCGATGAGCGACGCGTGGTTGTGCGCGTCGGAGACGAGCAGGGTCCGGGGCTGCACGAGAGCCCGCAACGCGCCCAGGTTCGCCAGGTAGCCGGAGGAGAAGACGAGAGCCCGGTCGGTGCCCAGCCACCGCGCCAGGTCGTCCTCCAGGGCGTGGTGCGCGTCGGTCGAGCCGCGCACCAGACGCGAACCGGTCGCGCCCAGCCCGTACGCGGACAGTGCCGCCGTGGCCGCGGCCGTGACCTCCGGGTGGGTGGCCAGGCCGAGGTAGTCGTTGCCGGCGAGGTCGGTCATCCGGTCGTCGGCGGGACGCGGGTGCAGCCGCCGGGTCAATCCGGCCTTCGCCCTCAACTGCGCGCGACGATCGAGCGCCGCCAGCCAGTCCGCCACCGTCACCCCTTCACCGCCGTCCGCGCCGGTCACGCCGACGTCCGCCGGGCGAAATTACCACCCGCGACCATCGAGCAGACGAATCCATTCGGTACGCGAGGCACGGCGGCGGCGAACGTAGCCGCAGCGAGACCGGCCACCACGGACCGTCGTAACGTCGTCACGGATGGTTGCCGCAGGCGCGGTGCGTCGCCCGACCCGCACGGCCGGCGATCGGGCCCGGCCCCGCCGGTTCGCGTCGACCCCGGCGGCAGGTCGTACCCGGCCGGACCGGGGCCTTGTAGGGTACGAGCCATGCCAGAGATCCTCGACCAGGCCCGCACCCAGGTCCTGGGTGACGGCGTCGGCCTCGACCAGGCCGGCGTCCTCGCCGTGCTCACCCTGCCCGACGAGCACCTGCCCGCCGCCCTGCAACTCGCCCACGAGGTGCGGATGCGGTGGTGCGGCCCCGAGGTCGAGGTCGAGGGCATCGTCTCGCTGAAGACCGGCGGCTGCCCGGAGGACTGCCACTTCTGCTCCCAGTCGGGCCTGTTCACCTCGCCGGTGCGCTCGGTCTGGCTGGACATCCCGTCGCTGGTCGAGGCCGCGAAGCAGACCGCGAAGACCGGGGCCACGGAGTTCTGCATCGTGGCCGCCGTGCGCGGACCGGACGCGCGGCTGATGAAGCAGATGCGCGAGGGCGTCGCCGCCATCAAGGCCGAGGTCGACATCCAGGTCGCCGCGTCGCTGGGCATGCTCAGCCAGGAGCAGGTCGACGACCTGGTCGACATGGGTGTGCACCGCTACAACCACAACCTGGAGACCTGCCAGTCGTACTTCCCCAACGTGGTCACCACCCACTCCTGGGAGGAGCGCTGGGAGACGCTGCGGATGGTCCGCGACTCGGGCATGGAGGTGTGCTGCGGCGGCATCCTCGGCCTGGGCGAGACCGTCGAGCAGCGGGCGGAGTTCGCCGCGCAGCTCGCCGAGCTCGACCCGCACGAGGTGCCGCTGAACTTCCTCAACCCGCGCCCCGGCACCCCGCTCGGCGACCGTCCGGTGGTCGAGGGCAAGGACGCGCTGCGGGCCATCGCCGCGTTCCGGCTGGCCATGCCGCGCACCATCCTGCGGTACGCGGGCGGCCGCGAGATCACCCTCGGTGACCTGGGCACCCGCGACGGTCTGCTCGGCGGCATCAACGCGGTGATCGTCGGCAACTACCTGACCACGTTGGGCCGGCCGGCGACCGCCGACCTCGACCTGCTGGACGAGCTGAAGATGCCGGTCAAGGCCCTCTCCGCCACGCTGTGACGACCATGACGACGACCTCCGACGCCGAGCCGACCCGCAGCGGCGTCCCGGCGTCGGCGGCCGTGCTCTGGTGCGACAGGTGCGGCGAGGCGGCGGCCGACGACGCCCACCCGGGTTGCGCGGCGGCCCGGCAGTTGGAGCCGCCGCGCTACTGCTCGCGCTGTCGACGCCGGATGAAGGTGCAGGTCCTGCCGGTCGGCTGGTCGGCGGTCTGCGTCGAGCACGGCGAGATCCGGGGCTGAGCCGATGCTGCGCGGGCGGGCGGTGACCCTGCGACCGGCGACGGTCGCGGACGTGCCGGCCCTCGCGGCCATCCGGGCACACCCCGAGGTACGCCGGTGGTGGCGCGGCGGTGACGACCTGGCCGGCGCGGTCCACGCCGACCTCGGTGACGACGACCTGACGCTGTACGCCATCGAGCATGACGGCCGGGTGATCGGCGCGATCCAGTGGTACGCCGAGTCCGACCCGGACTACCGACACGCCAGCCTGGACGTGTTCCTCGATCCGGCGTCCCGTGGCGAGGGCCTCGGCGGCGACGCCATCCGCACCCTGGCCCGGCACCTGATCGACGAGTACGGCCACCACCGGTTCACCATCGACCCGGCGGCGGCGAACACCGCCGCGATCCGGGCGTACGCGAAGGTGGGCTTCCGCCCGGTGGGCATCATGCGGCGGTACGAGCGCGGCGAGGACGGCCGCTGGCACGACGCCCTGCTGATGGACCTGCTCGCCGACGACCTGACGGACTGAACCCAAGGGCGTGCCCGGCACCGCACGGGTGCCGGGCACGCGTTCCTCGAACTGGCTGACGCCTAGCGCTGGAGGGTCAGTACACCCGGCCGCCACGGCAGCCGGTTGTAGTCGCCGCTCGCGTTGGGGTCCTTGCCCTGGTACAGCAACTGCAGGTTGCAGGCGTCGACGGTCTTGGTCTGGTCGGGGTTGGTGCGGACCAGGTCACCGTGGCTGATGTCGTTGGTCCACGTGGCGCCGCTGTTGGCCTTGCCGGCGAACGGGTTGCTCTCGGTGGCGGCCTGCGGGGTCCACGAGCCGCCCAGGCTGGTGGACGTGAACGACCGGAAGTAGCGCTGCCCCTGGCTTCCGATCGCCTCGACGAGCATCAGGTACTGGTTCTGGCCCGCCACCTTGTAGACCTCGACGCCCTCGAACAGGTTGTTGGACGAGTCGGTCATGATCGTCGTGTAGCTCGAGCCGAAGCTGCCCGGGAAGTTCCCCAGCGGCATGCTCGACCGGTAGATCTTGCCGTTGTCCCCGGCGAAGAACAGGTACATGTTCTGGTCGTCACCGATGAGGGTCTGGTCGATCACACCGTACGGCGCGTCCGAGAGGGTGGCCGTGGACAGCGTCTGCGCCGAGGACCAGCCGTTGGCGTTCGTCGGGTCGCTCGACGTCTTGTAGCTGAACGAGGTCGGTCCCCACTGGTACGCCAGCACCCAGATGTTCTTCGGGGCGAAGTACAGCAGGGTGGGCGCCACGGTGCCCTGGCTCATTCCGTTCTGGCTGGCCGAGGCCATGTCGGACCAGTTGGTGAACGTGCCGAAGTTCATCGAGCTGTACTGGCCGCTGCTGTTGACGTATGACCCGTAGACCAGGTGCTGGCCGTTGTAGACCACGTTGGTGAAGTCCTTGAGCGAGAGCCAGCCGTTCTTCGGGCTCGTCAGCGCGCCGGTCGACGACCACCGGTAGGTCGACGGGAGCGCGCAGCCGTTGTTCGGCGGCGGCGTGGTGGTTGGCGGCGGCGTGGTGGGGGCCGGCGTGGTGGGGGCCGGCGTGGTGCCGCCGCCGAAGTCGGTCCGCCACTGCTGGTTGGTCTGCCCGTGGCAGTCGTACAGCTGGACCTGCTGGCCGTTGCCGGTGCCCCAGACGTCCAGGCAGCGACCGGACTGCACGCCGGTGATGGTGCCGTTGGAGTTGATGTTCCACTGCTGGTTGGCCCCGCTGCCGCAGTCCCAGATGATGATTGCGGTGCCGTTGGCGGTGGCCGCGCCGTTCGCGTCCAGGCACTTGTTGCCGTAGACCCGCAACTGCTTGCCACTGGTGTACGTCCACTGCTGGTTCGACTGACTGTGGCAGTCGTAGAGCTGGACCCGGGTGCCGTTGGTCTGCGTGGAGTTGGGCACGTCGATGCACCGACCCGACTGCACTCCGACGATCCGGCCGGCGCCACCGCTCGGCGGCGGGCTCGTGGTCGGACTCACCGTCGGACTCACGGTCGGGCTCACCGTCGGGCTCGCGGTCGGGCTGGAGGTCGGCGGGGCCGCGTTGAGCGCGTTGAGGACGGAGTTGTAGGCGGCCTTCTTGTTGCCGTTGCCGTCGAAGAGCAGCGGGCTCTCGTTGGAGCGCCAGGAGTCGCTGTCGCGTACGCCCCAGACGGTGATGCCGATGCAGCGCGGCACGTTCAGGCACGCCTGGGTCAGCCCGGCGTACTGGGTGGTGGAGGCGTTGGTGACGTCGACCTCGGTCAGCGCCACGTCCACGCCGAGCGCGGCGAAGCTGGACAGCGTCGTCTGGAAGTTGCTCGGCAGCGAGCTGCCACCGGTGAAGTGGGTCTGCAACCCGACGCAGTCGATCGGCACGCCGCGGGACTTGAAGTCCTGGATCATGCGGTAGACGCCCTGCGTCTTGCCGTACGACCAGTTCTCGATGTTGTAGTCGTTGTAGCAGAGCTTGACCGACGGGTCGGCCGCCCGCGCGGTGCGGAACGCCACCTCGATCCAGTCGTTGCCGGTGCCCTGGAGGTTGGAGCTGCGGCGGCTGCCGTCCTCGTTGAACGCCTCGTTGACCACGTCCCACGCGGCGAGCTTGCCCCGGTAGTGGCCCATCACGCCGTTGATGTGGTCGATCATCGCCTGACGCAGGGCGCTGCCGCTCAGGCTCTGCATCCACCCCGGCTGTTGGGCGTGCCAGGCCAGGGTGTGCCCACGCACCTTCAGGCCGCGCTGGGTCGCCCAGTTGTAGATCTGGTCACCGGAGTTGAAGTTGAACTGGCCCCGCTGGGGCTGCGTCGACTCCGGCTTCATCTCGTTCTCGGCCGTGATCATGTTGAACTCTTGTGCCGCGATCGTGCTGTACTGCGAGTTGCTGAGCCGGCCCGCCGCGATGGCGGTGCCGAAGTACCGGCCCGACTGCGCGGCGGCCGCGCCGAGCGTGCTCGCGGCGGCGTTCGCCGAGGGCATCATGACCGCGACGGCGGCCACGGTCACGACGCTGAACGCGCCGGCGAGCAGCGCTCGGAAGACGGGCGATCGCCGTCGCCGAGTGCCGCCGCGATGAACGGATGGGCGCACTGCCATCTCGGCCTCCTTAAAGGGCCAACACCCGGGCCGCCGAGGGCGAGGACGACCGGATGTATCGATTGAGACATCTAACTCAGTCGATGCTAACCACGCACCGGTCCGGGCAATGGAGTTTTCGGAAATGTTTCGGAAATGTTTTGGCCCTGCGTGGCGTGGCCGGTCGCCAGAGTTCGGCGCCGGCCACGCCACGACCCGTCAACGAGTCAGGCGACGGCGCAGGTGGTGTTGTTCACGGTGAAGGCGGTCGGCTTCGGGTTGCTGCCGCTGTGCGTGCCGTTGAAGCCGAAGCTCACCGACGCGCCCGGCGCGATCGTGCCGTTGTAGGACAGGTTCGTCGCGGTGACCGCCGCGCCGGCCTGGCTGACGGTCGCCGACCAGCCCTGGCTGACGGTCTGCCCGCCCGGGAAGCTGAACCGCAGGGTCCAGCCGTTGATCGCGGCGGTGCCGGTGTTGGTGATCGTCACCGTCGCGGTGAAGCCGGTGTTCCAGTCCGTCGTGGCGTACCCGACCGAGCAGGTGCCGCCGACCGGCGGCGCCGCCGTGGTCACCGAGACCGGCGCGGACGCCGCGGAGGTGTTGCCGGCCGCGTCGACGGCCACCACGTAGAACTGGTACGCCGTGGAGGCGGTCAGCCCGGTCACCGCGAGGGTGCTGCCGGTCGGCGACCCGATGAGCGCGTCGGTCGCGCCGGCCTCGCGGTAGACCCGGTAGCCGGTGACGCCCACGTTGTCGGTCGACGGTGTCCAGGCCAGGGTGAGGCCGGTCGCGGTGACCGCCGAGGCGACCGGCGTGCCGGGCGTGCTCGGCACGGTCGTGTCGGTGGAGCCGGTCGGCGGCGTGGTCACGGTGAGCACCGGCGAGGCCGCCGAGGTGTTGCCCGCGCCGTCGCGGGCCACGACGGTGAACTCGTACGACGTCGCCGGCAGCAGCGTCGAGATGGTCAGCGTCGTGCCGGTGACCGGCCGGACGACGACCGTGTCGCTGTTGACCTGGACCTCGCGGACGTCGTAGCCGGCCAGCCCGCTACCGCCGCTGTCGGTGGACGCCGACCAGGTCAGGGTCACCGAGCGGGACGCGAGATTGGACGCCACCGGCTTGCCCGGGACGCTCGGCGCGGTGGTGTCCGGCACGACCGGCCCCGGCTCGTCACCCCAGACGCGGGTGCTGCCGGCGTAGAGCGGAACCTTGCGGTTCGGCCCGGCGGTGGCCTGGTACGACGGGTCGTTGGTCGGATCCCAGGTGCCCCCCTCCGGCACACCGATCTTGAACTGGACCTCCATCCGGTGTGCCGACTGTCCGGCCGGGGCGATGGTGTAGCCGGTGCAGTCCACCTCGACGTACCAGATGTCGCCGCTGTACTGCTTGGCGGTGGTCGGCGACGGGCAGCCCTGGGTGTAGCCGGAGGTGACCTGCACCGGGCCGCTGCCGTCGGGCCGGAAGTAGTACCGGAACTTGCCGTTGGTCAGCGCGCGGGCCGGGAACGCCGACTTGTTGTAGACGATCGCCTTGAGCCCGGTGGCCCGCGGCTCGGCCTGCATGACGGTGGTCTCCACGGTCATCTCGTCCATGTCCGGCGTCTCGGCGACCGGGAAGTTCGCCAGCGGGGTGCCGCCGTACTCGGAGGTCAGCCGGACCAGCGCGGACGTGAAGCCGGCGTTGTAGTCGGTGGCCACCTCGTTCATCACGTAGTCCGACCGACTGTCGGTGTACGCGTCGTTGGCCGAGGACGGGCCGCCGACCAGCGCGCCGTAGAGGGTGTGTCGGGTCTCGACGGGCACGGTCTGGCTGTCCCACCAGGACCCGTGCGCGGTGCGGTGGTGCGGGTTCTTCGGCGCGTTGGCGCCGAACCCGATGACGTAGCTGGAGTTGCGCGGGTTGTCGCCGAGCGCGTAGTTGATCTGCCGGACGGCGAAGTCGTGGTACCGCGCCTTGCGGGTGGTGTCGGTGGTCTTGTCGCTGTAGACCAGCGCGGCGAAGGAGGTGTTGGCCGCGTAGCGCAGTGCGCCCCAGGAGTCGAGCACCGCCATCCCACCGGGCGAGTACGGCACCCGCTGCCCGTTCACCCCGACCGTCCAGTAGTCCAGCCAGCGGTTGGCGTCGTCGACGTACTTCTGCTTGCCGGTCAGGTTCGCCAGCAGCACGTACGCGCCGAACTGCTTGTTGTCCCAGGCGATCGTCCACTTGTAGGAACGGGTCGTGGACTGCGGCTCGGTGCCGAGCTTGTCGTACTCACTCTCGGCCTTGGTCAGGTAGCTGGCGTCGCCGGTGGCCCGGTAGAGCCAGATGGCGGCCCACACCAGCTCGTCCTGGTAGCCGCTCCACGACTTGTAGAACGCGGCCGCGTCGGTGATGCACTCGCTGTAGGCCTTCCGCACGGTGTCGGCGAACGTGTAGAGCTGCCGGGCGTGGGTGAGCAGCTTGTCCGCGTAGGTCGCGTCGGTGGGCCGGAACACCATCGAGGACGCGGCCATCGCCGCCGCCGTCTCCCCCGCCAGGTCCGCGCCGCCACAGCTCGCATCAATCTTGTACGCGGGCCGCGCCATCGGCAGCACCTCGGCCGGGCCCCACCACTTGTGGTCGTCGTCGCCCTTGCCGACCTGTCCGTAGAGGACGTTCGCCGACGGGTGCGCCTTGATGAAGTAGTCGTTGACGAAGCGCAGGTTGTTCAGCAGGTGCGGCAACTGGCCGGAGGCGCTGTAGCCGCTGCGGTACTCCACCGCGCCCCAGGCGAGCATGGTGGCGCTGAACGCCATCGGGAAGCCGAACTTGACGTGGTCGCCGGCGTCGTACCAGCCGCCGGTCAGATCGACTCCCGTACCGGCGCCGTCGGTGAGCGCGCTGTCGCCGCGCCAGGAGACGCGGTTCCAGTCGGGCAGTTGGCCGGACTGCTGCGCCTCGTAGAACAGCAGCGACTTCTGCAACGCCTCGGCGTAGTTGAAGGCGGGCGCGGCGGACGCCGGTCCGGGCGTCGGCGCGGCGACCGCGAGGGCCGCGCCGGTGAGCAGGGCGACGCCGGCGGCCAGCAGCCGCCGGGGCCACGGTTGGTCGACGGGCGACCGGCCGGGGTGGCCGGTGGACGGCCGGGTCAGGTGGCGCATGAAGGGCTCCTGTTAGCCAGGCGCCGCCGGCGGTCGCACCGACGCGGGACGGCGTGGGGGCGGCACGGCCACCGGCGACAGCGGGGGTGGCGGTGTGGCCACGGGCATGGAAGCGCTCCCATGGATATCCGACAATGTAATGTGCGCCACGTCGAATGGGAAGCCCACGCCGCGCCACAGCGCCATCGCGCTCGCCGACGTTACGGCGACACGCGTGCCACCGCGCGGAAAGTCGACCCGGCCGCCAGGTCCGTCCGAGACGTCGTCCCAGCTCAGCCCGATCTACCGAGGCCGTCGGCCGGTCCCGGACATCCCCTGGTGGCCGGTTGTGGTCGTTTCGGACGGCATCGGAACCCCGAGCGGTACGGTCAGCGCGAGCAGACCGCCGTCCCGCTGCACCGAGCTGGGCCGGTCCAGTCGACGCAGCGTCCGCAGCATGGGCGCGTTGTCCGCCCGCACGTGCAACACCAACGCCGCGTAGGCGGCCCGGTCGGCGTGCGACACCAGCCGGCGCAGCAGGGCCGAGCCCAGCCCACGCCGCTGCCAGTCGTCGCGGACCAGAAGCGCCACCTCGGCCTCGTCGCCCTCGCCGAGCAGGTTCGCCATGGCGACCACCGCGCCGTCGGTGTCGGTGGTCGTCGCGACCAGGGTGAGCCCCCGAGCCGGCTCCAACAGTCGACGCAGTCGGGCCGGTCGCGGCAGCGCCGCCCCACTCAGGTAGCGCCGTTCCCGACTGCGCGGGGAGCACGACTCGTGCAGCTCCACCACACCCGCCAGGTCGTCCGCGCACGCCGGTCGCACCGCCACCTCGACGCCGTCCGGCAGCACCAGGGTCACCTGCTCGGCGGCCCGACGAGCCACGGTGGCGGCCAGCTCGACCAGGGCCTGTGCCCGGGCGTACTCCGCCGGAGTGAAGGCGGGCGCCGTCCGGCTCAGCGCGAACGTGCCGCCCGCCGGGTCGGCCAGCACCATGCTCGTGCCGGTGCTGCCCCGGTCCGTACCGGTCGCCGCCGGACGCCAGCTCACCGAGTCGGCGCCGAGCAGCGTACGCAACGCCTCACCCGTCGCGTCCGGGTCGCGCACCAGCCGGTTGGCCAGGCCGAGCACCCGGGTCGGTTGGTCGACCAGGCCGCGCGCCTCACTGCGCGCCACCCAGCAGTCCCGCCCGCGTCCCCGTTCGACGGCAGCGATCAGCTCGGCCTCGTCGAGCGTGTCCGGCGCGTCCACCAGAAAGTCGTCCACCGCGCCATGCTCGGTGGGCTGCACCTGCACCGTGAGGATGTTGACCCCCCGTAGCGCGAGGCTCGCCGTGAGGACCGACAGATAGCCGGGCCGGTCGTCCACTGTCGCTCGGATCCGCCACAACGTCATGGTTGGCTCCCTTCCCCACCCAGAGCCTCGTCCGCGGCTGTTGCCGCCCGGTTGCTCGCCGGTGTCGACCCGGGAACTCCTCGCGCTGGTCAGGGACCGGCGACCACCGGGGGCGCACCGACCAGGTCCAGTCGGTCGCCCAGGATGACCGCGCTGGCCCGGACGAGTTGGGTGAGCCGGTCGACCTCCGTGCTGTGGAAACCCGCGGCGCAGAGGGTCTCGTTGTGCTCGCGGGCCACGACCAGCACCAGACCGGCCCGCCCGAACGGGGCGATCCCGTAGTGGGTGCCGTCGGGCGCGGTCATCGACCGCCCGCGCAGCGGAGTCACCTCCGGCAACCGCGGCGGTACGGGAGCGCGCCAGCTCGCGTGACCGACGGTGGCTCCGCCACCCCCCGTACGTGACGCCCAGTCCGCCGGGACCACGGCCGCCACGGCCCAGTCGGCCGCCAGCAGGCCCGGTACGGCGTCCACCAGGGTCGCCAGTCCGTCAGCCGGGTTCGCCGCGACTTGGGCCAGCAGCTCCGCGTCCTGGCCGGTGGTGGTGGGCGCGCCGATCGCCCGCCACACACCGTCCACCCGTACGCCCGGGATCGCCGCGAGACCGGCCAGCAGACGCTCGACCCGTGCCGCGCCGGGCCACACCACCGTGAAGTCGTCCACCGCGCGCCCGCCGAGACGCTCCAGGACCACGACCTGCACGATGTCCGCGCCGGAGACACCCAGCGTGCGGGCGACCTGACCGAGGGTGCCCGGACGGTCCGGCAGGGTGACCCGAACTCGCAGCAACATGTCTGTCCCTCCGCTCGGCGGGCCGGCGACGGCCGGCGGGCTGCTCACAGCCTGCCGGGTGACCATTTCGTCCCTGTTGCAGAGGCATATCCCGAGCGGAAATTCCGGCGGCCGATTACGGGGCGAAACCGGACGCTGACGCTCAGGGTAGCCCGCCCAGGGGCAGGACCGGCGTGGAGGCGAGCTGTGCGTGGTAGTCGGCGGCGGACGTCTCCCGACCCCACTGGGGCATACCGGTGGGCAGGTCCAGTGGGTCGGTCTCCACCTCGATCAGGGTCAACTGGGCCGGAGGGCCGTCGATGCCGGCCAGGATGGCGGCCAGCTCGGCTTCGGTACGGGCGACGTGCGCGGTGAAGCCCCGGTCCCGTCCGAACACCGCCGGCAGATCCGTGTACCGCCAGTTGTCGATGTCGTTGTACGGCTGGTGCCGCCCGTCGACCGCCCGCTCGACGGTGTAGCCGCCGTTGTTGACCACGATGATGATCGGGCGTTGGTTCGTGGCGAGCATCCGGCTGATCTCCTGCACGGTCAGCTGCAGTGATCCGTCGCCGGTGACCAGCACCGTCCGTCGATCCGGTGCCGCCACCGCGGCTCCGAAGGCGGCCGGGGTGGCGTAGCCGATCGAGCCCCAGATGGGCGGCCACACGACGGTGACGTCGGCGGGCAGGCGCATCGTCGCCGCGCCGAAGGAAGGGGTGCCGGTCTCCGGGACGAAGATGTCCCCCTCGCGCAGCATCCGCTGGATCGCCGGCCAGAGCCGTGCCTGCCGGATCGGCTCGTTGCTCGACGGGTCGAGTGCGGGCGGGTCGGCCGCGAGCAACGGCGCGCGTGACCACTGCGCCGTACGGTTCGGGGCGATCTCGTGCAGGCACCGCAGCGCTGCCGGCAGGGCGACCGGGGCGAAGCGGGTGCCGCCGACGACGGCGGCGTCGCGGTGCAGGCTGATGACCCGGTCGACCTTGATGTCGGCGGTGAACAGGCCGTCCCAGTCGAAGAACGTGGCGCCCACACAGACGAGCGCGTCCGCGTCCTCCACGACCGCGCGGACCTCGTCGACGCTGTCACCGCCGTTGTAGGCGCCCACGTAGTGCGGGTCGGACTCGTCCAGCAGTCCCCGTCCCAGCGACTGCGCGGCGACCGGCCAGTTCCGTTCGGCGGCCAGGGCGGTGACGGCAGCGCCGAGGTGCAGGCGGATCGGCAGGTTTCCCACCAGCAGGGCGGGCCGCTCGGCGCCGGCGAGCAGCCGCCGGGCGGCGGTGGCGAAGGCGTCGAGTTGCCCGGGTGAGACGACCGGCTCGGGGCGGGTGAACGGTCGCCCCGGCTCGGCGACCTCGGCGTGGACCACGTCGCCGGGCATCCGGACGTAGACCGGACGCTGCTGCGACCAGCACTCGGTGAGCACCCGGTCGACCTCGTCCAGCGCGTTCTGCGGCGTCAGCGAGGTCTGGGCGACCGTCACCTCGCGTGCCACCCGTACCCAGTGGTCGAAGTCGCCGTCGGCGAGCGAGTGGTGCATGGAGGTGCGCTGCCGCATGATCTCCGCGGTCGGACCGCCGACGATCGAGACGATCGGCACCGACTCCGCCATGGCCCCGGCGAGGGCGTTGACCGCCGACAGTTCGCCGGGACCGAACGTCGTGAGGATCGCGGCCACACCGGCGAGGCGGGCGTATCCATCGGCGCTGTAGCCGGCGTTGAGCTCGTTGCAACTGCCGACCCACTCGATCCCGTCGAACGCCTCGATCTGATCGAGGAAGTCCATGTTGTAGTCGCCCGGCAGCCCGAAGACATGGCGTACTCCGAGGTCGTAGAGCCGGCTGAGCAACAGCTCGCCCACCGTCGTCGTACCCTCGCTCGCCTTCGCCACGATCGCCCCCCACCGCTCCGGAGACCACTGCCGCGGTCCGCCCGTCAAGACGATATCTGGGCAAATGTCGCAAGAAGGGGAGATCGCCCGTCGAATGGCTCGACCACCGGCGACGCCACCTCACCTGGCCGAAGCGCTGACCACGGCACGTCAGGCGTACCTGACCTTGACAACGTGAACGGGCTGCCATCAACTAGTCGGATGAGTGATCCGGCCGCCAGCGCGCTCCGGCCGGGCGCTGTTCCGGCCGCCCCCGCCGGGATCGACCTCGATCGCCTCGCGAGCTACCTGGCGACGCACCGACCCGAGCTGACCGCCGGGCCGCTGCGCGCCCACCTGATCGCGGGCGGCAAGTCCAACCTCACCTACCTGCTGCGCTTCGGCGAGCGGGAGGTCGTGCTGCGCCGCCCACCGCTGGGGCACGTGCTGGCCACCGCGCACGACATGGCCCGCGAGTTCCGGGTCATCTCGGCGCTGGCGCCCACCGAGGTGCCGGTCCCCGGCGCGCTGCTGCTCTGCACCGACACCGAGGTTCTCGGCGCACCGTTCTACCTGATGGAACGGATGCCCGGCGAGGTGTTCCGCACCCGCGCCCAGACCGACCCGCTGGGCGACGAACGACGCCGGGCCCTCGCCATGGCGATGATGGACACCCTCGCCGCGTTGCACACCGTCGAGCCGGCCGCCGTCGGGCTCGCCGACTTCGGCCGCCCCGAGGGCTACCTGGCCCGGCAGGTCCGCCGCTGGGCCGGGCAGCTCGACCGCTCGCGCAGCCGCGACCTGCCCGGCATCGACGAACTGCGCGACCTGCTCGCCGCGACCGCCCCCGAGGGCGCGAACGCCGGCCGCATCGTGCACGGCGACTACCGGCTGGACAACCTCCTCGCCTCGGCCGACCCGGTGGCCGTACACGCCGTCCTCGACTGGGAGATGGCCACCCTCGGCGATCCCCTCGCCGACCTGGGGCTGCTGCTGACGTACTGGGACGTGCTGGGCGACAGCGACACCGCCGCCGGCAATCCCGTCGCCGACGGCCTCGGCCCGCGCGCCGGCTTCCCCACCGGCGCGGAGCTGATCGACAGGTACGCCGGGCGCAGCGACGTCGACGTCGGGCCGCTGCACTGGCACGTGGCGCTGGGCTGCTTCAAGCTCGCCGTCATCTGCGAGGGCATCCACTACCGTCACACGCTCGGGCAGACGCTCGGCGAGGGCTTCGACCGGATCGGCGAGATGGTGGCACCGCTGGTCGCGCACGGGCTGACCGCCGCCAGGGAGCGGTGATGGAATTCGCGTACGACGCCCGGACCGAGGAGCTGCGCGACGAGCTGACCCGGTTCCTGACCGAGCACGTCTACCCGGCCGAGCCGGTGCACGCCGAGCAGGCGGCCACCGGCGAGGAGTGGTCGCGTACCCCGGTGCTGGCCGAGCTGAAGGCGGAGGCCCGCAAGCGCGGCCTGTGGAACCTGTTCCTGCCCGATCCGCGCTACGGCGCCGGCCTGACCAACCTCCAGTACGCGCCGCTCGCCGAGCTGACCGGGCGCAGCCCGCACCTGGCGCCCGAGGCGGTCAACTGCGCGGCGCCGGACACGGGCAACATGGAGCTGCTGGCCGAGTTCGGCTCGGACGCCCAGCGCGAGCGCTGGCTCGTGCCGCTGCTGGAGGGCGAGATCCGCTCGGCCTTCTGCATGACCGAGCCGGAGGTCGCCTCGTCCGACGCGACCAACATCGCCACCCGGATCACCCGCGACGGCGGCGAGTACGTCGTCAACGGCCGCAAGTGGTGGTCGTCCGGCGCCATGGACCCGCGCTGCGAGATCCTCATCGTGATGGGCAAGACCGACCCGGACGCCGACCGGCACCGCCAGCAGAGCATGGTGCTCGTCCCCCGGGACACGCCGGGCGTGACCGTCCGCCGGGGCATGCACGTCTTCGGCTACTCAGACGGTACGCACGGCGGGCACGCCGAGATCGACTTCACCGACGTACGAGTGCCGGCGGCCAATCTGATCGGCGCGGAGGGCACCGGCTTCGCCATCGCCCAGGCGCGACTCGGCCCGGGGCGCATCCACCACTGCATGCGATTGATCGGAATGGCCGAGCGGGCACTGGAGTTGCTGTGTCGCCGGGCCAACGAGCGGATCGCGTTCGGTCGCCCCCTCGCCGAGCAGGGCGTCGTGCGGGAGTGGATCGCCGAATCGCGGGTCCGCATCGAACAGGCCCGCCTGCTCGTGCTCAAGACGGCCTGGCTGATGGACACCGTCGGCAACAAGGGCGCGCACACCGAGATCCAGGCCATCAAGATCGCCACACCGGCGATGGCGGAGTGGGTGGTCGACAAGGCCATCCAGGGGTACGGCGGCGCGGGCGTCAGCCAGGACACCCCGCTGGCCGCCCTCTGGGCACAGACCCGCACCCTGCGCCTCGCCGACGGTCCCGACGAGGTCCACCGCAACTCCCTGGCCAAACGCGAACTCCGCCGCTGGCTCCCCTAAAACCCCCCACCCCGTCCCTGCCCCGCGCCCCGCGCCCGCCCCCCAGCACGCGATCTTGCACTTTCTGTCGACAGTTCACGCGGAAAATCCCGTATGTCGCCACAGCAAGTGCAAGATCGGCCGGGGAGAGGGGGCGGGGAGCGCGCGGGAGAGGTTACGCGCTGGCTCGGTGGACGAGTTGGGTGTCCAGGAGGATGTGCGGGGCGGGTAGGTCGTCGCCGCGGATGCGGGCGACCAGCAGCCGGGCCATCTGCCGGCCCATCTCCTCCACCGGCTGGAACACGCTCGTCAACGGTGGGTCCGCCTGGCGGGCGACCGGCGCGTCGTCGAAGCCGATCACGGCGACGTCCTCCGGGACACGCCGGCCGGCGTCGCGCAGGGTCCGCAACGCGCCGAACGCCATCAGGTCGGACGCGACGAAGACGGCGTCCAGGTCCGGGCAGGCGTTCAGCAGCCGGCGCATGGCGGTCGCCCCGCTGCTCTCGCTGAAGTCGCCGTACGCGATCAGGTCGGGGTTGACGCCGACGCCGGTGGCCTTGACGGCCTCGGTGTAGCCGGCCAGTCGGGCCAGGCCGGCGCCCATGTCCTGCGGTCCGGCGATGGTGGCGACGCGTCGCCGCCCCTGGCTGGTCAGGTACTCCACCGCCTGCCGTGCGCCGCCAACGTTGTCCACGTCGACGAACCACGCCGGCTGGGCCCCGGGTTGCAGCATCCGGGCCGGTCGGCCACCGAGCACCGCGGGCAGGCCGCGCTCCTCCAGCAGGGTGGGCAGCGGATCGGAGTCGTGCAACGACAGCAGCAGTACGCCGTCGACGTGCTGGTTGGTGAGGTGGTGCTCGACGCGCTCACGCTCGACCGGCGACTGGGCCATCGCCAGCCAGAGCTGCATGGGCGTCTCCAGCAGGCCGGAGCTGATCCCCCGCACGATCGCCGCGAAGAACGGCTCGGTGAAGACCCGCTCCCCGGATTCGGACACCACCAGGGCGACGGAGTCGGTCCGCTGGGTGACCAGCGCGCGGGCGGCGCGGTTCGGCACGTACCCCAACTCGGCGATCGCCTGTTGGACCGCGGCCCGGGCCTCCGGGCTGACCTGGGGCGAGCCGTTGACCACGCGCGAGACCGTGCCCCGACCCACGCCGGCGCGCGCCGCGACCGCATCGAGGGTCGGGCGCCCGAGCGAGCGGGTGCGCTGCGTTGTCATCGTCTGCTCCTCCGACGGCGGGCGGACCCGGCGCCACGCGAGAGTGGACGCCGGGACCGCCCTGATGGCTGGCCCGAGCCTATTGTGCGGCCAGACCGTTGCGTCGGATCACCGAGGCGTACCACCTGGCGCTGGACTTGGGGATGCGAAGCTGGCTGTCGTAGTCGACGTGGATCATGCCGAAGCGCTTGGTGTAACCCCAGGCCCACTCGAAATTATCCATCAATGACCAGGCGAAGTATCCCCGCAGGGGCACGCCGGCGTTGATCGCTTCGTGGCAGGCCCGCAGGTGCGCGTCGAAGTAGGCCAGCCGGTCGACGTCGTCGACCTGCCCGTCGACGACGGTGTCGACGAACGCGGAGCCGTTCTCGGTGACGTACAGCGGCAGGTCCGTGTACTCCTCGTGCACCCGCCGCAGCGTCTCCACCAGGCCCGGGGCGTCGATCTCCCAGTCCATGTCGGTCACCGGAACGCCCCGGGTGACGAACCGGACGTCCTCGCTGCCCGGCCAGCAGGAGGGTGCCCGCCAGTACGGCTCGGGCTCGGCGCCCTCGATCGGCGCGGCGACCACGTGCCGGCTGTAGTAGTTGATCCCGACCAGGTCCAGCGGCGTGGAGATGGTCGCCAGGTCACCCTCGCGGACGTGGTCGAAGTCGGTGACCTCGCGCAGGTCGGCCACCAGATCCTCCGGGTACGACCCGCGCAGCAGCGGGTCGAGGAAGAAGCGGTTGGCCAGCCCGTCGATCCGGCGGGCCGCGTCCACGTCGGCGGGAGCGTCGGTGGCCGCGTCGACCGGGTACAGGTTGACGGTCACGCCCACCTCGGCCGTGGGCCGGACGGCCCGCAGGGCCTGCACGGCCAGGCCGTGCCCGAGCATCAGGTGGTGGCCGGCGCGCACCGAGTCCGCGCCGTTGGACCGGCCCGGGGCGTGTACGCCGGAGCCGTACCCGAGGAACGCCGAGCACCACGGCTCGTTCAGGGTGGTCCAGTAGCGCACCCGGTCGCCGAGCGCGTCGGCGACGAGCGTCGTGTAGTCGGCGAAGCGGGCGGCGGTGTCCCGCGACGGCCAGCCACCGGCGTCCTCCAGCTCCTGGGGAAGGTCCCAGTGGTAGAGGGTGAGCCACGGCTCGATGTCGTGGGCCAGCAGCTCGTCCACGAGCCGCCGGTAGAAGTCCAGGCCCTTCGGGTTGGCCGCGCCCGTGCCACCGGGCTGCACCCGGGGCCAGGAGACCGAGAAACGGTACGACTTGAGGCCCAGCTCGGCCATCAACGCGACGTCGTCGCCGAGCCGGTGGTAGTGGTCGCAGGCCACGTCGCCGGTGTGCCCGTTGACCACCAGGCCCTCGGTGTGGCTGAAGGTGTCCCAGATCGACGGGGTGCGGCCGTCCTCGGCCGCCGCCCCCTCGATCTGGTATGCCGCGGTCGCGGCTCCCCAGAGGAAGCCGGGTGGAAAGGTCAGCCCGGAACGCTCGTCGAGGTCGACGGCGGATGGGCTGGCGGGGTTGCTCACGACTTGACGGCACCTTCCATGATCCCGCCGATGATCTGGCGGCCGAACAGAACGAAGACGATGAACAGCGGAAGGGTAGCGATGAGCGTACCCGCGAAAATCTGAGAATTGTCCGCGAAGTACGCGGTGTTCAGACTGCGCAGGGAGATCTGCACGGTCGGGTTGGCCGGGTCGGCGAGCACCACGAAGGGCCAGAAGAACTGGTTCCACTGCTCCATGAAGGTGAGCAGCCCGAGCACGGCCGCCGCGGGCCGCAGCGCCGGCACCACCACGTGCCAGTAGACACGCCAGGTGGAGCAGCCGTCGACGCGGGCCGCCTCGATCAGCTCGTTGGGCACCGCCTGCTCGGCGTACTGGCGCATCATGAAGATGCCGAAGCCGCCGATCAGGAACGGAACCGTCACCGACGGCATCGTGTTCAGCCATTCCAGCTTGGCCATGAGGATGTACAGCGGGAGCACACCGAGCTGGATGGGAATCATCATCGAGGCCAGGATGATGAGCAGCAGCGCGTTCTTGCCGCGGAAACGCAGTTTGGCGAACGCGAATCCGGCGAGCGAGCCGAAGAACACGGTCGCCACCGTGATCGTGCCCGACACCAGGAACGAGTTCATCAGGCCCTTGACGATGTTCGCGTCGCCGTTGTCGAGCACCCGCTGGATGTTCTCGCCCAGCTTGCCGCCCGGCAGGAACGGCGGGGGCCAGGAGTTCGCGGCGTCACTGGTCCGCGAGGCGATGACGATCATCCAGTAGAACGGGAAGAGCGACAGGATGACGCCGAGGACGAGCCCGAACCAGGTGAGCGGGCTGGCCGTCCAGAGCTTCTCCGCGCTGTGGCGGATGCCGTTGCGTTCGGCCGGTGGCCGGACCGACGGCGGTCGCAGAGTGGTACTGGTCATGGGTGGGCCACCCTCACTTGTCGGAGCTGATGCGGCGGGCCAGCAGGTAGTTGATGAACGAGACGGACGCGATCAGCAGGAACAGCACCAGGGCGACGGCGCCCGCGTACCCCCACCGGAACCGCTGGTTCATGACGTCCAGCAGGTACATCGTGATCGTCTGGAACTGCCCCTCCGTGCCGCCGGAGAGCGCGCCCGAGCCGCTGGTGAACATCAGCGGCTCGGTGAAGAGCTGCAGACCGCCGATGGTCGAGATGATCAGCGTGAAGATGATGGTGGGGCGCAGCTGCGGAATGGTGATCGACCAGAACTGGCGGCGTTGCGAGGCGCCGTCGAGGGCGGCCGCCTCGTACACGTCCTTGCTGATCGACTGCATCGCGGCGAGGTAGATGAGGGCGTTGTAGCCCACCCACCGCCAGTCGACCATGGTGGCGATGGCGACCCAGGAGGCGAAGCGGTTGGCCCGCCAGTCGATGGGGCCGAGACCGACCAGGTCGAGCAGCCAGTTCATCAGGCCGAAGTCCCGGGCGTAGATCATCGAGAAGATGAGCGCCACCACGGCGGTCGAGGTGATGATCGGCATCGCGATGGCCAGCCGGAAGAACATCTGGCCGCGGATGCGGCGGTTCAACGCGTTGGCCAGCATCAGCGCGATGAGCAGCTGCGGGATGGTGGAGAGCGCGAACATCCCGAAGGTGTTCACCACCGCGTTCCAGAACTGCGGGTCGTTCGTGAACAGCTCGACGAAGTTGTCCAGGCCGACGAAGCTGATCGTCGCGTTCATCGGTGACCGGTCGGTCATCGCGATCCAGAACGTGTAGACGATCGGGTAGACGCCGAAGATCGCGAAGAGCACGAAGAACGGCAGGACGAAGACGTACGGGGTGAAGCGCAGGTCCAGCCGGTTCAGCTGCCGGCGGCGCGCCGTTGAGTGCCGTGGCGCCGGGCGCGGCCCGCGGGCCGACGCGTCCGGTGGCGCGGGGGTCTTCAGGGAGCTCATGAGCGGTCCTTCACACTCGGCGGCGCCTCGTGGGGCGCCGCGGCAGGGCGTGTTGACGCGGGTTCACGGGTGGTGCCGGAGCGGCACCACCCGTGAGCGCGTCGCAGCCGTTACTTGCCTGCTGCCTGGCCGTTCTTCACCGCGTCCTGCCAAGCGGCGTCGGCGGCCTTACCCTGCTCGATGCTGCGCAGCGCGTTCTCGACCGCGTCCCGGACCGCCTGGTTCTTCGGGCCGAGGTAGACCGGCTTCAGCTCCTTGGCGCCAGCGGCGAAGATCTTGCCGATCGGCGCGCCGCTGAAGTACTCGTTGGTGGCGGCGAGCACGGCCGGGTCCTCGAGGGCCTGCGGCGACGACGGCAGGTTGCCGACCTTCTTGAACGCCTCGGTCTGGCTCTTGGCGCTGGTCAGGAACTTGGCCAGCTCAGCGGCTTCCTTCTGGTGCTTGCTGGACTTCGGCACGGCCAGCCAGGAACCGCCCCAGTTGCCGCCGTTGCCCGGCGCCTTGGCGACGTCCCACTTGCCGGCCGCCGCGTCACCGGCCTGGCCCTTGATGACACCCGTCATCCAGGCCGGGCAGCCGATGGTGGCGAAGCTGCCGTTCTTGAAGCCGGCGTTCCACTCGTTCGAGAAGCTCCGCAGGTTGTTCGACAGACCCGCGCTGATCATCTTGGTGGTCTGCTGGAACGCGGTCTGCACGTCCGGGTTCTCGCCGACGACGAGCTTGTTGCTCTTGTCGAAGTAGGTGTAGCCGTTGCCGGCGCCCGCCGTCTGCATCAGCACGATGTTGTAGAAGTTGGTGGCCGAGTCGACGAACTTGTGCTTCTTGTCGGCGGCGGTGAACTTCTGGCCCTGCTCGATGAACGCGTCCCACGTCGGCCAGAGGGCGCCGACCTGCTCGCGGTCGGTCGGCAGACCGGCGGCCTTGAAGAGGTCGCTGCGGTAGCAGACGGCCATGCCGCCGACGTCGGTGCCGAGACCGAGCACCTTGCCGTCCGGCGTGAGGCCACCCTCCCACTTCCACGGCAGGAAGTTGCCCTTGAGGTCGTTGGCGCCGTGGTCGGCCAGGTTCACGAACTTGTCGGCCTGCGCGAAGAACTGCACGATCGTGCCCTCTTCGAGGGCGACGACGTCACCGGCACCGGCGCCGGCGGTGATCTGCTGCGTCAGCCGGGTGTTGTAGTCACCGAGGCCGAGGCCCTTGCCGCGCTCCTGGATCGTGACGTTCGGGTGCTCCGTCTGGTACTGCTTGTAGAGATCTTCGTAGCCGAAGCCCTGGTCGCCGAAGACGTCGACGACCAGAGTGACCTTGCCGCCGTCCGAATCGGACGACGAGTCGCCGTCGCCGCAGGCGGTCGCCGCGGCAAGCACGGCGACGGACGCGAGCGCGATCGCCGCAAAGCGGCGACGTGAGGTGACGCTCATCCTGACCCCTCTCAAGTGGTGAGGCTTGGTGTGTCGTACGTGGTGGGGGGTGCTGTAGCGCCCCGCGCCGCTCAGCCGGTGGCCGTGGACGCCTGGGGAGAGCTGTGAAGGAGACTTCCGCCACTCCCCCGGGAGCGCTCCCATGAGATTGCCGGGGCGCTACCAGGGTGTCAATAGACCATTGGGAGCGTTCCCAGATCGTTACCGCCCTGTTTCAGGCCGGCACACGAGGCATCGACGCCAGCCTGACCAGCCCGTTCAGCAGAAGCGACGCAGCAGCGTGGTCGCGACGGCGGGATCGAAGAGCGCCGGGTCGAAGCCGCCGGTGACCCAGCCGGTCAGCAGAGCCCGCTCCGGATGAGCCGGATCGGCCAGGGCCGCCAGCAGCGTCTGGTAGCCCAGTGGACCACCGATTCCCTCCGGCGGGCAGGCGCCCTCCCCGTCCAGGCAGACCGGGTACCGCTCGTCCTGGTCGGCGGTGAGTGCGTCCTCGACGACCAGGTCGTGCTCCCACCAGTCGCCGAAGTCGTACGTGTAGGAGAACCTGCTGCCCTTGCCGAGCACCGCGTCCAGCCGGACGTCCAGCTCGTCGTGCAGCCCCAGGCCCTCGTCCGGGACGGGTTCGCCGTAGGTCACCGTGTCGATCTCGAACGAGTGCAGGTGGCAGTCCCGCCAGCCCATCGCGTGCTGCGCGACCCGGTGCAGTCGGTCCAGCGTGTAGCCGGCCGGGACGAGCACCCGACGCCAGATGATCGGGCGCACGCCGGCGAGGGACATCTTCAGCTGGAAGATCTGACGCGGCATGCTGTCCTGTCCTCCCGCGGCTTAGGCTGCGACCATGATCTGCCGAGCGTGCCGGGCCCGGCGGCACGACGACTGCCCGGGCCGGAACTGGTGCGACTGCCAGCACCGTACCGCTGAACCGACCCCTCCGGTCACCGGTCCGGCCGGCGAATGACGGTCGGAATTCCGATCCGGCGGCTGTGGCCCGAGCCGTCCGTCGAGCCCCTCGACGACGCGGCGTTGACCGCCCTCTACGGCCGCGCCGACCGGCCCCGACTGCGGGTCAACTTCGTCTCCAGCCTGGACGGCGCGGTCACCGTCGACGGCTTCTCCGCCGGGCTGTCGGGCGAGCCGGACAAGCGGGTGTTCGGCCTGCTGCGGATGGTCTGCGACGCCCTCGTGGTGGCCGCCGGCACCCTGCGGCACGAGGGGTACCGGGCCGTCCGCCTGGACGAGGGCCGCCGCGCCTGGCGCAGGGCGAACGGGCTGGCCGCGTACCCGACGTTGGTGGTCGTCTCCGGCGCCCTCGACCTGGACCCGGCGCAGGCCGCGTTCGCCGACGCGCCGGTCCGGCCGATCGTGCTCACCCGCTCCGACGCCGGGCCACCCCCCGGCCTCACCGACGTCGCCGAAGTGCTGCGCTGCGGTACCGGCCGGGTCGACCTCGCCGCCGCCCTGGCCGAGCTGCACGGACGCGGACTGACGCAGCTGCTCTGCGAGGGCGGCCCGCACCTGCTCGGCGCGCTCACCGCGGCCGACCTGGTGGACGAGCTGTGCCTCACGGTCGCGCCGCTGCTCGCCGGGCCGGGGCCGGGGCGGATCACCGCCGGCGACGCCACCGGGCCGACGCACCTGCCGCTGCGGCACGTGCTCGCCGCCGACGACGGCGTCCTGATGCTCCGGCACGCCCGCGACTGACGGCCGCGCCCCGGCGACGGCCCGCCACTCACCGACGCGTGACGGGCCGTCGCCCGGTCACCCACCCAGCGTCGCGGGTGTGACCGACCAGGGTGTCGTCCGCCGCGTCGCGTGGCGACCTGTCGTACTCCTCGGGCAGGATGCACCTCATGCTTCCCGACCGCGCTGCCCGCCCGACCCGAGTCGTCCGATGACCGACGCCGACCTCGACAGCCCGGGCGAGCTGGTCGGCCGGGTGCTGGGCACCGCCGACGCCACGCCGTTGCAGTTCTGGACGGCGGTGGCCCCCGGCAGCTACCTCCAGCTCGACGACGTGGTGGTCACCCGTCGTGAGCTGCCCAACCGCGAGCCGGTGACGATCGCCGGTGTGGTCACGCAGGTCCGGGCCCGGCACGAGGGCGCCCAGTTCGACTCGGACGTCTTCGCCATCGCCGACGGCACCCTGCCCGCCCAGGTCCAGGAGGCGGCCGAGGTCACCACCACGCGGGTCGACCCGGAGCTGTACGTGCCGCCGACCCCGGGGGCCGTGGTGCACCGGGCCGAGGGCGACGCGCGGGCCCGCGCGCTGCACTTCGACCGGATGGAGCGGCGCATCCCGATGGGGATGGGCCGCGACGGCGTGCCGGTCTACCTGAACGCCGACTTCCTCGACGGCAGCCGGGGCGCGCACGTCTCGATCTCCGGCATCTCCGGGGTCGCCACCAAGACGAGCTTCGCCACCTTCCTGCTCTACTCGGTGTTCCGCTCCGGCGTCCTGGGCGGCGACGCGGTCAACGGCAAGGCGCTCATCTTCAACGTCAAGGGCGAGGACCTGCTGTTCCTCGACCACCCCAACACGCGCCTCGACGAGCCGACCCGGGCGGCGTACGCGAAGCTGGGCCTCAGCGCCGGCGCCTTCCCCGACGTGCGGGTGTACGCCCCGCCCCGGGTCGGTGACGCGGCCGGCACGCCGGACGTGAGCAGCCGGCTGACCGGCGTCGACGCCTTCTACTGGACGTTGAGCGAGTTCTGCTCCGACCGCCTGCTGCCGTACGTCTTCGCGGACGCCGACGACGAGCGCCAGCAGTACACGATGGTGGTCCACTCGGTCGCGGCCCACCTGGCCCGGTACGCCCAGCCCGCCGACGGGGGCGTGAGCATCGACGGGGTGCGGCTCGGGTCCTACGGCGATCTGGTCGACCACATCGTCGAGGCGCTCAACAACGACGAGACCCGCTCCGACTGGGCGGGCAGCGCGGTCGGACTGGGCACCGTCAACGCGTTCGCCCGCCGGCTGATCGGCAGCAAGAAGGACCTGGCCCGGCTGATCCGCGGCGACCTGGCCGTCCGTCGCCCGCACTCGATCAACACCAGCGAGTCGGCGCAGGTGACCGTCGTCGACCTGCACAACCTCCCCGACCGGGCGCAGCGGTTCGTGGTGGGTGTGACGCTCAAGAGCGAGTTCGAGCGCAAGGAGAAGGCCGGTACGGCCAAGCCGCTGCTCTTCGTCGTCCTCGACGAGCTCAACAAGTACGCCCCCCGGGAGGGCTCCTCCCCCATCAAGGAGGTGCTGCTCGACATCGCCGAGCGCGGCCGCTCGCTCGGGGTCATCCTGATCGGGGCCCAGCAGACGGCGAGCGAGGTGGAGCGGCGCATCGTCACCAACTCGGCGATCCGGGTGGTCGGCCGGCTCGACCCGGCCGAGGCGTCCCGCCCCGAGTACGGCTTCCTGCCGCCGGCCCAGCGACAGCGGGCGCTGCTCGCCAAGCCGGGCACCATGTTCGTCAACCAGCCGGACATCCCGGTGCCGCTCTGCCTGGAGTTCCCGTTCCCGGCGTGGGCCACCCGGGTCTCCGAGGCGGGTCGGGCCCCCTCGGAGACGCTGCGCTCGATCACCCAGTCCGCCGACCCGTTCGCCGTGGTGGGCTCCGGCGGCGGCAGCGACGACGACATCCCGTTCTAGGGGGCCGGCACACCTATGAAGATCCTGCACACCTCCGACTGGCACGTGGGCAAGGTGCTCAAGGGGCAGTCCCGGGCCGAGGAGCACACGGCCGTGCTGGCCGGGGTGATCGACATCGCCCGCGCCGAACAGCCCGACCTGGTGATCGTCGCCGGTGACCTCTACGACACGGCCGCACCGACCTCGGAGGCGACCCGGCTGGTCACCCGGGCGTTGACCGCGCTGCGTCGTACCGGCGCGGACGTGGTCGCCATCGGCGGCAACCACGACAACGGGCCCGCGCTGGACGCGCTGCGCCCGTGGGCCGAGGCCGCGGGCATCACGCTGCGCGGCGGGGTGCGCGAGAATCCGGCCGAGCACGTCATCGACGGCACCACGGCCGGCGGTGAGCGGTGGCAGCTCGCCGCGCTGCCGTTCCTGTCCCAGCGGTACGCGATCCGCGCGCTGGAAATGTACGAGCTGACCGCCGCCGAGGCCAACCAGACGTACGCCGACCACCTGGGTCGGGTGCTGGGCCGGCTCACCGAGGGTTTCTCGGAGCCGGACCGGGTGCACCTGGTAACCGCCCACCTGACGGTGATCGGCGCGGCGGCCGGCGGCGGCGAGCGGGACGCGCACACGGTGCTCGGCTACGCGGTGCCGGCCACCGTCTTCCCGGCGACGGCGCACTACGTGGCGCTGGGCCACCTGCACCGGGCGCAGCGCGTCGAGGGCCCCTGCCCGGTGCGGTACAGCGGCAGCCCGCTCGCCGTCGACTTCGGCGAGCAGGAGAACGTGCCGTCGGTGACGGTCGTCGAGGTGACCGCCAGCACGGCGGCCCGGGTGCGGGAGGTGCCGGTGACCGCGGCGAGCGCGCTGCGGACGGTCCGCGGCACGCTGGCCCAGCTCGCCGAGATCGAGGCGCCGGACGCCTGGCTGCGGGTGTTCGTGCGGGAGCACCCCCGCGCGGGCCTGCGCGAGGAGGTCCAGGAGCTGCTCCCCCGCGCGTTGGAGATCCGGATCGACCCGGAGTTGCTGGCGACGCCGGGCAGCGGCACCCGGATCGCGCAGCGGTCGGGGCGTTCCCCCCGGGAGCTGTTCGGCGACTACCTGGACAGCCGGGGCCACGACGACGAGGGCGTTCGGGAACTCTTCGACGAGCTCTTCGAGGAGGTCGATCACTGATGCGACCGATGCGGCTCGACATGGCCGGGTTCACGGTCTTCCGGGACTCCACGACGGTCGACTTCACCGACGCCGACTTCTTCGCGTTGATCGGGCCGACCGGTTCGGGCAAGTCGACAGTGCTGGACGCCATCTGCTTCGCCCTCTACGGCACGGTCCCCCGTTGGGGTGGCGCGCGGGGGTTGGCGAACGCCCTCGCGCCGTCGGCGACCGAGGCCCGGGTGCGGCTGGTCTTCGAGTCCGGTGGCGCCCGGTACGTGGCGACCCGGGTGGTGCGCCGGGACGGCCGGGGCAACGTGAAGACCGCGAACGCCGGGTTGCAGGTGATGCCGGCCGGCTTCGACGTGACCAAGCTCGACACCGGGTTGAGCCCGGACGACCTGGGTGAGGTGGTCGCCGGTACGCCCGCCGAGATGGAGCAGGCGGTGCTGGAGGCGGTCGGGCTGCCGTACGAGCAGTTCACCAGCTGCGTGGTGCTGCCGCAGGGGCAGTTCGCCGACTTTCTGCACGCCAAGCCGGCCACCCGGCAGCAGATCCTGGTCAACCTGCTGGGCCTCGGCGTCTACGAGGACGTGCAGAAGAGGGCCACGGCCCGCGCGGCGCAGGCGGAGGCCAAGCTGGACGCGGTCGACCAGGTGCTCGCCGGCCTGACCGGGGTGGACGACGAGGCGGTGGCCGAGGCCGACGCCCTCGTCGAGGAGATGGTTGAGCTGGCCGGCGCGGTGACCGGGGCCATGCCGGAGTTGGCGGCGGCCCGGGACCGCGCGCGGGAGGCGGCGGTGGCCCTGACCGCGCTCGACGACGAGCTGAGCGTGCTGTCCGCCGTCCGCGCCCCGCGCGGGGTGGCCGAGGTGGCGCACGCGGTGGCCGCGGCGCGCGCCGAGGCCGACGCGGCTGTCGCGGCGGTGTCGCTGGCCGAGGAGCGGGAGGAGAAGCTGCGCGGTGAGTTGGCCGGCGCCGGTGACGAGAGCGCGCTGCGGCTGCAACTGCGGGCGTACGACGATCGGGATCGGCTGACCGGCGAGGCCGACACGGTCCGCGCGGCGGTGCGTACGGCGGACGAGGAGCACACGACGGCGGTGGCGGCGCTGGCCGCCGCCCGCGCCGAGGCCGAGCGGGCCGACGCCGAGTTGGAGGCGGCCTTCCGGGCGCACGAGGAGGCGAAGGCCACCGACCTGGCGGTCGGCCTGCGGGCGCACCTGCATCCGGGCAGGCCCTGCCCGGTGTGCGAGCAGCCGGTGACGCGGGTGCCGGCCGTCCCGGCGGATTCGGCGGTGGCCGCCGCGACGGCGGCCGGCAAGGCGGCGCGGGCCGCCACCAAGGCGGCGCAGGCGGCGGTGCAGCAGCGGGACGCCGCGGCGCGTGACCTGGAACGGCTGCTGGTGCAGGCCCGCGCCCGGCAGGAGCAGGTGGACGCCCGGCTGGCCGAACTGGACGGGCAGCTCGCGGGCGCGGCCGAGCCCGCGGTGCTGCGCCGGGAGCTGGCCGAGCACGCCCGGCTGCGACGGGTTCTGGACGAGGCGGCGACCGCCGTCCGGGCGGGCCGGGAAAGCGCCCGCCAGGCCCGCGCCGGGGTGGACGCGGCGCAGGAGCGGCTGCGGGCTACCTGGCGGGGCTTCGACACCGCCCGCGACGGGCTGGCCCGGTTCGGGCCGCCGGCCGCCGACCGGGACGACGTGGCGGCCTCCTGGGCGGCGTTGACCGACTGGGCGACGGCCGAGGCGGAGCGTCGTCGTGCTGACCGGGCCGGCCGGGTTACCGTCGTCGCCGAGGCCGAGGCGGCGGCCGACGAGGTGCAGCGGCGGATCGCCGACATCTTCGCCGCCGCCGACGTGCCGGTCGGCGATGATCCGGTACACGCCGCGACGATCGCAGTGGAGCGGGCCGAGGCCGACCGGCGTCGACTGCACGAGCGCCGCGAACAGGCCGGCACGTTGCGCGAGCAGCGGGCCGGGCACGAGCGCGAGGCGCAGGTCGCGCGGGCCCTCGCGGGCCACCTGCGGGCCAACAACTTCGAGCGGTGGCTGCTGGCGGAGG
The DNA here is from genome assembly GCF_040656575.1 of Micromonospora sp. NPDC049801. Taxonomy (NCBI): domain Bacteria; kingdom Bacillati; phylum Actinomycetota; class Actinomycetes; order Micromonosporales; family Micromonosporaceae; genus Micromonospora; species Micromonospora sp. NPDC049801. The sequence goes on along the minus strand of NZ_JBFAMS010000004.1, from coordinate 280,533 downwards.
CGCTGGACCTGCTGGTCGACGGCGCGTCCGGGATCCTGCGGGAACTGTCCTCGGGTCAGTACGAGCTGGTGCACGACAAGGGCGAGTTCTTCGTGGTCGACCACCACGACGCCGGGCTGCGCCGGGGCGTACGGACGCTCTCCGGCGGCGAGACGTTCCAGGCGTCGCTGGCGTTGGCGTTGGCGCTCTCCGAGCAGTTGGCCGGCATGTCGACGACGGCGGCGAGTCTGGAGTCGATCGTCCTGGACGAGGGTTTCGGCACGCTGGACGCGGCCACCCTGGACACGGTGGCCGCCACGCTGGAGAACCTGGCCGCCCGGGGTGACCGGATGGTCGGCGTGGTCACCCACGTCGCGGCGCTGGCCGAGCGGATCCCGGTCCGCTTCGAGGTACGCAAGGACGCCCGCTCGGCGCGCGTCGAACGGACCGGCCGGTGAGCGCGAGGAGTGCAGCGCAGCGGAGCCCCGCTGTCGCGAACGAAAGGTCCGGCCGGTGAGCGCGAGGAGTGCAGCGCAGCGGAGCCCCGCAGTCGCGAACGAAAGGTCGGGTCGGTGAGCGTGGGCGACGCGGCGTTCTTCGTCGACTCGTGGGACCCGTCGTACGGGGCGTCGTTCGAGGCGTCCGCCTCCGGGCCGGCCACCCCGAGCAGCACCCAGGTCGAGGTCGACGTGGAGTTGCCGGCCGTCGACTGGCGGGCGATCGGCGTACGCGCCGACGTGCGGGCGCCGGACGTGGTGCTCCTGGTCGACGGGGTCCGCCGGGTCGACGCGAGCATCTGGACGGCGGAGGAGGACGGCGGGTCGTTTCCGGGGCTCGCGGCGTCGTACGCGGCCGGGGTGGTGCGCTGCGACCTGGGTCGGGGCGCGGCGCAGTTGGCCGGCACGCAGGTGGGCCGGGGTCTGTTCACGGCGAGCCCGTCGGCCCGGGACGTGGTGGCGGGCGCGATCCGCTATCCGGTGCACCGGGTGGGCGGCACCGGCGAGCTGGCGAAGCTGCCGGCGGCCGTGCAGGGCCCGTTGACCGCGTTGGAGGTGGCGGTGTCCGACGCCGCCCGGGTCGACGGCGATCTGTTGGTGGTGGACGGTCCGCTGCGCAGTCGGCACCATCTGCCGCGCACGCTCGGCTACATCAAGACCCAGCACAGCCAGTACCTGGACGCCCGGCTGACGGCGGTGGTGACGGGCCTGGCGCCGGGCGAGCGGTCGCCGGTGTTCCGGCTCCGCACGCCCTGGGGCGGCTGGTCGTGGTATCTGCGGCTGCCGGTGGCCGTGGGCGCGCCGTGGGCCGGCATCGTCCGGGTGGAGTGCTCCACCGAGTTGCCCGTCGAGGCGGCGATCGACCTGGCCGACCTGTCGCTGGTCACGCTGCCCCGGTTCGCGTCGACACCGTACAAGGACCCACGGGCGCCGCAGAACCTCATCCCGATCGCCGGCCTGGAGCGCCGCCTACGCGCGCTGCTCGGCGACTCCCGGCTGCTGCACCGCGCGTTGACCGCCGCGGCACGTGTCGGTCGCTGAGCGGGGGTCGCGGTGGGGCGTAAACGAGCGGGTGACCGGGTGGTCGAGCGGGTGGACACCGGTCTGGCCGAGCTGGTGCCGTCGGCGGACCGGCCCGGTTCGTGGACGCTGCTGTTGGACGGCGCGCCGCAGTCGCACGTCGACCTGAGCGACCCCACCCACCTGGAGTTCGAGTATGTCCGACGGCTGGCCGCCGCGCTGGACCTGATCGCGCCCCCGGGCGAGCCGCTGCGGGTGCTGCACCTGGGCGGTGGCGCGTTGACCCTGCCCCGGTACGTGTCGGCGACCCGGCCCGGCTCGACCCAGCGAGTGTCCGAGGTGGACGGCGCCCTGGTGGAGCTGGTGCGGCGCGTGCTGCCCTGGCCTGCGGACGCGCGGCTGCGGGTCCGCGTGCAGGACGCGCGGGCCGTGCTGACCTCGACGCGCGACGCCAGCTACGACGTGGTGGTCGCCGACGTCTTCGCCGGTGCCCGCACACCGGCGCACCTCACGTCGGTGGAGTACGCCGCCGAGGTCGCGCGGGTGCTCCGCCCGGCGGGTTGGTTGCTGGCGAACCTGGCCGACGGCCCGCCGCTGCGGTACGCCCGCAGTCAGGTCGCCACGGTGCGTTCGGTGCTGCCGCAGGCGTGCCTGGTCGGCGACGCGGGGGTGCTGCGCGGTCGCCGGTACGGCAATCTGGTGCTGGTCGCGGGGCGGACCACTCCCCCGGTGCCCGGCTTGACCCGGCGGGCGGCCGGCGACTGGTTTCCCGGCCGGGTGGTGGCCGATGACGAGTTGGACCGCTTCGCCGGCGGGGCGGCGGTGGTGCGCGACGCCGACGCCACCGGCTCGGATCCGCCACCGCCGGGGCTGTTCTCCGTCCGCCGTTGACCGGTCACCGGTGACGCCGCCGAAGTTTTTTTCGTTGTTCGTTGATCCGCTCGGGGCGTGGCTGCGTACCACCGGGCGGCCCGCCTTGTGGGGGCGGCGTTGGTCACGGACATCCCGGAGGTCTGCATGCATGCGGTGGCGGCCGGTTGGCATGGCGACGCGGTTGGCGCGGACTGGTTGTCCGCGCGGTCGTCGTCACGGTCGACCTCGTCTGCCCGGGGGGTCGACGCCCGAGCCACGTCTCGCCAAAATGGTCCGGTGACGCCCCGACCGGCGCCCGGGCGCCACCAGGCGACGACAACCGAGGCCAGCCACTCCGACCAGTTGATCCGGCTGCTCTACGCCGAGCACGCCGGCCCGTTGCTGATGTTCGTCATGCGGCTCACCGGGGGGGACCGGCAGCGCGCGGAGGACATCGTCCAAGAGACGCTGCTGCGGGCCTGGCGCAACGCGCACCGCCTCGGCGCACAGGGGCAGGGTTCCCTGCGGCCGTGGCTGGTCACCGTGGCGCGGCGGATCGCCATCGACGAGCACCGCAGTCAGGAGGCCCGGCCGCCGGAGACGTACGACCGGGACCTGACGGCGTTCGCCGAGGCGGACAGCACCGACCGGGTGCTGCGCACGATGACGGTGGCGGACGCGCTGCGTACGCTGAGTCAGTCGCACCGGGAGATCCTGATCGCGACGTACTTCCGGGGGCGGACGGTGCCGGAGGCGGCGGAGGAGCTGGGGCTTCCGTTGGGCACCGCCAAGTCGCGGGTCTACTACGCGCTGCGCGCCTTGCGCACGGCTCTGCAGGAGCGGGGGGTGACAGAATGAGCCGGCCGGACCACATGGACGTCGCCGCGTACGCGCTCGGCGTGCTTGACGAGCAGGACACCGAGCGGTTCGAGGAGCATCTCGCCGCTTGCTGGGCGTGCGCGGCCGAGCTGGAGACGATGGTGCCGGTGGTGGGCCTGCTCTCCGGCATCGACGGCGAGACGATGATGGCCCTGGAGCAAACCGCCACGGATCCGGCGCTGCTGGACCGGACACTGGTCGCGGTCCGGGCCGACCGGCGGCGCACCAGGTTTCGTCAGCTGCTCGCGACCGCCGCGGCGGTGGTGGTCTTCGGCGGGTTGACGGGTTACGGCTTCGTCAGCGTGGCCGGGGACGACGCGCCGGGAACTCTCGCGGAGCCGACGGCGAGCGCCGGCGTCAACGACCCGCCGACGAGCGCGCCGACCGCGCCGCCGAGCGGACCGGGCGTCGGCGGCACCGAGGAGGAGGGCGACCAGGTCGACGCCACCGACCCGACGACCGGCGTCCAGACGACCATGTTCCTGCTTGAGCGGGAGTACGGCACCCGCATCAACTTCAGCCTGCGCAAACTGCCCGGCCCGCGGACCTGCCGACTGGTGGTGGTGCGCGACAACGCCACCACGGAGGTGATTTCGACGTGGTCGGTGCCCGAGGGTGGTTACGGCACCAACAGCCGCCCGCAGGGTCTTGAGCTGAGCGCGTCGACGTCGGCGTTGACGAGCGACATCAAACAGCTCCAGGTGCAGTCGGTGGACCGTAACGGTGTGGCGAGCCCGCTGGTCACGGTGCCCATGTAGGGTCGCGTACCATCGTCGACGCCGGCCATTGTCCAATGGCCGGCGTCGATTTTTGTTTCCGTCGAAAGTTCCGCGTGGGGCCGTACGCATCATCGTTCGCTACGGTTCAATCAAAACCCGTGAAATTGACCACTGTTACTTCTTCAACCTTGACAGCCCGCTCGCCGTACCTATGGGTGAACTGCCAAGAATGAGGAGGGCACGTGGCACAGATGAAGCGGACCGTCATCGTCGCGAGCGCGATGGTCGCACTAACGGCCTGCGCTCCCGCGGGTTACGACGGGGCGAACTCGAGCGCGGCCGAGCCGGTCGCCGTCGCCGCGGCCGAGCCCAGCGCGTCGGCGGAGCCCGAGGCGTCGGCATCCGCGGAGGCGCCGGTCGCCGACGCGCCGCCGGCCGCGGACGTCGACCTGACCGAGCAGTTGATCGGCAAGAAGATCGCCCGGATGGGCAACGTCGTGACGGACCAGGACGGCTGGGTCCTGTACCGCTTCGACAAGGACACCGCCGACCCGCCCGCGTCGAACTGCGTGGACAAGTGCGCGCAGGTGTGGCCGCCCGCGCTGACCGACGGGAACCCCCAACTCACCGGCCTCTCCGACGACAAGGTCGGCAGCGTCACCCGCCAGGACGGCACCCGCCAGCTCACCATCGGCGGCTGGCCGGTCTACCGCTACATCGGCGACAAGAAGCCCGGCCAGTGGAAGGGTCAGGCCGTCGGCGGCACCTGGTTCGTGGTCGACCAGAACGGCAAGAAGAACCTGACCTGCCTGCCCACCTCGACGCCGAAGGCCGTCGCGCCGCCGGCGGACAGCGGGTCGAGCGACGCCGGAGGCTCGGGCTACTCGTACTGATCCCGGCACCACCGGGTACGACGGTGGCCGGTCGCAGCCGCAGCGGGCGCGACCGGCCACCGTCGTACCCGGTGGCACGTCGGCGGACGGCGGCGACCGGCACCGCCGCGTGACCTGGCAGAGTGGCAGGGTGACCGAGACCGAACCCGCCGCGACCCGGGTGCTGCACCCGCCGGTCGGATACCGGCTGGCCGCGTCGGTCCGCGCGCTGACCTTCAGCCCGTACGACCCGTGCGCGCGGATCGCCGCCGGCACCTTCTGGTGGGCGACCCGCACCCCGCAGGGACCGGCCACCCTCGCGCTGCGACCGACGGGCGGTGATCTGCTCGCCGAGGGGTACGGGCCGGGCGCCGAGCATGTGGTGGCACACGCCGACGGGATCGCCGGGCTGCGCGACGACCTCACCGGCTTCGCCGAGTTGGCGGCGGCGCACCCGCTCGTCGCCCGGCTGGCCCGGGAGCACCGGGGATTGCGCATGCCCACCACCGGGCAGGTCTTCCCCCGACTGCTGCGGGCGGTCTTCGAGCAGAAGGTCACCGGCAAGGAGGCGTACCGGGCGTACGCGGCGACCGTGCGGCACTTCCGCGAGCCGGCGCCCGGCCCGCTTCAGCCGCTGCTGCTGCCACCCGAGGCCGCCGCGGTGGCCGCCACCCCGTACTGGGTGTTCCACCCGTTCGGCGTGGAGCAGCGCCGGGCCGACACGCTGCGCCGGGCCGCCGCGCTGGCCGACCGTCTGGAGCGCTGCGTCGACGCGGCGGAGGCGACCCGCCGGCTGACCGCCATCGCGGGCATCGGGCCGTGGACCGCTGCCGAGGTGGTCCGGATCGCGTACGGCGACCCCGACGCGGTGAGCGTCGGCGACTACCACATCCCGAACACCGTGTCCTGGGCCCTGGCCGGCGAACCGAGGGGCGACGACGCGCGGATGCTGACCCTGCTGGAGCCGTTCCGGGGGCATCGGGGTCGGGTGTGTGTGCTGCTGGAGGCCGCCGGTATCCAGGCGCCGAAGTACGGCCCGCGCGCGCCGATCCGCTCGTTCGCCCGCTTCTGAGCGTTTCCCGGCTGCCGGGCAGCGGCCGGGCCGCCCGGGTTCGGCAACGCCGGCTGTGTTGTGCTGCCCCGATGAGCGTCGAGGTGAGCATCGTTGCGGCGGTTGTCGCGGACGCCGGCGAGATCCTGACCGTCCAGCGCGCCGCGTACCTGAGCGAGGCGCAACACTACGGCGAGCCCTTCCTGCCGCCGTTGACCGAGACCCTGGACGAGGTCGCGGCCGTGCTGGCCGGCCCGGATATCGTGCTCGTCGCCCGCTCGGGGCACCGGCTGGTCGGCTCGGTGCGCGCCCACCTGGCCGGCGACACCGCACAGGTCGGACGCCTCTCGGTCGCCCCCGACCAGCAGGGGCGGGGTCTCGGGGCGCGACTGCTGGTCGCGATCGAGGAGGCCTGCGCCGGCCGCGCGGCCCGGTTCACCCTCTTCACCGGCGCGGACAGCGCCCGCACCCTCGCGCTCTACCAGCGGTACGGCTACCGGGTCGTGGCGCACCGTCCGGACCCGAACGGCACCCCGCTGGCCGTGCTGGAGAAACCGGCCGTCAGCTCCGCTCACAGCGACGCCTGAGCCCGTCGGCCTCCAGCCCGACGTAGCGGCGCAGCAGGCCGCCGTACAGCCGGCCGATCAGACCGGCCAGCGGTCCGCTCTGGTCGATGGCCACGTCGACCCGGGTACGTCCGTCGGGCAACGGCACCAACCGGTGCTCGCCACGGGTGTGCACACCCGGGACGTCGGAGACCCAGGTGAATTCCCGCCCCTCGGTCAGCTCGACGACCCGCCACACCGCCGGGCGCAGTTTCGGCTGGGTCAGGCGGGCGGTCGCGCCGACCGCGAGGGGCCCCGGCTCACCCCGCTCGGCCCGGGTCACCGAGGCGGTCCACTCCGGCCACCGTTCCACGTCCACCAGCACCGCCCAGACCCGCTCGGCGTCGGCGCCGATCTCGGTGTTCGCTGCGAACCGCATCGCGTCCCCTCCCCCGGTGGCGCCGTCCGGCTCCGCCACCTGCTGCCGACGACGCTGCCCGGCGGACCGTCACCGCGGCATCCACCGGGCGGTCCGATCATCGATCGGGCCGTGGGTCCGCCGGCCGCGCGGGATCAGGCGGCTTCGCGCAGGTCGGCCAGGCTCAACGGGGTACGACGCCGCAGCAGCTCTTCCAGCTCGGACACCGTGGCGACCTCGCCGAGCACGTCCCGGCCGCCACCGAACCGCTGTGGATATCGACGGGTCAGCCGGTAGCGGTAGCGGCCCCGGACCAGCTCGACGCTGACCCGCCACCGCCCGCAGCAGTCACAGACCCACTCGGCCATCCCGCGAAACTAGCTCTGACCTGCGGTTATCTGATTCGCCCGCGGGGGACGAGGGGCGCGCGGGCGGACACGCCACCGCCGCACCAGCGGTGATCTGCCTCACGGCTGTCGGTGCCGTCTGATTGACTGGTCGCCGTGGACCTGCCGATCAACCCTCCGGTCGAGCCGATGCTGGCCAAGAGCGTCGCCAAGCTACCCACCACGCCCGGTGTGACGTACGAGCCCAAGTGGGACGGGTTCCGGTGCATCGTGTTCCGCGACGGCGACGAGGTCGAGCTGGCCAGCCGGGGCGGCAAGTCGATGACCCGCTACTTCCCCGAGGTGGTCGAGCAGGCCCGCCGGCAGCTGCCCGAGCGGTGCGCGGTCGACGGTGAGCTGATCGTGATCCGGCGGGACGGGCCGTCCGGTCAGCCGAGGCTGGACTTCGAGCTGCTGGCCCAGCGCATCCACCCGGCGGCGTCGCGGGTCAAGCTGCTGGCCGAGACCACGCCCGCCGACTTCGTCGCCTTCGACCTGCTGGCCGTCGGTGACGAGGCGTTGCTCGACCAGCCGTACCCGCGCCGCCGGGAGCGGCTGGTCCAGGCCCTGGCCGAGGTGCGCCCGCCGGTGCACGTCACCCAGGTCACCACCGACCCGGAGACCGCCCGCCGCTGGTTCGACGTCTTCGAGGGCGCGGGGCTGGACGGCCTGATCGTCAAGCCGGCCGACCTGACGTACGAGCCGGGCAAGCGGTTGATGTTCAAGGTCAAGCACGCCCGCACCGCCGACGCGGTGGTGGCCGGCTTCCGCTGGCACAAGTCCGGCCCGGTGGTCGGCTCGCTGCTGCTCGGCCTCTACGACGACGAGGGCGTCCTGCACCACGTCGGGGTGAGCGCGTCGTTCAGCATGGCCCGCCGGGCCGAGTTGCTCGACGAGTTGGCCCCCTACCGGGACACCGGCAGCGAGCACCCGTGGGTGCACGGCGACCACGAACGCGGTCAGCGCATCCCGGGCGGGGTGAGCCGGTGGACCGGCACCAAGAACCTGGAGTGGGAGCCGCTGCGCCCGGAACTGGTCGTCGAGGTGGGCTACGACGCGATGGAGGGCGACCGCTTCCGGCACACCGCCCAGTTCGTCCGGTGGCGACCCGACCGCGGTCCCCGCTCCTGCCGCTACGACCAGCTCGACCGTCCGATCCGCTTCGACGTGGACCAGGTGCTGCGCGGCGATCCGGCGGTCACCCTGGATCGGGCCGCCACCGGTCCGGCGTAGCCTGGCCGTCGACCCGACTCCGGAGGATCACGTGAGCCGCACCGCCGACCACCCTCGGATGGCACCCGGTCGCCGGGTCCGTCACCGTTTCGTCGCCTTCGCCGTGGCGGCCCTGCTCACCGCCGGCTGCACGCTACCGGCGTTCGCGCCGCGCACCGAGGTGCAGGGTGAGGCGGCCCCGGCCGGCTCGTCGGCCACCTGGCGGCCGTGCCCGGAGGTGGCCGACGATCTGGTGGGGCGGGGCGCACCGGACATGCGCTACGAGTGCGCGCGGATCGCCGTTCCCCGGGACTGGGGCACCGGCAGCGGGGCCACCGCCGGACCCGGCGCCGGGCAGACCTTCGAGATCGCTCTGCTGCGGGCCCGGTCCACCCGGCAGCGCGACCGCATCGGCTCACTGGTGGTCAACCCCGGCGGACCGGGCGGCTCCGGTGTGGACACCGCCGTCTACCTCTCGTTCGGCACCCAGTTCGGTGGGCTGCCCACCTCGGTCACCGAGCGCTTCGACATCGTCGGCTTCGACCCGCGCGGCGTTTCCCGCTCCAGTCCGGTCAAGTGCATCTCCGACGCCGACCTGGACACGAGCTTCGGCTACGACCCCGACCCGCAGAGCCAGGCGTCGTTCGACGGCTTCGCCGGGTTGAGCCAGCGGATCGGGCGTGGTTGCGGGGACCGTTACGGCGACCAGTTGCCCCTGTACGGCAGTGAGCAGGCCGCCCGGGACATGGATGCCGTCCGCGCCGCCGTCGGTGACGACAAGCTGACCTACCTGGGCTACTCCTACGGCACGCTGCTCGGCGCCATCTACGCCCAGCTCTACCCGCAGCGGGTACGCGCGTTGGTGCTCGACGGCGCCGTCGACCCGCAGCAGCGGTTGGTGGCCGGCTCGGAGAGCCAGGCCCGCGGGTTCGAGCGGGCGTTCGACAACTTCACCCGATGGTGCGCCGCCAACGCCCCGCGCTGCCCGATCGCTCCCGACGCCCGCGCCGCCGTGACCTCGGCCATCGACAAAGCCAAGGTCTCCCCCGTCCGGGGCGACGACGGGCGGGAGGCCACCGCGGGCTGGGTCTTCTACGCGGTCATCTCGTCCCTCTACACGGAGTCCGGCTGGCAGGAGCTGGCACGGGCCATCGACCGGCTGGCCGAGGGCGACCCGAAGGACGTGTTCCGGCTCGCCGACTCGTACGCCGGGCGGGAAAGCGACGGGCACTACTCGAACCTGTTCGACGCCAACCTCGCCATCAACTGCGCAGACGAGACCGAGAAGCCGAGCCGGGAGCAGATCCGCCAGTTGCAGTCGCAGTGGCGCGCGAAGTACCCGCTGTTCGGTCCGGCGCTCGCCGTCGGCATGCTGAGCTGCGTCGAGTGGCCGGGCGGCCGGGACCCGTACCCGACCGGGCGGGCCAACGGCGCGCCACCGATCGTGGTGGTCGGCACGACCGGCGACCCCGCGACGCCGTACGAGCAGACCGGCCGGCTCGCCTCGATGCTGGGCGTGGGCCGGGTGCTCACGTGGGAGGGCGAGGGGCACACCGCGTACCCGCAGACCTCCTGCATCACCCAGGCCGTCGACGCGTACCTGCTCGACCTGACCGTTCCCCGCGAGGGCCTGCGCTGCCCGGCCAAGTGACGTTGTGCCAGGCTGACCGGTATGAGCGACATGATCTTCCGGGAGGCTGTCCGCGCGGACCTGCCCGCCGTCATCGCCCTGCTCGCCGACGACGTCCTGGGCAAGGCTCGTGACTTCACCCAGGTCGACGAGGCGTACGAACGGGCGTTCGCCGACATCAGCGCCGACCCGCGCAACTTCCTGATCGTCGCCGAGCAGGACGGCGACCTGGTCGGATGCCTACAGATCACCTACATCCCGGGGCTGGGCCGGCACGGTGCCGAGCGCTCCCTCATCGAGTCGGTCCGGGTGCGCTCCGACCGGCGCGGGCAAGGGCTCGGCCGGCAGATGATGGCCTGGGTCATCGACCAGGCCCGGCGGCGGGGCTGCGCCCTGGTCCAGCTCACCACCGACAAGTCCCGTACCGACGCGCACCGCTTCTATCTGGGCCTCGGCTTCAGAGCCAGCCACGAAGGCATGAAGCTTCCGCTCTGACCCGCCCGAGACGCCGGGCCGCCCGCCTACGCCGGCCCGCCGGTAGCGCCGGCAGGGCGGGGGCCCCTGACAGGTGGTCGACGGCTCGGGCCCCAGGTTGCCACTGGACACCTGTCGAGCTGCCCCAGATGCGGGGCGCAGCGATCCACGCCGACGGCCTGGCCCGGCACCCACCTAGGCCAACCACATCAACCGCCTGGCACAACACCCGCTGACGCCAACGGCCTGGCACAGCACCGACCAACGCCAACCACATCAACCGCCGACACAGCACCCACCAACGCCAGCCACATCAACGGCCGACCCGGCACCCGCTGACGCCAACGGCCTGGCACAACAACCACCGACGCCAACCACATCAACCGCCGATACAACACCCGCTGACGCACACCGGCTGGCACAGGCACCCGCCGCACGCCAACCGCGCGCCCCATTTCTGGGGCAGCTCGACAGGGAGCGGACAGACCTAGTGGTCCGCCCTGACCGAGTCGACGGCCCAGCGCACCGGCGACCAGGCACCGGCCACCGGCTGCCAGCCACCGGCGGCCGGCGGCCGGCGGCCGGCTCAGACCGCCGCTCAGCAGGCCGTTGCGGGCGGCGGGCGTTGGTCAGCCGTCGACTAGCCGGCCGTCGCGCAGGACGAGGACCCGGTCGGCGAGGTCGATCAGGGCCGGGTCGTGCGTGGCGACCAGGGCTGTCATGCCTCGCGCGTGCACCACCGCGCGAAGCAGGTCCATGACGGACCGTCCCGTCTCCGAGTCGAGCTGACCGGTGGGCTCGTCGGCGATGAGCAGGTCCGGTTCGTTGGCGAGCGCACGGGCGAGGGCGACCCGCTGCTGCTGGCCGCCGGAGAGCTCGTACGGGCGCTGGGCGGCGTGCCCACCCAGGCCCACCAGTTCGAGCAGCACCGCGACGCGCTCTTCGCGCTCGGCGGCCGGCACCTGCGCCAGCCGCAACGGCACGCCGACGTTCTCGGCGGCGGAGAGGATCGGCACCAGCCCGAAGGTCTGGAAGACGAACCCGACCGTGCCCCGGCGCAGCCGCAACAACTCGGCCTCCCCGGCCGAGGTCACCTCGTGCCCGGCCACCACCACCTGGCCGCTGTCCGGCCGGTCCAGCCCGCCGATGAGGTTCAGCAACGTGGTCTTGCCGGCACCCGAGCGACCGCGGATGGCGATCAGCTCGCCGCGGTTGGCGGTGAACGAGACGTCCCGCACCGCGTGCACGGCGTGCTCACCACGGCCGAAGGTGCGGCTCACCCCGCTGACCCGGACCACCTCGGCGGGCGGCACACCCGGCCCGCCAGCAGTCGAGGCCGCTCCCGCGACCGCCATGTCCTGATAGTTCACGCCCGTGCCTCCCGCTCCTGAAAGACCCGGTCACCGGGCCGTACCTGCACATGGTCGGGCTCCAGATCGAGCCGGACCCGCTCCTTCAGCGACAGCGCGTCGACGAACGCGGCCGGCAGTTGCATCCGGCCGTTGCGGTCCAGCACCGCGTACTCCTCGCTGACCAGTTCGGTGTTGCCGTCCGCGTCGACGCGCGCGGTCCGGCGTACCTCGGAAGCGGTTCGACCGTCGCGGATCGCGACGGTCCGGCGGACCTGGGTGGCGACGGCGTGGTCGTGGGTGACGACCACGATGGTCACGCCCAGCTCGGCGTTGATCGTGCGCAGCGCCCCGAAGACCTCCGCGCCGGTGGCCTCGTCCAGCTCACCGGTCGGCTCGTCGGCGAAGAGCACCTCGGGGTCGTTGGCCACGGCCACCGCCACCGCCACCCGCTGCTGCTCGCCGCCGCTGAGCTGACCGGGCCGCCGCTGCGCGCCGTAGCCCACGCCGACCAGGTCGAGCAGTTCCCGGGCCCGTTCCCGGCGGGCCCGCGCCGAACGCTTGCCCGCCAACTGCATCGGCAGTTCGACGTTCTCCTGCGCGGTGAGGTACGGCAGCAGGTTGCGGCCGGTCTGCTGCCAGACGAACCCGACCAACTGCCGTCGGTAGCTCAACCGACGCTTCGCGGAGAGCGAGAGCAGGTCGTAGTCGGCCACCCGGGCGATGCCGGCGGTCGGCGTGTCGAGGCCGGAGAGGATGTTGAGCAGGGTCGACTTGCCCGAGCCGGACGCGCCGACGATCGCCACCAGCTCACCCCGGTCGATGACCAGGTCGAGCCCCTGTAGGGCGACCACCTCCACCCCCTCGGTCTTGAAGATGCGCACCAGACCGTCGCAGACGATGTGGCCACGCAGGCGGTCCTGCCCGCCGGCCCGCTCGGCGGCGCGTTGCGCGGCCCGCTGCTGCAGGGAAGCCAAATCGGGCACCAGGGCACTCTGGGCGGTAACGGTCATCTCAGCTCTCCTCTCCGAGCCGGAGCACCTCGCCGAGGCGCAACCGGCGGTTGTTCAGGGCCTCGACGGCGACCGCGAAGCCAAGGGCGATCGCGCCGAGCGCGACCACCGCGACGACCAGCCCGGGTTCGAACGCCACCCGGACCGGCACTCCGCCGGTGAACGCGGACAGGCCGAGCACCGGATTGAGCACCAGGGGGAGCACCGCGCCGACCAGCGCTCCGGTCAGCACCGACACCCCGACCAGCGGGGTCAGCTCGACCAGCAGCAGCCCCCGCCACTGCCGGCGGGACAGCCCGAGGGTGCGCAGCCGGGACAGCACCTGCCCCCGGGCCCGCGCCCCGGCCAGCACGGTGAACGCGATGGCCAGCAGGCCGAGGACCGTCCCGCCGGCGGCGCCGCCCACGAACCCGAAGGCCAGGACGCCGTTCGCGCCACCGTCCGCGAGCTGGTGTCGTACGCCCGCCCGGGTGTCGACGGTGACTCCCAGTGGCCGTGCCCGACCGGTGACCGCCCCCTGCTGCTGGAAGCGCAACTGACCCTCGTCACCGGCCTGCCGCAGCGCCTCCGCGTCGAGCCGGTCGCCGGCGACGAGCAGGCTGGTCGGCGCCGGTTGGGTGGCCCGCTGCGGCAGCGCCTGCCAGGGCAGGATCACGAACCGGCTGGTGCTCGCCGGCAGCAGGGGGAAACCGTCCTGCGCGCCGGCCACCCGGAACTCGTACCGCTGGCCCTGCACCGAGACGAACGCCGAGTCCCGCAGACCCGTCCGCGCCAGGTCGGCGGCGACGGCCGGTGACACGATCGCGGGCAGCGCCCCCGCTTCGGCGTGGGCGGTGCGCAACGGCTCCGGCACCCGGACGTCCACCCCGGACTCACCGGTCACCGTGGCCAGACCGGGACCGTCGACGAGCAGCACGGTGGTCTGGCCGATCCGCGCGTCGGTGCCGACCTCGTCGGCCGCCAGCCGCTGGTCCGGCTCGATGAGCACCGGTGTGGCGGCCTGGACGCCGGGCAGACCCTTCAGCGCGTCGACCGTGTCCGGGGCGAAGCGTTCCCCCCGGATCAGCGCGTCGGCGGGAACGACCTGTTCGGCGGCCCGGCCCCGGCTCGCGTCGACGCCGCCGGCGACGACCGCGCAGAAGGCCGCCGTGCCGATCGCCAGGACCACGACGACCAGCGGCGCGGCGACCGCCGACCGGCCGGCCCGTGCGGTGCCGAGGAAGGTCACGCTGCCGCGGGTACGCGCGGCGAGCCGACTGACCAGCAACAACGGCCACGGGTACGCACGCAGCGCGAGCACCGCCGCGGCGACCGCGAGCAGCACCGGCACCGACACGAGCAGCGGGTCGACCTCGCCGAGGGTGAGCCCGCGCCGGCGCAGCAGCACGGCGGCGAGCCCGGCCAGCACCAGCAGGAAGACCTCGACGGTCAGCCGGCGAGTCGACGGACGCATCCGGACCAGGTCCCGGCGGGCCGCGCCGACGCCCTGCACCGTCAGCGTCGCCAACGGCAGGGCCAGGGTGACCAGCAGGGTCACCACGGCGGCGTACGGCGCGGTCGGGTCGGGCGTACCGGGGAAGAGGGTGCCCAACCACCAGCCGACCGCCGCGGCGACCGGCACCACCAGCAGTGACTCGGCGAGGCTGCGGCGCGCGCCGGCGGTGGCCGCGCCGCCACGGGCCCGGATGAGGGCGAACTCCGAGCGGCGTCGGCGGGTGGACAGGGTCGCCGCGAGCAGGATCAGCCCGGCCAGGGTGGCCAGGACGCCCGCACCGACCACCGCGAGCAGGGTCCGGGCGGAGTTCACCTGGGCGGCGAACGCGCGCAGCGGGATGTCGACCGCCTGCGTCAACGTGAGACCGGGCGGAACGTGTCGCTGCAACTGTTGCAGGCCCTCGATCATCTGGTCGAGCTGGCGCGCGCTGATCCGATCCACGCCGAGCCGGTAACGCCACTGCGTACGCACCGGCCAGCCGGCCGCGGCCCCCTTGTCGAGGACCACCGGGGCGACCACGCCGACGCCGATGAAGGGCTGGCCGTCGCCCTCCGGTTCGACGACCTGGAGCACCTGCGGCAGACCGCCCCAGGCGCCACTCGCGCGGTCGACCGGTCGGAACAGCCCGGCCACCACCATGGGTGTCGGTTTGCCGCCGTCGTCGGGCTGACCCAGGTCGAGTCGGCTACCGACGCGCAGGTTGAGCTTGCGCGCCACGTCCGCGTCGAGAGCCAGCTCGATGGGTCGGCCGGCGACGTAGGTCTCGTTCGGCCAGGCGCCCTCGACGAGGGTGCTCTCCTGCTGGATGCCGGGCATGGCGCGCAGACCGAGGTGGACCAGCAGGTTGCGGGCCTTCAGGTCGGGACCGACCACCAGGTTCGGCGTGGTGTCCACGCTGAACCAGCGCTCGGTGACGGCGGACCGTAGCTGCGGTGGCATCTCCTCGACCAGGCTGTCGAACTGCTTGCGGGCTCCGGGCATGACCGGTGCCGCAGCGGTGTCGACCTCCCCGGTGGCGTAGTTGAGATCCCGGCGGTCAGCCGACTCGCTGTTGAGCTGCGCCCGCAGGCCCTCTTCGGCGAGCCGGTTGACCAGTCGGGGCACCCCGCTGACCAGCAGCGTGACCACCAGGGTCAGCACCGCCAGAAGCAGGAACTGCCCGCCGTACGCCCGGACCCGGCGGGCGGCCGCGCCGACGCTCATCGTTCTCCCCCGATTCGCAGCTGCACCGCCGCCACCCGCTGTCGGATGCCGGTGGCGATGAACGCGCTGAAGGCGAGCGCCGCCAGCAGCAGGCCGACCGCGGTCAGGCCGATGGGCACCCAGGGCAGCGCGAACGCCGCCGGGGGCACCGGCCGGCCGGCGGCCGGAGTGAGGATGACCAGCGGAGCCATGGTGGCCCCGACCACGGCGCCGAGCAGCAGCCCGACGCCGACGCCGATACCGGCCAGGAAGGTCTGCTCGGCCAGCAGCGCCCGGGCCAGCAGCCGGGGCGTCGCGCCGAGGGTGGTCAGCACGGCGAACTCGCTCAGCCGACGCCGTGCGGTGGCCCACACGTCGACCATGAGGCCCACCAGGGCGAGCAGTACCGCGCCGAGCGCGGCGGCGAGCATCCCGGTGCGTGAGCCCCGCCAGTACGGGTCGTCGGCGGCGGCCGCGATCTCGGCGCGCCGGTCGAGGACGGTGACGCCGGCCAGTTCACCGGCGGCGCGGGTGGCGGCCGCCGGGTCGTCGGCGCCGATCCACCACTCGGGTGTGTTCCGGACGGTTCCACCACCGCGGACCAGCGCCTCGACCGCTGCGGGCAGGTCGAGCAGTACGCCCTCCCCCGAGGTGGTCGGCACGGAGCTCAGCTCACCGATCAGCCGGGCCGGCACGGACGCGCCGGCAAGGGCCAGGGTGAAGGTGTCGCCGGTGTGCAGGCTCATCGCGTCGCGCACAGCGGGCGTCATGAGGACCGGAACGGGCGCGATCTGCCCGGCGGGCACGATGGCGAAACGGGTGGGCGGATGGAACGCGTACTGTCCATCGGGAATCGAGTCCACCGGATAGTCGGCGACGACGCCCCGCGCGCTGGACCGGGCCGGGATGGGCGGGTTACCGCCGGCGGTGGTGTTCCAGGCCCCGGTCAGCTCGGCGGGCCGCTTGGCGCCGTCCGCGCCGACCAACGTCAACCCGTCCACCTGGAGCCGGTACGAGTTTCCGGCGTCCGCTCCGCCGTCGGCCTCGAATCCGGCCAGTCGCAGTCGCGCGTCTCCCACGTCGGGTAGCCGCACGGTGAACGGCGTCTCCCGTCCGTCGCTGGTGGCGTCGACGGCCGGCAGCCGGTAGGCCGACCCGTCGCTGCTGGTGACCAGCAGCGACACGGTGACCTTCAGCGGGCGGGAGAGCCCGTTGACGGGCGTGCGAGCCGTACCGGTGATCGCTCGGGTGCCGGCGGGCAGTTCGGGGCCGCCGGGAGCGCCCCGGGCCGCGATCATCCGCTGGTACTGCGTCGACGCCGGATCGGCGCTCAGCCGGTCGGCGAGCCGGACGACGCCCCCCGCGCCGGCCGCGTCGAAGCCGATCACGGTGACGGGCAGGTCGCCGCGACCGACGCGCATCTCGTCGCGCCACACCGGCAGCGCCCGGCGCACGCCCGGCAGCGCGGCGAGTTCACCGGCCCGGGTCACCGGGGCGGCGCCGCCGCGCTCGGTCACCCGTAGGTCCGCGCCGACCGTGTGGCCGGCCTGCTCGACCTGGGACCGTTCCCCGGTGCTGACCAGGGACCAGGCGAGCGTGCTGCCGCCGACGGCGAGGGCGAGCAGCAGCACCGGCCCGGCGTGGGGACGCCGGCCGGCCTGCCACATGCCCAGCATGGTGGCGGTCCACGGTCGCCGGTCGACGAACCGTTCGGCGAACCGGGTGAGCGGCGGGAGCACCCGCAGTGCCAGCACCGCCCCGGCCAGCACGCCCAGGGTCGGGGCGGCGACCAGCAGCGGGTCCAGTCCGAGCCGGCCGTTCGAGCCGGCGAGCGGCGAGGCGTACCGGCGGAGCTGCACCCAGGCGAGCACGGCGAGTGCCACGAGCACCAGGTCGACGCTCGCGCGCTGGATGCTCGCCGACCGGTTCGGGCGGGATCGGGCGGCCATGTCGGCCACGTACGTGCCGGAGCCCCGCAGCGTCGGCGCGACCATGGCGACCAGGCAGCCGGCGGCCGTCGCGGCGGCCGCGGCCCAGATCAGGGTGGTGTTACCGCCGGCGGTGGAGAGTTCCGCCGCGCCGCCGGGCCGGACGAACCGCAGCGCCTCTCCGGCGATCACCGGCCCGAGCAGGGCGGCCGGGGCCACGACCAGGGTCGCCTCGCGGGCGGCCAGGCCGGCCAGTTGGCGGCGGGCGGCGCCACGGGCGCGCAGCAGCGCGGTCTGCGGACGACGGTCCTCGTGCAGGAGCGCGGCGACCAGCACCAGCGCGTAGCCGCCGAGCACCAGGATGAGCAGCAGCGGGGTAGCCAACGCGGAGCGGCCCACCAGGTCGGCTCGGGCGATCCGGTCCAGCAGTTGGTCGATCTTCGTGGTGACCTGCCCCGAGCTGCCCAGTTCGGCGGCCTCGGGCACCGTGACCGCGGCCGCGCTGACGGCGGCCCGTACGGCGGGCAGGTCGGCGGCGTCGACACCGCCGAGGTCCGGTTCGGCCAGCCAGGACGCCGTCACCGAGCCCGGAAAGAGGGTGGTGAAGTCGGCCGGGTCCAGCGCGAACGGCCCGTACGAGGTACCGGACCCGACGCTGCCCGTACCCACACCGGGAGCCAGCAGCCAGTACGCCTCGGTCGGGTCGCGGGGCCGCCAGGTGCCGGCGAGCACCACCGCGCTGGCCTTCTCGGTGGCGCGGTCCCGCAGCGGAATCCGCGCGCCGACGGTCAGGCCGAGTGTCGTGGCGACCCGCTCCGGCAGGCTCACCTGGGCCGGCTTCGCTCCGGCGCGGGGCCAGGCCCCGTTGGTCAGCTCGGCGTGCGCGGTCAGGCCCTCGAGAGTGGCCAGGTTCGCGAAGATGGGATCGGTGCCCTTGCGCGGCACCGAGCCGAGATCGCCGGTCAGTTCCCGGCCGGTGCCGTACCGCGCGGCGGAGACGGCGACCGGCACTCCGGCGAGCCCGTCGGCGAACTGTGCCCGCGCCGCCCCGTCACGCTTGGCGAACTCGGCGGCGTCGCGACCGCCGGACCCACTGACCAACAGGCCGCGTTCCTCGACCGGCGACGCCGCGACCAACGCGCGTTGTCCGGCGTCCACCGCGCGTCGGTTGTAGTCCGACAGGCCGGTGACCAACGCTACGGCGACCAAGGCGGCGAGCACCGCGGCAAACAGCAGTCCCCGCGCCTCGCGGGCCCGCCTCCACACCAGCTTCATCCGACGCCTCCCCTGGCCCTGGTGGGCCGACGACCTTCAAGACAGGTCACCTACGGGGAAAGGTTCGCGCCCGTTACATGATCGTTATTACGAGAACGGCCGGCGCGGTCACGCGCCGCGTCGGGCCGCCCGTACGGCGAAGGCGATCGCGCCCACGACGAGCAATGCGCCGATGAGCTGGAGGCCCGGCGAGTCGTCGGCCCCTCCGTACACGACGGCGGTGACGCCGAGGGCGACGGCCGCGATGGCGACGACGTACCTCATGCGGTCTCCTCCTCGACCCATTCGAGGAGGTCTCCGGGCTGGCATTCGAGCACCCGGCACATCGCTTCGAGGGTGCTGAAGCGGACGGCCTTGGCGCGGCCGTTCTTGAGCACCGCCACGTTCGCCGGGGTGAGCCCGACGCGCTCGGCGAACTCGCCGACGCTCATCTTGCGCTTGGCCAACTCGACGTCGATCCGGACGACGATGGGCATCAGATCACCGCTTCCATGTCGGTCCGTAGCGTGGTGGCCTGCCGCAGCAGGGCGCGCATGACCACCATGAGGAGGCCCAGCACGGTGACGCCCACCGTCAGCAGGAACAGCAGGAGCGGCAGTCCGGGGTCGTCGGCGTTGAACCCGACGTAGAGGAAGACGCCCACCAGCACCAGCCACGCGGCGGCGATGGCCCAGACGATGGCGTCCACCCACTTCAGCGACGCCTCGGTGAAGATGCGGTCGTTCTTGACCAGGCTGAGCAGCTGCCACGTCGCGACGATCACCACCTGGACGCAGAGCGCCCAGAAGACCGTCACGATCGTCGCCGGCCACCGGAGGTACGCGTCCTGCGGCGACTCCTGCGCCATGTGCGCGAACTGCCCCGGCAGCGAGAGGGTCTGGAAGAGGACCAGGACCCCGAACAGCACCAGGAGGAACACTCGGAGAGCGGACACCGCTCGACGTTCAACAAGCATGCATCGAGTTTCGCTCGCAACCTATCGAAAGTCAATCGGTGCGGCGATTGACGTACGGCGGTGCCACGCGGATCACATCGGGGTGAGGAGACAGAACTCGTTGCCCTCCGGATCGGCGAAGACCTTCCACGGGATGGTGCTGTCGCCCAGGTCGATCGGGGTCGCGCCGAGAGCCAGCAGTCGCGCCGCCTCGGCCTCCATCTCGTCGTTCGGGTACGGGCGCACGTCGAGGTGGACACGGTTCCACCCCGTTTTCACGTCGGGCGTCCGCAGAAACTGCAGGTACGGACCCACGCCCCGGGACGAGCGCAGGACCGCGCTGTCGTCGGTCACCTTGTGCACGGTCCAGTCCGTCGCCTCGCCCCAGAAACGGGCCATGGCTCTCGGGTCCGCGCAGTCGACCACCACGGAGGCGATCGGGCCGGTGTCCTGGTCCGGGTCGTGCCAGTCCAGCACGCAGAACTCGTTGCCCTCCGGGTCGGCCAGGACGATCCACGACACGTCCCCCTGACCCACGTCGACGGGCGTCGCGCCGAGATCCTTCAGGCGCGCGACGACCTCGGCCTGGTGCGCCGTCGAGGTCGTCGCCAGGTCCACGTGTACGCGGTTCTTTCCCGTCTTGGGCTCGTCGGAGACGACGATGTCGATAAAGACGGCGACGGGATCGGGATAGCCGATGCCCTTCGGTTCGAGGTTGGTCACACCGGGCCCCTCGCTGGACATCTCCCAGCCGAGCACCTCGGCCCAGAACTCGCCGAGCGCCACCTCGTCCCGAGCCTTCATGTTGATCTGCACAAGCCGCGTCGCCATGGCGGCGATGCTATCGATGCTCGCGCGCCCTATGCAGCCCTATTCAGGTCGACCGCCGGTCACGCGCCGGAGGCCCGACCCGGGTCGTTCATCTGGCGACGGAACGCGAGGTACGCGGTCAGGTTCGCCAGCAGCATCACCACTCCGATCGCCGAGGCCAGGAGCCCGACGTCGAGGCTCGGCAGCGCGACGAAAGTCAGGGCGGCGAGCACGATGGCGAAGATGTTCAGGAAGGTGAAGGCCAGCACCAGTTCGTTGAGGAGGCGGGACCGGCGGTCCTGGAGGCGGCCGACCAGTTGCTGGTGCAGCGTCCGGACGAAGTCGAGCCGCTCGTCCAGCGTGGTGAGGACGAGCCGGAACTTCCACTGCTGCTCCAGCGCGTTCCACACCGTGCCGCCGGCCGCGTCGAGGTGCGCCTCCACCGACGAATAGCCGAGCCGGAACAGGCGGATGCGGTGGTAGCCGCCGAGAATGCGCTTGGCCTGGTCTTCCAGAGCGCTCATGGACAGGCCGCCACGCCCGGGGTCAATCTGGGACAGCTCCGCCGAGAGCACCGCGTCGTAGCGCAGGGCCGCAGCCCAGCAGACGTGATGCACCCCGGTCAGCCGGGCCAACAGCAGGGCCGGGCGCGACCCGAAGTCACTGACCACGGCCGTGGTGTGCGAGCCGACCCGCAACACGCCATCGGAGATGCTGTCGGGCGTGCAGTCCACGCCGTCCGGGCTGAACCGCTCGGCGATGGCCCGTCGGCGTGCCGGATCGCAGTCCGGATCGACCCGGACGGCGAAGGTGGTGTTGGCCCAGAGGACGAACACCTCGTCGGTACCGGCCGGCGCCGGCAGGACGGCACGCAGGAGCCGCGTCACCGCGGGCAGCATCCGCTGCACCGGCGGGGCGACCTCGGCAACCACGTCGCCGACGCCGCTGACGATGCCGTCCGGCAGTTGGTAGGTGACGCAGACCAGGCCACAGTCGACGTTCCAGAGGCTGATCCGGGCCGAGACCACCTGCCACGCGCCGGATTCCGTGGTGGGCGACAGCGCGGGATCGATCTCCTGCCCGGCGGTCCGCAGGACCTCCGCGCCACCGCTGATCTCCATCGTGGGCCGGGGCATGCTGCCGAGCAGGTCGTCGAGGAGCCGTTGACCGTAGGGCTGCAACGCCAGGTCGTCGAGGCCGTCGGTGACGCTCCACCCCGTGGGCACGTCACCCTCGGCCGGGGCCGGCGCGGAGAGCTGACACGGGAAGTAGGCGAGCACCCGTACCGACGTGACGTCCTTGAACATCAGCCACCTCTCCCCCGACCAGCGCCTTGCAGGGTATCGACAATGTCAACTGGCTCGGCCGGTGCGGATGCCACCCTGCGGACTATGTGCGGCGGTGGAATTCGTTGCGGCGTGGGAGCTGGTCGGGGTCGAGCCAGGCCGGCGGCACGAACTCCGGGTGGCCGTCGTCGCCGAGTCGCACCACCCAGTCGGTCTGGTGGACGTGCCGGTGGTGGTGGCCGCAGAGCAGGACGGCGTTGTCGAGGCTGGTCGGCCCGCCGTCGGCCCAGTGGCGGATGTGGTGGGCGGCGCACCAGCGCGGCGGCCGGTCGCAGCCCGGGAACGCGCAGCCCCCGTCGCGCAGCACCAGTGCCCGGCGCAGCGGCCCGGTGACGAGTCGTCGTTGCCGGCCGACATCGAGGACCTGACCGCCGCGGCCGAGCACGGCCGGCAGGATGGCGGCGTCGCAGGCGAGCCGGCGCACCGTGTCGGGGGTGAGCCGCAGGCCAACGTCGAGCGTGCCCGCGCCCAACTGCCGGGTCAGCCCGTCGAAGCTGGTGGTGACGACGAGCTGCGCGGGGTCACCACCGGTCTCGGGCAGCTCACCGGTACGCAGCGCCAGCCGGCACACGTCCGCGAGGGCATCGTGGCGACGCTGACCAGCGCAGCGGTTGTCGTCCGGCCCGGCGGGCGCGCTCAGCGGGTCGATGGCGGCGCGGAGCAGCGCGGCGGCCTCGGCGTCGAGGATGCCGCTGAGCCGGAGCCGTCCGCCGGTCTGCTCGGAGACGGTGACGTGCCGGTCGAGGGCCGCCCGGGCGTCCTCGGCGGCCAGGGCTGCCGCGTCGGCGGCGTCGGCAAGACCGGGAGCGACGTGATCGAGGATCCGGGTGCCCATCCGCCGCAGCAGCGTCGGATCGAACTGCCCTGCCCACTCGACGAGCACCCCGACCGCCTTGTCGGCCACCTCCGCGCCCGCCACGGCTGACACCGTGGCGGCCGTGTCGGCGATGACCCGGGCCTGCTCCACGCTGACCGTGCCGTCCGCCAGTGCCTGGCGCACACCTGGCGGCGCGACGTCGACCGAGGCCGCGAGGGCGACCAGCCGGCGCGCGGCGCCGACGTCGAGTCGCAGCCGCTCACGCAGCCACACCGCCGTCGAGGACGCCCCTGCGCGACAGCCGTGCCCCGACCGTCCAACTCACGGATCGCCGCCAACTGCACCGCCGCCAGACGCTGCGTCAGCCGGTGGCTGGCGTCGAGCGCCGCGATCAGATCGTGGTCAGCGAGGGCCCAGACGGCGGTGTCGGCGCACGCCGCCACCGCCCGGTCCGCCTGTGCCAGCTCATCGAGCCCAGGCAAATTCTAGAACAGGTGTACGACAAGAATCGGCCACGCCGAGCACTGCGAACCAACCGTTCGGGCGCGGTCAGCCCTCGGCCAACTCCGGACGGTGCTCTCGAATCCAGGCCACCACGTCCGACTTGCGCCAGACCTTGCCCTGCACCAGATCAGCCACCGGCTCCGGGAAGTTCCGGTGGCTGGTGATCACGTAAACGCGCTGCTTGCTGATGCCGCCAAGCATCGCGCGAATCTCCGCAGCGCCCACCAGATCCATATGGCGGACGGTAATCAGTTGACCCGACTCCTTGACCCTGGTCAACTTACCGGTCACCGTAGGAGGTATGCCTTCGCCGAACGAGCCGCCGGTCCCGTACGCCCAGCGGAGAGCGATCCGCCCGCACACGCCGATGCGCCCGCTGTGGTTGTGCCGCGTCTGCGCGGCCGCCTGGCCGGCCCGCCGGCCCGACTGCTGCTGACGATGCAGTACCGGCGGGATCGGGTGGGGTTGTCGGTCTACCTGGCGAGCCAGTTGTTCGAGGCGACGGCCGACCTGCTCAAGCTGAACCCGGACGCGGTACCCGACCCTCGGGAGCTGTTCGACAGGTTTGTGGCGTGGACGGCTCGGCCGCCCGAGTGAGACGGCGCTATGGCGTGCGCTTGGCGCGGCTGGGCTGCACCCGCTTGGGTTCGCCGGGCATCTTCGGGTGGTCCGGCGGGTACGGCAGGTCGCCCTGGCCGGCGGCGGCGTCGCGGTCGGCCCACTCCAGCAGGGGCGTGATGTCCCACGGGGCGTCGTCGATGCCGGCGTGCGGGTCGCCGCGCTCGGCGAGCCGGGCCGGCACGGTCCGCAGGTCGAAGTCGTCCGGGTCGACGTCGGGCAGCTCGTCCCAGGTGACCGGAGTGGAGACGGTGGCCCGGGCGTTGGCGCGCAGCGAGTACGCGCAGGCGATCGTCCGGTCCCGGGCCATCTGGTTGTAGTCGACGAAGACCCGACTGCCGCGCTCCTCCTTCCACCAGGCGGTGGTCACCAGGTCGGGGTTGCGGCGTTCGACCTCACGGGCCAGGGCGATGGTGGCGCGACGGACCTCGGTGAACGTCCAGCGGGGTTGGATGCGCAGGTAGACGTGAACGCCGCGCCCGCCGGAGGTCTTCGGCCAGCCGATCGCGCCCAGCTCGTCGAGGACAGCGCGCACCTCGGCGGCGGCCCGGCCGGCGTCGGCGAAGTCGGTGCCGGGCTGCGGGTCGAGGTCGATGCGCAGTTCGTCGGGGCGGTCGGTGTCGGCGGCGCGCACCGGCCACGGGTGGAACACGATCGTGCCCATCTGCGCCGCCCAGGCCACGTGGGCCAGGTCGGCCGGGCACAGCTCGGCCGCGCCGCGACCGCTCGGAAAGGTGATGTCGGCGGTGGTGATCCAGGGCGGCACGCCCCGGGTGGGCACCCGCTTCTGGAAGAACGCCTCACCCTCGACGCCCTCGGGGAAGCGTTGCAGCGTGGTGGGCCGGTCCCGCAGGGCGCGCATGATCCCGTCGCCGACGGCGAGGTAGTAGTGGAAGACGTCCGCCTTGGTGAAGCCCCGCTGGGGGAAGATCACCCGGTCGGGGCTGCTGAGTCGTACGGTGTGCCCGGCCACCTCGACCTCGGCGACTGCCTTGGTGCCACCCATCCCGCGACCTTATGCCACGCCCCCGACGTTCGACGTACCGTTGACGGGTGAGTCTTGACGACAACAACCTGCCCAAGACCGAGGACGAGTGGCGCGTCCGCCTGACCCCGGAGGAGTTCCACGTCCTGCGGGAGCACGGAACGGAACGTCCGTGGACCGGCGAGTACGTGGACACCAAGACGTCGGGCGTCTACCACTGCCGGGCCTGCGGTCTGGAACTCTTCTCCAGTGACACGAAGTTCGACTCGCACTGCGGGTGGCCGAGCTTCGACGACGCCATCCCGGGCCGGGTCAAGGAGATCGAGGATCGCAGCCTCGGCATGGCCCGTACGGAGATCCGCTGCGCCCGCTGCGACAGTCACCTCGGGCACGTGTTCCACGGCGAGGGTTTCACGCCGAAGGACACCCGGCACTGCGTCAACTCGATCTCGGTGCGCCTGGAACCCCGCTGACCTGATCGTCGTACCCGCTGAGCAGCTGGACCTCGGCGGACCGGGACTGTTCGATCCGCCGGGCCAGGTCGCGGACCCGCTCGTCGCGGCCGACGCCGACCTGGGCCCGGGCCAGGTCGGCGGCGGCTCGCTGGTGGTCGGCGAGGACCTCGCGCAGCACCCGGTCGACGTCGGAGTCCGACGCGGCCCGCAGCCGGTCGAGCGCCGCGTCGTCGCCGTGCCCGGCGTGGTCGTGCCCGGCGGCGGCGCTGACGCCCGGTCCGGTTGTCGGCAGCCAGCCGCGCATGGTCGACAGCTCGTCGGCCTCGGTCACCTCGATGGCGGCGGCCAGTGTCTTCAGCGCGTCGTCGCGTAGCCGGTCCCGGGCGAGCCGGACGATCTGGAGGGTGCGCTCGCTGTGCCCGGCCATGGTGCTCAGGAACACCACGTCGATGCCGCTCAGCTCGGCGGCGGCCGGCGCGGAGTCGGCCACCACCGGGGACGCGGGAGCCGGCGGGCGCGGGGACGGCCCGGCGCAGCCGGCGAGCAGCGACGCGGCGACCAACCACGCCAGGTGGGTTGCGCGGGGCATGCCGGGGCTCCGATCGGGTGGGGGTGGCGACGCGGGTGCGGCCGGGACCGCACCCGCGCGGTCAGACCTGTTGCCAGAGCGCCGGTACGTTCGGCGGCTCCCAGCCGGCGATCGCGGTGTGCGCCTGCCGGCAGCGGTACGTCCGGCCGCCGTAGGTGACCTGGTCGCCGACCTGGTAAGCCCGGCCGGCCGTCCAACTGCCGCCCGCCGGGGGCGGGGTCGTCGGCGCGGCGGTGGGGCTGGTCGTCGGTCGCGGCGTGGGTGAGGTGGTCGGCGTCGGGGTGGGGGTCGACCCGCCGCCACCGATCTGCACGTCGATGCAGGAGTAGAAGGCGTTCGCGGTGTCGGAGATGTTCCACACGGCGAGGATCTTCTGCCGCCCGGAGAAACCGCCCAGGTTGACGGTGTGCGAGACCGTCGCGCCGGGCTGCTGCCCGTTGCCGTTGACCACGCCGACGCGGGTGTTGCCGATCCAGTACTCCCAGTTGCTGGTGGCGTGCCGGGCCGTGTTGAACCAGGTGAAGGTCAGCGAGCTACCGACCGACGTGGCCGGCCAGCCCCGGCTGTCGTCGTTGAGGACGGCGAACTGGGTGATGCCGGCGTTGCAGCTCTTGAGGCCCTTGGGCCCTTCGACGCTCTGCGGCTCGTACTTGATCTGCCCGCAGTCGGGCACCTTGCCCTGCGCGCAGAGCGCCTGCCGGCTGGGCGGGGCGGAGACGTAGCCGTGCGCCTGGGCTGGCGCGGCGACGGTGAGGGTGGCGGCGACAGCGCCCGCCGCCACCAGCGGGACGGTGATTCTTCGGCGCATGGGGGCAGCTCCTTCGGCAGGTGCGGTGAGGTGCCCCCAAGGTAATTTAAACTTTATTAACAGTAAAGAGCGTCATCGATAAATACATCGATGGTGACGAGTTGACCTCTCACAGTCGCAGCAGGCTGCCGTTGTCGTCGACGCCGTCGGCGCTCTCGTCGTCGAGCCAGACGCCGCCGGTGGCGAGGTAGCGGAAGCGGTACTCCCCCGGACCGAGCTTCACGGTCACCGTGCGGGTGCCGTCGCGCCGCGCCACCAGCTCGTGCCGACCGGGCTCCCAGCCGTTGAACGAGCCCACGACGCTCACCGGACCGGGTGGCGCGTCTCGCGGGAGGCAGAAGGTCACCCGGGTCTGGCTGCCGAAGAGCTTGTTGCGCTTGATCATGGTGATCCTCCGGGGGTCACGGCGGTTCACCTGGCCTAACGCAGGACACGCCGACGCCGACACGCCATCCGGCGAGGCCGGCTGGCGGTAATTCGCCCGTCGCCGCCCCACCCTGAGGCAGTGTGGTAACACATGTCCTGATACGGGGGGTTCCTGTGGCAACGTGCGAGGTCTGCGGCAACGACTACTGGATGGCGTTCGAGGTGCACACCGTCAGCGGTGACGTGCACACCTTCGACTCCTTCGAGTGCGCGATCCACCGCATGGCGCCCATCTGCGAACACTGCCAGGTCAAGATCGTCGGACACGGCGTCGAGGTCAACGGGCGATTCTTCTGCTGCGGGCACTGCGCCCGAGCGGTCGAGGGCGCCGAGGGCGCCGAGATCCGCGACGCCGTCGGCGCGCGCCCGGCCTGACCCGGGTCGGCCTGATCGGGTCGGCCCGGCCGTGGGCCAACCGGACCGCCAAGCTGGGGTACGGTCGTCGCCATGCGGCCATTCCTGGGCGTCCTGCCCCCGCCGCGCTCCTGAGCGGAGCGCCGCGCCTCTCGCCGACCGGGTGACCTGACCCCGCTCGGCCACTCTGTCGTACGCGCTCCGTCGACGTCGTCCCGTCAACGGCTCACCCTTCGGAGCGCTCCCGTGTCCACCACCCGCACCCTGTTGCCGGCCGCCTCGGCCGCCCGCAGCGGCCTGCTCCAGATCACCGTCACCGGCGTGCTGTGGGGCACCACCGGCGTGGCGGTGCAACTCCTGCGCGAGGGCACCGGGCTCAGCCCGGTGAGCATCGGCTTTCACCGCCTCGCCATCGCCGCGCTCGTGCTGCTGGCGTGCGCCGCCGGCCGGCTCCGCACGATCGCGGCCACCCTGCGCGTCGCACCCGTACCGCTGCTGCTCACCGGCGTCGGCCTCGGCGTCTACCAGGCGCTCTACTTCGCCGCCGTGGCGCTGGCCGGAGTCAGCGTGGCCACCATCGTCAGTCTGGGCCTGGCCCCGGTGCTCGCCGCGGCCTGGGAGTCGGCGCGCGCCCGTCGGCTCCCCGGGCCGCTGCGACTCGGCACGCTCGTCGCGGCGGTGGCCGGCCTCGTCCTGATCACCGCCGCCACCGAGCAGCCCGGCACGGCGGCGCCCGCCCCGCTGCTCGGCCTGCTCGCGGCGGCCGGCTCCGGCCTCGGGTACGCGGTGACCACCCTGATCAGCCGCCAGGTGTCGCAGCGCGCCGCGCCGATGACACTCACCACCATCTCCACCGTGGTCGGTGCGCTGACCCTGGCGCCGTTCGCCCTGGTCGCCGGGGTCAGCGTGCCGGTACGCCTCGACACCGTGGCACTGCTGCTGCACCTCGGCGTGGTCACCACCGCGGTTGCGTACGCGTTGTTCTACGCCGGGCTGCGCACCACGCCGGGCAGCGTCGCGGCCGTGCTGACCCTGCTCGAACCGCTCACCGCCGCCGCCCTGTCGGTGGCGCTGCTGCACGAACCGCTCCCCCGGCCGGTGATCGTCGGCGGTGTTCTGCTGCTCACCGCCGTGGCCGCCACCTACCTCGCACCCGAGCGCGCGAACATCGGGTGAACCAGCCCGACCTACCATCGGTGGATGCCCCAGCAGACCACCGAGATCCGAACCGCGCTCTTCGCCGACCTGGACGCCCGCACCCTTCACGACCTGCTCAAGCTGCGCATCGATGTGTTCGTGGTGGAGCAGAACTGCCCGTACCCGGAACTCGACGGGCGTGACGTCGAGCCGGGTACCCGACACGTCTGGCTGACCGACGGCGACGCTCTGATGGCGTACCTGCGGATCCTGGCCGACCCGGACGGCGTCGCCCGGATCGGCCGGGTGGTGGTGGCCCCGGCGGCCCGTGGTGGCGGGCACGCCGGCCGGCTGATGGCGGCGGCGCTCGACCTGGTCGGCGACCAGCCATGCGTGCTGGAGGCCCAGTCGCACCTGGTCGCGTTCTACGCCCGACACGGCTTCACGGTCAGCGGCCCGGAGTACGTCGAGGACGGCATCCCGCACACCCCGATGCGCCGAGACGCGCGACCGGCAGCCATTGACGTCTGACGATCAAACTGGCATCGTGCCGGATAGAGCCATCGCGGGAGCCAGCGAGTAGGCACGGGAGCGGGCAACTCCCGGCAGTCCGGGTGTCGTCGTCCGACCTCATCCCCCCGGGGGCTCCATGTCCACAATCGCCCGAACACCACGCGTGCTCCGGCCGCTCGCCATCGCGGCAGCCGCCACGCTCCTGCTGACCACGGCGCTGAGCGTCTCGCTGGTCCCATCCGCCTCCGCGCACGGCTCGGTCGTCGACCCACCCTCGCGTAACTACAGCTGCTGGCAGCGCTGGGGTGGTGACTTCCAGAACCCGCGCATGGCCACCGAGGACCCGATGTGCTGGCAGGCCTGGCAGGCCGACCCGCAGGCCATGTGGAACTGGAACGGCCTGTTCCGGGAGGGTGTGGCCGGCAACCACCAGGGCGCGATCCCGAACGGCCAACTGTGCAGCGGCGGACGGACCCAGAACGGCCGCTACAACGCCATGGACACGGTCGGCGCCTGGAAGACCACCTCGGTGGCGAACAACTTCCGGCTGCGCTTCTTCGATCAGGCCAGCCACGGCGCCGACTACATCCGGGTGTACGTGACGAAGCAGGGCTTCAACTCGGCCACCCAGCCGCTGGGCTGGAACGACCTGGAGTTGGCCGGTCAGATCGGCAACACCCCGGCGTCGCAGTGGGACAAGGACACCGGCGGCGTCTCCATCCAGATCCCGGTGAGCGCACCGGGACGGACCGGGCGGCACATCGTCTACACCATCTGGCAGGCGAGCCACCTGGACCAGTCGTACTACCTGTGCAGTGACGTGGACTTCGGTGGCGGCACCAGCACCCCGCCGCCCACCACACCGCCGCCGACGACTCCGCCGCCCACCACGCCCCCGCCGACGACTCCGCCGCCCACCACGCCCCCGCCGACGACTCCCCCGCCGAGCACCCCGCCGCCGGCCGGGGCCTGCACGGCGACGTACCAGATCACCGGGCAGTGGTCCGGCGGCTTCCAGGCCGAGGTGAAGGTCACCGCCGGTGGCTCACCCACCAAGGGCTGGTCGGTGAGCTGGAACTACAACAACGGCCAGCAGGTCGCCTCGTCGTGGAGCGCCACCGTCACCACGAACGGCACGCTGGTCACCGCGCGCAACGTCAACTACAACGGCACGCTGGCTGCCGGAGCGAGTACGACATTCGGTCTGCTCGGCTCGTGGAACGGCAGCAACCCGGTTCCGCTGGTCTCCTGCACGGCGACCAGTTGATCCCCGTCCGGTGCCGCACCCGGGCGGGGGCGCGGCGCCGGACGGCGGGAATGCGGTGGTGCCCGGCGATCCGTCCGGGCACCATCTCCGCATGATCGACATCTTGGTGCTCACCCCCGACGACTGGCCCACCTGGCGGGAGCTACGGCTGGCCGCCCTCGCCGAGGCGCCGGACGCGTTCGGCTCACGGCTCGCCGACTGGCAGGGTGACGGCGATCGCGAGCAGCGCTGGCGCGACCGGTTGAGCATCCCCGGCTCACTCAACCTGGTGGCCGCCCTGGCCGGGCGTCCGGTCGGGATGTCGAGCGGCGTACCCACGTCGGACCCGCTGACGCGGGACCTGATCTCGATGTGGGTGCATCCCGACGCTCGCGGCAGCGGTGTCGGCGACCGCCTGGTGAACGAGGTGGCGCACTGGGCCCAGAAGCGCGGCGCGGAGCGGCTACGGCTCTCCGTC
This sequence comes from Micromonospora sp. NPDC049801, assembly GCF_040656575.1. NCBI lineage: Bacteria > Bacillati > Actinomycetota > Actinomycetes > Micromonosporales > Micromonosporaceae > Micromonospora > Micromonospora sp. NPDC049801. The sequence continues at coordinate 249,737 of NZ_JBFAMS010000004.1, read as the reverse complement.
CGGGTGGACAACGCGCGCGCCAAGTCCCTCTACCACCGCGCCGGCTTCCGCTTGACCGACGAGCCAGGTGACCTCATGCCCGACGGCGTACGCCGAGAACAGATCATGCTCCGCCCCCTCCGCCCCACCCCCTCGCACTAACCAACAACCCCCGTCACCCCGCGCCGCCCCGTCACCCCCCGTCCCGCCGCGTCGATCATGGAGTTGTGGTGGTCGACAAAGCACCCACTGACGGGCAAACCAGGCACCACGACTCCATGATCGACGAGACCCGGGCAGCCGGTGCGGCGATCTTGCACTTTCGGTTGCCAGATCGCGGCCTATGCCCCTTTCGTCGCGACAGAAAGTGCAAGATCGCGGGGCAGGGCGTGGGCGGGGCAGGGAAGGCCGGGCGGGGCAGGGCAGAAGGGGCAAGATCGCGAGGGCGGAGGGCGGGGGCTGGGCTGGGCGCGCGCCCGGGCGGGGGTGAGAGCTGCGGGCGGCGAGGGTCAGACCAGGCAGTTGACGATCTCGGCGACCGAGCGGCGGCGGCCCGTGTAGAACGGGACCTCCTCGCGGACGTGCCGGCGGGCCCCGGAGGCGCGCAGGTCCCGCATCAGGTCGACGATCCGGTGCAGCTCGTCGGCCTCGAACGCGAGCATCCACTCGTAGTCGCCAAGCGCGAACGAGGCGACCGTGTTGGCGCGTACGTCCGGGTAGCCGCGTGCCATCTTCCCGTGCTCGGCCAGCAGCTCACGCCGCTCGGCGTCGGGCAGCAGGTACCACTCGTACGAGCGCACGAACGGGTAGACGCACAGGTAGGGGCGGGCCTCCTCGCCGGCCAGGAACGCCGGGATGTGGCTCTTGTTGAACTCGGCCGGCCGGTGCAGCGCCATCTGCGACCACACCGGGGTCAGCGCCCGGCCCAGCGTCGTGCGCCGGAACCGCAGGTACGCGTCCTGGAGGGCGTCGCTCGACGCCGAGTGCCACCAGATCATCACGTCCGCGTCGGCGCGCAGGCCGGCCACGTCGTACACGCCCCGGATCACCACGTCCTTGCCGGCCAGCTCGTCGAAGAGGGACTCGACCTCACCGGTGACGTTGTCCCGCAGCGACGGCAGCGTTCCGCTGGCCCGGAACACCGACCACATCGTGTAGCGGATGCTGTCGTTCAGCTCGCGTAGCCGGGCCGCGTTGGTCTGCTCGCTCATCTCGCCGATCCTCCCAGTGCTGTGATGATCTCGTCGGCCGCCGTCTCGCCGGAGCGGACGCAGACCGGTATGCCGACACCGTCGTAGCCGGCGCCGGCGAGGACCAGGGTGGGGTGCGCGGCCCGCAGCGCCGTCCGCGCGGCGGCAACCCGGTCGGCGTGCCCCGGGGTGTACTGCGGCAGCGCGCCGCCCCACCGCTGCACGTGCCCGTCGACCGGGGCGGGCAGCGGGGTGTCGAGCACGGCCGACAGCTCCCGGTGCACCGTCGCGGCCAGGTCGGCGTCCGGGCGCTGGAGCTGCGCCTCCTCGCCGTAGCGGCCCACCGAGGCGCGCACCAGCGCCAGCCCGTCCGGCCGCCGCAGGTGCCCCCACTTCGTGGTGAAGAACGTCGCCGCCTTGATCAGCAGCCCCTCGGTGCTCGGCACCAGGAAGCCGGACAGCTCGGGCAGCGGCGGCTGCGGCAGCGCCAGGGTGACCAGCGCGACGCTCGCGTAGTCCAGCTCGCCGACGACCGACGCGGCCTGCGGGGCCGGGCCGGCGAGCAGGCGGGCCGCCGGCCGGGCCGGCACCGCCAGCACCACGGCGTCCACGTCGACGCTCTGCGGATCGCGGGTCGGGCCGACGGTGAGCCGCCAGCCACTGTCGGTCCGGGTCACCTCGCGCACGGCGGCGTCCCGTCGGATCGTCGCGCCGCTGGCCGTCACCGCCGCCTCGATGAGGGTGCCCAGCCCGCCGGCCAGGGTGCCGAAGACCGGGGCGCCGGGTGCGCGCGGGGCGGCGGCCTGCGCGGCCCGGACCGCGCCGACCAGGGTGTGCTCCACCCGCGCCGCGCGGGCCAGCGCCGGCATCGTGGTGACCAGGGACAGGTCGTCGGCGCGGCCCGCGTACACGCCGCCGAGCATCGGGTCGACCAGCCGGTCGACCACCTCGTCACCGAAGCGGGAGCGGACCAGCGCGCCCACCGAGACGTCCGCGTCGGGCCCGACCAGCGGCCGACCGCCGTCGAGGTCGGCGTCCGCCGCCGGCCGGGCGACCGCCGCCACCCGATCCAGATCCCCGGGTACGCCCACCAGCGTCCCGCCCGGGATGGGGCGCAGCCCCCCGTCGACCACCAACGCGGCCTGCCCGACGGTGGGGTGCACGATCTTCTCGGCCAGCCCGAGCCGGCGGGCCAGCGCCACCGCCGCGCTCTCGGCCCCGGTGGGGTCGCGCATCAGGAACGACTCGGCGCCGAACTCCACCGGTCCACCGGCCAGCGTGCCGGTGCGCAGCTTGCCACCGAGCGCGCCGGACTGCTCGTACACGGTGATCTCGGCGCCCTCCGGCGCGCGGTCGCGCAAGCGGACCGCGGCGGCCAACCCGGCGATCCCGCCGCCGACCACCGCCACCCGCCAGGGCTGCCGCATCGCCTTCTCAGCCCTGGTCGGCCCGGCGGCTGGACACCTCGTGCACCAGCGCGACCACCCGGGTCAACACGTCCGGGTCAACCTCCGGCAGCACACCGTGGCCGAGGTTGAACACGTGCCCGGGGGCGGCCCGGCCCTGCTCGACGATGCGGCGTACCTCGGCCTCGACCACCGGCCACGGCGCGAGCAGCACGGCCGGGTCCAGGTTGCCCTGCACCGCCCGGTCCGGCCCGATCCGGCCGGTGGCCACATCCAGTGGTGTACGCCAGTCGACGCCGACCACGTCCGCGCCGGCCTCACCCATCGCGCCCAGCAGCTCGGCGGTGCCCACCCCGAAGTGGATGCGCGGCACACCGGCGTCCGCCAACCCGCTGAGCACCTCCGTCGAGTGCGGCAGCACGTAACGGCGGTAGTCGGCCTCGGAGAGCGCGCCGGCCCACGAGTCGAAGAGCTGTACGGCGGACACCCCGGCCTCGATCTGCACCCGCAGGAAGGCCAGGGTCACCTCGGCCAGCCGGGCGCAGAGCGCGTGCCACAGCTCGGGGTCGCCGTACATCAGGGCCTTGGTCTTGGCGTGGGTCCGCGACGGGCCACCCTCGACGAGGTAGCTGGCCAGCGTGAACGGCGCCCCGGCGAAGCCGATCAGCGGGGTGTCGCCCAGCTCGACCACGAGCTGCCGGACGGCCTCGTCCACGTACGGGACGTCGTCGCGGCTGATCGGACGGATCCGCTCGACGTCGCCGGCGGTACGGATCGGCTCGGCGACCACCGGGCCGGTGCCCGGCACGATGTCCAGGTCGATCCCGGCCGCGGCGACGGGCACCACGATGTCGCTGAACAGGATGGCCGCGTCCACCCCGTGCCGGCGAACCGGCTGGAGGGTGATCTCGGTGACCAGCTCCGGGCGGCGGCACGACTCCAGCATCGGCACGTTGGCCCGGATCTCCCGGTACTCCGGAAGGGAGCGTCCCGCCTGGCGCATGAACCAGACCGGGGTGTGCGGGCCGGGCCGACGCCGGCACGCCCGGACGAAGGGCGAGTCGGCCGGGCCGCCGGGGCGCGGGTGTCCGTCTCGGGCGGCAGTGCCCGTGGTATCCGTGGTCATCGCCGCAATCGTGCCACGCCGCCCACCTCGGACCGGGTGGGGGTGAGAGGAAGGGCACGTTCCACACCCGGACGCCTCTCGCGAGTGTCGGCGCGCCGTCGAAGCGGGCGACCACACGGCGGCATAGGCTGCCGACATGGCCCCCCCGATCGCGCTCCCGGAGACCTTCGCCCGCGCGGTCGCCGGGCTCCGGTCGCCGGCGCCCCGGCCGGAGATCACCCTGGAGGAGGTCGGCGCGCCCCAACGACTCGCGCCGTACACGTTCGCGCTCTCCGCGACGGTGCTGCGCGACGGCGACGAGGTGGCCACCGGGCGGCTGATCCTGCTGCACGATCCCGCCGGGCACGAGGCGTGGCAGGGCACCCTGCGGTTAGTCACCTATGTGACGGCCGAGTTGGAGGTCGACCTCGCCGCCGACCCGCTGCTACCCGGGGTCGGCTGGACGTGGCTGACCGACGCCCTCGACACGCAGGACGCCCGTCACCGCGCGATCGGCGGAACGGTCACCCAGACCATGTCGACCCGGTTCGGTGACCTGGCCGGCCCACCGACGGCCGGCGACATCGAGATCCGCGCCTCCTGGACACCCGTCGACGACAACCTGGCCCCCCACCTGCTCGGGTGGTGCACCCTGCTCGCCTCGACGGCCGGTCTGCCCCCGCCCGGGGTCACCGCGCTCGCCGACCGCCGCCCGGCCGCCACCGCCTGAGGGCGGGGGTGGCGGCGGGCGGCGCGGCGGATCAGAGGTAGTTCTCCGCCTCGTCGCAGACCTTGTCGAGGCCCTTCATCGCCGCGTCGTACTTGCTCTTGTTGCCGGCGGCCGCCGCGCCCAGCGCCGTGGTCAGCTTGTCCAGGCAACTGGCGATGACCTTCTTCTGCCGGGTCTGCTCGTCACGGTCGTTCCGGGTACCGGTCAGATCCTGCTCGGTGTTGTCGAGCTTGTCCTGCATGACCTGCAGTTCGGTCTTGAGCCGACCGATCTCGGTGGTGTTGGCCGCGATGGTGCCGTCGCGCTGGCTGACCTGGACGTTGAGGCGCTTCTCGGTCCGGTTCAGCTCGTTGTTCTTGGTCACGAACAGCCCGGTCATCACCCCGCTTACGAGGAAGAGCAGCGTGGCCACCAGAGCCAGCACCAGCACGGCGCGGCTGCGCCGCGGGGCCGGCGCAGCGCCGTACGGCGCCATACCGGGCGGGCCCGACATGGGCTGCCCGTACGCGGGACCGGAGACCGGCGGGCCCGACATGGGCTGCCCGTACGCCGGGCCGGAGACCGGCGGGGCCGACATGGGCTGCCCGGCGTACGGCGGGGCGCTGGCCGGGTAGGCGGTCGTCTGGCCGGCGCCGTACTGCGGGGCGGCCTGGCCCGGCGCGTACTGCTGCGGCGGCATCGCCTGGCCCGGGGCGTACTGCTGCGGGGCGGGCTGACCGGTCGGGTACTGCGCGGTCGGTTCGGTGCCGGTCGGCTGGGGCACCGCCGCGTGCGGCACCGTCGCGTCGGCGTCGGGCGCACCGGCCGGCGGGGTGGCGGCCGGCGGCGTCGGCGCGGCGGGCGGGGTGCCCTCCGGGCCGGTCGGTGGCTGGGACATGTTTCTTCCTCCAGGTGAGCGGGTCCTCCGCTGGTGGGCGCGACGGACCGGATGCAGCGTCGGGATCGTCCGGGGCCGAGGACCCGGACGGGGTTGGGGACGGCCCGGAGGGCCGTGGGGTGGCGCGAGCGGCCGAGGCCGCGGGTCAGCAGATCTTGAAACCGTCGCAGGCGACCTTGATCGGTACGGCCAGCCCGATGCCCTCGGCGTCGCGAGCCTTGGCGGTGGCGATGCCGACCACCTGCTTGCTGCCGTTGATCACCGGGCCGCCGGAGTTGCCGGGGTTGATCGGCGCGTCGAACTGGATGGCCGGGCCGGAGCCACCCTGGGCGGCGCGCAACGCGCTCACCACACCGGTGGTGACACTGTCTTCCAGGCCGAGCGGAGCGCCGACGACGACGATCTGCTGGCCGGACTTCACGGCGGTGGGCGCGGTGACCAGGCCGGTGAACTTGCCGGTGGTACGCAGGTGCGCCACATCGTTGGTCTTGTCGACCTTGACGATGGTCGCCGGGAAGCGCTGGTCCGTGCGCTCCAGGAAGACCTCGCGTCCGCCGCCCTCCCACACCGACTCGACCACGTGGAAGTTGGTGAACAGGTTGGTGCCGCCGCCGGCCGCCGGCTTGCCCACCGCGAACGCGCTGCCGGTGAACTGGCCGGCGCGTACCCGGAACACGCTGGGCAGTACGGCGCTGGCCACCGCCTCCGGGTTGAACGCGGCGCCGGCCTGCTTCTCCAGGGCGTCGGCGCGCTTCTCAAGGCCGTCGAGGCGGGCGCCGTCGCCGTCCTGGGCCTGCGCCAGCCGGCCGTCGGTGGCGGCGAGCCGGTCACCGAGGCGGTCGAGCTGGTACGCCTGCACACCGACCACGGCGGCCAACGCGACGACGAGCACCGTGGCCAGCACGACCGGCCAGCGGCGTCGGGTGGGTCGCACCGGCGGCGGGGTGACACCCGGCCAACCGGGCTGGCCGGCGGGGTACGGCGGCGCGCTGGCCAGGTCTCCGGCCGGCGGGTAACCACCGCCGTACGACGCGGGAACGACCGGGGCGTACGGCGCGGGCCCCGCCGGGTAGGGCGCTTGTCCCGGCGGCGCGGCGGGCGGGCCGGCCGGAACCGGACCCTGACCCCACTGCCCGCTGTTGGGCGGCGCCGACCAACCGGTGCGGGGCGTCGGGACGGCCATGGGTTGCTCGGTGCCGCCTGGCGTGCCGGACCAGGTGGCGCCGACCGGTGGATGCGGTTCGATGCGCGGGGGCAGCGGACCGGGCCGTTCGGCGGCTGAACCGCTCATGCCGTCCGGGTCGGCGCCCATCGGTCGCCCGTCGCCCGCACCGAAACCAGCCGTCATGATCGTCTTGCCCTTCCCCGTGATCTCCCCGTGCGGCCGTCATCCCGGATGTCCACCCGATCGGGGCCGACGGCTCGATGGACCGTACCTGCGCGAACGGGCTTTGTCTCCCCCGATGTCCGGCATCCGAAAGGACGCCTTGCGGACACCTGGTCGACACACGCCGGACCGGCTGCGCACGCGGGATCGGTGCGCGCACTAGGGTTGGCAGGTGACCGACGAACCACCCCTGCGCCGTCGGCCCACCGCAGAACCTCCGGGACACGCACCCCAGCACCCGCCGTCGGCCCAGCCGCAGCCGGCGGGCGAGGGGCCCGACCCGACCGACGGTGGGCCCGTTCCGCTGACCGCACCGCGTGACGGCACCCCCGAACCGGTGGCCACCCCGGCCGAACTCGCCGAGGTCGTGGCCCGTTTCGCGGCGGGCACCGGCCCGGTTGCCCTCGATGCCGAACGCGCCTCGGGCTACCGCTACAGCCAACGCGCGTACCTCGTGCAGCTACGCCGCGCGGGCGCCGGCACGGCGCTGATCGACCCGCTGCCGCTGCCCGACCTCAGCACGCTGGACGCGGCGATCGGCGACGCCGAGTGGGTGCTCCACGCGGCCAGCCAGGATCTGCCGTGTCTGGCCGAGGTGGGGCTGCGCCCACGCCGGCTGTTCGACACGGAACTGGCCGCACGGCTGGCCGGGTTCGAGCGGGTCGGCCTGGCCGCGCTGACCGAGCAGCTACTCGGCTACACCCTGGAGAAGCACCACTCGGCGGCCGACTGGTCAAATCGCCCGCTGCCCGAGTCGTGGCTGACCTACGCCGCGCTCGACGTGGAGATGCTCACCGATCTGCGCGACGCGCTCGACGCCGAACTGGCACGGCAGGGCAAGTCGGCCTGGGCCGCCGAGGAGTTCGCCGCCCTGGTCCGTACCGGCGCACGCCCGCCCCGGGTGCGTGCCGAGCCCTGGCGGCGCACGTCCGGCATCCACCGCGTGCGAGGGGCGCGGGCTCAGGCCCGGGTCCGCTCCCTGTGGTACGCCCGGGACCAGATCGCCGCCCGACGGGACGCCGCGCCCGGTCGGGTGCTGCCCGACTCGGCCATCGTCGCGGCGGCCGAGCTGGACCCGAAGGACGAGAAGACGCTGCTGACACTGCCCGGTTTCGGCGGCCGATCAGTCCGCCGGCTGGCCCGTACCTGGCTGGCCGCGCTCGACGACGCCCGGGAGCTGCCGGACGACGCCCTGCCGGTCACCCCGACGGTGGAGGGGCCACCCCCACCGCACCGGTGGGCCGAGCGGGACCCGGTGGCGGCCGGTCGCCTGGCCCGCTGCCGGGAGGTGGTGGTCCGTCTCGCGGGCGAGCACAACCTGCCCCCGGAAAATCTGATCACCCCGGATTCGGTACGTCGGCTGGCCTGGACTCCTCCGGAGGAGATCACCGAGGCAACGGTGGCAGAGGCGCTCCGCGGCTTCAACGCCCGCGAGTGGCAGATCGGCCTGCTCAACGCACACCTGACCGAGGCCCTGGCCCCCAACCCCATCCCCTGACCCACCCCCTCCCCCCGCCGTTGATCATGAAGTTATCGCCATCGCCATCGGCGTGTCGTGACAACAACTTCATGAGCAGCGAGGTGGGACGGGGGTGTGGGGTGGGCCACAGTGGGGCGTGGGGACGGGGTTGGTTACTGGCGAGTAGCATTCCGGGTGACGTGCCCCGCCCGGCCGACGCTCGTTCGGTCCGGAGCGCCGCCCAGCGGTGCGGAGGCCGAATTGTGGTCGATTAGGAGGCTCAAGTGCCCCGTGAAGTTCGGGATGTCGTCTTCGTCGACGGCGTCCGTACCCCATTCGGCAAGGCGGGTGGCATGTACGCCAACACCCGCGCCGACGACCTGGTGATCCGCTGCATCCGGGAACTGCTGCGCCGCAACCCGCAGCTCCCGCCGGAGCGGGTCGAGGAGGTCGCCATCGCTGCCACCACCCAGATCGGCGACCAGGGCCTCACCATCGGCCGTACGGCCGCGCTGCTGGCCGGCCTGCCCAAGACCGTTCCCGGCTTCGCCATTGACCGGATGTGCGCCGGCGCGATGACCGCCGTGACCACCGTGGCCAGCGGCATCGCCATGGGCGCGTACGACGTCGCCATCGCCGGCGGCGTCGAGCACATGGGCCGCCACCCGATGGGTGAGGGCGTCGATCCCAACCCGCGCATCATCGCCGAGAAGCTGGTGGACCCGTCGGCGCTGGTCATGGGCGCCACCGCGGAGAACCTGCACGACCTGGTGCCGCACATCACCAAGGAGCGCACCGACGCGTTCGCGCTCGCCTCGCAGCAGAAGACCGCCAAGGCGTACGCCAACGGCAAGCTCCAGGACGACCTGGTGTCGATGTCCATCCGCGACGCCGAGGGCGGCTGGGGTCTGGCCGGAGTGGACGAGGCTCCCCGGGACACCTCGATGGAGAAGCTCGCCACCCTGAAGACCCCGTTCCGCCCGCACGGCAAGGTCACCGCCGGTAACGCGGCCGGCCTGAACGACGGCGCCACCGCGAGCCTGCTCGCCGACGAGGCGACCGCCCGCGAGCTGGGCCTGCCGGTCGCCATGCGGCTGGTGTCGTTCGGCTTCGTCGGGGTGGAGCCGGAGGTGATGGGCGTCGGCCCGATCCCGTCGACCGAGAAGGCCCTGCGCCTGGCCGGGCTCACCATCGACGACATCGGCCTGTTCGAGCTGAACGAGGCGTTCGCCGTACAGGTGCTCGCCTTCCTCGACCACTTCGGCATCGCCGACGACGACCCGCGGGTCAACCCGTGGGGCGGCGCGATCGCCATCGGCCACCCGCTCGCCTCGTCCGGCGTACGGCTGATGACGCAGCTGGCCCGCCAGTTCGCCGAGCACCCCGAGGTCCGCTACGGCGTGACCGCGATGTGCATCGGCATCGGCATGGGCGGCACGGTCATCTGGGAGAACCCGAACTGGGAAGGTGGCGACAAGTGAAGGCACCGAACGAGGTCGTCACCAGGGCGCTGCTGCGTCAGGTGAACGTGCCGGGGCTGGACCGTCCGGCCGCCCTGATCACCCTGGACAACGGCTTCGACCACACCAAGCCGAACACGTTCGGCCCTGGTGGGCTGGCGAGCCTGGACGAGGCGATCAGCGCCGCGCTCGCCGCCGACCCGGCGTTCATCGCGGTCACCGGCAAGCCGTACATCTTCTGCGTGGGCGCGGACATCGTCGGCCTGCCGCAGCTCGCCGACCGCGCGCAGGCGCTGGAGATCGGTCGGCTCGGTCACCGGGTCTTCGCCCGGCTCAAGGACAGCAGCGTGCCCACGTTCGCGTTCGTCAACGGCGCGGCCATGGGTGGCGGCCTGGAGTTGGCGCTGCACTGCCACTACCGGACGCTCTCCGGCGGCGCTGCCGCGCTGGCCCTGCCCGAGGTCTCCCTCGGTCTGGTGCCCGGCTGGGGCGGCACGCAACTGCTGCCGAACCTGATCGGCATCCCCGCCGCCACGCAGGTGATCATCCAGAACCCGCTCATGCAGAACAAGATGCTCAAGCCGAAGCAGGCCGCCGAGCTGGGCATCGCGGACGTGCTGCTGGAACCGGCCGACTTCCTGGAGCGCTCGCTCGAGTGGGCCGCCGGTGTGGTGCGCGGCCAGGTCACGGTGACCCGGCCCGAGGTCGACAAGGACATGTGGGCGGGCGTGCTCTACTTCGCCCGGGAGACGCTGAACCAGCGGCTGCACGGCGCGGTACCGGCCGCGTACAAGGCGTTGGACCTGCTGGAGATCGCGAAGGACGGCGACTTCGCCGCCGGCACCGCCGCCGAGGACGAGGCCCTCGCGGACCTGGTCTTCTCCGAGGAGCTGCGCAGCGGCCTGTACGCCTTCGACCTGGTGCAGCGGCGGGCCAAGCGCCCGGCCGGCGCACCGGACAAGGGCCTTGCTCGCACGATCACCAAGGTCGGCATCGTCGGGGCCGGCCTGATGGCCAGCCAGTTGGCGCTGCTGTTCGCCCGCCGCCTCCAGGTGCCGGTCGTCATGACCGACCTCGACCAGGCCCGGGTGGACAAGGGCGTCGGCTACGTGCACACCCAGATCGAGAAGGCCGTCACCAAGGGCCGGATGGACAAGGGCACGGCCGCCAAGCTGTACGGCCTGGTCAGCGGCACGGTCGACAAGAGCGCCTTCAGCGATGCTGACTTCGTCATCGAGGCGGTCTTCGAGGACCTGGGCGTCAAGAAGCAGGTGTGGGCCGAGCTGGAGAAGATCGTCTCCCCGGAGGCGGTGCTCGCCACCAACACCAGCTCGCTGTCGATCACCGAGATGGCGGCGGAGTTGGAGCACCCGGAGCGGGTGGTCGGCTTCCACTTCTTCAACCCGGTGGCGGTGCTGCCGCTGCTGGAGATCGTCCGGGGCGAGCGCACCGACGACGCCACCCTGGCCACCGCGTTCGCGGTCGGCAAGCAGCTCAAGAAGTCGAGCGTGCTCGTCAAGGACGCCCCGGCGTTCGTGGTGAACCGGCTGCTCACCCGCTTCCTGGGTACCGTCTTCGCCGCCGTGGACGCCGGCACCCCGCTGGACGTCGCGGACAGCGCCCTGGACCCGCTGGGCCTGCCGATGCGACCGCTCGCCCTGCTCCAGCTCGTCGGGCCGGCCGTGGCGTACCACGTGGGCGGCACCCTGCACGCCGCGTACCCGGACCGGTACGACGTCAGCGAGAACCTGAAGCGGATCGCCGACTCGGGTCAGCCGCTCGTCGTCGACGACCAGATCAACGCTGAGGTCGCGAAGCTGCTGGTGGTGGGCGATGAGCCGCTGACCGCCGAGCAGGTACGGCAGAACGCGCTCGACGCGCTCGCACAGGAGATCCGGCTCATGCTGGACGAGGGTGTGGTCGCCGAGGCACAGGACATCGACCTGTGCATGATCCTGGGCGCCGGCTGGCCGTTCCACCTGGGCGGTGTCACGCCGTACCTGGACCGCACCGGCACCTCCGAGCGGGTCACCGGCCGGCGGTTCCTGCCGCGCGGGGCGGCGAGCCTGCCCGCCTGACCGATCAGCTCCTCCGTCGCGGTGGCCGGACCGTCCCTCGTGGACCGGGCCGGTCACCGCGACCGTTTGCGGGCGGTCGTGGTGGCCCGCGGGACCCGGTCGGTACCGCACGGGTGCCCTGACCGGGTTACGATCACGCGTTTCGCACCCCATCCTGGAGCTGACTGATGTCCTAGCCACCGGCCAACCCCTTCGGGCCGCCGCCGCACGACTCCCCCCTCCCGCCGCAGCAGCCGGGCCAGCCGGCAGCGCCGTACCAACCGGGCCAGCCGGCAGCGCCGTACCAGCCGGGCCAGCCGGCAGCGCCGCAGCAGCCCGGCCCGCCGCAGCCCGGTTGGCCGCAGCAGCAGGGCTTCCCGCCCCCGCAGCAGCCCGGTGGCTGGCCGCAGCAGCAGGGCTTCCCGCCCCCGCAGCCGGGGCAGCCCTACGGGGGCCCGCACCTGGCCGGCCCGCCGCCGAAGAAGTCGAACGTCGGCAAGATCCTCCTGATCGTGCTGGCCGTCGTGCTCGTGCTCTGCCTCGGCGGCGCGGCGATCACCTGGTTCGCGGTCAAGGACGAGGTGGGCGACGTCGTCGACGCCACCAAGACCCGGGTCGTCGCACCGGCCGCCCTCGCCGGCCGGGCCAAGAACACCGACCCGCAGTTGCAGACGGTCGCCGACCAGATGGTCACCCAGATGAAGACCGAGGTGCAGAACGAGACCAGCACGGTCGGCGCGTTCTACGGCGATCCGACCAAGCAGGACCTCGTCCTGATCGCCGCGGTGTCCGGCGTGATGGCCGACCCGAAGAAGGAGCTGGACGAGGCGGTGACCGGGCTCGCCAGCCAGCTGTCGGTGACCAACATGGCGGCGGTCGAGGCGGGGCCGCTGGGTGGCGACGCGCGCTGCGGCGACGGCAAGGCCGAGAGCGTCCCCCTCGGCGTCTGCGTCTGGGCCGACCGGGGCAGCGTGGGCCTGGTGGTCATGTACTTCAAGACCGCCGCAGAGGCCAAGGCGGAGTTCGTCGGCGTCCGGGGTCAGATCGAGCAGCGATCCTGAACGAACGCACGACCGGGCCCCGGCCACCCGAGGGTGACCGGGGCCCCGCCGTACCGCCGTCAGGCGACCGGGAAGTACGCGTCGAGCTTGCCGCGTAGGTGAGCCGCGTAGATGAAGCCGAGCGTGGGGCTCCCTCGGAAGGCGGCGGCGACGCCGGTACGGGCGTCCACGGCCACCGGACGGGCCAGCGCGGCGAACTTCAGCCGCTGCTTCTCCTGGGCCCACGCCGCGGCTGCCGGCTCGACCTCAAGGCCGACCAGGGCGGGGAGCACCGCCACCCCGTTCTGGAAGCCCCGCAGTTGCCCCTTGCGCGCCAGCACGTAATCCATCGCCGAGGTGCTGAACGCCTCCAGGACGTCGGCCGTCACCCGCATCGTCGGCGCGGCGATCGTGAACAGGTGCAGCTTGGTGGCCATCCACCGCATCCTGAAGTCGCCCCGGTAGCCGATCAGCACCGGCGTGCCACCCCAGTCCTCGATCCGCACCTCGCAACCGTCGGCCCGCAGCCGGTCACCGGTCGCGGTGAGGTACGCCTGCACCGGCTCCATCGCCGTCGTGTCCATCCGCCACACACCCCTCACCCTGCTGTGGCCGCTCATCTAACAGCACCGGGCGCGCACCCCGCCACTGCCATGATCGCCGATCAAGTGGATGTCCATTACGGACCTTTAGCGTCTGTCGCGTCATTGATGCCTGCATAAGTATTGGAGTACGAGAGTGGGCTCAACCATCATCCGACGCGGTGTCGCCGCGGCGGCGGGCGTCCTGCTCGCGTCCGCGCTGCTGCCGATCAACGCGCAGGCCGCTCCCCCCGGCGGCAGGGTCGCCGAGGCGGCGAACTCGCTGCGGGCGAGTCTCGGCGCGGAGGGCATCGTCGAGATCGACCGCGACACCGCGACGCTGCGGCGGCTGGCCCGGCTCGACGGTTACCTGACCGGGCCGAGCGCTGCCGCTCCCGAGCGGATCGCCCGCGAGTATCTGGCGGCCCATCGCTCGGCCGTCGGCCTGACCGCCGCCGAGATCGCCGCCCTGCGGCTGCGCAAGGACTACGTCGACATCGAAGGCACCCACCATCTGAGCTTCGTACAGCGCGTGAACGGGGTCGACGTCGTCGGCAACGGCCTCAAGGCGCACGTCACCAGGGACGGCCGCCTGATCGCGGTCGACGGCGTGCCGCTGGCCGGGCTGCCCGCCACGCTCGGCGCGGCGCGCGTGGACGCCGTCGCCGCCCACCGAGCCGCGGTACGCACCGTGTCGGGCGTGCCGGCCGCGGCCGTGCGCTCCCGGACCACGTCGTCCGCGACCTTCTCCGACGGCGGTCGCGCCCGCCAGGTCGTCTTCAACACGAAGGCCGGCCCGAGACTGGCCTGGGAGGTGATCGACATGGCCGGGGGCTACCTCAGCGTGCTGGACGCGGCCGACGGCAGCGTCCTCTTCCAGCGGAGCATGGTCGCCAACCACCACGCGACGACGTGGCAGAACTACCCGGGCGCCCCGGTCGGCGGAAGCCAGCGCACGGTCGACCTGAACAGGTGGTTGCCGCCGAACGCGACCCGGCTGGAGGGCAACGTCGGGCACGTCTACTCCGACGTGAACGCCGACAACGTCGCCCAGGCGTCGGAAGAGGTCGCGCCGAACGCCGGGAGCAGCTTCGATTTCCCGTTCACGAACTTCTCCGACCAGGTCGGCGCCCCGTGTTCGGCGCAACGGCAGTGCTCGTGGAATCCGGCGGTGCCGTACTCCTGGCAGACCAACCGCGAGCAGAACGCCGCGCAGCTCTTCTCCTTCCTCGGCACCTGGCACGACCACCTCGCGGCCGCACCGATCGGCTTCACCCGGGCGGCCGGCAACTTCGAGGCGGTCGACGGCGATGCGGTCGTCGCCGAGGCGATGGACGGCGCGGACACCGCCAACGGCCTGCCGGACAGCAAGCACGCCAACAACGCCAACATGACGACCCCGCCGGACGGCATGGCGCCGCGCATGCAGATGTACCTGTTCGTCAAGTCGGCAAGCGTTCTCGCCGGCAACTCGGGAGACACCGCGGACATCCTCTACCACGAGTACACCCACGGACTGTCCGACCGGCTGGTGGTCGACGCCAACGGCAACTCGACCCTCATCAGCGCCCAGGCGCAGGCGATGTACGAGGCGTGGAGCGACTGGTACGGCCTGGACTACCTGGTCGACAGCGGTCTCGAGCGGGACGACGCCGTCGACGGTGACGTCCGCGAGGGCGACTACATCCTGGGCGGTCGTTCGGTGCGTAGCGAGGCGATGGACTGCCCGGTGCACAGCACCGAGCCGGTGTGTGCCGGCAACCCCGCCGCGGGCACGGGCGGCTACACGTACGGCGACTACGGCAAGATCCGCAACTCGTCGACCGTGCCGGGGACCACCGAGCCGGAGATCCACGCCGACGGTGAGATCTGGGCACAGACGCTCTGGGACCTGCGTGCCGCGATCGGCAGCCGCCTGGCCCGCTCGCTGATCACCCGGGCGATGGAGCTGTCGCCGTCGGACCCGTCCTACCTGGACATGCGCGACGCGATCCTGCTGGCGGACCGGGTGGTGAACCACGGTCGCGGGCAGCGGGAGATCTGGCGGGTCTTCGCCGCGCGTGGCATGGGCCTGCACGCGAGTACGGACGGCGCCAGCGACACCACTCCGACCGAGGACTTCTCGGTGCCCCGGCGCTGACGCGCCGGCATGGGTACGGCGGGGCGTCGCGACTGCGGCGTCCCGCCGTACGGCACCAGGCCGACGGCGTCTAGCCCGCCGGCCCCGCCGGGGTCGCCGCCCGCTCGGCGGCGCTGCGCAGCACGCAGAACTCGTTGCCCTCCGGGTCGGCGAGCACCACCCAGCCGGCGCCGTCCGGCCTGGTTTGATCGTCGACGAGGGTCGCGCCGATGCCGAGCAGCCGCTCAACCTCCTCGGCCCGGGTCCGGTCGGCGGGTTGCAGGTCCAGGTGCAGCCGGTTCTTCACCGCCTTGCCCTCGGGCACGGCGATGAACAGCACCTCCGGGCCGCCCGGCGGCAGCAGCATCGCCTCCGGGTCGCCGGGAAGGTCGTCCGGCTGCATCGGGCAGTCGAAGACCTTCGACCAGAAGCCGGCCAGGGCGTACGTGTCGGCACAGTCGATGCTGATGTTGTGGATCGTCGAACTCACAGTGGTCCTCCACGAGGGTGATGTCGCGCAATCGTCGCTCAGCCGCTGATGGCCACCGGGCCCGGTACCGCCGGGGCGTCCACCGCCGGCAGGGTGACGGTCACATCCAGGCCGCCACCGGGCTGGGCGACCACCCGGACCGTTCCACCGTGCGCCTGACAGACCGCGCGGACGATGGACAGCCCCAGGCCGGAGCCGCGCGCGCCGGTACGTTCCCGGCCGCCGCGCCGGAACGGCTCGAAGAGCCCCGGCACGTCGGCCTGGTCCACCTCGAAACCGGTGTTGCCCACCACCAGCCACGAGCGGTCGCCGTCGGTGCCCGTCCGTACCCACAGCCGGCCGTGCAGGTGGTTGTAGCGGACGGCGTTCTCGATCAGGTTGCCGGCCAACCGGTCCAGCAGCCCCGGGTCGCCGACCACCGGGGCGGACTCCAGTGACGTCTGCACCCGCAGGCCGATCCGGTCGACCTCGCGGCGCATCGCGGACAACGCGTTGGCGGTGCCCGTGGCCAGGTCGCACTCGCTGCGCCGGCCCAGCCGACCCCCGGCCTGGGCCTCGCTGCGGGCCAGCACCAGCAGCGCGTCCACCAGGCTGTTCGCGCGCTCCGAGGCGTCCCGCACCACGGTCGCCATCCGGCGGTACTCGGCGGCGTCCGCGTCGTCGTCGCTGAGCGTCACGTCGATCTCGGTCCGCATGACGGCGAGCGGGGTACGCAGCTCGTGCGAGGCGTTCGCCACGAATCGCTTCTGCGCCTCGAACGCGGACGCGATCCGGTCCAGCATCGCGTCGAACGTCTTCGCCAGCTCGGCCACCTCGTCGTCCGCGCCCGAGTAGCCGATGCGCTGGTCCAGGGTCGCCTCACCGAGCCGCTGGGCGGTCGCGGTGACCTGGTGCAGGGGTCGCAGCGCCCGGCCGGCCACCGCGTACGCGCCAGCGACCCCCACCACGCTGATCGCCAACAGCGCGACCAGGCCCTTGGCCAGCAACTCCCCGGAGGCGGAGTCGACGAGTTGACGCTGCCACTGGGCGGCGTCCAACTCGCCGCCGTCGGCAAGCAGCACGGTCGTGCCGGGCAGCAGTTCATCGGTGGGCCGCAGCGCGTCGCGCACCAGCAGCCAGGCCAGCAGCACCAGGATCGCGCCCGCGCCGACCAGCAGTACGCCGTTGAGCAGCGTCAACCGCAGCCGCAGGGTGGGCCGCAGCCGTGCCGGCCGGCTCACGGCAGCACCTCGGCGGTGCGGTAGCCCGCCCCCACCACCGTCTCGATCAACGGCGGATCGCCGAGCTTCTTGCGCAAGGTCATGACGGTCACCCGGACGATGGTGGTGAACGGGTCGGTGTTGGCGTCCCAGACCCGCTCCAGCAGCTCCTCGCTGGACACCACCGCGCCGCGGGCCTTGAGCAGCTCGCTGAGCACGCCGAACTCCTTGTTCGTCAGGTCCACCGGCACACCGGCGCGGGTGGCGACCCGGCGGGCCGGGTCGAGCACCAGGTCGGCCAGTTCGAGCACCGGCGGCGCGGCCGGGGTGGCCCGCCGACCCAGCGCCTGCACCCGGGCGACCAGCTCGTCGAACGCGAACGGCTTGGGCAGGTAGTCGTCCGCGCCGAGTTGCAGCCCCTCCACCCGGTCGGCCACGGTGCCGCTCGCCGTCAGCATGAGCACCCGGGTCAGCGCCCCGGAGGCGGCGAGGTCGGCGCAGATCTGGTCGCCGTGCACGCCGGGCAGGTCGCGGTCGAGGACCACCACGTCGTACCGGGTGACGAACGCCGCCTCGTGGCCGGCGTCACCGTCGTACGCCACGTCGACCGCCATGCCCCGCTTGCGTAACCCGCGCGCGATCGCGTCGGCGAGGTTGCGTTCGTCCTCGACCACCAGTACCCGCATCCCGGCCTCCTCGCTGCTGACCACCGACAACCTAGTGCCGGCGGGCAAGCAATCCTCCCTCGTGGGGCCGCCGGTGGTCAGCTTGGCAGCCGCCACAACCCGAAGTCGCCGTCCCGCCGCCGGCAGAGCAGTTGACCGGTGAGGGTCTGACACTCCCCGCCCGCCCCCGGCAGCACGTCCAACGTGCGCACGGTCCCGGCACGGACGTCCAGCCGGGCGACGAGCAGCCCGCCGCCCGGGTGTCGGCGTACACCGATCAGAGGACCGTCGGAGGCGTACTGCGCCACCTCCCACCGTCCCAGCTCCGCGAGCACCCGGCCGGTCGGCGCGTCGAGCACGACGAGATTCTCGACGCCCGGCGGGGAGCTGCCCACCGAACTGGCGAGCAGCCGACCGGCGGACGGCCAGACCCATCCCCAGCGGTCGTCGCTCCAGCGCGGCACACCGGTCGCGGCGTCGATCGTCCGTACGCCGCCGGAGCGGGTCTGCACGCAGATGACGACACCGCAGTCGCTGGCGAACATCGCCTCGCCGGACGGGACGCTCCAGCGCTGCCGCAGGTCGTCAAGGCCGTACGCGGTGATCATGGCGGTACGGCCACCGATGGTGACGAGCAGGTCGCCCAGCGGCTGCACGGACACGGCGCCCGAACCGCCGGGCGGGCGGACGTCGGCACGGGCCAGGACGACGCCGGTGGCCGCCTCGCGGATCTCGGTCGGCCCGTCGGGGTGGCGCAGCACCAGACGGTCCACCCCGTACCCACCCTCGTGGAACGACAGGTCGACGCCGGGATCGACGGACATCTGCCAGCGCACCGTGCCGCAGCACGGATCGACGGCGCGCAGCGCGCCACCGTTCTCGCCCGCCGACCACAGCAGCAGAGCGCCGTCGGAGAGCCCGGTGGCGTTGCCGGGCTGCTGCCACCGGTACGCCCCGGTCTGGCGGTCCAACGCGATGGTGAGCGTCCCCTGCCCGTCCGCGCCGACCTCGTGGCCGGTGACCAGCAGCGTCTCGCCCTGCTGCGCGACCCCCCAGTACCGGCCCTCGGTCGGTAGGGACGCCCGCCAGGCCAGCTCGCCGCCGGGCAGGCGGGTGGCCCGGACCTGCCGCTGTCCCGGCTCGGACAGCGGTTCCACGAGGACGAGCAGATCGTCAGTGACCAGCGCGTCGGCGCCCGGCCCGGCCGGCAGCGTCACCACCTCACGCGGGGCGGTCGGCGTCGACGCGGCGAGGCCGACGAGCACCAGCAGCGCGACGAGCGCGGTGCGGGTCCGACGCCCCCTCCTCCACGGTGGGCGGGGCAGCGGATCGGGGTCCGACCCGTCCCGCAGCTCCCCGAGGTCGATCACCGCATCGCTCACCGGGACAACCTCCAGAGTGCCGTCGAGCCGTCGAGCCGTCGGCAGAGCAGGACGGGCCGCGCCGACTGACACCCGCCCGCCACCTCCGGCAGGACGTCCAGAATCCGCGTCCGGCCGGCGGTGAGGTCCAGCTCGGCCACGACGAGCCGACCGTCGGACGTCGGGTGTACGCCGAGCAGCGCGTCCTCCCTGCGTACCTGGTTCACGAGCTGCCACCGGCCCAACTCGGCGCGTTCCCGTCCGGTCCGCGCGTCGCGCACCGCGTACTGCTGCTCGGACGTGGCCACCAGCAGCCTGTCCCGCCGGACGTCCACCAGCATGTCCGGCCCCGGGTCCGACCAGCGGACCGCGCCGGTGGCGGGCTCGATGGTCTGGATGCCGCCGGTCTGCTGGACCGCGCACAGCAGATCCGCGCACGGTACCGCCCAGGCCACCAGCGGCACCGGCGATGTCCAGGCCCGCTCCATCGCGGGCAGCCGGAAGGCGACCAGCTCGGTGCTGCCGGGTGGTACGAGCAGCACCAGGTCGTCCACGACCTGCACCCGCTGGAACGCCGAGCGATCACCGGGCAACGTGTCGACGCTGTGTCGCAGGTCCCCGGTGTCGGCGTCGTACACCTGCACCTCACCGGTCGGCTGGACGAACACGATCTGGTCGACCTGCCCGCCCTGCCGGTGGAATTCGGTGCCACCGAACGGAACCGGCACCGACCACAGGAGCCGGCCGGTGTCGGGCGTCACCCGACTCACCGTGCCCAGCGCGTCGCCCGTGTCGTTGGCGAGGAGCATGCCCCCGTCGGTCGCCCGCTGGGCGATCCCCGGGTGACGCCAGCGCCGCTGGCCGGTCTGCGCGTCGTAGGCGGTGGTCTCCAACACACCGCTGGCGACGCTGACACCCACCGCCAGCAGCATTTCGCGTTGGATCCACACGGTCACGTAGTCACCGCTGCGCTCCAGCGCCGCGCGCCACCGACGCCGTACGCCGTCTCCGCCCGCCGGCCCGGCCTGGTCGTAGACGCTTAGGTACCGGTCCCCGGTGGGCGTGGACGCGTCGACCACCACGACGCCATCCTCGGTGAGGTACGCCGAGGCGCCCGGCGCGGTCGGCACCGACGTGACGGCACGGTGCCGGACCGGTGTCGCGCCAGCGAGGGTGACCAGGGCAAGCAGCAGCACGGCCACGGTACGCAGGGGGCGGCCGGCGGCGCGCGGCGGGCGGACCGGCGGCAGCGACGGAGGCTCGTCCCGGATCTCGCCCAGCTCGATGATCGACAAGGACCGTCCCTCCATCGCCGGCGCAACCGACCGGGTGCGGCCCGGCAAACCGGCCGTGGGCGTACCGGCCCGGCAAAAGCGACGCATCCTCGCCTGTACGATGGCGCGTCGTGGCTGTGCCGGTGGTAGACCCCTCGCTGAATTCCGTGACCGACCCCACGTCGGCCGAGGTCGAGCCGACACGGCGGCCTCGACGTCGCCCGGCCCGAGCCGACCTGTTGGCCCTCGGAGCCTATGTGGTGCTGGGCGTCTTCGTCTGCCTCAACTACTGGGGGGACGTGACCGGTCGGGTCTCGTCGCACCTGCCCACCGACCACAGTTGGTTCGAGTGGCTGTTCGCGCACGGCGCGTACTCGCTGCGGCACCTGGAGAACCCGCTGTTCACGGCCCGGCAGAACGCCCCGGACGGGGTGAACATGATGGCCAACACCTCGCTGCTCGGGGTGACGCTGCCGCTGGCCCCGCTCACCATGCTGCTCGGCCCGCAGGTGATGTACGCCCTCTACCTGGGCGGGGCCCTGGCCGCCACCGCCGGCACCGCGTACTGGATGCTCTCGCGGCACCTGGTGCGCTCGCGGGCGGCGGCCTTCGTGGGCGGGGCCTTCCTCGGTTTCGCGCCGGGCATCATCCACCACGCCAACGGCCAACCCAACTTCGTCTCCAACTTCCTGCTCCCGCTGATCGTGGTGCGGGTGCTGCGCCTCGGCGAGCCGGGCCGGTGGCGGCGCAACGGGCTGGCGCTCGGCGCGCTGGTGGCGTACCAGATCTTCATCAACGAGGAGATGCTGCTCCTCACCGCGCTGGCCTGCCTCGTCGTCGTGCTGGCGTACGCGGTACAGCGGCCCCGGGCCACCCGCGCCATGGCCGGGACGTTCCTGGCCGGGATGGGGGTGGCCGGTGGGCTGGCCCTGACGCTCACGGCGTACCCGATCTGGTTCCAGTTCGACGGCCCCCAGTCCTACCGGGGCCTGCAGGGTGGCGTCTTCCACAACTGGGGCGAGGATCTGGTCGCCTTCGTCTCCTTCGCCAGGGACACCTGGGCGGGTGACCCGGCGATCGAGAAGACGATTGGGCTGACCGAGCAGAACACCTGGTTCGGCTGGCCGCTGGTACTGCTCTCGCTGGTGGCCCTGGCGCTGCTGGTACGCCGCTCGCTCGCCGCCCGGGTCGTCGCGGTGCTCGTCGTGGTGTTCACCGTGGCCTCGATCGGGCCGTGGGTGCGCTTCGACGGGGTGGAGACCGACATCCCCGGCCCGTGGTCGTACGTGTCGGACGATCTGCCGCTGGTCGAGATGATGATGCCGACCCGGCTGGCGCTGGTGGTCGCCGCCTCGGTGGGCGTACTGCTGGCGCTGTTCTGCGACGCGGCGGCCCGGCAGGCCCGCGCGGGCCTCGCGCCGGCCCCGCGCGCCGGGGAGCCGGCCGCCGCGCCGGTCGCGCCGCGCCGACGGTGGCTGCGACCCCTGGGGTACGCGGCGGTCGCCGTCGCCCTGCTGCCGCTGTTCCCCCGGCCGCTGCCCGCGCAGCAGATCGACCCGCCGCCGCACTTCATCACCGCGGGCGGCTGGCGACCGTACGTGCCGGCGGGCCGGACCCTCGTGCCGGTGCCGATCCCGAGCAACGTGCACGGTCTGCCGACGCTGCGCTGGAGTGCCCTGACCGAGCAGGAGTTCCCCATTCCGGGCGGCTACTTCATCGGCCCGAACGAGTTGGGCGAAGGTGTCTTCGGCGCGCCGAACCGACCGACCAGCAGCCTCATCTACTCCACCATGGACGCGGGGGTCCTGCCCCCGCTCACCGACGAGAACCGGCGGCAGGCCGTCGAGGACCTGCGGTTCTGGCGGGCGTCGGTGGTGGTGCTCGGCGCCCACCCACGCGAGGCGGTGCTGCGCGAGCTGGTCACCGCGCTGCTCGGGCCGCCGCAGCGGGTCGACGACGTCTGGGTCTGGGACGTCCGCGCCCTGGTGGGCTGATCAACCGACGAGGGGCCGCACGTCCCACATCCACCCGCCGTCGACCGGGCGGCCCGCGCCGAGCAGGTCATCGACCGTCCGCCGGACGGCGTCGCCGTTGGGCAGCCGGCCGAGTACCACGACCGCCGCTCGCCAGTGCCGCAGATCCTTGACGGCCTGGCGGCGGTCGGCCGCGCTCAGCACCGGTGTCAGGCCGGTCTCGGCGACCCGGCGCAGCAGCAGGGCGGTGGGCCGGTCCGGGGCGCCCCAGCGGGCCGCCGGGTCGTCCGGCCCGCTCGGCCCGATGAAGTACCCGCCGGGGGCGTCGAACGACAGCCCGGCGCGCGCCGACCAGAGCATGACCGGGCTCAGCGCGGCGCCGGTGACCGGAGGCAGGCCCACCACGGTCCGTCCGGGCGGCACCAGCGTTCGCCATCCGCCCTCGGCGACGAAGGCCGGCACCGGCGGGACCGGAACAACCCGGATCGGAGTCGGCGTCAGCGGCAGCAACGCGGCGGCCACCGCCGACGCCCACACCAGCCGTACCGGCAGGCCCGGCACGGCCGTCCGGCGGGCCCCGGCGACGCGGTCCACGAAGAGCGCCACCAGGACGCCGAGCACCGGCACGCAGACCAGCGCGAACCGGGCCGGCACCGCCAGGTCGAGCAGCGGCAGCCCGGCGACGAGCCGGTACGGGCCCGGGATGCCGGTGGCGCTGCCGTCCACCCGCAGGTCGGTGCCGAGCGACAGCAGGGCGAAGACCACACCGCAGCCGGCCAGGGCGCGGACCAGCGGTCGTCGCCACAGCCAGACCACAACCACGACGGCGAGGACCAGCAGCCCGGGTCCGAAGAACGAGTTCTCCTCCGTCGGGTTCGGTGAGAGCAGACCCGGCAGCCAGTCGTCCCCGAGCACCGTCTGCCGGGCCGAGGCGGTGAACGACGCCGCGTCGAGCTGGAAGCCGTGCGCGGCGAAGGCCATCCCGGTGTAGTGCTGCGGGCCGTGGAACTGGAACCACAGCGGGTACGCCAGCAGCACCGCGCCGACCACCGCCGCCACCGCGAGCCGGCCGAGGAGGGCCGGCACGAGACGACGGGCCGCGGCCCGATCGGCCAGGGCGTAGCCCAGCGCGAACACCCCGGCGGCGAGCGCCAGGAAGACCAGCACCTCCTCGCCGATGAAGACCTGCCAGACGAGCAGCAGCCCGAGGCCGACACCGGGCCGCCACACCGCCGACCGGCCGGTGCCCGCCCGGAACACCAGGGCGAGGATCGCCGGCAGCAGGAACTGGGCGGCCACGTGCAGGTGCGCGCCGGCCTGGGCGACCATGCCGGGGGCGAATCCACAGACCAGCCCGCCGAGCGCCGCCGCGGAACGGGCGGAGACGAGCCGACGGCGCAGCAGCGCGTACCAGGCCGTGGCGGTGCCGGCGAGGCAGCCGACCACCGCCACACAGAACGCCACCTGCGAGCCGAACAGCAGCGTGACCGGGGCCAGCGGCACGCCCAGGCCGAGCACCGACGTGTTCGCCATCAGGTTGACGCCGTACGGCGCGTTCAGGGCGGCGCTGAAGAGCGGGTTCTCCCCCGCGACCACGGCGTGCGCCGCGTGGGCCAGCATCCACTCGAAGAGCACCTGGTCACCGGCCTGGTGGAAGAGCCGCTGAGGATGGCCCCACTGCCGGCTGGTCAGCACCGCGGCCAGCGTCAGGTAGCCCGCGACCACCAGCGCGTCCGGCAGCCACGCCGCTCGTGGCGGGCGCGCGGTCGGGGAATCGGCCGGCGTCGTCGACGGCGCCGTTCCCGTGGTCATCAGACCGAGCGGTCGGTCAGCGTCCGGACATCCCACACCCAGACGTCCAACTCCTGGCGGCCGGGGCCGACCAGCTC
The DNA here is from genome assembly GCF_040656575.1 of Micromonospora sp. NPDC049801. Taxonomy (NCBI): domain Bacteria; kingdom Bacillati; phylum Actinomycetota; class Actinomycetes; order Micromonosporales; family Micromonosporaceae; genus Micromonospora; species Micromonospora sp. NPDC049801. The sequence continues at coordinate 225,496 of NZ_JBFAMS010000004.1, read as the reverse complement.
TTCGACGGTACGCCGCAACGGCTCGGCGTTCTGCTGACGGACCGGGAGTACGAGGATCGCCGCCCGCCAGTGCCGCAGCTCGTCCGTGAAGCGCCGGCGCTGCCGGTCGTCCAGTTTGGAGGTACGACCGGTGGTCGCCACCTCCTCCAGCAGTTGGCCCACTCCGCTGGGTCGTCCGCCGAACCGGCCAGGGTCACCGGTGTTGCCGTTGCGGGGGGCGAGGAAGTAGCCACCCGGGATCTTGAAGTCGAGGTTGGTGGCCGCCGCCCAGCGCATGCCGTGCGTGTTGCCCATGCTGGGCACCGGGATCGGCACGAGCGTCTGGTCCGGACCGACGTACGCCCGCCACCGGTCGGCGGTGATGAACTCCGGCACCGGGGGCCGGGAGACCATCCGCAGCGGCATCGGAGCGATCGGCAGCAGCGCGAACGCCAGGCCGGCGGCGGTGAGCGTCCGGACGGTACGTCGGTCGGCCGGCCGCAGCGCCCAGGCCCGCTCGACGGCGATCGCGAGCAGCAGACCGATGACCACCGTGGTGATCAGACCGAACCGGGTGGGCACCACCGCGTCCAGCAGGGGCAGGTGCACCAGCAGCTCCCACGGCCCGGTGACCAGGTCCCGGTCCCACCAGGAGATCTGCTCACCGAGCGAGAGCAGGGCGAAGAACGCGCCGGTCACGGCGAGCGCCCGGACGAGCATCTCCCGACGCAGCCAGACCACGACGCCGACGGCGAGCATCGACAGGCTCCAGCCGAAGAAGGCGTTCTCCTCCGAGTAGTTGGGCGCCAGATTGACGTTGGCCCGCTGGTTGCCGCCGAGAGTGGCCGAGCCGGGCGCGAAGAAGGCGGCGATGTCGTTGCCGTAGTCCTGCACCGCGTCGCTGAGCCCGTGGTACGCCATCGGCCCGACGAACTGCACGTACAGGGGGTACGCCAGCAGGGCCCCGGCCAGCAGCGCGCAGGCGGCGAGACCGGCGGCCAGCGGTCGCCACGCCGCCCGCCAACGGTCCGGCTCCTGGACCACCACAGCGATCAGGAAGATCCCGCAGGCCAGCGCCGTGAAGAGCAGGATCTCCTCGTTGATGAACGCCTGCGCGGTGACGAGCAGAGCCAGCAGGGCGCCGTCGCGGACCGGCCGGCGCGAACGGGTCAACACCAGGACCCGCCAGACGATGAACGGCAGCAGGAACTGGCTGATGATGTTCGGGTGCCAACTCGCGTGCGAGAGCATCGCCGGGGAGAAGCCGCAGAACCAGCCACCGACGGCCGCCGCGAGCGGCGTACGCACGAGGTGGCGGCGGAGCACGAGATACCAGGCCATGGCGGTGCCGGCGAGGCCGAGCGTCACCAGCACCACGAAGGACACCGCCGGACCGAACAGCAGGGTCACCGGCACCATCGGGATGCCCAGCGCCAGCACCGCCGTGTTGGCCATCAGGTTGACGCCGTCGGGGTAGTTGAACTGCTCGGTGTAGAACGGGTACTCACCGTGCAGCACCACCCGTACCGAGTGGGCGAGGAAGAACTGCACCTGAGCCGGGTCACCGGTGTAGAGCGACGCCACCCGGCCGGCCGGGTCCAGCCAGAGCCGGCTGGTCACCCAGAGGGCGGCGAGCAGGAACAGCGCCCCGACCGCCAGGTGTTGCCGCCGTCGGGTCCAGCGGGCCCAACGGCTCCGCCTCGGCCCGGACGCCGGGACCGTCCCGTCCGGCGCGGTGGTCGCCGCCCCGGTCTCGTCCCGGTCGACCTCGTGCGGCACGACCTGGTCCAGCGCGACCTGGGCCGGCGCGGCCTGGGCCAGCGCGGCCTGGTCCACCGCGACCTCGTGCGGCACGGCCTGGGCCGGCGCGGTTGTTTCGGGCGCGGTCGAGGTCACCGGGGCCGGGGCGGTGTCGACCCGGTCGGTCAGGGCGGCGGAGTCGCCGGGCGCCCCGACGGACCTGGCCCGGGAAGCGAGGGCGCGGGACTCGGCAGGCGTCACAGTCGGCGGAGTCTACCCGAGTGGCGAAAAGGGCACTAAAGCCCCGGTGATGTCCATTGTGGCGGACGAGGAACCGGCCAGCGGCGGCGTCGCATCGGACATCTCGTACTATGGCGCTTTCCGACAGCGACGGCGAGGCGATCGGGGGCGGATCAGGTGACTCCGGGCCGCCGGCACGGCAGGATGCTCGCCGCCCTGCTGACGGCGTTGTTGGTCAGCACCGCGTGCGGTCCCGTCGCGGACCGCGCGCCTCGCGACCTGCGGGTGGGGTACGACAGCCTCGACGGCACGCTGGCCGTGTGGCCGCCCCGGGGCGATCTGTCCGGCGACGCCGCAGCGACGACGGCGGTCACCGAGGCGGTACGCGACTGGCGGTCACCGGACGACGACCGGGCGCACCTGCCATCGTCCGGCATCCTCTTCTCCGGACGCGTCGACGGGACCCCGGTTGCCCTGGTCGCGGCCGACGTGCCGGGCGAGAGCGCGTCCTGGCTGCTGCAACTCACCGGTGACGGCGGCCGGTACGCGATCAGCCGCGCCACCGAGTACACCGACCCCGGCTACCTGGTCTACTCCGACGTGCTGCCGGTCCAGACGGCCGGCGGTCGGCGCTACCTGGTCTCGGCCCGGGTGCAGCAGTTGCTCGGGCCGCAGGGTCGGGCGTTGGCCGTCACCGACGGCCTCAGCGCCCCGGTCGACGTGCCAGCCTGCACCGCTGTCGGCGTGACGGCGACCCTGCGCGCCACCGAGTCACTGCCCCGGGGGCGGGCCGCCGACCGGCTGCTCGACCTGGGCACCGGCACGACCGACCCGCGTTATCCGCTGGTACGGGACGAGTCCGGCGCCGGCCGCCGCGCGCTCACCGGCCTGGACACCTGTGTGCTGGCCGGCGAGCGGGGCCCCTTCGGCAGCATTCCGCGCCGGATCGGCGACCGGGACGCGCCGAAGTCGGTACCGACGTCCTGGCCGATGGCGAAGCTCTCGGTCCGGTCGCTCGGCGAGGTGGCGCTCGGCGGCGGCGAGCCGGCCGAGTTGCAGCAGCTCAGCTGGGACACCGACGCCGGCACGATGACCGCCGTCGTCTACCGGCCGGCGGACGGGAGCGCCCCGGTGGTGTCGCCGGCCGACCGGGCCACCCCGTTGCAGACGTACCAGCTTCCGATCCCCAACCAGCCGCTGCTGGTGCTCAGCTGGCGGGCCACCCGGGACAGCTCGCTCTCCGTGCCGCCGGGCACCCCGCTGCTGGTGGAACGCCCCGGCCTGGTGGTCGTGCCGGAGCCGTCCCACACCCAGACCTACAGCCTCGCCAACACCGACAAAACCCACTACCGCTCAGTAAGCCCCCACCGCTAACCCCCACCCCACCCCACCCCGCCCCACCCCGCCCGGCCCGCCCCGGCCCGCCCCGGCCCGCCCCGGCCCGCCCCGGCCTGCCCCGGCGATCTTGCACTTTCTGCTGCGACACAAGGCGCAAAAGGGTGCGCTTCGACAACCGAAAGTGCAAGATCGGCGCGCGGCGAGAGGGTGGGAGGGTGGCGGGAGGGCGGGAGGGTGGGAGGTCGCGCGGGGACGCGGCCGGGGTGGCGCGGACGCACGACGGCGGGCAGCCCCTGGGGGCGCCCGCCGTCGGTGGAGCCGGGGCTAGTTCTGGGCGGCCGTGTTGCTGGTGGGGGTCAGGTGGTCCGGGGTGGCGTCCAGGCGGGAGATCCAGCCGGTGACGTCACGGGCCACGTCCTGCGCGGTCAGGCCGAGGTCGGCGAGGATCTGCGCGCGGGTGCCGTGCGGGTGCCAGTCGGCCGGTACGCCCAGGTCCTTGAGCGGCACCCGGACGTCGGCGTCGCGCATCGCCTGGCCGATAGCGTCGCCGACACCGCCGACGCGGACGCCGTCCTCGACGGTGACCACCAGGCGGTGGCGGGCGGCCATGTCGACCAGCTCGGCCGGGACCGGACGCACCCAGCGGGGGTCGACCACGGTGACGCCGTAGCCGTGCTCGGCGACCCGGGCGGCGACCTCCATGCCCATCTGGCCGAAGGAACCGACGGCGACGAGAAGCACGTCGGTACGCGCCGACTCGGCCAGCACGTCGACGGTGCCGACCCGGCGCAGCGCCGGAAGGTCCGCGGCGACCGCGCCGGTCGGGAAGCGCAGGACCGTCGGGCCGTCGTCGGTGGCGACCGCCTCGCGCAGCTCCTCGCGGAGGGTGACGGCGTCACGGGGAGCGGCGATCCGCAGACCGGGCACCACCCCGAAGACCGACATGTCCCAGATGCCGTAGTGGCTGGGGCCGTCCGGGCCGGTGATGCCCGCCCGGTCCAGCACGAAGGTCACCGGCAGCTTGTGCATCGCCACGTCCAGCAGGACCTGGTCGAAGGCACGGTTGAGGAACGTGGCGTAGACGGCGACCACCGGGTGCAGGCCACCGAGCGCCAGGCCGGCCGCCGAGGTGGCGGCGTGCTGCTCGGCGATGCCCACGTCGTACACCCGCTCGGGGTACTTGCGGGCCAGCTTGGCGATGCCGGTCGGCTCGGCCATGGCGGCGGTGATGCCCACCACGTCGGGCCGATCGTCGGCGATGGCCAGCAGCTCGTCGGCGAAGACGTGGGTCCACTTCACCGAGGGTGCGGCCAGCAGCGTGCCGGTCTCCACGTCGAAGGCGCTGCTCGGGCCGTGCAGGCAGTCCGCCTCGTCCTCCTCGGCCGGACGGTAGCCGTACCCCTTGCGGGTCACGGCGTGCACGATCACCGGGCCGCCGAAGTTCTTCGCCGCGCGCAGGGCCGACTCGACGGCCGCCACGTCGTGCCCGTCCACCGGGCCGACGTACTTGATGCCCAGGTCCTCGAACATGGCCTGCGGGGCGACCGCGTCCTTGATGCCCTTCTTGACCGCGTGCAGCACCTCGTACATCGGCTTGCCGACCAACGGGGTGGAGCCGAGGGCGTCCTTGACCGTGTCGAGGACCTTCTCGTAGCCCGGGTTGAGTCGCAGCGAGGAGAGGTGGTCGGCCAGCCCGCCGATGGTGGGCGAGTAGGACCGGCCGTTGTCGTTGACCACGATGACCAGCGAGTTGCCGGCGGTGGCGATGTTGTTCAGCGCCTCCCAGCACATGCCGCCGGTGAGCGCGCCGTCGCCGACCACGGCCACGACGCTGCGCTGCTCACCGCGCAGGGCGTACGCCTTGGCCAGCCCGTCGGCGTAGGAGAGCGCGGTGGAGGCGTGCGAGTTCTCGATGAGGTCGTGCTCGCTCTCGGCCTGGCTGGGGTAGCCGGAGAGGCCACCGCGCTGGCGGAGCTTGTCGAAGCCGGCCTGCCGCCCGGTGAGGATCTTGTGCACGTACGCCTGGTGGCCCGTGTCGAACAGGAGCCGGTCCCGGGGGGAGTCGAAGACGCGGTGCATGGCCAGCGTCAGCTCGACCACGCCGAGGTTGGGCCCGACGTGCCCGCCGGTGCGGGAGACCTTGGCGATCAGGAAGTCCCGGATCTCGGCGGCGAGCACATCCAGCTCCTCGCCGGACATCCGCTTGACGTCCTGCGGACCTCGGACCGTCTCCAGCAGCCGACCGTGGTTGGCCGTGTCCTCTTCAACGCTCATGACCGGAGAGTCTATCGGCCGCCCGGTACTCCGCAGCCTGGCCCGAGCCGCTTGCCGCGGAGCAGCCCGCTGAGCACCTGGTCAGGCTGGCGGCAGCAGTAGTCCGACGCACTCGACGTGCTGGGTCATCGGGAACAGGTCGAAGCCGCGCAGCGCCGTCAGCCGCCAGCCCAGCTCGGCGAAGGTGCGGACGTCCCGGGCGAAGGCCGCCGGATCACACGCCACGTACGCGACCGCCCGTGGACCGGCGGCGGCCAGGGCGCGCACCACCGGGGCGCCGGCGCCGGAGCGCGGCGGGTCGAGCACCACCACGTCGACCGGGCCGGTGATCCGTCGGCGGGCCAGCGCGGTCTCCACCCGCGCCGACACGACCTCGACGCGGGGCAGGTCGGCCAGGTTCTCCCGGGCGGCGGCGACACCCTGCGCGGAGGCCTCCACCAACGTCACCCGACCGGACGCGCCGACGCGGGCGGCCAGCCCGGCGGCGAACAGCCCGGCGCCCCCGTAGAGGTCCCAGGCGACCTCGCCCGGTCGGGGGTCCAGAAGCTCCAGCACGGCCGTGTTCAGCGTGTCGGCCGCCGCCGGGTGCACCTGCCAGAACGCGGACGCGGGCAGCGCCCAGTCCCGCCCGGCGGCCACCTCACGGACCTCGGTGGGCCCGCTCACCGGGGTGACGGCCCCGTCGCGGACCTCGGCGACGCTCACGTCCCCGCCGCCGCTGACGACGGTCTCCACCGCCTCCGCTGCCGGCCAGCGCGCACCGGCCGGACTGAGCACCGCAAGCTGCTGGATGGCCGGGTGGGCGATGCGGCAACGGTCGATCGGCACGACCTCGTGCGAGCGGTGTTTGAGCAGGCCCGCCCGGTCGGCGGCGTCGACCGCGTAGCGGACCCGGGTACGCCAGCCGAGCGGTCCGCCCGGGAGCGCCTCCACCTGCACGCCGAGCCGATCCAGCTCGACGTCGGTGAGCCCGCCGAGACGGGCCAACTGCTCCCGCACCACGGCGGTCTTCCAGGCCAACTGCGCGGCCGGGGCGACGTGTTGCAGGTCGCACCCGCCGCAGGCGCCCGGCTTCGCGTACGGGCAGGGCGGCTGCACCCGGTCCGGCGAGGGGTCCAGCACGGTCACGGCGTCGGCCCGGACGAACCCCCGGTGCACCTCGGTGACCTCGGCGATCACCCGTTCTCCGGGCAGCGCGTGGCGGACGAACACCACCTGCCCGTCCACCCGGGCGACACAGTGCCCGCCGGGGGCCACCGCGTCGACGGTCAGTTCGACCCGCTCCGCCTCGCCGAGGCCCCGCTCGGCCGTCGAAACCGAGGCCGATGCCGATGCCGAGGCCGGGGCCGTGGCCGCAGCCGTACCCGCGGTCGTGCGCTCAGTCACGGCTCTCTCCCAGCGTCTCGCCGCCCGCCGGGGTGGCCTCGCCGGGCGGCGGCGCGGCCACCGCCGCCGGCACGGTGCCCCGGGGTCCACGCGCCGGAGTGTTGGAGAGCGTGGCGTCGAGCCGGTCCAGGTTCTTGCTGGCGGTCGAGGCGAGCTGCCACGGCACGCTGACCACCATGACCCCCGGTTCGAAGAGCAGCCGGCCCTTGAGGCGCAGCGCGCTCTGGTTGTGCAGCAGGTTCTCCCACCAGCGCCCCACCACGTACTCGGGGATGAAGACGGTGACCACGTCGCGCGGCGACGTACGGCGGGTGGAGGCGACGAAGTCCAGGATCGGTCGGGTGATCTCCCGGTACGGCGAGTCGACGACGGTGAGCGGGATCGCCATCTCCCGCCGTTCCCAGTCGGCCTGCAGGTCGCGGGTGTCCTTCTCGTCCACGTTGACGGTCACCGCGGTCAACGTGTCCGGGCGGGTGGCCCGGGCGTACGCGATGGCCCGCAACGTCGGCTGGTGCAGCTTGCTGACCAGCACGATCGCGTGGTTGCGGGCGGGCAGCACGCCCCGGCTCTCGTCCGGCGGGGTCAGTTCGGCGGCGACCCGGTCGTAGTGCCGGCGGATGGCCAGCATCAGCGCGTAGATCACCGCCATCGCGGCGATCGCGATCCACGCGCCGAGCAGGAACTTGGTGATCAGGACGATCACCAGCACCGTGCCGGTCAGGCCCATGCCGAACGTGTTGATGGCCCGGGAGCGGTGCATCCGCTTGCGGGCCTCCGGGTCCCGCTCGGTGCGCAGCCGCCGGTTCCAGTGCCGGATCATGCCGGCCTGGGAGACGGTGAACGAGACGAACACCCCGACGATGTAGAGCTGGATGAGCCGGGTCACCTCGGCCTGGAAGCCGACGATCAGGACGATCGCGAAGAGGGCGAGGAACGTGATGCCGTTGGAGAAGGCCAGCCGGTCGCCCCGGGTGTGGAACTGGCGGGGCAGGTAGCGGTCCTGGGCGAGGATCGAGCCGAGCACCGGAAAGCCGTTGAACGCGGTGTTCGCGGCCAGGAAGAGGATGAGCGCGGTCATCCCGGCCACCACGTAGAGCAGGATCGAGCCGGCGCCGAAGACCGTCTCGCCGAGCTGGGTGGTGACCGTCTTCTGCACGTACCCCTCGGGGCCCGAGACGATCTGCAGGGCGGGGTCCTCGACGAACTGCAGGTGGGTCAGCCGGGCCAGCCAGATGATCCCGACGAGCAGGCTCACCGCGATCGCGCCCAGCAGCAGCAGTGTGGTGGCGGCGTTGCGGCTCTTCGGCGCCTTGAACGCGGGGACGCCGTTGGAGATCGCCTCGACGCCGGTGAGCGCGGCCGCGCCCGAGCTGAACGTCCGCAGCAGCAGGAAGATCAGCGCGAAGCCGGTCACGCTGTGCTCGGCCTGGATGACCAGGTCGGCGCTGGGCGCGCGGAGGTCGTCGCCCAGGACGAAGACGCGGAACAGCCCGGTGAGCAGCATTCCGCCCATCACGATCACGAAGCCGTAGGTGGGGATGGCGAAGGCGGTACCCGACTCGCGCAGCCCGCGCAGGTTGACGGCGGTCAGCAGGATCACCGCGAGGACCGCGATCATGACCTTGTGGGTGGCCACGAACGGGACCACCGAGCCGAGGTTGGCCACCCCCGAGGAGACGGACACGGCCACCGTGAGCACGTAGTCGACCAGCAGGGCGCTGGCCACGCCGATGCCGAACTTGGGGCCGAGGTTGACCGTGGCCACCTCGTAGTCGCCGCCGCCGGAGGGGTAGGCGTGCACGTTCTGCCGGTAGCTGGCCACCACCGTGAGCATCACCACGACGACCGCGAAGGCGATCCACGGGGAGAACACGAACGCCGACGCCCCGGCGATCGACAGGGTCAGCAGGATCTCGTCAGGCGCGTACGCGACGCTGGACAGCGCGTCGGAGGCGAACACGGGCAGCGCGATGCGCTTCGGCAGGAGGGTGTGCTGCAGGCGGTCGGACCGGAACGGTCGACCGAGGAGCAGCCGCTTCAGCAGCGAGGTGGGACTGGCCACGAACGCCAAGAGTACGACCACCACGGTGCGAACGCGGGGGTGGGCGATCATCGCCGTGCACGGCGGCGGGGTACGGTCGGTCCCCGCTCTCGACCGGGACGTGGCAGGCTCGCACTCGAAGGCCACCGGTAGCGGGAACGGTACGCACCTTGGGAGGGACAGCGTGCACGTCGTGATCATGGGATGTGGGCGGGTCGGGTCGACCCTCGCCCACAGCCTGGAGTCCCGGGGACACTCGGTGGCGGTGATCGATCAGGACGCCGACGCCTTCCGCCGGCTCGGCCCCGACTTCGCCGGCATCACGGTGACCGGGGCGGGCTTCGACGGCGAGGTGCTGCGCCAGGCCGGCATCGAGCGGGCGGACGCCTTCGCGGCGGTCTCCAGCGGCGACAACTCCAACATCATCTCGGCCCGCCTGGCCCGCGAGACCTTCGGCGTGTCCCGGGTCGCGGCCCGGATCTACGACCAGCGCCGGGCGCAGGTGTACGAGCGCCTCGGCATCCCCACCGTGGCGACGGTGCGCTGGACGGCCGACCGGATGCTGCGGCACCTGGTGCCCGAGGGCAACGTGGAGATCTTCCGCGACCCGACCAGCACCGTGTCGATCGTCGAGGTCCCGGTGCACCGGGAGTGGATCGGTCACCCGGTGCACGTGCTGGAGCAGTCCTCGGGTGCGCGGGTCGCCTACCTGATCCGCTTCGGCATCGGAACGCTGCCCACCGCGTCCACCCTCGTGCAGGAGGGTGACCAGGTGTTCATGCTGGTCAGCGACGACATCGTGGCCGCGGTCACGGCGGTGGCGGCGACGCCGCCGGAAGGAGGGCACTGAGCCATGCGGATCGCCATCGCCGGCGCCGGCAACGTGGGCCGTTCGATCGCCCAGGAGCTGATCGAGAACGGCCACCAGGTGATGCTGATCGAGCGTCAACCGAAGATGCTCCGACCGGACCGGGTGCCCGCCGCCGAGTGGGTGCTCGCCGACGCGTGCGAGGTGGCCAGCCTGGAGGAGGCGAACGTCGCCGGCTGTGACGTGGTGGTCGCCGCCACCGGCGACGACAAGACCAACCTGGTGCTGTCGCTGCTGGCCAAGACCGAGTTCGCGGTGCCCCGCGTGGTCGCCCGGGTCAACCGGGCGGAGAACGAGTGGCTCTTCACCGAGCAGTGGGGCGTCGACGTCGCGGTGAGCAAGCCCCGGGTGATGGCCGCCCTGGTCGAGGAGGCGGTCACCGTCGGCGACCTGGTCCGGCTCATGACGTTCCGGCAGGGCGAGGCCAACCTGGTCGAGATCACCCTGCCGCCGACCGCCCCGTACGTCGGTCAGCCCCTGCACGCGGTGCCGCTGCCCCGCGACTCCGCCCTGGTGGCGATCCTGCGCGGCAAGCGTGTCCTGGTGCCCAGCCCGGACGACCCCATCGAGGCCGGCGACGAGTTGATCTTCGTTTGTACGGCCGAGGTGGAGGACGACGTGCGCGCGGTCATCCTCGGCCCGGACAGCGTCGAGCGGACCCGCGGGTCACGCTGAGCCGGCCCCGGCCCCGGCGCCGGCCCTGCTCAGGCGCCGGGCAGCGGGGTGGGCTGCGGCTCCCGGGTGACCCGGCGCACCGTCCAGACGGTGATGAGCAGCAACAGCGCGTACGGCGGATAGCCCAGCGCCAACCGGGCCACGCCCAGCGCGGTGTCCTGGTGGGCCAGGTAGAGCCCGGCCTGCACGCCCACCTTGGCGAGCCACACCACGCCCCAGAGCACGGTCAGCCGGGTGAAGATGCGCACCAACTTCGGGTCGGTCCGCCACTCGGAACGGCCCTTGGCGACCAGCACCGACCAGATCCAACCGACGAGGGGCTGTCGGACGGCCGCCGAGATCAGCAGGGCGATGCCGTAGCCGATGCCGTACAGGATGCCGGGCAGGTAGAAGTCGCGCTCATCGCCGGTACGCCACGCGATGGCGGCGCCGATGCCGACGCCGAACAGACCGTTGACCGCATGTCGGATCGGCCGGCGCTGAGCCAGCCGCAACCCGGCGATCAGCAGCGCGACGGCCACCGAGGCGATCACGGCGGGCCGCAGGTCACCGATGATGTTGGCGACCACGAAGACGACCACCGGGATGCTCGACTCGACCAGCCCACGCCAGCCGCCGAGCTGGTCGGCCATCTGCTCGGCGATCGTCGGCAGCGCCTCGTCGTCCTCGGCAGGAGTCTCCGGCTGTGCCGCCCGGTCCTGTCCCGTCGTCATGACCGGCCTTCCGTCCCCGGCGCCGTCACTTCGGCGAGTCCAGCTCGTAGTACGGGTTGTAGATGACCTTGCGGTCGTCGCGCATCGCCACCCGGCCACGAGCGGTCAGGTGCCGCCCCGGCTCGATCCCGGAGATGTGCCGCCGGCCCAGCCAGACCAGGGTGACGACGTCGCTGCCGTCGTACAGGTCGGCCTCCAGGGTGGGCAGGTTGGTGCGCGGCGTGTAGACCACGGTGCGCAGCCGACCGGCGACCGAGACCAGTTGGCCCCGGGAGCACTGCTGGGCCAGGACGCCACCGCACTCGGCGCTCTCCTGCCGCAGCTCCTGCGCGTCGATCTCGGCCTCGCTGGCGGTGAACCGTTGCAGGATGCGCCGCAGCGACACCTTGCTCTCGTCGGTCGTCATGACCTCCGCGTCACCCTCTCCACGCTCGCCGGGACCAGCCCGGCTCCGGCGACGCCGGAACCGTCCCGCCATCGTACGCCGACGGGGTCGGTTCCGGCGGGCCGGGACGCGGTCGTTCAGACCTGGCGGGGCTCGCTGGACGCGTCCTCGGCCTGGTCGGCCATCTCGCGGGGCAGTCGCAGCGGCAACGGCTCACGGACCGGCTTCGCCTCCTGGCCACGGTCGACCACCAGGCCTTCCAGGCACTCGGCGAGCGGGCCCGAGCTGGCCGAATCGGTGGCCGCCGGCCCCTGGAAGACGCCACGGACCATCCAGCGCGGCCCGTCGACGCCGACGAACCGCAGGTTGGTCGGGCCGTCCGGGGTCCGTACCTGGGCGTGCAACTCCGTGCCGTACTCGCCGTCGACCTCCTGCGCGGAGGCGCCGTCCCGCAGCAGCGACTGCCGGATCTCCTCGCGCACCTCGTCCCAGATCCCCTCGGACCGGGGGGCCGCGAAGACGCCGAGCTGCAACGCGTTGTCCCCGTGCACCAGCACGACCTGCTGGATCACGCCCTGCGGGTCGGCCTGCACCCGCACCTCCACCTCGGCGACCGCCGGAATGTGCAGGCTGCCCAGGTCGAGCCGCTGCACCTCGTCGTCAACCTCGGAGATGTCGTACGGCCCGCGCACCAGCGCCGCCGCCGCGCCGCCCTCGTCGAGGACCTCGGTGCCCCGCTCGTCGCGGGTGTGCCGCCCGGCGTCGGCCCGCTTTCGGGAGAAGATCACTGCGCCCACCCTCCGCTGTTCACGATCACCCTGCCACTTCTTCCGTCTGCCCGCCGGCCGGCGACGGCACCAGCTGAGCGTGCCCACCGGTCGAACCGTGCCCGCCGGTACCACGCGTGGACCCGGGCAGCTCGGCCACCGGCTCGAACCGCGCCCGTGCCACGCGCTGGATCACGAGCTGGGCGATCCGGTCCCCGCGAGAGATCTTCGCGGGCGTGTCCCGATCATGGTTGATCAGGTTGACCATGATCTCACCCCGATAGCCGGCGTCGACCGTACCGGGCGCGTTGAGCACCGTCACGCCGAGCCTGGCCGCCAGGCCGGACCGGGGATGGACCAGGCCCACGTAGCCGTCCGGCAGGGCGACGGCCACGCCGGTGGGCACCAGGGCGCGGCCGCCGGGCGGCAGCTCCACGTCCGCGGCGGCCACCAGGTCGGCCCCGGCATCGCCGGGATGGGCGTACGTGGGCATCGGCAGCTCGGCATCGAGCAGCCGTACGGGCACGGGTACGACGTCGGTCACGGGTCCCCTCTTCGGTCCGGTTGTCTCCGGTGACCCTGCCATCCTGCCGGTTGGCCGGCCCGCCGTGCGCCGTACCCTCGCAGGAGTGAGCATGTCGCCCTCCCCGTCCGCCGATCGGCCAGGGGTTCCGGCCCGCCCGGCGTACGCCGAACGGCTGGACCTGCCCTGGTGGCTGTGGCTGATCAGCCTGGTGGCCGCCGGACTGCTGGCGGTCGAGATCTGGATGGGTGGCTCCGGCGCCCGCGCCTGGGTGCCCTTCGCCGTGCTGCTGCCGGTCACCGCCGTCGGGCTGTGGTGGCTGGGCCGGATCGGGGTGGCGGTCGTCGACGGTGAGCTGCGGGTGGATGACGCCCGGCTGCCGGCGCGCTTCGTGGGCGACGTGGTCCCGTTGGACGCCTCCGGGCGTCGTGAGGTGCTGGGCGTGGGCGCGGACCCGCTCGCCTTCGTGGTGCAGCGGCCGTGGATCAGCGGCGCGGTGCAGGTGGTGCTCGACGACCCGGCCGACCCGACCCCGTTCTGGGTGGTGAGCAGCCGGCGTCCGGTCGAGTTGGCCGAGGCGCTGCTGGCCGCGCGGGACGCCGCCAGGCCCGCCGACACCAGGCCCGCCGACACCACGGCCGGCGAGCCGGGCTGAACGCCGCCCAGGGCCCGCTCAGGTGCCCGTGGGCGGGCCGGGCAGGGCCGGCGGTGACGCCGGCCGGGCGATGCCGCGACGACGCAGGTCCGCCTGGAGCTGGTCGGCCATCTGGCGGGTGGCCCGGCGGTTCAGGAAGCTGGCCACCGCCGCGCCCGTGAGGAACGGCCCGAGGGTGGTGAGGTTGCGGCCGAAGCGCCGCAGCAGCATGTCCCGCATCTCCTTGCGGGCGGCGGTGCCGAGCACCGCGCCGACCCCCACGCCGGGCACCATCGGGTTGACCCCGCGCTGAGTGGCCCAGGAGTGCACCAGGGCCACCGCCCGCTGACTGCCGGCGTCGGGCAACGACACGCCGTGGATCTCGTGCAGCTCACCGATCAGTTTCAGCTCCACCGCCACAACGGCGACGGTCTCGGCGGCGAGCAGCACAGGCGCGGAGAGCAGCGTGGGCGCCACCGTCCACTCGACGGCGGCGACTCCCCCGCCGGCCGCGCCGATCCCGGCCGTGGTGCGGGAGGCGTTACGGATCAGTCGCTCGGCCAAGGCGGCGTCGTCCAGGCCGGGGAAGTGTCGACGCAGGGTGGCCAGGTCCCGGACCGGCACGTGCGGGGCTATCTCGGCCACCGTGTCGACCATCCAGCGCACCGCGGCACGGGGCTTGAACAGGTCGGAGATGCCCCGGCTGCGGGCCTGGGACACCATCCGGGTGAGTAGTTGGCGTCGCCGGGCCGGCGCGATGTCGTCCTCGGTCAACGCCGCGACGGTGGCGCCGAGGTCGTCCGCGCCGCCGTCGGTGGTGTCGCCTCGATCGCTCATGGGTGGAACCTCCCGGTGCTGTGGCTACCCGCTACGAGTCAAGCAGGTACCCACCGGCGTCGCACGCCTACACCGGTAGCGGCGGCCCCGATCAGGAGGCCGCCGCCGGTGTCGTGCGTGTCAGACGCACTCTCGGCAGATCAGCTCGCCGTTGCGCTCGACCGCCAGCTGGCTGCGATGGTGGACCAGGAAGCAGCGGGCACAACGGAACTCGTCCTGCTGCATCGGTAGCACCTTGACAGTGAGCTCCTCGTCGGCCAGGTCGGCACCGGGCAGCTCGAAGCTCTCGGCGACCTCGGCCTCGTCGACGTCCACCGCGCCCGACTGTGAGTCGACGCGCCGGGCCTTGAGCTCTTCCAGGCTGTCCTCGCCGAGGTCGACCTCGTCGCGACGCGGGGCGTCGTAGTCGGTGGCCATCGGATGTCACTCTCCCATATCGATGTTGTCGCTTCCGGTTGTAACGCCGGACGACGCTGTTTCGGTTCCGCTGGCCGGCAACCACTTGTGTCGGGCACCCGACCCGCGGACCGTACGGGTCGGGACCGCTGGGGCCACTCCCCTGCGAGCGCGGAACCTTACCCCCCCTTGGGCGAGGCATGTATACCGCCCTTGCGGCTGAGATGTACGCCCCCGCACGCGAAGTTGTTCCCAATGTGATTCAGGCGACACGAAGATAGGGGTAGTAGTACCCGGTTCGCGGTCGGCGCGCCGGCATGTCGGACTGTTTCCACGCGACGGCCGGACAACCGTTAACCTCAGCGGCGTATTCGACGGCCGGCGGTCAGCGCGATCGTTGGCGGCCGCCACCACCCACCTCAGCTCCGGGGAGCGCCCAGATGAGTTTTGCGCGAGTGCGAGCACTCGTCGTCGTCGGCCTGCTGGGGGTCCTGGCGCTGGCGTTCGTGATCACCGCGATCGTCCGGGACAGCCAGGGCAAGGCCGGCGCGGCGGGCAGCTGCCCGGACGGCTGGCCGCTGGCCGACGTCACCCTGCACGAGACCAAGGACGTCAAGATCAACGTCCTGAACGCGACCGACGAGCCGGGCCGGGCGAGCGCCGTCGCCGACGACTTCCGGAACCGCAAGTTCCAGGTCAAGAAGGTCGGCAACGCGCCCAAGGGCATCGACGACGTGGCCGTGCTGAAGTTCGGCCCCAAGGGTGTCAGCTCCGCCCACCTGCTGAAGGCGTACTTCCTGGACAACGCCGATCCGGTCTACGACCCCAAGCGCACCGACGACACCGTGGACGTGGTGTTGGGCAACGGCTTCCAGCAGCTCGCCACCACCACCGAGGTCAACCAGTCCCTCGGCGACCTGGGCCCGCCGGTCGCGCCGCCGGGTTCCTGCCCGTCCCCCGGCCCCAAGAAGTGACGGCCTGACCGGCAGTCCCACCTTAGGGGCCGCCGGAGGCGTCCAGGGCGGCCAGCCGGTCGTGCAGCCCGGCGAAGAGGGCCGGCGGGGCCGCGATCACCAGGTCCGGGCCCGCCGGGCGACCGGCCAGGCCGGCCACCCGGGCGCCCGCCTCGGCGGCGACCAGGCCTCCGGCGGCCTGGTCCCAGGCCGACAACCCCTTCTCGAAGTACGCGTCCAGCCGCCCCTCCGCGACCATGCAGAGGTCCAGCGCGGCGGCGCCGAGGCGACGGATGTCACGTACCGAGGCGATCAGTCCGGCCACCACCGACGCCTGGTGCGCCCGACGGCCGGCGTCGTAGCCGAAACCGGTGCCGACCAGCGCCTGCCCCAGGTCGGTCTCACCCGAGCAGCGCAGCCGGACACCGTCGCGCCACGCCCCGCCGCCGGCCGTGGCGGTCCACTCCTCACCGGTGTGCACGTTGCGCACCACGCCGGCGACCACCGTCCCGTCCACCTCGGCGGCCAGCGACACCGCGCTGTACGGCAACCCGTAGAGGTAGTTCACGGTGCCGTCGATCGGGTCGACGATCCACCGCACCCCGCCCGGTGCCACCGGACCGGTGTCCGTCGTGCCGTACTCCTCGCCGAGGACCGCGTCCCCCGGTCGCAGCCGGCGCAGGGCGTCGAGGACCTGGCGCTCGACGGCCCGGTCGGCGGCCGTGACCACGTCGGTGACCGTGCTCTTGGTCGCCGCCACGGAAACTCCCTCGACCCGCATCCGGTACGCGGTCGACGCGGCGTCCCGCGCCACCTCGATCGCGATCGCCAACAATTCCCGCGTTAACGGTGCCGAACGGTCCATTCCAGGGTCCCCTTCCGGCACGACCGGGGCGTTGCGGGCCGTGCGCGAGTATCATCCTTACAAAGTCCACATCTGCGCCGAATCGGCGGTCCCGCCGCCGTTACGCCGTGCGGCGCAGGATGATCGCCGCAGACGGCGTTACAATTCACCCCTACCCACGCGCCGCGGGCCGCCGAGACCACCGGCCGGCCCGGGACACGGGGGTTCCTCAACCACATCGCCCGGCCCGGTTGACCCGCCGTGCCGGACGACCCGGCCGTGCCCGCTCTTCGCCTCCGGAAGGTCATTCGTGACAGAACCCCGCCAGCCCGGCGCCGACGTTCGCTCGCTCACCGACACCCTGATCGCCCATGCGCAGAGCGCTGGCGGTCAGCTCACGTCGGCTCAGCTCGCGCGCACCGTCGAGACCGCCGAGGTGACTCCGGCCCAGGCCAAGAAGATCCTGCGGGCGCTCTCCGAGGCGGGAGTGACCGTGGTGGTGGACGGCTCGGCCAGCACCCGCCGCCGGGTCGCCGCAGCTCGCTCGACGACCCCGGCGTCCCGAGCCACCACCGCCAAGACGACCAAGAAGGCCGCCGCGCCCGCCCCGAAGCAGGCGCCCGCCTCCGACGAGGCGGCGGCGACGCCCGCCCCGCGCAAGGTGGCCGCTCGCAAGACCGCCGGGGTCGCCGCCGCGGCAGCCACCCCGGCCAAGGCGACCAAGTCCACCCGCGCGACCAAGGCCACCGTGGCCGCGGCGGCCGGCGCCAAGCCGGTCAAGGCAGCCGGCAAGGGCGAGGGCGCCGAGGGTGAAATCGACCCGGAGGAGCTCGCCGCCACCATCGAGGACGTGGTGGTCGAGGAGCCGGCCGAGCTGGCCCAGGCCGCCGAGACCGACGCCGCCGCGTCGGCCACCGACAACGACTTCGAGTGGGACGACGAGGAGTCCGAGGCGCTCAAGCAGGCTCGGCGCGACGCCGAGCTGACCGCCTCCGCCGACTCCGTGCGGGCGTACCTGAAGCAGATCGGCAAGGTCCCGCTGCTCAACGCCGAGCAGGAGGTGGAGCTGGCCAAGCGGATCGAGGCCGGGCTCTACGCCGCCGAGCAGCTGCGCGCGGCCGACGAGGGCGAGGAGAAGCTCGCCCGGGAGATGGTCCGCGACCTGGGCTGGATCTCCCGCGACGGCGAGCGCGCCAAGAACCACCTGCTCGAGGCGAACCTCCGTCTGGTCGTGTCCCTGGCCAAGCGGTACACGGGACGCGGCATGGCCTTCCTCGACCTCATCCAGGAGGGCAACCTCGGTCTCATCCGGGCGGTCGAGAAGTTCGACTACACCAAGGGCTACAAGTTCTCCACGTACGCCACCTGGTGGATCCGGCAGGCCATCACCCGCGCCATGGCCGACCAGGCCCGCACCATCCGTATCCCGGTGCACATGGTCGAGGTCATCAACAAGCTCGGCCGCATACAGCGTGAGCTGCTCCAGGACCTGGGCCGCGAGCCCACTCCGGAGGAACTGGCCAAGGAGATGGACATCACACCCGAGAAGGTGCTGGAGATCCAGCAGTACGCTCGGGAGCCCATCTCGCTGGACCAGACCATCGGCGACGAGGGCGACAGTCAGCTCGGTGACTTCATCGAGGACTCCGAGGCCGTGGTCGCCGTCGACGCCGTCTCGTTCTCGCTCCTGCAGGACCAGCTCCAGCAGGTGCTGCAGACGCTCTCCGAGCGTGAGGCGGGCGTCGTACGGCTGCGCTTCGGCCTGACCGACGGTCAGCCGCGGACGCTGGACGAGATCGGGCAGGTCTACGGGGTGACCCGGGAGCGGATCCGCCAAATCGAGTCCAAGACGATGTCCAAGCTGCGACACCCGTCCCGGTCACAGGTTCTCCGGGATTACCTGGACTGAGCCTGTTTCGTCAACCGAACGTGTCGTTTTGACCACCTGGCGTGCAACGCCAGGTGGTGATCGTCCGGATACACGAATGTGATCGTTGACGTGGCACCCTGGGTTCACGGCACACTGTCCCTGCCATGTGTGACCTCGGTCCCCCGCGGGCACACAGGGAAGGCAAGGCCCAGCACGGGTGTTGCACGATAGGTGAGCAACGACCGAAGAGATTGTTCATCGGTGACGACCAGAGGAGGAAGGCGATGACCCCGACCCTCACGCCGCCGCCCGAGACGGTGGCTCCCCCAGCCGCCGATGAACGGTGCGACCGCTGCAATGCTGCCGGCAAGCTCCGTATCTCTCTCTCGGGTGGGAGCGAGTTGGTGTTCTGTGGGCACCACGCGAACAAGTACGCGGAGGATCTCGTGAAGATCACCGTTCGGTTCGCGACGGACCCCGAGTTCACCTGGCGTGGCGCCGATCTGATGGCGAATTAAGTCCGCGACCGACATAGCCGACCGGAGGTACCCCACACGGGGTGCCTCCGGTCGGCTTTTCCCTGCCCTGCCCTGCTAAGGCCAGGCCAGCGCGCCCTGCCCAGGCCAGGCCAGCGCCCGCCAAGATCCACGCAACTTCGGGGATATTGCTGGTTCCGACGCGCGAGAGGCAGCAACATCCCCGAAGTTGCACAGATCTTGGGCACCGGGCCCCTCCGCGCCCCGCCCCGCCCCCGCCCCCGCCGCGCCGCGCCGCGCCGGCCAAGATCGTGCTCGAACCAGGATGGAGTGGCCTTACAGACCCGTGACACCACTACATCAATGATCGAGCACGATCTTGGTGGGCACGCGACACGTGGGGGCCTGGGGTGCGGAGCACCTCGGGCGCGCCGGCACCTCGGACCCGCGGCACCTCGGACACGCGGCACCTCGGGTGCGCGGGGGCGCTTGGGGTGCGGGGGATGCCCGGGTTGCGGAGGGGCTGGATGCCCGCCGCGCGTTCGTGCTGGGGTCGTGGGGTGCGTGGGGTCAGAGGGTCTGCACGGTGGCGATGCGTTCCTCGAGCTGTTCGATGGTGGCCTGGGCGCTCGGCGGCCCACCGCAGAGCCGGCGCAGCTCGGCGTGGATCTTGCCGTGCGGCTGGCCGGTGCGGTGGTGCCGGGCGGCCACCAGAGCGTTGAGTTGGCGCCGGAGCGCCACACGACGCTGGGCGGCACTCAGGGGTACCGGAGGCGCCGCCGAGGGCGCAGCGGCCGGCTGAGCGGCCCGCTCGGCGGTACGGCGACGCTGGGCGGCCAGTTGGTCCGCCTGCCGCTTGGTCAGCAACAGGGAGACCTGGTCGGCGGTGAGCAGACCGGGCAGGCCCAGGTACTCCTCCTCCTCGGGCGTGCCGGCCTGCGCGGCGGTCCCGAACGACGCGCCGTCGAAGATCACCTGGTCCAGTTCGGCGGTGGCCGAGAGCGCGGCGAACCGCTTCTCCAGCTCCCCGCTGGCCTGGTCGTCGCGCTGCGCGCGTTCCAGCAGGTCGTCGTCGAGGCCGTCGGAATCCTTGGGCTTGCCCAGGACGTGGTCCCGCTCGTTCTCCATCTCGCTGGCCAGCCCGAGCAGGTGCGGCACGCTGGGCAGGAACACCGAGGCGGTCTCACCGGGGCGGCGGGCCCGCACGAACCGGCCGATCGCCTGGGCGAAGTACAGCGGGGTGCTGGCGCTGGTGGCGTAGACGCCGACGGCGAGCCGGGGGATGTCGACGCCCTCGGACACCATCCGTACCGCGACCAGCCACCGCTGGTCGGACGCCGCGAACGTCGCGATCCGCGCGGACGCGCCCTGGTCGTCGGAGAGGACCACGGCGGCCTTCTCACCGGTCACCTGCTCGATCAGCTTGGCGTACGAGCGCGCGGTCTGCTGGTCGGTGGCGATGATCAGGCCACCGGCGTCGGGCATCCCCGCGTTACGCAGCACGGTGAGCCGGGCGTCGGCGGCACGCAGCACCTGCGGCATCCAGTCCCCCGCCGGGTCCAGGGCGGTACGCCACGCCTGCGCCACCAGATCCTGGGTCATCGGCTCGCCGAGGCGGGCCGCCAGCTCGTCCCCGGCGTTGGTACGCCAGCGGGTCTCCCCCGAGTACGCGAGGAAGAGCACCGGCCGGACGACCCCGTCGCGCAGCGCGTCGGCGTAGCCGTACACCGAGTCGGCGCGGGAGCGCAGCAGCCCGTCACCGCCCCGCTCGTACTCGACGAACGGGATCGGGTTGTCGTCGGAGCGGAACGGCGTGCCGGTGAGCATGAGCCGGCGTACGGCCGGCTCGAAGGCGGCCTTGACACCGTCGCCCCAGGTGCGGGAGTCACCGGCGTGGTGGATCTCGTCGAGGATGACCAGGGTGCGACGGGTCATCGTGCGTCGCCGGTGCACCTGCGGGGCCATGCCGACCTGGGCGTAGGTGATCACCGCGCCGTGGAAGTCGGCGGCGGAGTGCACGTCGGCGTTACGGAACGCGGCGTCGAGCTGGATGCCCACCCGGGCCGCGGCCTCGGCCCACTGGGTCTTCAGGTGCTCGGTCGGGGCCACCACGGTGACCGCCTCGACGGTGCCGTCGGCGAGCAGTTCGGCGGCGATGCGCAGGGCGAAGGTGGTCTTGCCGGCGCCCGGGGTGGCGACCGCGGTGAAGTCGTCGGTACGCCGGCGCAGGTACTCCACCAGGGCCTTGCGCTGCCAGGCTCGCAGTGCCGGGAACGTCTCGAGCACCGGCGTCCGGGCTGCCACGCGAAGCTCCTCTCCGACCGCACCAGGGCGGACACCGGGCGAGGGCCACGAGTACCGCCGCCCATGAAAACGCCTCCGCGCAGTAGCTGCCGCGAAGGCCGACTCAGCATAACCAGCGCGCGCCCGCAGGCCCAGGCGACGCCACGCTGGTCACATTGGCAACGGCGGTGCGACGGGCCTCACCAGGGGTCGCCGGTGTGCGGTGGACGCAGGGTCGCCACCGGCGCGGACCAGCGTCGACGC
Source organism: Micromonospora sp. NPDC049801 (assembly GCF_040656575.1). NCBI lineage: Bacteria > Bacillati > Actinomycetota > Actinomycetes > Micromonosporales > Micromonosporaceae > Micromonospora > Micromonospora sp. NPDC049801. The sequence continues at coordinate 204,010 of NZ_JBFAMS010000004.1, read as the reverse complement.
AGCGCGACCAGGCGCAACCCGAACACGCCGACGGCGGCGGCGGTGAGCGGCACCGGGCCGGTCTGGCCGGTCAGGTGGAGCAGAGCGACCGCGACCGATCCGACCAGCGCGGCCACCGCGTAGATCTCCCGGCGCAGCACCACGGGGATCTCCGCGGTGAGCAGGTCGCGGCCGAGCCCGCCGCCGATGGCGGTCAGCATGCCGATCAGGCAGGCGCCGACGGCCGGCACCCGGGCGTCGAGCGCCTTGAGTGTGCCGGTCACGGTGAACAACGCGAGGCCCGCCGCGTCGAGCACCAGCACGGTGGTGCGCAGCCGGGCAAGTTGCGGGTGCAGCCAGAACACGGCGACCGCGGTGATCGCGGCGGTCGCGGCGTACCGCCAGTCGGCGAAGGCCAGCGGTGGCACCTCGTCGATGACGAGGTCGCGGAAGATGCCGCCGCCGAGCGCGGCCACGAAGCCGACGAACGCGACGCCGAAGAGGTCGAGCCGTTTGGCCACCGCGGCCGAGGCCCCGGAGGCGGCGAACACCGCGACCCCGGTCAGGTCGGCGAGGAGCAGGGCGGTGGAGGTGGTCACCGCCGCAGGCTACGTCGCCGGCCGAAGGACCGGCCGGGGTTCACTCGCGGTACGAGTCGTAGATCTCCTTGCACTTGGGGCAGACCGGGGAGCCCGGCTTGGCCGCCTTGGTGACCGGGAAGGTCTCTCCGCAGAGCGCGACGACGAAGGTGCCCATGACGGCACTCTCGGCGATCTTCTCCTTGCGGACGTAGTGGAACATTTCCGGACCGGTGTCGGCGTCCTTCAGCTCCGGACGCTCGAGAACCTCTGTGCTCACGTCTGCACCTCCAACCGACAAGTTTGGCAGGTCATCACGGCCGGGTCCACTTGAGGCCGGCCGACGTCCGACCCCGTACGGTGCCCGGGTGACTGACTTTCGCATCAGCTACGGCACCGAGGTCGCCGCAGCCCTGCGCGACGGCCGACCCGTCGTCGCCCTGGAGAGCACCATCGTCTCGCACGGCCTGCCCCGCCCGCAGAACCTGCGGGTGGCGCGGGAGATCGAGCAGGCGGTCCGGGACGCCGGGGCGGTGCCGGCGACGATCGGCATGATCCGTGGCGATCTGGTGGTCGGCCTGGACGACGCGCAGCTGACCCGACTGGCCACCGTCGATGGTGTGACGAAGCTCTCGGTGCGGGACCTGGCCGTGGCGGCGGCCGCCGGCGCGGACGGCGCCACCACCGTGGCCGCGACCAGCGCGGTGGCCGCGGCGGCCGGGATCGGGGTGTTCGCGACCGGTGGGTTGGGCGGGGTGCACCGGGAGGCGGAGCACACCTTCGACGAGTCGGCGGACCTCGTCACCCTGGCCCAGACGCCGATCACGGTGGTCTGCGCCGGAGTCAAGTCGATCCTCGACGTGGGCGCGACGTTGGAGCGCCTGGAGACCCTCGGGGTCGCCGTGCTCGGCTACCGCACCCGACGGTTCCCCGGCTTCTACCTCACCGACGCCGGCTTCGACCTGGACTGGTCGGTGGACTCGCCGGAGCAGGTCGCCGCCGTACTGGCCGCCAGGGACGAGCACGCCGTGCACACCGGCGCGCTGCTCGTCGCCAACCCGCTGCCGGTCGACGAGCAGCTCGACCCCGAGCTGCACGACCGGACTCTCGCCGACGGCCTGGCCCTGCTGGAGCGGGACGGGGTGACCGGCAAGGCCGTCACGCCGTACCTGCTGGCGCACTTCCACTCGGCCACCGAGGGCGCGAGCCTCGCGGTCAACATCCGGATCATCCTGCGCAACGCCGACCTGGCCGCGCGCATCGCGGTCGCCACGGTCGCCCGCGCCTCCGCCGTCCCGGCATGACCCCTGGGACCCGGGTGGTCGTCGTCGGAGACGTGATCACCGACGTGGTCGCGGTGCTCACCGGGCCGCTCGCGGCGGGCACGGACACCGAGGCCGGGATCAGCCTCGGCGGCGGCGGCCAGGCGGCCAACACCGCCGCCTGGGTGGCCGCCCAGGGGTTGGCCGTCACGCTGGTCGGCGCGGTCGGCGACGACGACGCGGGGCGCGACCGGGCGGCCGAGTTGGCCCGCGCGGGCGTGGACTGCGTCCTCGATCGGGTGCCGGGCGTACCCACCGGCACGGTGGTCGTGCTGACCGGCGACGGCGAGCGGACCATGATCACGTCGCGGGGCGCGAACCTGCGGTTGAGCGCCGAGCACGTCGACAAGGCCCTCGCGGCGGCGCCCGACGCGGGGCATCTGCACCTGTCCGCGTACACCCTGTTGGACGCCGCGTCGCGCGCAGCGGGGCTGCGGGCGTTGGCCGCCGCCCGCGAGCGCGGGCTCACCACCAGCGTCGACGCGGCCTCCGCGGGGCCGCTGCGGCGCGTCGGCGCGCGGGCCTTCCTGGGTTGGGTACGCGATGTCGACCTGCTCCTGGTCAACGCGGACGAGGCCACGGTGCTGGCCGGCGGTCTGGACCCGGCGGCGCAGGGGCGGGCGTTGTCGGCGACGGCCCGGCGGGTGGTGGTCAAACGTGGCGCGGCGGGGGCGGTGTGGGTCGAGGGCCGCCCGGCAGCGGTCAGCGTGGCAGCGGCCCGGCGGGTGGCGGTGGTGGACGTCACCGGGGCCGGCGACGCCTTCGCGGCCGGGCTGCTGACCGCCTGGCTCGGCGGGGCCACCGCGACCGCGGCCCTGGACCGCGCGACCGAACTGGGGGCGCTGGCCGTCTCCAGCGTCGGCGCCCGACCACCGGCCTGAGACGTCGGAGCCCTGGCCCGCGGGGCGGGTCAGGGCTCGACGTCGATGATCTTGTGAGGGCGCTCCTCGGCGGTGAGGCTCATGGGTGGGGTCTCGACCCGCCGCCGCGGGTGGAACCGGTTGGACAGCCGGTGCTCCTCCTTGGGCGGTCGGTCGTTCGCCAGGAGCACGGCTAGCCACGGGATGAGCACCATGCCGAGGGCGCACAGCGGCAGCCAGAGCCAGAGCAGGGGAGCGTTCGCGCCGACCAGGATCGCTCCGGCGACGATGCAGGCCACCCGGATGCCCATCATGAGGACATAGCGGCGCTGACGGCTCGTGAGCTGATCGTGCTGGCTGCGCGAGGCATCGGTGATCAGAATCGGCTCGTACGCCTGACGCTTCACCAGGGACCTCCTCGAGGGGATTACGCCCCATCCTGTCACCACGAAGCCGTGATCAGCGAATATCGAGTCATCCCGGTACGTGTTACGCGCGTGGTACGCTGCGCGACGTGGGCAGCAGGTTCAGCTTCACCGACGAGGCGTTGGCCAACCTGAGGGTCTACGACGTCACGCCCGGGGAAGTCTGGGAGGCGCTGCACAGCGCGCGACGGGTCATCCGCCACCTGGGCGACGACGTGATGGTGGTCTACGCCGCCGCCCGCCGGGGCCGTCGCCTGGCGGTGCTGCTCGCCGAGGCCGATGGCACCGACAACGACTGGGACATCCTCTCCGCCCGCGAGCTGAGCGACGCCGAGTCCAAGCGCTACGACGAGGCCGTGCGGAGAGATCGCCGATGAGGGGGGCCGTGACGATGCACCGCAACGACGCGACGAAGCAGTTCCACAGCGGCGACGACCGGCTCGCCGAGCTGATCGACGAGAGCCCCGCGGTGGACCTGCCCACACCCGACACCGACGTGCCGATGGTCAGCCGGTCGGTCCGGCTGCCGCTGGAGACCTACGAGCGGGTCCGCGCCGCCGCCGACGCCCGGGGCATCGGGGTCACCACGCTGATGCGGCAGTGGATCGAGGCCGGCCTCGCCGACCTCGACGACTCGGCCACCGTCTCGCTGGCCGACGTCCGGCGCGCGCTGGCCTCCCTGGCGCACCCCACCGCCGCCTGAACGTCAGCCCTGATCGGCCTTCGCCGCCGCCTTCATCTGCTGCTTGTACTCCCGCACCCGGCGCAGCGAGTCGGCGTCGGTGACGTCCGCCACCGACCGGTACGCGCCGGGGTCGCCGTACCCGCCGGCCGCCGTCCGCCAGTCCTGCGGGGTCACCCCGAACCGCTTGCCCAGCAGCGCCACGAAGATCTGCGCCTTCTGCCTGCCGAAGCCGGGCAGGTCGGCGACGCGCCGCAGCAGCTCCGGCCCGTCGGCGACGCCCGACCACAGCAGCGCCGCGTCGCCGTCGTAGCGCTCCACGAGCACCCGGCAGACCTCCTGCACCCGCGTCGCCATCGCCTTGGGGAACCGGTGCAGGGCGGGCGGAGTGGCGAAGAGCGCGATCAGCGCGTCCGTGTCGTAGCCGGCCAGCTCCGCCGCGTCCAGGTCGTGACCGAGCCGCTGCGCCAGCACGTACGGCGAGGAGAAGGCCTTCTCCATCGGCACCTGCTGGTCCAGGGTCATGCCGATGAGCAGGGCCAGCGGGCTGCGCTCCAGCAGTCGGTTGGCCTCGGGGCCGATGGGAAGCACGAGCGTCATGGCCACCATCGTGCCCCGCCCACCGACCCGGTCGGACACCGACGCTCCGACGTCCGTCGGCGGGTGCCGCCGACCCGGGACGCGACGCGGGGCAGGATGGCGACGTGGACGAACACGACATGCTGCTCTCCCCCGCCGGCGTCGACGCCCTGCGGACCGCGCTGACCCGGGCCGGGTTCACCAGCAACGGCATCGCCGAACGGCTCGGCCCGCAGGCCACCGCCTCGGTCGCGCGCAACGACTACCGGGCCGCGCTGCGCGCAACCGAGGACCGCGATCCGCTCGCCACGCTGATCCGGCTGTTCATCTGCGACCAGACCGAACCGGAGACTGCCGTCGCCGCCGCGCTGGCACCGTTGGGGCTCGCCGAGGCGCTGGCCGGCGGGATCGTCGAGCGGTACGACGAGGGCCTGCGCGCGGGCGTCGACCTGGAACCGTACGGCGACGACTGGTGGGTGCTCGCCGACGTGCCGGCCTCGGCCCGGCCCGGTCGACCCCTGCACGCCGAACACGTGCTCGGTATCGGCGGGGCCACCCACACCCTGATCGGGGCGACCGTACGCCGGCCGGTCGGCGCCGCGTTGGACCTGGGCACCGGCTCCGGCGTGCAGGCCCTGCACCTCGCGACCCACGCCGACACGGTGACTGCCACGGACCTCTCCGAGCGGGCCCTGCGCTTCGCGGCGACCAACGCCGCCCTCAACGGCCAGGACTGGGAGCTGCTGCGCGGCGACATGGTCGCGCCGGTGGCCGGCCGTCGATTCGACCTGGTGGTGAGCAACCCACCGTTCGTGGTGGGCCCGGGCACCACCACACACGTCTACCGCGACTCGGGTCGGGTGGGTGACGCCATCGCCGCCGAGCTCGCCGCCGCCGCCCCCGGCCTGCTCACCGAGGGCGGCACCATGCAGTACCTCGCGAACTGGGTGCACGTCGCCGGTGAGGAGTGGGACGAGCGGGTGGCCGGCTGGTTCGCGGGAACCGGCCTGGACGCCTGGGTGATCCAGCGCGAGGTCGCCGATCCGATGGCGTACGTCGACCTGTGGCTCACCGACGTCGGTGAGGGCGCCGACCCGCAACGGGCGGCCGTCTGGCTGGACTGGTTCGACCAGCACAAGATCGAGGCGATCGGCTTCGGGATCGTGTCCCTGCGCCGCGGCGGCCACGCCGATCCGGTGGTCCGCGTGGAGGACCTGCGCCAGCGGGTCCAGCCGCCGCTGGGCGACCAGATCGGCGCGTGGTTCGACCGCCAGGACTTCCTGCGGGTACGGGACACGGAGGCGTTGCTCGCCGAACGCTACCGGGCCGCCGACGGTCTCCAGCTCCGCCAGGAGGCCACCATGGGTGACGAGGGCTGGGCGGTCGACCGGCAGGTGCTCGCGATGCCGCACGGCCTGCGCTGGACCGAGGAGATCGACCCGTTGGTGCTGGCGCTGGTCGGCGGGGCGGACGGCCGCCTACCGCTCCGCGACCAGCTCGCCCTGCTCGCGGCCGCCCACGACGTCGAACCCGCCGAGATGGCCGAGGCCGCCGGCCCGATCGTCGCGCACCTGGTCGAGCGCGGCTTCATCCAGCCGGTGACCGAGTGATGCCGCGGACCGGCGCGGCGACGCTGCCGCCGATTCCTGCGGCGGCAGCGGTGCCCACGGTGGCGGCGCTGGTGCCGACACCCGCGGCGCTGGTGCCTCCGACGGCGGCGGCGCTGGTGCCGATGGCGGCGGCGCTGGTGCCGACGGCGGCGGCGCTGGTGCCGACAGCGGCGGCGCTGGTGCCGACAGCGGCGGTGGTGCGCTGATGCGGGCCGTGGTGCAGACGGTCGGGCGGGCCAGCGTGACGGTGGACGACGAGGTCGTCGGTGCGATCGAGGACGGCCTGCTGGTGCTGCTCGGCGTGACGCACACCGACACCGCCGAGACCGCCGCGACGATGGCCCGCAAGGTGCACGAGCTGCGCATCCTGGACGACGAGCGGTCCGCCGCCGACGTCGGGGCGCCGATCCTGGTGGTCAGCCAGTTCACCCTCTACGGCGACGCCCGCAAGGGCCGCCGTCCGAGTTGGACAGCAGCGGCCCCCGCCGAGATGGCCGAACCCCTGGTGATGGCGGTGGTGGAAGCCCTGCGCCAACGCGGGGCGAAGGTCGAAACCGGCCGCTTCCGCACCCACATGCTCGTGGAAAGCACCAACACAGGCCCCAAAACAATCCTCCTAGACCTCTAACCCCTCCCCTCCCCTTCCCCCCTCCCCTCCTCCCTCTCCCCTTCCCCCCTCCCCGCGTCGATCAAGAGGTTCGCGTCAAATTCCGCACGATTCTTGACGCAAACCTCTTGATCACCGGGAGCGTCGGGGGCGCCGGGAGCGCCGGGAGCGCCGACAGCGCCGACAGCGCCGACAGCGCCGACAGCGCCGACAGCGCCGACAGCGCCGACAGCGCCGACAGCGTCGACAGCGCCGACAGCGTCGACAGCGCCGGGAGCGTCGACAGCGCCGGGAGCGCCGGGAGCGTCGACAGCGCCGGGAGCGTCGGGGGGCCCGGGGGGGGGCGGCAAGCGGGCTGGTGACAGTTTTTTGTGGCGATCCTGCGGGATTGCTGTCGGGTCCGCGATCAGCTCACTCCCGTTTCACGTCCCGCCCGCCAAGCTGTGTCTCACACCGGCACCACTGGGCCGGAGACACGGCACAGACGTGGGATACGGGGAGACGAAGATGACGGAACACCGGACGCGCCCGGCCACCAGCACCGAGACCGAGGCCCTCACCGACCTGGACGCCACCGACGAGCGCGGCATCTCCACCGACCTGGTCCGGGCGTACCTCAACGGCATCGGCCGGACGAAGCTGCTGACGGCCGCGCAGGAGGTCGAGCTGGCCCGGCGGGTCGAGGCCGGACTGTTCGCCGAGGAGAAGCTCGCCACCTGCACTCCGGTCTCGGACGAACTGCGGGCCGACCTGGAGCTGATCGTCGTCGAGGGCCGCGCGGCCAAGGACCACCTGCTGGAGGCGAACCTGCGGCTGGTGGTCAGCATCGCCAAGCGCTACACCGGACGCGGGATGGCCTTCCTCGACCTCATCCAGGAGGGCAACCTCGGTCTGATCCGGGCGGTGGAGAAGTTCGACTACGCCAAGGGCTACAAGTTCTCCACGTACGCCACCTGGTGGATCCGGCAGGCCATCACCCGCGCCATGGCCGACCAGGCCCGCACCATCCGTATCCCGGTGCACATGGTCGAGCAGGTCAACCGGATGGTCCGGGCCCGCCGCGAGCTGGCGGTGACGCTGGGCCGCGAGCCAGGCGTCGCGGAGATCGCACGGGCGCTGGAGATCCCCGAGTTCCAGGTCATCGAACTCATCTCGTACGACCGGGAGCCGGTCAGCCTGGACCAGGCCGTCGGCGACGACGGGGAGAGCGCGCTCGGTGACTTCGTGGCCGCGGTGGACCCGCGTACCGACCCGGGCGAGGGGGCCGCGCAGGGCGAGCTGCGTAACGAGGTGAGTGTCGTGCTGGCCACGCTGTCGCAGCGGGAGCAGGCGGTCATCCGGCTCCGGTTCGGGCTGGACGACGGCCGGCAGCGCACCCTGGACGAGGTCGGCCGGGAGTTCGGCCTGTCCCGCGAGCGTATCCGGCAGATCGAGAAGGGGACGCTGCTGAAGCTGCGCGCGCCGGAGCGGGCCCAGCGCCTGGAGGCGTACGCCTGCTGACGCGCCCGAAGTTGTGGAAGGCCCTGGCGGTTCGCCGGGGCCTTCCCCCTTGCCGCGATGGTTGACTGGAGACCCGACGAGAGGCCACCCGTGAACTGGACGCTGGAAGTCGTGATCGTGCCCGTGTCGGATGTGGACCGGGCGAAGAGCTTCTACGCCGACCAGCTTGGTTTCGCCGTCGACCACGACACCGTGATCGGTGACGACGCGCGCATCGTGCAGCTGACCCCGCCCGGTTCCGGCTGTTCGATCGTGGTCGGCAAGGGCGTCGTCCCGGAGATGCCGCCCGGCTCGCTCAGGGGCCTGCAACTGGTCGTGCCCGACCTGAAGCGGGCCCACGCCGAGCTGGTCGAGCGGGGCGTGCGGGTCAGCGAGATCCAGGTGGTGGGCGTCAACCCCCGACCGGTGCCCGACCCGCTGGACAATGTCGGCTTCGTCTTCTTCGCCGACCCGGACGGAAACACCTGGGGCGTACAGCAGATCTCCAGCCGCGCCTGACCGACGCGCGCCCTCACAGGCGGCGGGGGCCGGTGTCCGGCCGGGCGGCCACGCCGCCGACGCGTACCTGGGCGTGCAGGACCGAGATGCCGTCCGGGCGGGCGAGCACCGGATTGAGGGTGACCGAACGTACCCGGGGCTGGTCGTCGGCGAGCTGACCGACCCGCAGCAGCAGGTCGGCCAGGGCCGCGCGGTCCACCGGCGCGGCGCCCCGGTGTCCCCGCAACAGCGGCGCCGCGCGGGGCTCGTCCACCAGTTCGGCGGCGTCGGTGTCGGTGAGCGGCACCGCCCGCCAGGCCCGGTCCCCGAGCAGGTCGGTGGCGACTCCCCCGAGGCCGAAGCCGACCACCGGGCCGAACGCCGGATCTTCCACCAGTTCCACCACGCAGGCCACCCCGGGCGGGACCATCGGCTGCACCAGCACGTCCGCGCCGAAGCCGGCGGCCATCTCGGTGTACGCGCGGCGGACGCCGGCCTCGTCGCGCAGGTCGAGACGGACCGCTCCCAGGTCGAGCCGGTGCCGCAGCCCCGGATCGGCAGCCTTGAGCGCCACCGGGAGACCCACCCTCGCCGCCGCTTCGGCCGCCGCGTCGACCGTGTCCACGAGCGTCGACGGCACGGTCCCGATGCCGTACGCGGCCAGCAGCGCCCCCGCGTCGACGGGGTCGGCGCGCAGCGCGGCCTGCGCGGCGTCCCGGTCGATGCGGGGCAGCTCGGGTGCCACGCCGGACGGGCGGCCCAGCCACCGCGCGTACCGGTGCACCCGGGCGAGGGCGCGGACGGCCTCCTCCACGCCGCCGTACGCGGGCACCCCGGCGGGCAGCCGGCCGACCAGGAAGGTCGCCACGGTCGGTTTGCCCAGGGCGAGGGCCGCCGGAACGGCGGCGGTGACGTCGGCGTCCACGTCGGCGCGTTGACCGGGCAGCGGTGGGGCGAAGACCACCACGAGGGCGTCCACCCGGTCGTCGCCGGCCGTCTCAGCGAGGGCGGTGGCGAACTCGGCGGCCCCGGCGCTGGGCCCGACGTCACGGGGGTAGCCGTCGGCCACGGTCAGACCCTGCGCGACGCACGCCGTCGCCGCCAACCCGGTCAGCGCCGACGAGTTGCCGACCACGCCGACCCGGTCGCCGGTGGGCAGGGGCTGGTTGGCCAGCAGCACCCCCACGTCGAGCAGTTCCGCCACCGTGTCCACCCGGATCACCCCGGACTGGGCGAAGAGCGCGGCCACCGCCACCTCGTCCGGGCCGGCGGCGTCACCGACCCCGGGCGGGCGGGCCGGTGAGGCGAGCGCCACCACCGGTTTGGCGCGACCGATCCGCCGGGCCAGCCGGGCGAACTTGCGCGGGTTACCGAACGTCTCCAGGTACAGCATGATCACGTCGGTGCCGGGGTCGTCCTGCCAGTACTGCAACAGGTCGTTGCCGGACACGTCGGCCCGGTTGCCGGCGGAGACGAAGCTGGACAGGCCGAGGCCACGCCGGTCCGCCTCGGCGAGCAGCGCCACCCCGAACGCGCCGGACTGGCTGAAGATCCCCACCCGACCGGCCGGCGGCAGCGCGGGCGCGAGCGTGGCGTTGAGGCGTACCGTCGGATCGGTGTTGGCCACGCCCAGACAGTTCGGGCCGACCACGCGCATGCCGGCGGCGTGGGCCGCGCGGACCAGCGACCGCTGGGTGGCCGCGCCCTCGCCGCCGGCTTCGGCGAAGCCGGCCGAGATCACGACGAGGCCGTGCACGCCGGCGGCGGCCGCGTCGGCGACCACCGCGGTCGCCGCCTCCGGCGGGACCGCCACCACCGCCAGGTCCACCGCCACCTGGGCGTCGACAGCGCTCGGGTACGCGGGCAGCCCGGCCACCGTCGACGCGCTCGGATGCACCGGCACGACCGCGCCGGTGAACCCGCCGTCGCGCAGGTGCCCGAGCACCGCCGCGCCGACGCCCTGCCCGGTGGCGCTCGCGCCGTAGACGGCGATGCCCCGCGGCGCGAGCAGGCGGGCGATCGAACGCGCCTCGGTGCGGTGCTCCCGGCCGCGCTGCACCTCCAGGGTGGCCTCGGTCGGGGCGATCGGGAAGCTCAGGTGCACCACGCCGTCGGCGTACGCGCGCTGGACCTGGTAGCCGAAGTCGGCGAAGACCCGCAGCATCGTCCCGTTGGCCGGCAGCACCTCGGCGACGAAGCTCATGATGCCGTTGCGCCGGGCGGCGTCGGCCAGGTGCTCCATCAGCACCGAGCCGATGCCCCGGCCCTGGAAGGCGTCCTCCACCACGAAGGCCACCTCCGCCTCGGGCGCCTGCGGGCCCAGGCGCTCGTACCGGCCGACCGCGACGATCTGGTCGGCGGCCAGCACCACGAACGCCTCCCGGTCGTGGTGGTCGACCGTGACGAAGCGGATCAGGTCGCGTTCCGGGATGCGCGGGTACGGCGAGAAGTACCGCAGGTAGCGGGTGCGCTCGGAGAACCGGCTGTGCATCGCCACCACGCCCGGCGCGTCCGTCGGGTCGATCTGTCGCAACTGGACCGTGCTGCCATCGCTGAGCAGCACGTCGGCGGGTTGGTCCACGTTCGTCACCGGAAACGGCCCGGCTCAGTCCCGCGGATCGTACGGATCGAGCCCGAGCAGCGGGAAGACGGTCTTGCGGGTCGCCGCGATGGCCCGGTCCACCGCGTTCGGCTCGCCCGTCGGCTGCCACGGCTCGTACGACGGGTCGGCGTCGTCGGTCATCCGCAGCGGGATCTCCCGGCCCGGTCGACGGGCCGCCGCCAACTCCCGCCAGGCGAGCGGGGTGAGCGTCGCCGGGTCGATCGGGTCGCCGGTCGCCACGGCCAGCAGGTGCGTCCACGCCCGGGGCACCGCCTCGACCAGCGCGTACCCGCCGCCGCCGGTGGCGACCCAGCGGCCCTCGCACAGCTCGTCGGCGAGCGACCGCAGCGCAAGGTAGGTCGCGCGCTGCCCGTCCACCGTCAGGTTCAGATCGGCCAGCGGGTCCAGCCGGTGCCCGTCCGCGCCGCACTGGGTGACGAGCACCTGCGGGCGGAACGCGCGCAGCACCGACGGCACGATCGCGTGGAACGCCCGCTGCCAGCCGGCGTCGTCGACGCCCGGAGGCAGCGGCATGTTCACCGCGCTGCCCTGCGCGCCCGGCCCGCCGGTCTCGTCGGGAAAGCCGGTACCGGGAAAGAGCGCCAGCGGCGTCTCGTGCAGGCTGACCGTGAGCACCCGCGGGTCGTCCCAGAAGATGTCCTGCACACCGTCGCCGTGGTGCACGTCCACGTCGACGTACGCGATCCGCTCCGCGCCCAGGTCGAGCAGCCGGGCGATGGCCACCGCCGGGTCGTTGTAGACGCAGAAACCGGACGCCCGGGCGGGCATCGCGTGGTGCAGGCCACCGGCCACGTTGACGGCCCGACGGGCGTCCCCCCGCCAGACCGCCTCCGCGGCGGCAACCGTCGCGCCGGCGATCAACGCGCTCGACTCGTGCATCCCCTCGAAGATCGGGTTGTCGGAGGTGCCCAGCCCGTACCCGGCGAACAGCGGGTCGCGCGGCGCGGCCCGTACGGCGGCCAGGTAGGCCGGGTCGTGCACGCGGGTCAGCAGGGCGTCGTCGGCGGGCTCCGGCTTGACCACGCGCACACCGGGTCGGGTCAGGACGCCCAACTCCTGGGCGAGCGCGACGGTCAGCTCCACCCGGACCGGGTCGAGCGGATGGTCACCCAGGTTGTAGGCGAGCAGCGCGGGGTCCCACACCACCACCGTGTCGTCGGACATGAGCCCATCGTCGCACGAGGACCGTCGTCGGCCCGTCGCACGCGCTGGTCAGCGCTCTGGTGTCGGCCCGGTGGCGACCGGCCGGGACGCGTCGGCGACCCAGTTGCTCCACGACCCGACGTACAGCGCGGCGTCCGGCCGGCCGGCCAGGTGCAGCGCGAGAACCGCCTGCGCGGCGGTGACACCGGAACCGCAGTACGCCCCGACCTCCCGCGCCCCCTGGACGCCGACGGCGGCGAACCGGTCCCGCAGCACCTCGGCGGCCGGGAAGCGCCCGTCGGCGCCCACGTACTCGCCGGCGGGCAGGTTCGCCGCGCCGGGCACGTGACCGGCGACCGGATCGATCGGTTCGACCTCGCCCCGGAAGCGCGGCGCCGCCCGCACGTCGAGCAGCACGGCGTCGTCGGCGCAGGCCAGGGCGGCGGCCTGCCCGGCGTCGAGCACCGGGAGCGCACCGGGGCGCACCTCGACGTCGCCGGGGCGCGGGGTGGGCGCTTCGGTGGAGACCGGTCGGCCGGCGGCGACCCAGGCCGGGAAGCCCCCGTGCAGCAGGCGCACCGGCCGGTGCCCGACCCACCGCAACGTCCACCAGGCGCGGGCGGCGGCCAGGCCGTCGCCGCCGTCGTACACCACCACGGGGTGACCGGAACGGACGCCGGCGGCCCGCAGCGCCCCCCGCAGCGCGCCCGGGTCGGGCAGCGGGTGCCGGCCGCCGACGCCGGGCGGCCCGCACAGCGCGGTGTCCAGGTCGACGAAGACCGCGCCGGGCAGGTGGCCGGCCAGGTAGTCGTCGTGGCCGGGCGGGCCGGTGAGCCGCCAGCGGACGTCGAGCAGGGTGGGCGGGTCGGCGTGGTCGAGTTCGGCGGCGAGCCGGTCCACCTCGACGAGCAGCTCCTCGGTACCGGACATGGCGACCATCCAACACCATCCGGGTCAGCACGGTGCGATTCGGCAGCGGTCGCTCGGCGCGCGGCAGGGTAGCATCGTGCATCGGAGGGCCGCTTACCTTATGAAGTCTCACGATCTGGTCGACACGACCGAGATGTACCTGCGCACCATCCTCGAGCTGGAGGAGGAGGGAGTGCCGCCGCTGCGCGCCCGGATCGCCGAGCGCCTCAAGCAGAGCGGCCCCACCGTCAGCCAGACCGTGGCCCGGATGGAGCGCGACGGCCTGCTCACCGTCGAGGGCGACCGGCACCTGACGCTCACCGCGCTCGGCCGGGGCACCGCCGTGGCCGTGATGCGCAAGCACCGCCTCGCCGAGCTGCTGCTCGTCAACGTCATCGGGATGCCCTACGAGGAGGCCCACGAGGAGGCCTGCCGCTGGGAGCACGTGATGAGCGACGCCGTCGAGAAGCGGGTGTACGACCTGCTCAACCGGCCGACCCGCTCGCCGTACGGCAACCCGATCCCGGGTCTGGAGGAGCTGGGCTCCCCCGGGGCCCCGGCCAGCGAGGCCGGCGAGGGCGAGCGCAACCTGGCGTTCCCCGGGCTGTCCGGGCCGGTCGTGGTCCGCCGGATCTGCGAGAGCGTGCAGACCGACTCCGACGTGCTGCGCCAACTGCACGCCGCGGGCGTCGACCCGGGCGCCACGGTGACCGTGGCCCAGGAGCGCGACGGGGTGTCGATCGACCGCTCCGGTGACCGGGTACGGCTGCCCCGCGAGGTCGCCTCCCGGGTCTTCGTCGCCGCCAGCTGACCGGGACTCGGGCGGTCACAGCGCCCGAGTGTCGACCTTCTTGGCCACGGCGATCAGCTCAGCGGCCAGCTTGTCCGCAGCAGTGCGCTCGCCCCGGGCGCCGGTCCAGGTCAGGGTGGCGAGTCGGCCGTCGGTGGCCAGCCAACCGACCTCGGCGACCGGCCCGTGCCCGCCGCTCGCGGCGGCCGTCCGCCGGTACGCCTGCTGACCCAGGCCGGTGACCTTCGTCGCCTTGTCGGGCACCACGTCCGCGCCGAAGGTGGTCTTGTCGATGCTGGTCTCGGACACGCTGAGCGTCAGCTCCGGCAGCGCCGCGCGCTCGGCCCGGACCACGCAGGTGTGGGTGTCGTTCCGCTCGCTGGCCGCCGCCACGTCGAAGCGCACCTTGACGATCTCTTCGATCACCGCGAAGTCCAGCAGCCGGCACGCCCCGCCCGACGAGGCCGCCGCCACGTCCAGGGCCACCGGCGCCGGTGGTGGCACCGCCACCGGCCCGGCCTCGGCGGCACAGCCGCTCACCAGCAGGCCCGCCAGCCCGGCGACCACGATCCGCCCGCGCACGTTCCACCCTCTCGCCGACCGACGGCGGAAGGGGCCCGCCGGATGTCCGTCGGAAACCGTACGGGGTGTCCGGGTCCGGCGGAAGTCCTCATTCCGAGGGTGGATCGTCCACGTACGGGCAGTGCCGGCAACCCCGTCCGCAGCACGTGCCACGACGTGCCAGGAAGCCGGCGCTGAGCACGAACAGACCCGTCGCCGGATCGGGGTAACCGGCCTCTCCGGCGGCCAGCGCGGCGTCGTGCGCGGCGAGGATCCGGGCCCGGTCGGGGTGCTCGGGCGGCAGGCGGGACGGGTGCGGCTCGGTGAGCGGCCGGCCGGCCAGGGGTCGTCGCTCTCCGCTCACCGGGCCAGTCTGCTTGAGTCTCCACCGGGGGGAGACGCGAGGGTGGTGGCATGAGCGGTGACGAGCGGTACACGATCGGCGACCTGGCCCGGCGCACCGGCCTGAGCGTCAAGACCATCCGCTACTACGCCGACAGCGGGATCGTCCCGCCGACCGACCGGAGCTCCGCCGGCTATCGCCTGTTCGACGCCGAGGCGGTCGCCCGGTTGGAACTCGTCCGGACGTTGCGTGACCTGGGCGTCGACCTGGCCGCCATCCGTCGGGTGGTGGACCGTGAGGCGCCCCTGCGCGAGGTGGCGGCCACCCACGCGCAGGCCTTGGCGGCGCAGATCCGCGTGTTACGACTGCGCCAGGCGGTGCTGACCGTCGCCGCACGGCGCGGGGCCGGCCCGGCGGAGGTCGACGACCTGCGCCGGTTGGCCCAGCTCACCGCCCACGAACGGGCGCACCTGGTGGACGACTTCCTGGACAGCGTCTTCACCGGCGATCCGCCGATGTACCCGGGTGTGCTCGTCTCGATGACGCCGGAGCTGCCCGACGACCCCACGGCCGAGCAGGTGCAGGCGTGGCTGGAGCTGGCCGAGCTGTGCCGCGACCCGACCTTCCGGACGAGCATGCGGCGGCTCGCCCGCCAGCACGCCGCCGACAACGAGGTGCCCGGCCTCCCCCGCCCGGACGCCGTCGCCCTGGTCCGGGACGGGGTGGCGGCT
The DNA here is from genome assembly GCF_040656575.1 of Micromonospora sp. NPDC049801. Taxonomy (NCBI): domain Bacteria; kingdom Bacillati; phylum Actinomycetota; class Actinomycetes; order Micromonosporales; family Micromonosporaceae; genus Micromonospora; species Micromonospora sp. NPDC049801. The sequence continues at coordinate 188,291 of NZ_JBFAMS010000004.1, read as the reverse complement.
GCCCTGGCCGCCCGTCTCGATCCGGCTGGGCCCGAGGCCGATCCGGTGGTCGCGGCGGTCACCGGCCGGTACGCCCGCCTGCACGGCCTCGCCGACGACGCCGACCTGCGCCGACGGATGCTGGACCGGCTGGTCCTGGCCAACGACCCCCGCCGGGACCGCTACCTCGACCTGCTGTCGGTGATCAACGGCTGGTCGGGTGGGGGTGCGGTCGCGCCGGCCGTGGGCTGGTTCGTCCGAGCGTTGCGCGTCCGGATGCCGGTGGAGGCTCAGCCTCAGCCGAACCAGGTCATCGCCTGACCATGGCCCCGGGTCCAGGCCAACGGCTTGCCGTCCAGCGCGAGGACGTTGTGCAACGCCGCGTTCGGCGAGTCGGGTAGCCCCTCGTGGGGCAGCACCTCCGGGGCCTCGTTCGCGATCCAGTGCCCTGGCAGCTCACCGACCAGCCGCACGAACGCGTCCCGGCGCGCGGCGGGTACCTGGTAGAGCACGGACGTGTGGAAGACCACGAGCGTCGCGTCGGCCGGCGCGCGGGCCGCCAGTGCCGGCAGGTCGTCCACCAGGTCGCCCCGGACCAGCAGCGGCGGGTCGGCGGCGGCGACCGCCGCCGCCGCGCGCAGCCGGGCCCGCCGGTGCGCGTGCTCCGGCCAGATCAGGGCGTCCAACCAGGACACGTCGTCGGGGTCGCGCACGTCGAGCGGGTTCAGGTCGAGGCCGGCCCGCCACACCACCTGGGGTACGCGCCCAGGCGGCACCAACCCGCTGGCCGCGCACTCCAGGACGGGCCCGCCGTCGCCGACCTCGTGCTCGCCGTACCGGTAGGCGTACCGGTCGGGGTAGAGGCACAGCCCGGCCGACGCGCCGACCTCCAGCAGGGCGAGGGGCTGCGGCAGCGCGGCGAGCACCGGCAGCAGCACCGCGCACCGGCCCGCCTCGTTCGTCTGGGTGGCCCTGCGCTTCAGCTCGGTGTCGATTGCCGGCCAGTGGGCCAGCACGTAGTCGTGGAACGCGGTCGGGTCGTCGACCGGGCCGCCCAGCCAGCGGACCACGCCGTACAGCAGGTTCGGCTGGCGCTTGGCGGGCGGGAGCCCGTCGAGCAGGGCGAGCAGGGCGTGGTCGTCGGCGACGGCGTACGACAGCCGCTCGTACGTGGGTGAGACCCCGTACGCCTCGCGGCGGGCGAACTCGACGTACGCCTCGGCGGTTGTCATGCCCTGATCGTCGCAGCCCATTGGCCGGAAATTCAGCCCCCGGACCCGTGCGCTGGCTCACCCACCTTCTAGAGTGCTGCCGCGGCCAAACCGCTGAGCAGCAGCTCAGCCGGCCGGCGCAGCGGAAGGGAACACGTCGTGCGGGGTGACAATGTCCGGGTACTCATCGTCGGCGGGGGCATCGCCGGGCTGGCGACGGTCGCCGCGTTGCGTCCGTGGGGCGCGACGGTCGACGTGGTCGAGCGGGCACCCGGGCCGACCGACTCCGGCACCGGCATCTACCTCACCGGCAACGCGACCCGCATGCTCGACGTCCTCGGGCTGCGCGAGCCGGTCGCCGACGTCGACGTGGAGATCACCCGGCAGCGCAGCGCCAACCAGCAGGGACGTCGCCTCTTCGACATCGACGTGACCGCGCTGTGGCAGGGCGTCGGCCCGTGCGTGTCGCTGCCGAGGGCGCGACTGCACCGGGCCCTGGCGGCCGGCGTCGGAGACGCCCCGATCCGCTGGGGTCGCCACCCGGTCGCGCTCGACCCGGAGGGCGACCGGGTCGCCGTCGAGTTCGACGACGGCAGCACCGGACGGTACGACCTGGTGATCGGCGCGGACGGGGTGCACTCGACGGTGCGCCGGCTCGCCTTCGCCGGTCAGGCGGCCCGCGACCTGGGCCAGTACGCGTACCGCTGGGTCGCTCCCCGGATCGACGACGAGCCGTTCTGGTCGGTGCAGCTGGGGCGGGGCCGGCAGTTCCTGACCATCCCGATCAGCGCCGAGCACACGTACTGCTACTACAACGACGGCCCGGTGGCCGACCGGCCGGGCTGGCGCGACGACGTGGCCGCGTCGTTCACCGAGCCGGCGGCGACCATGCTCAAGGCCCTCGACCACGACGACAGCACCCTGCACGCCGGCCCGAACCAGGAGGTCGTCCTCGACTCCTGGACCCGCGGGCCGGTGCTGCTGATCGGCGACGCCGCCCACGCCACCTCGCCGAACATGGCCCAGGGCGCGGCGATGGCGCTGGAGGACGCGGTCGTGCTCGCCTCGTCGCTGGCCGCCGCCGACTCCCTCCCCGAGGCGCTACGGGGGTACGAGGCGCGGCGACGCCCCCGCACCAACTGGGTGCTCAGCCAGACCCACCGCCGGGACAAGGCCACCGGCCTCCCGCCCGCGCTGCGCGACCTGGTGATGCGCCGCCTCGGTGAGCAGATGTTCCGCTCGAACTACGGTCCGCTGTTCGCCCAGCCCTGACCCCCGTCGGGTCGGTCGGGACACATTCCACGATCATGCGCCCGGATTCCACGACCCGTTCAGCCGCCACCGCGCCCGGCTCACCAGGCCGGGTGGACGGTCGCCAGGCACGGCCGGCAGCAGCGGATCCGGGGAGTGGAGCCAGTGCGCAGACAGTGGACGAGCTGGGCGTTCGCCGCGGTGGCGACCGGTGTGGTGGTCGGCGTCGTGCCGTCTGCCGTGGCGGGCGCGATGGACGGCGCGCGGGCAGCGCCCCTCGGCATGATCCCTTGATGCTGACCAGTCGTGGCCGAGCTGCTGCGACTGGTCAGCATCAGATGATCGTGCCGGTGTTCTGAGCAGGAACTGGCTCACGCAGCCGCCTTGTCAGGCCACTCAGCCCGGCAGGGCGAGTTCCAGATCGCGACGGGTCAGGGCGGCGCGCAACCGCAGCCCTTCGGCGGCCAGATTCTCCAGCCCGCCCTGCTCGCGGTCGATCGCACAGATCACCGAGTCGACTGTCGCGCCGTTGGCCCGTAACTGCCGGCTCGCATCTCCCCGGCTGGCAACCAACCTCCGTGCCCACCGCCTTGACCTCAAGTTCGCTCAAGGTCCGAGCATGGGTGCATGACGGTGCTGAACGAGACGCGACAGGCGCTGGAGCAGCAGCGCACTGTGGACATCACGACGACCGGGCGGCGGAGAGGTCAGCCGAGAAGGACGGAGATATGGCGCTATCAAGCCGGCGGCCGCTACTGGCTCACGGGGAGCCCGGGGGCGCGTGACTGGTACGCCAACGTACTCGCGCATCCCGAGTTCACGCTGCATCTGGCCGGCCTGGAGGTGCAGGTGCGAGGGCGTCCCGTGACCGACCCGGACGAGCGGGCACTCGTGCTCGGCGAGATCGTCCCGACCCTGGACTGGGCCGGAAGCTTGGAAGGCTGGATCGCCGGAAGCCCTCTGGTGGAGATCGAATTCGGCTGACAACGCCCAACTTCGCGGACATCTCCCGAACCGGAACTGAGCCTCGCAAACAGCGCTGCCCCGACCTCCACCAAGGAGGCCGGGGCAGCGCTGGGGCGTACGTCAGCTGCAGCCGCTGGTGGAGCCGCAGCCCTCGCAGACGTAGCAGCTACCGGCCGGGCGCATCTTCGTACCGCAGGTGAAGCAGAGCGGCGCGTCGGCGGCCTTGCCGATCACGGCCTCCAGCAGCTCGGTGCTGGAACCCACGCTCGTCACCGGCTTGGCGGCGGCCACGTCGGCCATCTCCTGGGCCGGCTGGGCGACGGCCTCGGTCTTGGCCGGAGCCTCCACCGGCGCGGAGGACGCCATGGCGGTGAGGTCCGCACCGGTGACGGCGGCGGCCTCCGCGTCGGCCTCGGCCCGCAACTGGGCGGCCCGCTCACCGGCGGTGAAGATGCCCAGCTCGGCGCGGCGCTCGTAGGGCAGGAAGTCCAGTGCCAGGCGACGGAAGATGTAGTCCATCACCGAGGCCGCCATCCGCACGTCCGGGTCGTCGGTCATGCCGGCCGGCTCGAAGCGCATGTTGGTGAACTTGCTGACGAACGTCTCCAGCGGCACGCCGTACTGCAGACCGATGCTGATGGCCACCGAGAAGGCGTCCATCACCCCGGCCAGGGTCGAGCCCTGCTTGGACATCTTGAGGAAGACCTCGCCGAGGCCGTCGTCCGGGTAGGACGACGCGGTCAGGTAACCCTCGGCACCACCGACGGAGAAGCTGACCGTCTCGGACGGGCGCTTCTTCGGCAGGCGCTTGCGCACCGGCCGGTACTCGATGACCTTCTCCACCGCGGCCGGCGCGGCGGTCGTGGTCTCGACGGCGGCCGGCTCGGTGGCCTTGTTCTTCTTGGCCACCGACAGCGGCTGGCCGACCTTGCAGTTGTCCCGGTAGATCGCCAGGGCCTTGAGGCCGAGCTTCCAGCCCTCGAAGTAAATCTTCTCAACGTCCTCGACGGTGGCCGCCTCCGGCATGTTGACCGTCTTGGAGATGGCGCCGGAGACGAACGGCTGGATGGCCGCCATCATCCGCACGTGGCCCATCGGGGCGATGGTCCGCTCACCCATCGCGCAGTCGAAGACCGGGTAGTGCTCCGGCTTCAGGCCCGGGGCGTCCACCACGTGGCCGTGATCGGCGATGTGCTCGACGATCGCCTCGACCTGCTCCTCGGGGTAGCCGAGGCTGCGCAGGGCGCGCGGCACGGTCTGGTTGACGATCTGCATCGAGCCGCCGCCGACCAACTTCTTGAACTTGACCAGCGCCAGGTCCGGCTCTACGCCGGTCGTGTCGCAGTCCATCATGAAGCCGATCGTGCCGGTCGGGGCGAGGACGCTGGCCTGCGCGTTACGCCAACCGTTCTTGTCACCGATCTTGTTGCCCTGGGTCCACTGCTTGGTCGCCTCGCGGACGATCGCGGTCGCCACCGGGCTGGTCGGCTTGATCTCGTCATTGGCGGCGGCGTGCTTGCGCATGACCCGCTTGTGCGGCTCGGCGTTACGGGCGTAGCCGTCGTACGCGCCGACGACCCCGGCCAGCTCGGCCGAGCGCCGGTACGCGGTACCGGTCATCAGGGACGTGATCGCGGCGGCGACCGAGCGGCCCTGCTCCGAGTCGTACGGCAGACCGGTGGCCATCAGCAGGGCGCCGAGGTTGGCGTAGCCGATGCCGAGCTGCCGGTAGGCCCGCGACGTCTCGCCGATCTTCTCGGTCGGGAAGTCGGCGAAGCAGATCGAGATGTCCATCGCGGTGATGACGAACTCGACGGACTTGACGAACTTCTCCACCTCGAAGCCACCGTCGGCGCGGAGGAACTTCATCAGGTTGAGCGAGGCCAGGTTGCACGAGGAGTTGTCCAGGTGCAGGTACTCCGAGCACGGGTTCGACGCGGTGATCCGCCCGGTCTCCGGGCAGGTGTGCCAGTCGTTGATCGTGTCGTCGTACTGCAGGCCCGGGTCGGCGCACTCCCAGGCGGCCTGGGAGATGGCACGGAAGAGGTTCTTGGCATCGACGGTCTCGATCGTCGCGCCGTCCAGCCGACCGCGCAGGTCGAAACCCTTGCCGTTCTCGACCGCCGACATGAACTCGTCGGAGACCCGGACCGAGTTGTTGGCGTTCTGGTACTGCACGCTGACGATGTCGGAGCCGCCGAGGTCCATGTCGAACCCGGCGTCGCGCAGCGCGCGGATCTTGTCCTCCTCGCGCGCCTTGGTGACCACGAACTCCTGGATGTCCGGGTGGTCCACGTCGAGGATGACCATCTTGGCCGCGCGCCGGGTGGCACCGCCGGACTTGATGGTGCCGGCCGAGGCGTCCGCGCCACGCATGAAGCTGACCGGGCCGGAGGCGTTGCCGCCGGAGGAGAGCAGCTCACGGGACGAGCGGATGCGCGACAGGTTGACGCCGGAGCCGGAGCCGCCCTTGAAGATCAGCCCCTCCTCCTTGTACCAGTCGAGGATGGAGTCCATCGAGTCGTCGACGGCCAGGATGAAGCAGGCGCTGACCTGCTGCGGCGACGGCGTACCGACGTTGAACCAGACCGGCGAGTTGAAGCTGAACACCTGGTGCAGCAGCATCCAGGTCAGCTCGTGCGCGAAGATCTCGGCGTCGGCCGGGCTGGCGAAGTAGCCGTACTCCTCGCCGGCGGTGCGGTACGTGCTCACCACCCGGTCGATGAGCTGCTTGAGCGACCACTCCCGCTCCGGGGTCCCCACCGCGCCCCGGAAGTACTTCGTGGTGACGATGTTCGCCGCGTTGACGCTCCACGACTCCGGGAACTCCACGCCCCGCTGCTCGAAGTTGATCGAGCCGTCCCGCCAGTTCGTCATCACGACGTCCCGGCGCTCCCACGAGACCTCGTCGTACGGGTGGACCCCCTCCGTCGTCCACACGCGCTCGATCTTCAGCCCCGCGCCTGCCTTGTTCCGTGAACGGCTCGTTGTCACGCCGTCGCCCCCCTCGTCTGCGCGGTCACCCACCGCGCGTCCTGATCTCTCGGAAAAACAGTGAAGTCTCAGTTGGCACGGCCGGCGGCCTCGACCGCGTCGGCCCGACCCTGCTCCCGGGCTCGCGCCGCAGCCCGCAGCGTCTCGATCTCGCGCTCGAAGTCGGCGAGCGAGTCGAAGGAGCGGTAGACGCTGGCGAACCGCAGGTAGGCGATCTCGTCCAGGTCGCGCAGCGGGCCCAGGATCGCCAGGCCCACGTCGTGGCTGGGGATCTCGGCGGCCCCCTTGGCCCGGACCGTCTCCTCCACCCGCTGCGCGAGCAGCGCGAGTGAGTCGTCGTCCACCGGCCGGCCCTGGCACGCCTTGCGCACCCCGCCGATGATCTTCGTGCGGCTGAACGGCTCGGTCACCCCGCTGCGCTTGACGACCGCGAGGACCGCCTCCTCGACCGTGGTGAACCGCTTGCCGCACTCCGGGCAGGAACGCCGCCGTCGGATGAGCTGACCGTCGTCGGCCTCCCGCGAGTCGACCACCCGGGAATCGGCGTGCCGGCAGTACGGACACCGCATCGCGGACCCCCTAATCATGATCAATCGCGTCGTACCGGACACACCCGGGCACAGGCCGCCGCAACGGTGCCATGCGCTCATGGCGCCCGCTGTGATCGACCCTACGGGAGTGCGGTCGGTAGTCAGACCCAACCTGTGGGCAACTTACGCCCGTGTCACTACTACATCTAGGGGTCGACGGTATGTCGCCGACGAACCCGGGTCAAGTTGACCGGCGTGTCCGGCGCGTCACGGACCATCGGCGTCGTCCACCCCCCGCGAGACCAACGCCGACACCCCGCCCGGGTTACCGGCCACCCACCCAGAGCGCGACCGGAATCGGCCAACAATCGAACACGCGTGCTACTCGACGTACCATTTATCAGAACATCCGTACGAGGAGAGTGGTTTTTCACCCCGACACGCCGGTGAGAGGTCGTACAGATGTTTGAAAATGACCGATCTCACCTATACGGTCAGGAACAACCGCACGCACCACGAGCCGACGAGGCACCCAGCGCCGACCAGGGAGGACGGACGTGACCGAGGACCGGGCCAGCCGGCCGAAGAGCCCGCAGCAGATTACCGAGGCGGGCCCGCCGGCCACCCGACGCCGCACCGCCGCGCGCAGCCGGACGGGTCAGCCCGCCGTGCGCCCGGTCACACCGGTGGTCAGCGCCTTCCCCGACCCGGCGACGGTCGACCTGACCGCCCGCCAGCGCCGCATCCTGGAATTCATCCGCACCTGGGTGGAGCGGCACGGCTACCCGCCGAGCGTCCGGGAGATCGGCGAGGCGGTCGGCCTGGTGTCCCCGTCGAGCGTCGCCTACCAGCTCAAGGAGCTGGAAAAGAAGGGCTTCCTGCGACGCGACCCCAACCGACCGCGCGCCGTGGACGTCCGGGCGCCCAGCGAAGCCATCGACGACGAGCTGTCCCGCGCCCAACGGCCCACCCCGGCGTACGTGCCGATGCTCGGCCGGATCGCCGCCGGTGGACCGATCCTCGCCGAACAGGCCGTGGAGGACATCTTCCCTCTCCCCCGCGAGCTGGTGGGCGAGGGCGAGGTCTTCATGCTCCAGGTCAAGGGCGACTCGATGCTCGACGCGGCGATCTGCGACGGCGACTGGGTCGTCGTGCGGCAGCAGCCGACCGCCGACTCGGGTGAGATCGTGGCCGCCATGCTCGACGGCGAGGCGACCGTCAAGACCTACCGTCGCCGGGACGGGCACGTCTGGTTGATGCCGCAGAACCCGGCCTTCGACCCGATTGCCGGTGACGACGCCACCATCATGGGCCGGGTCGTCGCGGTACTCCGCCGGATCTGACCGACACGCGGGTGGGTGCCGTCGGCGCTCACCCGCGTCGCTCGACCGTTCGCCCCCTGCTGACCGGGCAATCCGGCAGAACCGTCGCAGTGCGGCCAGGTGACGCCGATCGCGTCAGTAGCGGTCGCCCCGAGGGCCACGACCGCCGCCGGGATACTGCCCGTACGGGTCGACGGGCGCGTCATCCTCACGTCGGCGACCGGGCCGCTGAGCCCGGTAGTCCGGCTCCTGCCCACCGCGGCGCGGCGGCTCGGCCCGACCACCGCCGGCTCGACCACCGCCGGGCTGACCGCCGCCGGGCTGACCGCCGCCGGGCTGGCCACCGCCGCCGTACACACCGCCGCCCGGCCGGCCACCACCGCCACCGGGCCGGCCCCCTCCGGGACCGCCGGCACGGCCGCCGCCGTACACACCGCCGCCGGCCGGAGCGCCGGCCGGAGCGCCGCCAGCCCCACCGGGCCGGGCAGCGCCGTAACCGCCTCCTGCCGGGCCGGCTGGACGCCCACCCCCAGCACCGGCCGGACGTCCACCCCCGCCGCTGGGGCGTTCGCCTCCGCCGCCGTAGACAGCACCGCCAGCGGGAGCGGCACCGCCCCGGCCGGAGCCGCCGTAGACCCCGCCGCTGGCTGCTGCGCCGCCGTACACGCCGGCGTTGGGACGGCCGCCGCCCGGCGGAACACGGTCGGCCCCGGGCGTGCCAGCGCGGTCGTCGGCGTCGTCCGCCGAATCGTCGGCGGCGGGCGGTCGACGGCGGGCGCGCACGATGCCGAAGATGCCGGCGCCGACGAGCAGCAGACCGAGTACGCCGACCGCGCCCACCAGATAGGTGATATCGGTGAAGCTGAGCCCGTCCATCCACGACTTCTTGGCCGCCGGCTTGTCGCCCGCGGTCGCCGCCAACGGCTCGGCCGCGCTGGTGGACGGCGTGTAGCTCAGGATGTCGACCGGCTCGTCGGCGGCGAACTGACCGGCGTCGGAGACCGTCACGAAGGACTTGCCGTCCGGGGTGTAGGAGATCGCCTCGCCGAACGGGTCGGCCAGCGCCGTCACCCGTGGCTTACCGGTGGTGAGCGCTCCCACGATGTCGTTGTCGGTGACGTCGTACTCGAAGGCGTCCGCGTAGGTACGGACGACGACGCGGGTGCCATCCGGCGATCGGGCTGCGCCGGTGATCGCGAGCCGCCCGTAGACGCTCAGCGGATTCTCGGTGGTGGTCTTCGGCAGCTTGATCTCGCCGACCTTCTTCATCGGCACCGGCGGGGTGTCGCCGTTGTTCAGCTTCGCCGACGGGGTGAAGATCTCCGAGTTGCCCTTCGCCACCTTCGTGATGATCAGTGGCAGGCCGTCGGCCCCCACCAGCAGCGCCTCCGCGTCACGGGGCTTGTTCTCCGGGTAGGAGAGCCGGTGCAGCACCGGCTGCTTGTTACCGGCGATCGGCATCGTCCAGACCGCGATCCGCGTCCGCCGCTCCTTGCTGGTGGCGTTGTCGCCGATGTCACCGATCCACAGGGTGTCGCCCTTCGGCGAGACGGCGAGATCCTCGGTGTCGAACGGCCCCGAACCCGAGTAGCGGACCGCATCCTTGGCGACCTTGCACTTGCTGTCGAGGAAGAAGATCCGCTTCCGCGAGTCGACCTCGGTGCCGTCGTTGATGACGATGTAACCGCTCTTGGTCGCGACCAGGCCGGACAGCTCCCGCAGGCGCTCGTCGGTGACCGTACAGCGCTTCTTGCCGGCGACCGCGGCGAGCGGCTGGGATGACACGGGAGCGGGAGCGGCTACGGCGACTCCGGCCAGCGCCACGGTTGCCCCGAACAGGCCGAGGGCAACCGTGACCGAGGAAACAACGCGGCGCATTCGGCCAGTGTCGCATGCCGCGCGTTTCGGATGGATGACGCCGGGGCCGCTCAAGGCCGGCTGCCGACCGCCTCGCCCTTGGGCGCCACGTCGTACGGCGCCAGCTCGGCGGCGAGCGCCGCGCTGACCCGGACGTGCAGCAGAGTGCCTTCCGCCAGGTGCGACGTGCTGAGCACCTCGCCCGAACGGTGCACCCGGGACACGAGGTCCCCCCGGTCGTACGGCAGGACGGCCCGCACCTCCACGGCGGGCTGCGGAAGCCGCTCCTCGATCGCCGCGCGCAACCCGTCGACGCCCCGACCGGAGTGCGCCGAGACGAAGATCGCGTCCGGCCAGAGGCGCTTGAGCCGCAGCAGCGTGTCCTCGTCGGCGGCGTCGGTCTTGTTGACCACCAGCAGCTCGGGGAGCCGGTCCGCGCCCACCTCGGCGAGCACCTCGTGCACCGCCCGCACCTGCTCCTCCGGATCCGGATGGGTGCCGTCGACGACGTGCACCACCAGATCGGCCTCCGCGACCTCCTCCAGCGTCGAGCGGAACGCCTCGACGATCTGGTGCGGCAGGTGCCGTACGAAGCCGACCGTGTCGGAGAGCGTGTAGAGCCGCCCGTCCGAGGCGGTGGCCTTGCGGGTCGTCGGGTCCAGCGTGGCGAACAGCGCGTTCTCCACCAGGACGCCCGCGCCGGTCAGCCGGTTGAGCAGGCTGGACTTGCCGGCGTTGGTGTAGCCGGCGATGGCCACGGCGGGCACCGAGTTGCGGGTACGACGGGCACGCTTGGTGACGCGTACCGTCTTCATGCTCTTGATCTCGCGACGCAGCCGGGAGATGCGGTGCCGGATGCGCCGCCGGTCGGTCTCCAGCTTGGTCTCACCGGGACCACGGACACCCACACCGCCGCCGGCGCCGCCGCCGCGACCGGAACCACCGGTCTGGCGGGACAGCGTCTCACCCCAACCGCGCAGTCGGGGCAGCAGGTATTCGAGCTGGGCCAGCTCGACCTGCGCCTTACCTTCCTTGCTCTTGGCGTGCTGGGCGAAGATGTCGAGGATCAGCGCCGTGCGGTCGACGACCTTGACCTTGGTGCGCTGCTCCAGGTTGCGCAGCTGCGACGGGGACAACTCGCCGTCACAGATGACCGTGTCGGCGCCGGTGGAGAGCACCACCGCGCCGAGGTCGTCGACCTTGCCGCGACCGATGTAGGTGGCCGGGTCGGGTCGCGTACGACGCTGGATCAGCCCTTCGAGCACCTGCGAGCCCGCCGTCTCGGCGAGCGCGGCCAGCTCGGTCAGGGAATTCTCCGCGTCGGTCACCGTGCCCTCGGTCCAGACGCCCACCAGGACCACCCGCTCCAGCCGAAGCTGGCGGTATTCCACCTCGGTGACGTCGCTGAGCTCGGTGGAGAGGCCTGGGACGCGCCGGAGAGACTGCCGCTCCGACAGGTCCAGCTCGCCGGTGGTGACATCGTCGAACTCGTCCTCGACGGGGACGAAGTTCTCCTGGTCTCGCAAGCGGTTCTCCTGTCCGTTTTGATAAGTAGAACGTAATCCTGACACGTCACAACGCCCAGCGCACCTGCTATATGCCCGTGCTGGAGGTCGCCAAAAGCGGGGGCGAATACCAGTCGACCTCCACAACCCGGTAGAAATGCTCAGGCGGCGGCCGACCGGCCGCACAGCCGTGACGGAGGGATCCCGTGGCCATCACCCGACTGCCGAGCGCCGGATTTTCGATCACCATCCGGATCGCCGTGACCGCGGACGCATCCTCGATCGGTCGGCTCACCACCTCCGTCGGCGAAGCCGGAGCGATCGTCACGGCGCTGGACGTGGTGGACTCGGACCCGACCCACGTGATCGTCGACCTGACCTGCGACACCGCCGACGCCAAGCACGCCGACCAGGTGGTCGACGCGCTCCGGACGCTGGACGGCGTGGACGTGCGCAAGGTGTCCGACCGGACGTTCCTCCTGCACCTCGGCGGCAAGATCGAGGTGACCTCGAAGGTCGCCCTACGCAACCGTGACGAGCTGTCCCGCGCGTACACCCCGGGGGTGGCCCGGGTCTGCATGGCGATCGCCGAGAACCCGGCGGACGCCCGGCGACTGACCATCAAGCGCAACACCGTCGCGGTGGTCAGCGACGGCTCGGCGGTGCTCGGCCTGGGCAACCTGGGCCCCGCCGCCTCGCTGCCGGTGATGGAGGGCAAGGCCGCGCTGTTCAAGCGCTTCGGCGGGGTCGACGCCTGGCCGGTGGTGCTGGACACCCAGGACACCGACGAGATCGTGCAGATCGTCAAGGCGATCGCGCCCGCGTACGGCGGAATCAACCTGGAGGACATCGCCGCGCCGCGCTGCTTCGAGATCGAGGCCCGGCTGCGCGAGGCGCTGGACATCCCGGTCTTCCACGACGACCAGCACGGCACCGCGATCTGCGTGCTGGCCGCGCTGACCAACGCGCTGCGCGTCGTGGGCAAGCAGCTCTCGGACGTCCGGGTGGTCGTCTCCGGCGCGGGCGCGGCCGGCACCGCGATCATGAAGCTGCTGCTGCGTCAGGGCGTCGGCGACATCATCGCGTACGACCGCCAGGGCGCCCTGCACCGCGGCCTGACCGACCTCAACCCGGCCTGGCAGTGGCTGGCGGAGAACACCAACAAGGAGAACTACTCGGGCGACCTGCCCGGGGCGATCCGGGGCGCCGACGTGTTCATCGGGGTCAGCGCCCCGAACCTGCTCACCGGCGACGACATCGCCGGCATGGCGAAGGACGCGATCGTCTTCGCGCTGGCCAACCCCGACCCGGAGGTCGACCCGCGGGAGGCGCGCAAGCACGCCGCGGTGGTCGCCACCGGCCGCTCGGACCAGCCGAACCAGATCAACAACGTGCTCGCCTTCCCCGGGGTGTTCCGCGGCATGTTGGACGCGCACGCCGAGGAGTTCACCGAGGAGATGGCGATCGCCGCGGCGCGGGCCATCGCCGACGTCGTCGGTGAAGACAAGATCAACCCGACGGTGATCGTGCCGAGCGTCTTCGACTCCCGGGTGGCCCCGGCGGTCGCCGCCGCCGTCCGCGCCGCCGCGCACAACCCGAGCCCGCTCCCGGCCGCCGACCCCGGCCCGGCGGACCTCCCCGAAATCGCCGCCACCGCCAGCGCCACCCCCTAAACCCCCACCTAGCCCCCTCCCCCGCCCGGCCCCGCTTCGACTTCCCCGGTGATCAAGAGGTTCGCGTCAGAATCGGTGCGATTCTTGACGCGAACCTCTTGATCAACACGTGCGAAGGGCCCGGAGGCAGGTGGGGTGGGGTTGGGGGGGTTAGGGGGTTGGGGTGGGGAGGGTTACCTGGCCGGTTGCTACCAGGATTGCGGGGCCGGAGAGCCAGCAGGAGTCCTTGGTGACCGTTACGGTCAGGCGGCCGCCGGGGACGTCCACCGCCACCACACCGGTGTCCCGGCCGGCGTCACGCAGGACCACGGCCGCCACCGCGCAGGCGCCGGTGCCGCAGGACAGGGTCTCGGCGCTGCCGCGCTCGTACACCCGCATGAGGCTGTGCCCGTCGGTGTCGCCGACCGGGTCGCCCGCCACGATCAACTCGACGTTCACGCCGGCCGGGAAGACCGCCGGGTCGAACTCGGGCGCGACGGTCAGGTCCAGCGCGGACAACTCCACGCCACCGGGCAGGACGCACACCAGATGCGGGTTGCCGACGTCCACGACCGTGCCGGACAGGGTCAGACCACCCAGGGTGGCGGCCGACTCGTCGTACATCCGGGGTCTGCGCATCTCGACGGAGACCGCGCCGCCCTCGACCAGCGCGCGCACGACGCCGGCGCGGGTGGCCACCGGCAACGCCGCGCCGACGGGCGTGGCGAGCCCGGTGTCGAGCAGGTAGCGCACGAAGACCCGGGCGCCGTTGCCGCACATCTCGGCGAACGAGCCGTCCGCGTTCCAGTAGTCCATGAACCACTCGGCCTCGCCGGCCTGGCCGGCGCCGTCAGGATGCTTGGCCGCGCGGACCACCCGCAGTACGCCGTCCGCGCCGATGCCGCGACGCCGGTCGCAGAGCGCCGCGACCAGCTCCGGGGTCAGGTCGAGCTGACCGTCCGGGTCGGGCAGGAGGACGAAGTCGTTGCCGGTGCCGTGCCCCTTGGTGAACTCCACGATCCCATCATCGCGCAGCAGCCGGCACCAGGTGCAGGGCGGCCTCGATCAGGTCCGGCGCGGCCGAGTCGAGCCACTGGATGCGGGGATCACGCCGGAACCAGGACCGCTGCCGGCGGACGAACCGCCGGGTGGCCCGGACCGTCTCGTCGTGCGCCTCTTCCTCGGTCAGCTCGCCGTCGAGCAGGCGCAACACCTGCTGGTAGCCGAGCGCCCGGCTCGCCGTCCGCCCCTCGGCCAGGCCCCGGCCGACCAGCTCGCGGGTCTCGTCGACCAGCCCGTCGGCCCACATCCGGTCCACCCGCAGCGCGATCCGCTCGTCCAGCAGGCCGGTGTCGAGGTCGACGCCGAGCTGCACCGACGGGTAGTACGGGGTGGGCTGCGGCAGCGACGCGGCGAACGGCGCGCCGGTCAGCTCGATCACCTCCAACGCCCGGACGATCCGCCGGCCGTTGCCCGGCAGGATGCCCTCGGCGGCCACCGGGTCGACGGCACGCAGCCGGGCGTACAGCGGCGCCGGCCCGACCTCGGCCAACTCGCGTTCCAGCCGTTCCCGCAGCGCCGCGTCGGTGCCCGGGAACTCGAAGCGTTCCAGCACCGCCCGCACGTACAGCCCCGAGCCACCCACCAGCAGCGGCACCCGCCCCCGGGACAGGATGTCGTCCACCGCCGCACGGGCCAGCCGCTGGTACTCCGCGACGCTGGCCGGCTCGGTCACCTCCCAGATGTCGAGCAGGTGGTGCGGCACGCCGTCCCGCTCGTCGACGGTCAGCTTCGCGGTGCCGATTTCCATGCCCCGGTAGAGCTGCATCGAGTCGGCGTTGACCACCTCACCGTCGAGGGCGTGCGCGAGCGCGATGCTCAGCGCCGACTTGCCCGCCGCCGTCGGCCCCACCACCGCGACGACTGTCACATCCGCTCCCAGGACGCCACGAAGTAGGCCACCCCGTAGGGCGCCGACTCGTGCAGCAACTCGCCGCGCCACCCGCCGCCGCCGACGCGGGCCGCGTCGGCGAGCACCTGCCACGCCGCCCGGCCGGCGACCTTCAACTGCGCCGACAGACCGGGGTCCAGGTCGCGCAGGGCGTCCAGGTCCGCCTCGGCCAGGGCCGTGGCGACCCCTTTGTCGTACGGGAGAGCGCGCTGGTCGTCGTACCCGGGAGCCTGCTGGCCCCGGCAGGCCGACCCGTCACCGAGCACCAGCAGCGCCACCCGGTCGCCGGCGGCGGCGACCTGGGCGCCGAGCGCGGCCACCTCGACCGGCCCGGCGTCGGCGGCCACCTGAACGGCGGTCACCTGCGCTGCGGTCTCGGGCCCGGCCGCCACCCGCGTCGCGGTCGCCTGCCCGGCCGTCGTCGGCCCATGCCGGGACAGCAGCCACGCGCCGATGGTCAGGCTCAACGGCAGCACGGCGCCGCGGTCCGGCTGGCCGGGGACCAGGGGCACGTCCAGGTCGACGCCCCACGGCTGGAGCGAGCCGGTGGCCGGGGGCTGGACCGGGCCGGTCACCGGGCCGACGCCGAGCAGCACCACCACCTCCGGGCCGGTCGCCAGCAGCCGGCCGACGGCGAGATCGCAGGCCGACCGCAGGTCGTCCAGTTCGCTGGCGGCGGCACCGGCCACTTCGGGCACGAGCAGGGGCGGATGTGGGCAGACGGCGGCGGCGACCAGTGGCACCCGTTCACCGTAGCGGGAATCCCCGGTGCGTCTCCGCCGCGATCCGGTCAATCAGGCCCTAGGACACCGTATGGTCACGGTCGGCGATAGGCGCTCGACGCGGACCGGGTCGGACCTGTGACAATGCCGGAAGCAACTTGGCTGCGCCGTGGCGGCGACGGGGGACTGCTCCCTCGACGCCGGGAGAACGAGGATGGGCACATGAGCGACTGGACTGCCTTCGGACGGGTGGACGCGGACGGCACCGTTTACGTCAAGACCGCCGAGGGCGAGCGGGTGGTCGGATCCTGGCAGGCAGGAGCGCCGGAGGAAGGGCTCGCGCACTTCGCGCGCCGCTTCGCCGACCTGGTCACCGAGGTGGATCTGACCGAAGCGCGGCTCAACTCGGGCGCGGCGGACGCCGGGCACTCGTTGAGCACGATCCGGCGGATCCGCGCCACGCTGCCGGAGGCCCACGTGGTCGGCGACATCGACGCCCTGACCGCCCGACTGGACAAGCTGGCGACCCTCGCCGAGGAGAAGGCCACCGAGGCGCGCGCCGCCCGGGACGCCGCCCGCGGTGAGGCCCTGGCCCGCAAGACCGCCCTGGTCGAGGAGGCCGAGAAGCTCGCCGCGGAGTCGACCGGTTGGAAGACGGCCGGTGACCGCCTCAAGGAGATCCTCGACGAGTGGAAGACCATTCGCGGGGTCGACAAGAAGGCCGACGGCGAGCTGTGGAAGCGCTTCGCCGCCGCGCGGGACGGCTTCACCCGACGCCGCGGCGCCCACTTCGCCTCCCTGGACGCGCAGCGCAAGCAGGCGCAGACCGTCAAGGAAGAGCTGGTCGCCGAGGCCGAAAAGATCAAGGAATCCACCGAGTGGGCCGCCACGGCCAACCAGCTCAAGGAGCTGATGACCCAGTGGAAGGCCGCGCCCCGCGCCTCCAAGGAGGCCGAGCAGAAGCTCTGGGAACGGTTCCGGGCCGCCCAGGACGCCTTCTTCAGCCGGCGCAGCGAGGTCTTCTCGGCACGGGACAACGAACAGCGCGGCAACCTGGAGCGTAAGCAGGCCCTGCTGGCCGAGGCCGAGGCCCTGGACATCGACGCCGACCCCAAGGGCGCCCAGGCCAAGCTGCGCGAGATCCAGGCACAGTGGCACGAGGCCGGCCGGGTGCCCCGCGAGGCCGCCGCCGGGCTGGAGCGCCGGTTGCGCGTCATCGACGACAAGGTCCGCGAGGTGATGGACTCCGCGTGGCGGCGTACCACCAAGGAGGACAACCCGCTGCTCGCCCAGATGCGGGCCCAGGTGGCGGAGGCCGAGGAGCGGCTGTCCCGGGCGCAGAGCGCCGGGGACGCCCGGCGCATCAAGGAGGCCGAGCAGGCCCTCGCCTCCAAGCGACAGTTCCTCCAGCTCGCCGAGCAGGCCGGCTGACCCGACGCAATTCGCGAGCCCCCGGTCCCCGCGCGGGACCGGGGGCTCGCGCGCGTCCCGGGGTCGTCCACTCCGCACCACCTAGCCGCGCATCCCCACCTCATCCGACACGCACGCCCGCACGCCCGCACGCCCGCACGCCCGCACGCCCGCACGCCCGCACGCACGCCCGCACGCCCGCATGCCCGCATGCCCGCATGCCCGCCAAGATCCTCACAACATCCCCGAAGTTGCTGCCTCGGACGCGCGGGAAGCAGCAACTTCTCAGAAGTTGTGAGGATCTTGGAGCGGGCTAGCGCGGGGGCGCGGGAGTCAGGCCTCAGGCGTCTGCCCATCGACATGATCGCGCTCGATCCTGGATCCAGTGGCTATCCAACGCGGTGACACCACTACTTCCAGGATCGAGCACGATCTTGCCGCCACCGGGCGGCGCGGGGGCGGCGCGGGGGCGGCGCGGGGGCGGCGCGGGGGCGGCGCGGGGGCGGCGCGGGGGCGGCGCGGGGGCGGGACCGGGGCGGACCGGGACCGGGGCGGGACCGGGCGGGACCGGGGCGGGACGGGACCGGGGCGGGACCGGGGCGGGACCGGGGCGGGACCGGGGCGGGACCGGGGCGGGACCGGGGCGGGACCGGGCGGGACCGGGGCGGGACCGGGCGGGACCGGGGCGGGACCGGGTGTGCAGTTGACGCATTGAGGTGGGCTGATGAGAATGGGCGACGGAGTCAGGTAGGGCCACCGGGCCGAGGGCGCCGACGGCGAGCATCGCCGTCGAGGATCGGCCGGTGAGCTGCCGCGAGTTTCCCGTCCGCGTGACATGGGCCGTCGCGCACTGTCCGCGTACCCCCGAAGGGGCCGTGATGTGCGCACGGCCGCCTGCCGACGTCGTCGATGGACGGCGTCGTGCGTCCGAAGTGGAGCTCGAATGACCCGTACGAAAGCTCTCGGCAGCGCGCTGACCGCGCTCGCCACCGCCGCGGCCGGCGTGTTCCTCGCCGCCACCGTCAGCACCACCCCGGCTTCCGCCGCCGGTACCGGAACCGGTTATCTGCACACGAACGGTAGCCAGATCGTGGACAGCACCGGGGCCACGGTCCGGTTGACCGGCATCAACTGGTTCGGCATGGAGACCGACAACAAGACCTTCCACGGGCTCTGGTCGAGCAATCCGTGGCGGGGTCAGCTCGACACGATGGCCCGGCTGGGCTACAACACGCTGCGGGTGCCGTACTCGAACGACGCGCTGAAGGCGGGCGCGACCGCCACCGGGATCAACGACTTCGTCAACCCGGACCTGGTGGGGCTGTCGCCGTTGCAGATCCTGGACAAGGTGATCGCCTACGCCGGCAGCAAGGGGATGCGGATCATCCTGGACCGGCACCGGCCGACGTCGGCGGGGCAGTCGCCGCTGTGGTACACGTCGACGGTCTCCGAGGCGACCTGGATCAACGACTGGAAGATGCTCGCCCAGCGGTACGCGGGCAATCCGACGGTGATCGGCGCGGACCTGCACAACGAGCCGCACGCCGAGGGTACGAACCCGGCGGCCACCGGCGCGTGCTGGGGTTGCGGCGACACGGCGCGGGACTGGCGGCTCGCCGCGGAGCGGGCCGGTAACGCCATTCTCGGTGTGCAGCCCAACTGGTTGATCTTCGTGGAGGGGGTGAGCTGCCCGAGCGGTGGTCTCTCCAACGTGTGGGACAACGACCCGAGCAACGACGAGGACTGCGGCTGGTGGGGCGGCAACCTGTCGAAGGCCGGTCAGTACCCGGTCCGGCTGAACGTGGCGAACCGGCTGGTCTACTCGCCGCACGAGTACGCGACGTCGGTGTACCGGCAGACCTGGTTCGACGCCCCGGACTACCCGGCGAACATGCCGGCGATCTGGGACAAGTACTTCGGTTACCTCTACAAGCAGAACATCGCCCCGATCATGATGGGTGAGTTCGGCAGCACCCTGGCCGACCCGAAGGACCGGGTGTGGCTGGAGAAGTTGATGGCGTACACCGGCACCGGCGTGACCGGGATGTCGTTCACCTACTGGTCGTGGAACCCGAACTCGGGTGACACCGGCGGCATCGCGCTGGACGACTGGACCAACATCAACACCACCAAGCAGGCGATCCTGCAGCCGTACCTGATCGCGCCGAGCGGCGGCGGACCCACCGGCGGGCCGACCGGCGGCCCCACGGGCGGGCCGACCGGCGGGCCGACGAGCGCGCCCCCCGGCGCCTGCACGGCCACCTACCGGCAGGTCAACGCCTGGCAGGGCGGCTTCCAGGGTGAGTTGACCGTGAAGAACACCGGCACTGCCGCAGTGAATCCGTGGTCGGCCACCTGGACCTGGCCGTCCGGCGTGACGCTGGGCAGCGGGTGGAACGCCACCGTCACCCAGTCCGGTACGACGGTCACGGCCGCCGCGCCCAGCCACGCGCCGTCTCTGGCGGCGGGCGCCTCGGTCACCGTGGGCTTCACCGCCAACGGTACGGCCAGCGCCCCGGCGACCGTGAAGCTCAACGGCGCGAGCTGTTGAGCAACCGAGGTGGTCGACGCCCACGCCGAGGGCGTCGGCCACCTCGGGCCGGGCGCACGTCGTGCCGGGCCGAGAGCCGGGCGCACGCCGGGCCAGGCCAGGGCAGGCGCACACCGAGCCCTCCGTAGGGCGGCGGACCAGGGCCGCACGGAGCATTTACATCAAGGTTCTTCTATGCTTCCATCGGGAAAGCGCTTGCCTTCGCTGCGGCCGGCGCGAACGCGGGAGCCGCTTCTTCGCACCGAAACGCACCGGCGGACCCGGGACCTGAGATCCCGGATCACCTAGCCGCCCACGGGCATGGGCGTCGCGACAGTGTGTCCGCCTCATCGAAAGGAAGCAGCATGCGCACAACACAGCGTCGGATGACGCTGCTCGCCACCACCGCCGCCGCGACCGCCGCGCTGGTCACCAGCGGTCTCCTGACGGCCGTGTCGGCCCAGGCGGCAGCCGGCTGTCAGGTCGCCTACTCGGTCGCCAGCCAGTGGCCGGGTGGGTTCACCGGCAACGTCACGGTCACCAACCTCGGCGACCCGGTCTCCGGGTGGACGCTGCGCTGGTCGTACGGGGCCGGCCAGCAGGTCAGCCAGGCGTGGGGGGCCACCGTCACGCAGAGCGGCAGCCAGGTCTCCGCCGCCAACGTCGACTACAACGGCAACCTGGCCACCAACGGCAGCGCCTCGTTCGGCTTCAACGCGAGTTGGAACTCCAGCAACCCGGCGCCGACCAGCTTCACCCTGAACAACGTGGCCTGCACCGGCGGCACCACCACCCCGACCATCGCCCCACCGACCACCCCGGGCACGCCCACCAACCCGCCCACCACGCCGCCGATTCCCAGCGATCCGCCGCCGAGCGTTCCGCCGCAGACCGGCCTGGTCGGCTGGGCCACCCAGAACGGCGGCACCACCGGCGGTGGCGGCGCACCGGCGACCACCGTCACGAACGCCTCGGCGCTGACCAGCGCGCTGAACGCGACCGGGTCGGCGGTGATCCGGGTGTCCGGCACCATCTCCTGCTCGGGCATGCTGCGGGTGCGGTCCAACAAGACCATCCTCGGCAACTCCGGCGCGACGATCGTCGGCTGCGGGCTCAACGTCAGCGGTGACCGCAACGTCATCATCCGGAACCTGACCTTCCGGGACTGGAACGACGACGCGATCAACGTGCAGGAGTCGGCCACCAACATCTGGATCGACCACAACACCTTCAGCAACGGGTACGACGGCGCGGTCGACATCAAGCGCGGCTCGGACTTCGTCACGGTGTCGTGGAACCGGGTCTTCAACCACGACAAGACGATGCTGCTCGGGCACAGCGACGACAACGGCGCCCAGGACACCGGGCACCTGCGGGTCACGTACCACCACAACTGGTTCGACGGCAGCAAGCAGCGCAACCCCCGGGTGCGCTTCGGCAACCCGGTGCACGTCTACAACAACTACTACCGGGCCAACACCGGCTACGGCGTGGCCTCCACCGAGAACGCGGGCGTGCTCGTCGAGGGCAACTACTTCGAGAACGTCCCCGACACGTACCACCTCGGCGAGGCCGACTCCGGGCCGGGCCGGCTGGTGGCCCGCAACAACCACTTCGTCAACTCGCCCGCCGGCCAGACCGGTGGCAGCGTCGCCAGCATCCCGTACTCGTACCAACTGGACACCGCGAGCAACGTCAAGTCCATCGTGACGGGCGGCGCCGGCGCCGGTCGCATCACGGTCTGACCGTGGGTCGGTCGGGGTCCGCCGTGCCGGCGGGCCCCGACCTGCGTCAGTGCGCGGCGCAGCCGCCGGCGGGCGCGGGCGCGACCGCCGGGGCACCGACCGTGGGCAGTCCGAGCAACACCCCGGGGGTACGCGGGGAGCGCCCGGCCTCGGCGGCGTCACCGGCCCGGGTCCGGCGGTGCGACAGGGGCGCGCCGTCGGCGTTGAGGTGGTGCGGCGCGGCGTAGGTGATCTCGGTGTGCACGATGTCGCCGGGCCGGATCGACCCGGCGAAGCTGCCGGCGTCGAAGTGCACGAGACGACCGTCGCGGGCCCGCCCGGACAGCCGCCCGGTCCGCTCGTCCTTGCGCCCCTCGCCGACCGCGACCAGCACCTCGACGGTCTCCCCCACCAGGCGCTTGTTCTCCGCCCAGGTGATCTCCTCGACGCAGGCGATCAGCCGCTCGTAACGCTCCTGCACGACCTGCTTGGGCAGCTGGCCGTCCATGGTGGCGGCGGGGGTGCCGGGGCGCTTGGAGTACTGGAAGGTGAAGGCCGACGAGAAGCGGGCCTCGCGCACCACGTCCAGCGTGCGCTGGAAGTCGGCCTCGGTCTCGCCGGGGAAGCCGACGATGATGTCGGTGGTGATCGCCGCGTCCGGCATCGCCGCCCGGACCTTCTCGATGATCCCCAGGTACCGCTCGGAGCGGTACGACCGGCGCATCGCCTTCAGCACGTCGTCGGAGCCGGACTGCAACGGCATGTGCAGCGAGTGGCACACGTTCGGGGTCTCGGCCATCGCGGCGATCACGTCGTCGGTGAAGTCCTTCGGGTGCGGGCTGGTGAACCGGACCCGCTCCAGGCCGTCGATCTCACCGGTCGCGCGCAGCAGCTTGCCGAACGCGTACCGGTCGCCGAACTCGACGCCGTACGAGTTGACGTTCTGCCCGAGCAGGGTCACCTCCAGCACGCCCTCGTCGACGAGGGCGCGCACCTCGGAGAGGATGTCGCCGGGGCGCCGGTCCTTCTCCTTGCCGCGCAGAGAGGGCACGATGCAGAACGTGCAGGTGTTGTTGCAGCCCACCGAGATCGAGACCCAGCCGGCGTACGTCGACTCGCGGCGGGTCGGCAGCGTGGACGGAAAGACGTCCAGCGACTCCAGGATCTCCACCTCGGCGGCGGCGTTGTGCCGGGCCCGTTCCAGCAGGACCGGAAGCGCGCCGATGTTGTGCGTGCC
Source organism: Micromonospora sp. NPDC049801 (assembly GCF_040656575.1). Taxonomy (NCBI): domain Bacteria; kingdom Bacillati; phylum Actinomycetota; class Actinomycetes; order Micromonosporales; family Micromonosporaceae; genus Micromonospora; species Micromonospora sp. NPDC049801. Next base: position 165,450 of record NZ_JBFAMS010000004.1, on the reverse strand, counting down.
GAAGACCACGTCCACCCAGGGCGCCTTGCGGACGATCTCGCCACGGTCCTTCTGCGCCAGGCAACCACCGACGGCGATCTGCATCCCCGGGTGCTTGTCCTTCACGGGGCGCAGATGACCGAGGTTGCCGTAGAGCCGGTTGTCGGCGTTCTCCCGCACCGCGCAGGTGTTGAAGACGACGATGTCCGGGGTGTCGTCGGCTTGGGGCGCGCGCACGTAGCCGGCCTGTTCGAGCAGGCCGGAGATGCGCTCGGAGTCGTGCACGTTCATCTGGCAGCCGTAGGTGCGCACCTGGTAGGTGCGCGGGCTGCCCGCCGCTGCGGTAGTCATGACCTGGACAGCGTATCCGGGTCGGCCGGATCACCCGAACCGAGGAGCACCCGACATGTGCCGAAGCATCAAGACGTTGCGGGAGCCGTTCACCCCGCAGGTGACCGACGCGGACATCGAGGCGGCGGCGTTGCAGTACGTCCGCAAGATCTCCGGCTTCCGGGCGCCCGCCGCGCACAACGCCGCCGCCTTCGAGGCCGCCGTGGCCGCCGTGACCGAAGCCACCCGCACCCTGCTCGACCAGTTGGTCGTGCGGGGATCGGGCACTGCCGATCGACCGGCCACCGCCGCCACCGGACCCGCCTGACGTCCCGACGCACCCGGCCGGCCGGATTGCTCGCCACCATCCAGCCGGCTCGGCTCGAGCGACCCCGGCCGGCTCGGCGTGACCGGCCGGCCGGTCGGGCTTGAGCGACCCCGGCCGGCTCGGCGTGCGCGGCCGGCCCGTCGGTAGCGGGTCAGGCTGCGGCGAGGACCGGCGCGACGGTGTCGGGCGCCCAGCGGGAGCGGTGACACTGCGACCAACCCCGGCAGCCCGGGTCACCCAACGAGCAGAGCCGTCGCCGGCTGAGCACCTCGCCGTCGTCGGTGTCCCGGACGTCGAAGTGCACCGGGCGGACCGTGCCGTCCGGTGCGACGAGCAGGTGCCGGCTGGCGTCCAACGTGTCGTCCCGCAGCAGGCAGTCCCGGCCCAGCAGCCGGGCCAGCGCGGCGATGCTGGCGTGCTCGGAGAGCCGCTCGGGCACTCCGTAACAGTCGATCACCGTCGGGAACTCGCCCGGCGCCTGCCAGACGTCACACACCACCGCGTACGCGGGCAGTCGCGCCGGGTCCGCCGCGGCCAGCGGCATCACCACCCGACCGAGCGCCTCGGCCAGCGCCGGGTAGACCTCCACGGGTCGTACCCGGTCGATTCTCCAGTTCCACAGCTCGGTCATTCCGCCTCCTCGCTGCGTTCGTCCCACCGGCCTCCGGATCGGGCCTTACTGACGATGGTGGGGGGCATATGACCTCAGCCGGGGGCAAGTTACCGGTCTGTGACCATTCCGGGCAAAATTTCCCTGAGCGGCATTGCTCGGAGTAGCGGGAAGGTGACAGTTTATCGGGTATCGTGCGCCAGCCGAACCACCGGGCCAGCGTGTCCCGGCACCATCGGTAGCGGTTCGGTGGGCCGTGGGTCAGCGCAGGACGACCAGGTGCTCCCCGCGGGGCAGCAGCTCTCCCACCACCGGTGCGCCCGGCAGCTCACCCGCGACCAGCAGACCGCCGGACGTCTGCGCGTCGGCCAGCAGCAGCCGCTCTCCCTCGTCGGCCGCGCCGAAGTCCGTCCACGGGGTGACCCACTCCAGGTTGCGTCGGCTCCCGCCACTGACGTACCCGTCGCGCAGCGCCTCCCTTGCGCCCGCCAGGTACGGCACCCGGGCCGTGTCGATGGCCACCGTCAGCCGGCTGGCGCGGGCCAGCTTCGAGGCGTGCCCCAGCAGACCGAACCCGGTCACATCGGTGCCGCACCGGATGCCGGCGGCGACCGCGGCGCGCGCCGCGTCCCGGTTCAGCGCGCTCATCGAGGCGACCGCCTCCGGGAAGCTCTCGCCGGTGGACTTGTGTCGGGTATTGAGCACGCCCACACCGAGCGGCTTGGTCAGGGACAGCGGTATCCCGGCCCGGCCCGCGTCCAGAGTGATCAGCTCTTCGGGGCGTACGGTGCCGGTGACCGCGAGGCCGTACTTCGGACCGTCGTCGTCCACACTGTGCCCGCCGGCCAGGTGACAGCCCGCCTCCCGGGCCACGTCCTGGCCGCCGCGCAGCACCTCCCGCGCCAGTTCCAGCGGCAGCACGTCCCGCGGCCAGCAGAGCAGGTTCAACGCCACCAGCGGGATGCCGCCCATCGCGTACACGTCGGACAACGCGTTGGCCGCGGCGATGCGCCCCCAGTCGTACGCGTCGTCGACGACCGGGGTGAAGAAGTCCGCGGTGCTGACCAGGCCCGTACGCTCGTCCAGGCGGACCACCGCGGCGTCGTCGCCGTGGTCGAGGCCGACCAGCAGCTCGGCGGTGCCGGTGGCCGGGCCGAGACCGGCCACCATGGCCTCCAACTCGCCCGGCGGGATCTTGCAGGCGCAGCCGCCGCCGCGCGCGTATCGGGTCAGCCGTACGGGTTCGGTCATCCCCCCATGATCTCGGCAACGCCGTGCCACCGCCACCGTCGCGGCCCACCGGTGACCGAAACCGGACCCCCGTAGCCGATCGTGACCGGTGTTACCGCTCCGTGACCAACTGGGTTGCGTTCCGCCACATCATGCCGCCTACAGTTGCCCAACCGGGGGTCGACCGACCCCGATCCGGGGAGACGACAGGGACGGTGGACGACGTGACGACGGGCGAACCGCTCATCGTGCTGGACGCGGTCAACAAGTGGTTCGGACCGCTGCACGTGCTGGACGACGTCTCGCTGTCGGTGGGTCGGGGCGAGGTGGTCGTGGTCATCGGCCCGTCCGGCTCCGGCAAGTCGACGCTGTGCCGCGCCATCAACAGACTGGAACCGATCAACTCCGGCACCATCACCTTCGACGGTCAGCCGCTGCCGGCCGAGGGCAAGCCCCTCGCTCGCCTGCGCAGCGAGGTGGGCATGGTGTTCCAGTCCTTCAACCTCTTCGCCCACAAGACCATCCTGGAGAACGTCACCCTCGGGCCGGTCAAGGTCCGCAAGGAGAAGCCCGCCGTGGCCCGCGAGCGCGGTCTGGCCCTGCTCGACCGGGTCGGTATCGCCAACCAGGCGGACAAGTTCCCCGCCCAGCTCTCCGGCGGCCAGCAGCAGCGGGCGGCCATCGCCCGAGCGCTGGCCATGCAGCCCAAGGCGATGCTGTTCGACGAGCCCACCAGCGCCCTCGACCCGGAGATGGTCGGCGAGGTGCTGGACGTGATGACCTCGCTGGCGCGCGACGGCATGACCATGGTCGTGGTCACCCACGAGATGGGCTTCGCGCGGCACGCCGCCAACCGGGTCATCTTCATGGCCGACGGCCGGCTCGTCGAGGACGCCTCCCCGGCGGAGTTCTTCGAGAACCCGCGCAGCGAGCGGGCCAAGGACTTCCTCTCCAAGATCCTCACGCACTAGGCGTCCGTAGTGGAGCGCGCCGCACAAGGGCGGGCTCCGTCGAAGAAGGAGAAGAGTATGCGTATGACGCGCGTGGCGGCGGTCGCCATGATGGCCTCCCTCGCCCTTTCCGTCGCGGCCTGCGGCAAGGAGGGTGAGCCGACGCCGAGCGCCGGTGGCAACGCCTCCGGCGCCGCCCAGGGAGACACCTGCAAGAGCTCCGGCGCGACCTTCACCCCGAAGTCGGACGCTGCCGTCGCCGGCAGCCCGACCTTCGAAAAGATCAAGACGGCCGGCACGGTCTCCGTCGGGGTCAAGTTCGACCAGCCGAACCTCGGCTACAAGGACGCCCAGGGCAAGCGGTGCGGCTTCGACATCGAGATCGCCCAGTACGTCGCGAGCACGCTCGGCATCGACCCCGCGAAGATCCAGTACAAGGAGATCGCGTCGGCCAACCGGGAGACCGCGATCAAGGGTGGTGAGGTCGACTACTACGTCGGCACCTACTCGATCACCGACAAGCGCAAGAACGACATCTCCTTCGCCGGCCCGTACTTCGTCGCCGGTCAGGACCTGCTGGTCCGCAAGGACGAGTCGTCGATCACCGGCAAGGACACCCTCAAGGGCAAGAAGGTCTGCTCGGCCACCGGCTCGACGCCGATCCAGAGGGTCCGCGACGAGGGTCTGACCGAGGCGAACAACATCGTCGAGTTCAAGACCTACTCGGAGTGCGTCTCGCAGCTGCTGGACAAGAAGGTCGACGCCGTCACCACCGACGACGCGATCCTCAAGGGCTACGCGGCGCAGGACCCGGACGGACTCAAGGTGGTCGGCCAGCCGTTCAGCACCGAGAAGTACGGCATCGGCCTCCCGAAGGACGACAAGGCGCTGCGCGACTACGTCAACGACCAGATCGAGGCCGCCTTCACCAACGGCACCTGGCAGAAGATCTACGACGGCACGCTCGGACTCTCCGGCTCGGCCGGCACCCCGCCGAAGGTCGAGCGGTACTGATCGACCCGGCTCGACACGAGTAGCGGCGCCGGGCGGGGTTCGTCCCCGTCCGGCGCCCGTGGAGAGGGACTGAGAGCGAGGCATGGGCGAGTTCTTCCGCGTACTGACGGACAACGGGCAACTGTTCGTCGACGGGTTCACCAACACCGTCAAACTTTTCCTGATCGCCGCGGTCGGCAGCCTCGTCCTCGGCACGCTGCTCGGCGCGATGCGGGTCTCGCCCGTGCCGGCGCTGCGCGCGTTCGGCGCCACGTACGTCAACCTGGTGCGCAACACCCCGCTGACGCTGGTCTTCGCGTTCCTCGTGTTCGCGGTGCCGAAGCTCGACGTCAACTTCGACTACGACACCAGCGCCGCCATCGCGCTGACCGTCTACACCTCCGCGTTCGTCTGCGAGGTGATCCGCTCCGGCGTCAACACGGTCGCCGCCGGGCAGGCCGAGGCGGCCCGCGCCCTGGGCATGACCTTCGGTCAGGTACTCACGCTCATCGTGCTGCCGCAGGCGCTGCGCGCGATGGTCCCGCCGATGGTGAGCGTGTTCATCGCGATGTTGAAGAACACCACGATCGCCGCCGGCTTCTCGGTGCTGGAGGCCGGCGCGATCCCCGCGTACATGGCCGAGCGGGGCGAGCCGCAGTTCGCCGTCCTGCTCTGGATCACCATCGGCTTCCTGATCCTGATCCTGCCGCTGGTGGCGTTGCAGCGGTTCCTCGAACGCAAGTGGCGGGTGGCACGGTGAGCCCGGCTACGGCGAACGAAAGGTGCGCGGTGAGCGCGAGGAGTGAGCTTGCGAGCCCCGCAGTCGCGAACGGAGGGTGGTTGAGTTGAGCCAGGCGTCGATTCTCTACGACCTGCCCGGTCCCCGCGCCAAGCGGCGCAACGCGATCCTGGGCGTCGTCTCCACGGCCGGCATCATCGCCCTGCTCGCCTACATCGGCTACAAGTTCGCCGACACCGGGCAGTTCGAGGCTCGCAAGTGGGAGCAGTTCCAGTACGCCTCGGTGCAACGCGAGCTGCTCGGCGGCCTGTGGGCGACGCTGAAGGCCGCCGGCATCGCCGCGGTCCTGGCGCTGCTGTTCGGCGCGATCTTCGCCAGCGGCCGCCTCAGCGACAAGTGGATCCTGCGGGCCCCGTCGACGTTCGTGGTGGAGCTGTTCCGCGCGATCCCCCTGCTGATCCTGATCTTCTTCGGCTACTACGTGCCGCTGCAGTACGGCTGGTCGATCGACAAGCTGTGGGCGCTGGTCATCGGGCTGATGCTCTACAACGGCTCGGTGCTCGCGGAGATCTTCCGCGCCGGCATCAACGCGGTGCCGTACGGGCAGACCGAGGGCGCGTACGCGATCGGCTTGCGCAAGAACCAGGTACTGCGGCTCATCCTGCTGCCGCAGGCCGTCCGGTCGATGCTCCCGGCGATCGTCAGCCAGCTCGTCGTGCTGCTCAAGGACACCGCGCTGGGCTTCATCATCACGTACCCCGAGCTGCTGTTCGCCGGGAAGCAGATCGGCGGCCGGTTGCCGTTCGGGCTGCCGTACGTGCCGACGTACCTGATCGTGGCGGCCGTCTACATCACGATCTGCGGGCTGCTGTCGATCTTCGCGTGGTGGTTGCAGCGGCGGCTGGGCCGCATGCCGCGAACTGCGGCCAAGATAGTGCCGTCCCAGGACTTCGGTCGAGACTCAACGGCGATGATCTGACCGGACGACCGCCTGGAGTGTGATCGACCCAGTTTCGCCAATATCGGGGTGTCCCCATTGAGGGGACACCCCGATATTGCTGAATTCGTGGTGATCGGGTCGATCAGCGGGCGATCTCGGTGACCCGGGACTCGCGGACCACGGTGACCCGGATCTGACCCGGGTAGGTCAGCTCCTCCTCGATCTGCTTGGCCACGTCACGGGCCAGCACGGCCGCCCCGATGTCGTCGACGTCGTCCGGCTTGACCATCACCCGGATCTCCCGGCCGGCCTGCATGGCGAAGACCTTGTCCACGCCGAGCTTGCCGGCCGCGATCTCCTCGATCCGCTCCAGCCGCTTGACGTACGCCTCGAGGCTCTCCCGGCGCGCGCCCGGCCGACCACCGGAGCAGGCGTCGGACGCCTGGGTGAGGACGGCCTCGATGGTCTGCGGGGGCACCTCGTTGTGGTGCGCCTCGATGGCGTGCACCACGTCCTCGTGCTCGCCGTACTTGCGGGCCAGGTCGGCGCCGATGATGGCGTGGCTGCCCTCGACCTCGTGGGTGAGCGCCTTGCCGATGTCGTGCAGGAACGCCGACCGCTTGATGGTGGGCACGTCCAGCCGCAGCTCGGCGGCCATGATGCCGGCGATGTGCGCGGTCTCCACGAGGTGCTTGAGCACGTTCTGGCCGTACGACGTGCGGTAGCGCAGCCGGCCCAGCAGGGTCACCAGCTCCGGGTGGATCTCGGTGATACCCACCTCGACCAGGGCGTCCTCGGCGGCGCGCAGGCAGAGCTGCTCCACCTCCTGGCGGGCCAGGTCGTAGACCTCCTCGATCCGGTGCGGGTGGATCCGCCCGTCCAGCACGAGCTTCTCGAGGGTGAGCCGGCCGACCTCGCGGCGCACCGGGTCGAAGCAGGAGAGCAGCACGGCCTCGGGGGTGTCGTCGATGATCAGGTTGACGCCGGTGACCGACTCGAAGGCCCGGATGTTGCGGCCCTCGCGGCCGATGATGCGGCCCTTCATCTCGTCCCCGGGCAGGTGCAGGACGCTCACCACGCTCTCGGCGGTCTGTTCGCTGGCGACCCGCTGAATCGCGTCCACCACGATGTGCCGGGCCCGCTGCTCGGCGGTGTTGCGCGCGTCGGACTCGATGTCGCGCACCAGGAGCGCCGCCTCCCGCTTGGCGGACGTCTCGATCGCCTCGATCAGCTCCAGCCGGGCGGACTCGGCGGTGAGGCCGGCCACCCGCTCCAGCTCCCGGCGGCGCAGCTCCTCGGCCTCGGCCAGCTCGGTCTCGCGCTGGGCGAGCGCGGACTCCCGGGCGGCGAGGGCGGCGCCCGCCGCCGTGAGCTGCCGCTCCCGCTCGGCGAACCGCTCCACCTCCTCGGTGTGCAGCCGCTCCCGCTCGTCCATCCGGGCCGCCCGCCGCTCCACCTCGGCGGCCTGTTCGCGGGTCGTGGCGGCGAGCACCGCGACCTCCCGCTCGCCGCTGCGGCGCGCGGCCGTGCGGAGCTGCTCGGCGTCCGCCTCGGCCTGCTTGTGCGCCCGTTCCAGCACGGTGTCCGCCTCGGCGCGGGCGTCGTCGAGCACTCGCCGGGCCTCGGCCCGGGCCGCCTTCGCCTCGGCTTTGGCCGCCGCCGCTTCGGCGCGGGCCGCGGAGGCGGCGGACTTCGCCACGTCGATCGTGCTGTTCGCCTGGTCGGCCGCGTCGCGCAGGGCGGCCAGGGACTGCTCCTGACGGTCCTTCTCGGCGATGAAGGCGGGATCCTCCGGGGCGGACGTCGAGCCGATCCGGCGCAGCGTCCGGATGCCGACCAGCACCGCCGCGACCACGACCACGGCGAGGATCAGGACGGCCGCGAGGAGCACCACGTCGAGGGCGTTCATGCCGGAACCCCGCGAGGTCCATCCGTGCGCCTGTGCCGCCGCCCCGCCATGGCCGCCTCCCCTGAACGTCATGACCGCAGCGACTGTGCCCAGGGCACACTCCTGCGGCTGTGGACGCCCGACCGGAGCGGCTGGCCGTAGATAGCTCTCTCCGCCGGCGGTGCCCTCGGGCATCGTCGGCGACCGGGTGCAGTTGTCGCGACGTCCCGGACCGGCCAGTCCGGAACTGCCGCCAAAGGCCGTGGAGCCGGCCAAAGTGATGCTGTTCTGTTACGAGATCTATGTTGTGCGCTTAGCCTGCAATGGTCGGGCAATGTGAGCCTGTATGGCGAGGCTAGGTCTCCGAGGGCGGTCTGGTCAAGGACTCATGATCAAACCCCCCGAACGGAGAGAAGTTGCAGCGTCACGCAAAGCTGATGTCGTGTCGGACACGGCAGGACAAAGGCGGCGAGCCGACGCCTCGATTCGACCGTCGTGCCTGTTCAGCGACCGCACAGGTCCGCCGACGGGCCGTCAATGTGACACCCGCGACCCGACGTCGGCCCGTCGCACCCGTCCCTGGGTCAGCGCGGGATCGTGCCGCTCAGTCGATCGGGCGGTTGTCCCGCTCCAGCTCGCCCTCGGCGTCGGCCAGGGCGTCGGCGTCGATCTGCTCGGCGAACTCGGCCGCCTCGGCGCTCTGCGCGGCGAGCGCGTCCTTCACCGCCCGGATGGCCACGCCGGGCGGGTAACCCTTGCGGGCCAGCATGCCCACCAGCCGGCGGAAGACCGCGTCCGGCTCACCCCGGGCGGTACGCAGTTTGCGCTCCACGAGGGCACGGGCGGTCTCCGCCTCGGTCTCCTCGTCCAACTCGCCCAACGCCTCGGTGGCCACCTCGCCGTCCACGCCCTTGCGGCGCAGCTCGTTGGCGAGCGCCCGGCGGGCAAGACCGCGCCCGGAGTGTCGACTCGACACCCAGGCTCGAGCGAACGCGGCGTCGTCGATGATGCCGACCTCGTCGTACCGGTCGAGCACGTCGGCCGACACCTCTTCGGAGATGCCCCGCTTGGCCAGCGCCCCGGCCAGCTCGGCGCGGGTACGCGGTCGCACGGCGAGTTGGCGCAGGCAGATCTCGCGCGCCAGCTCGGACTCGTCGCGCGGTGTGGACGCCTGCTCGTCGGCCGGCGACTCGGCCCGCCGGCCGCCCCGGCGAGGGCGCGGCGGAGCGGCGTCATCGCCCGTACGAGGCGGACTGGCATCCCAGCCCCGCCCCGTACGGGCGCGTCGTCCTGCCATCGGTCAGCGACCGGTCAGAAGTCGACCGGCGGCAGCTCCGGGCCACCGGCGGCGTCGCCCGCGCCGACCCCGACGCCGAGCTTCTCCAGGATCTTCTTCTCGATCTCGGCGGCCACGTCCGGGTTCTCCTTCAGGAACTCCCGGGCCTTCTCCTTGCCCTGGCCGAGCTGGTCACCGTCGTACGTGTACCACGCGCCGGACTTGCGGATGATCGCCTGCTCCACGCCGACGTCGATCAGCGAGCCCTCGCGCGAGATGCCCTTGCCGTACATGATGTCGAACTCGGCCTGCTTGAACGGCGCGGCCACCTTGTTCTTCACGACCTTGACCCGGGTGCGGTTACCGACCACGTCGGTGCCGTCCTTGAGGCTCTCGATGCGGCGCACGTCGAGCCGGACCGAGGCGTAGAACTTCAGCGCCCGACCACCGGTCGTGGTCTCCGGGCTGCCGAACATCACGCCGATCTTTTCCCGGAGCTGGTTGATGAAGATCGCCGTGGTGCCGGTGTTGCTGAGCACACCGGTGATCTTGCGCAGCGCCTGGCTCATCAGCCGGGCCTGCAGACCCACGTGGCTGTCGCCCATCTCGCCCTCGATCTCGGCGCGCGGCACCAGGGCCGCCACCGAGTCGATCACGATGATGTCGATCGCGCCCGAGCGGATCAGCATGTCGGCGATCTCCAGCGCCTGCTCGCCCGTGTCCGGCTGGGAGACCAGCATCGCGTCGGTGTCGACGCCGAGGGCCTTCGCGTACTCCGGGTCGAGCGCGTGCTCGGCGTCGATGAAGGCGGCGATGCCGCCGGCCCGCTGGGCGCTGGCCACCGAGTGCAGGGCCACCGTGGTCTTACCGCTGGACTCGGGGCCGTAGATCTCGACCACCCGGCCGCGCGGCAGGCCGCCCACGCCGAGCGCCACATCGAGCGCGATGGAACCGGTCGGGATCACGGCGGTCTGGACGACCGGCCGCTCTCCCAGCCGCATCACCGAGCCCTTGCCGAACTGCTTGTCAATCTGAGCGAGAGCAAGGTCGAGTGCCTTCTCCCGGTCAGGCCCTGCTGCCATGGTTGCCACCCCTGCCTTCGCCGGCGTCTTTGCTGAGCTTCGCGTCACGCGGACACGCTAGGCGCTAGGTCCGACAGAAAACCAGCCGACGGGCCGCGAGCTGTGGACGAGCACCCCGCTGTGGACAATAGCCGAACAGGTGTACGACTCGACAAGCGACACGCGGACCCGACGAAAAGGCTGCTCAGCGTAGTCGCGCGGGCACGCGGTCGGGATACGCGGCGCAGACCGCCCGCCACACCACGTTCGTCCGCTCCCCCGCCGCCAACGCCTGCTCGACGGTCCGGCCGTCAAGCTGGGACAGCACCTGATCCCGGGCGATGCTGGCCGCGTAACCCGGCCCGAACGCCTCCTCCAACCGCGCCCAGAAGTCGGTCAGCCGCACGTGATCAATCCTCCTCACCCGGCGCCCCGGTCGGCACCGGGCGCAACGCTAGCGCCACCAGGGGCACGGTCGCGACCGCCGCGAGCAGGGTGAGCACGGGATAACCGGCCACCTGCATGACAAACCCGCTGAGCACCGCGGCACCCGCGCCCGCCAACCCCATGATCAGGTCCGAGAATCCCTGGACGCTCGGCCGCACATCGGCCGACACCGACTCGGAGAGCAGCGTCGAGCCGGCCACCATCGTCCCCGACCAGCCCAGCCCGAGCAGGACGAGACCGACCGAGAGCCGAGGCGTGTGGTGCCCGGCGGTGCCGGCCACCGCGCAGGCGGCCAGCAGCAGTCCGACCCCGCCCAGGATCACCGCCCGCCGGCCGAGCCGGTCGGTGAGCCAGCCGACGAGCGGGGAGAACGCGTACATGCCGGCGATGTGCAGACTCAGCACGATCCCGACCAGCCGCAGCACGTCGGCGTCGGCGTGCGACTCACCGAGCCGCACCGGGGTCATCGCCATCACCGCCACCATCACCAGGTGACCCACCGCCACCGCGGCGATGCCGAGCCGGGCGGCGGGCTGAGCGCGTACCACCGACCAGGCCGCCCGCATCCCGGCGCCGCGCGGCGCGCGGGCACCGACCGGCGCGGCGGCCGGCCCGACGCCACCGCCCGCCGGCGACCCGGCGGTCCCGGCGGTGGGGGCGGTCGCCGCCGCCGCACCGCCCGGCGGCACGGCGGCGACCGGCCCGGGACCGTCGGGCACGGATGCGGCGTCGGCCGCCGCGAGTCGCCGCGCGGTGAGCAGCGGGTCGGGCCGCAACAGGCCGAGGAGTACGACGGCAGCCAGCACGAACGCCGCCGCGCTGAACGCGAACGGACCGGCCAGCGCGGGCAGCCCCCAGCCGGTGGTCACCCGGTCGGCCAGGGCGGCGAAGTTCGGCGCGGCCACCGCGCCGATGGTGGTGGCCCAGACGATCAATGAGAGCTGGCGACCTCGACGGGCCGGCTCGGCGAGGTCCACGGCGGTGTAGCGGGCCTGGAGGTTGGCGGCGGTGCCGCCACCGAACAGCAGCATGCCGAGAAGGAGCAGCGGCACCGAGCGGGTGGCCGCCGCCAACACCACGAGGACGCCACCGACGGCGCCCACCGTGTACGCCAGCACCAGGCCGGGCCGGCGACCGTGCCGGGCCATGATCCGGGTGACCGGGACGGCGAGCAGCGCCGCGCCGACCACCCCGGCACTCTGCGCGATGCCGGCCAGCGCGGTGCCGGCCACCCGGGCGGCGAGCAGCGCGCCGACGGAGATGCCGATGGTCACGCCGATGCCACCGATGATCTGGGTGGTGACGAGCAGCCGCATGGTGCGCCGCTGAATCGGCGCGACGTCGAGTCGGGCGGCGGTACGCGGCTCGGTCAGGTCGGTGGCCATCGGCGCTCCTCGAGGACGGGGTTCCCATCCTCGCGCACCCACCCCGAACCCCGACGCCCCGCAGGCGGCGCTACCCGCCCCGCCCTGCCGCACGCCCGGACGCCCGGACGCACGCCCGCACGCCCGCACGCCCGCAAGATCCGCGCAACTTCAGGGAAGTTGCTGGCTCGGCGCGCCGGGAAGCAGCAGGTTCCCCGAAGGTGCGCGGATCTTGGTCAGTACCGGCGGGGACGCGTGGACGTCAGCCGGTCATCACCCGCTGGTGCAGGGAGGACACCGCCGCGCGGGCCGCCACGAACGCGCCGTGCTGCCAGGCCACCTCGTGACTGAGCCAGTCCCCGGCGAAGTAGACCCGTCCGGCCGGCTGGAGCAGCCGGTCGTATCCGGCGGTGCCGTACCGGGGTGAGGTCCAGGCGCCCTCGATGTAGCGGGTCCGGTCCCAGGCGTGCGAGTACGAGCTGACCAGCTCGCTGCGGTACTTGTCGCCGTGGATCTTCACGCCCTGGCTGACCGCCCGCTCCTGGCGCAGCTCGGGGGTGAGCCCGCTGTAGGACCGAGCGTTCGCCCCGGTGTTGTAGTAGCCGACGACCAGACCCCGCTTGCCGTGGAAGCCGTAGGACGGGTACCAGATGTGCGACAGGTCCAGGTCGGTCTCGGTGATGCCGCCGTAGATCCGCTGGTCGGTCTCCCACCAGCGGCTGCGGTACTCCAGACCGATCTTGCCGGCGGCGGTGACGGGGAAGTCGGCCAGGGCGGCGGTCACGTCGACGCCGAGGTTGTGCGGCACCCGGGCCATCAGGTGCGGTGGCAGCGCGGCCACGCAGTAGTCGGCGGTGATCTGCGACAGCCGGCCGCCCTGGCGATAGGTCACCTCGACCCGGCTGCCCCGGTCCGTCACTCCGGTCACCTCGGCGTTGAGGCGGATCCGGTGCCCGCCGACGGCCTTGGCGAGGGCGCGGGGGATCTGGTCCATCCCGCCGACCGGTTGGAACATCAGCATGGCCTGGTCGTAGCCGAACTCGAAGGAGAAGTACCGGCCCACGTTGCTGGCGAAGACGTCGGAGAGCGCCGGCGGCGCGCCGAGCAGGCTGCCGACGTCGTTACCCGCGCCGGGGTACGTGGAGAAGCCGCGTCGGCTGGTCCCGGTGTACGCCCAGTCGCTGGCACGCCCGCCGATCGCGCCGAAGCTCTGCAGGAACGACAGCAGCCGCTCCCGGTCCTCGGTGGTGAGTCGCGCGTCCAGCGCGCCCTGGTCGGTGGCCTTCGCGAGCATCTCCGAGACGTACCCGTAGACGTCGGCCTTGGCGGTGCGGTAGCGGACCGGCTCGGTCATCCCGGCGGACTCGTTGTAGATCCAGGCGTCGGCGTTCTGGTTGGTGAAGACCTCGACGGGTACGCCCAGCTCCCGGCAGTAGTCCATGGTGACCATCCACTGTGCGATCCGGCCCGGCCCGGCGTTGAAGTAGACGCCGTCGGAGAAGCCGGCCCGCTGGGTGTGGCCGTCGAGGTCGGTCTCGACGTCGCCGCCACGGATGGTCAGGTTCCGCCCGCCGACGCGGTGCCGCGCCTCCAGGACCGTGCAGTGGTAACCCGCCTTGCCCAGCTCGTACGCGGCGGTGAGCCCCGCGATGCCGCCGCCCAGCACCACGACGCTGGCGCCCGGCCGCCCGGACAGCGTGAAGTCGGACGGCTCCGGCGCCCGGAAGGCCGGCGTCGGCGACGCGGCGGCGCTGGGCGCGAGACCCATGGCGCCCATCGTGGCGAGCATCGCGCCGGCCCCGCCGCTGACCCCGACCGCGCGCAGGAATCCACGCCGGCTCACCGTCGACTGCGTCTGATCACTCATGAACGCCTCCCCTACAAGATCGACTCACGTGAGTCTGTGGAGGGCGTGTTACACCGTTCACGCAACGCGGTTTCCAGTAGGTATCCGGTCTTCTGAATACCGTGGCGACCCTCAGGACGGTGGGTGCCGCGCCACCGAGCGGAGAACGCCGTCCAGGCCCTCCTCGAACAGCAGGTCGTCGCCCCACCGGGAGTCGTCGAGGTGGCCGGAGGCGTTGAGAGTCGGGTAGGCCTCGGCGTGGGCGGTGACATGGTCGCGGGCGGTGGCCCGCGTGTCCGGGTCGGCGCTCCTGCGCCAGGTGGCCTCGGTGAGCGAGGCGCCGATGACGTAGTTGGCCAGTGTTCGCGTGGCCACCGCGAGGTGGCGGCCACGGCAGCCGCCGCGCACCAGCGCCGCCTGGAGGAACTCGGTGCGGGCCAACACGTTGGGGCCGAGCATCGGACGCCCGACCAGGCCCGGCGCCCAGGGATGCCGGAGCATGGCGGAGCGCCAGCCGCGGACGAGGACGCGGACGTCCTCCGGCCAGTCGTCGGTCGCGTCGGGGATCGGCACGTCGCCGAAGATCTGGTCCATCGCCAGGTCCAGCACGTCGTCCTTGGTCCGCACGTGCCAGTACAGGGCGGTCGCCGTCACGGTGAGGCGCTGGGCGAGGCTGCGCATCGTGAGGCCGTCGATGCCGTGCTCGTCGAGCAGGTCGACCGCCGCGCCCACGATCCGGTCGATCGTCAGTGGTGGCCGGCGCTGCGTCCGGGAGGGCTCCGGGCGTAGCCACACCGACGAGGGAGAACGGCGCTCTGTCATGCCGTCACCCTAATACGGTGGACAGGAAACTTAACGTCGGTAAGCTAGCTGAACATCCGTACACCGACCACCGCACGGAGGTCCCCTCATGCCTCTTCTGCGAGTCCACGTCGACACCGACCGGAGCACCGCTCGGCGCGTCCTGCACCTGCACCAGGAGGGCAGGAGCCATCACGAGTCGCGGGAGGCGGCCCGGGAACAGGCGTGGCGGCAGGGCCGGACCCTGGCGGGGGAGCCGGTCTTCGTCGGCGTCACGAACGGCCGCCGCAACGTCCAGTTGCTCTACGACGTCGAGGTCTACTCCGACACCGCCGGCTGACGCCCGGCCCGACGCGAGCGGGCGCGACGGCGCCGCGCGGCTATCCGGCGAGGGCGCGGGCGGCGACGGTGAGGTCGGCGACCAGCCCCTCGTACGCGGCGTCCTGGTCGTCGGCGCGCAGCACCGCGGACGGGTGGATGGTCGCCAGCAGCCGGGTCGGCGGAGCGTCGGCCAGCGCGCCGGCGCTGTCCACCGGGACCCGCTGGAAGTCCTCGGGGCGCTGGGCCGCCGCGGGCCAGGGCAGCAGTTCGCCGCGCTGCCTCGTGACCCGGAAGGACGGGCCGAGCAGCGCCTTGCCGGCGGTGGCACCGAGCACCACCACGATCGCCGGGTCGAGCCGGGCGAACTCGGCGACCAGCCAGGGACGGCAGGCGGCGATGTGGATCCGGTCCGGCGTCTGGTGGATGCGCCGCTTGCCGCGCACCTCAAAACGGAAATGCTTCACAGCGTTCGTGAGGTACAGCACGGCCGGGTCGAGGCCGGCGTCGTCGACGGCCCTGCGCAGCAGCCGACCGGCGGGACCGACGAAGGGCAGGCCCTTCTGGTCCTCCATGTCGCCGGGCTGCTCGCCCACGAGCACCACGCGGGCGCTCTCGTCACCCCGCCCGAAGACGGTCTGCGTGGCGTCCCGGTACAGCTCGCAGCCACGACAGTCGCCCGAGGCCGCCCGCAACCCCTCGATGGTGTCGGCCTCGGGAGGGATGAACCGCTGGGCGCCGGGGGCGGCGTCGGTCTGCTCGGCCATGCCGACTGTTATATACCTGTTCGGCCGGCCCTGCCGGATCTGCCTTAGGTGAGATCCGACGGTCCCCCGTCAGTACCCGCCGCCACCGCCACCGCCACCACACGACGCGAGCGCGATCAGCACGATGATGATCACGATGACCGCGACCGCGACCCCGATCCAGAGCCCTCGATTGCCGCCTGAAGCCATGTCAGCCACCTCCACCGGCGCGCATACCCGCCACGGACCCGGCAAACCTCCCGCGGAGGTCGCCACGGGTCAGGTGGCGAAACCGGACGGTGGATCGGGACGGGTGGCGCGGGCCAGCGCGGCGGCCAGGGGCGTCAGGTCCGCCACGGCCAGGGAACTGACGGTGACGCGCACGGCGGGCGGGGCGGCGATCCGGTAGAGGGCGCCGGGCGCCACCACCCAGCCCGCGTCACGTAGCGCGGTGACCACGCTGGTCTCGTCCGGCACCGGCAGCCAGACGTTGATGCCGCTGCGGCCGTGGGCGGTCAGGCCGTGCTCGGCGAGCGCGGCCACCAGACCCGCGCGCCGCAGCTCGTAGCTCTGCGCCGCACGGCCCACCAGGTCGTCGACCGCCGGGTCCCGCCACAGGGCCAGCACCAGCCGTTGCAGCACGGTGGACACCCAGCCCGCGCCGACCCGCGTCCGGCCGGTCACCCGGGCCACGGTGGTCTCGTCGCCGGCCAGCACCGCCAGTCGCAGGTCCGGGCCGAAGGGTTTGCTCACCGACCGCACGAAGGCCCAGCTCGCGGTCGCGCCGGCAAGCGGGTGCAGGGGTACGCGGGCCAGCTCGGCGGCGTGGTCGTCCTCGATGAGCAGCAGGTCCCGTCGCCCGGCGAGCAGCGCGCGCAGTTCCTCGGCGCGGGCGGCGGAGACGGCCGCGCCGGTCGGGTTCTGGGCGCGGCTGGTGACCACCAGCGCCCGCGCGCCAGCGGTCAGCGCGGCCGCCACCCCGGCCGTGAGCGGCCCCTCGTCGTCCACCGGCACGCCGATCGGGCGCAGCCCGAGGGCGGCGACCAGGTCGAGCAGGTTGGCCCAGCCGGGGTCCTCCACCGCGACCGCGTCGCCGGGGCGCAGGTGGGCGCCGAGGAGGCGTTCGATGCCGTCCAGCGCGCCACCGGTGAGGGTGAGGTCGTCGGCGGGTACGCCGTCGGCGCGCAGCCGGGCGCGGGCGAACTTGGCCAGCTCCGGGAGCACTCCGGCCTGCGAGTAGCCGATCGGTGGGCCGGCGTCGGCGGCGAGCGCGGCGAGGTGCGGACCGATCGGGGGCAGCAGCCGGGGGTCGGGCTCGCCCCGGGACAGGTCACGCGCGCCGGGCAGGGGCGCGGGGCGCAACGCGGAGCGACGGGCGGCCACCGGTGGCCGTGGGCGGACGCGGGTGCCGTGCCGGCCGGCGGTGGTGAGCACGCCGCGCTGGCGCAGCTCCTGGTAGGCGCGGGCGACGGTCGCCGGGCTGACGGCGAGGTCGGCGGCGAGGGCCCGCACCGGCGGCAGGGCCGCGCCGGGTGGCAGAGCGCCGGTACGGATGCCCGATTCGATGCTGGCCAAAATCGTGGCGGCCGTCGTCCCGGTGAACTGATAGCGTGCTGACACAAACAGGAGATTGTACTAGAACAAAGGGGCGCGCATGTACCCACCCACCGCCCGGACCACCGCCACCCGTTCCCGCGAGCGGATGAGCTACGACCGCGAGGCGGCACACGCCGTCCTCGACGAGGCGTACCACTGCGCGCTCGGCTTCACCGTGGACGGCGAGCCCCGCGTACTGCCCACCCTGCACGTCCGCGTCGGCGACACCCTCTACCTGCACGGCTCCACCGGCAGTCGCCCGCTGCTCGCCGCCCGGGGCGACGGTCTGGCCGTCTGCGTCGCGGTCACGCTGCTCGACGGGCTGGTGTACGCCCGCTCCCAGTTCCACCACAGCGCCAACTACCGCTCGGTGGTCGCACACGGCACCGCCCGACTGGTCACCGACGCCACGGAGAAGAGCGCCATGCTCACCGCGCTCGTCGAGAAGGTGGGCGCGGGCCGCAGCACGGACAGTCGCCCGCCGAACCGGCGCGAACTGGCCGAGACCGCCGTGCTGGCGCTGCCGCTGCGCGAGGTGTCCGTCCGGTCGCGCACCGGCGGCGTCCGCGAGGACGAGGCCGACCTGCACCTGCCGCACTGGGCCGGCGTCCTGCCGCTACGGCTGACCGCCGGGCTGCCGCAGCCCGCCGCCGGGGTCGCCGCGCCGCTGCCGGCGTACCTGCGGACGATCCGTACGCCCTGGCACGACCCGGCGCCGCTGAGCGGCGAGCACGTCCGGCTGGAACCGCTGGACCTGGCGCACGCCGACGACCTGCACGCCGCCACCGCCGACGACGACGTCTGGCGGCACCTGACCGTTCCACGGCCCACCGAGCCGGCCGGGACCGCCGAGGTGATCGCCGCCGCGCTGGCCGCCCAGCAGCGCGGCGAGCGGGTGCCCTGGGTGCAGCGCTGCGCGGCGACCGGGACGGTGGTCGGCAGCACCTCGTACTACGAGATCGACCCGGAGCGGCGGTCGGTGGCGATCGGGCACACCTTCGTCGGCCGTCCGTGGTGGCGTACCGGGATCAACACCGAGGCCAAGCTGCTGCTGCTCGGCCGGGCCTTCGACGAGCTGGGCGCGGTACGGGTCGCCTGGCACACCGACATCCGCAACGTTCGGTCCCAGGCGGCCATCGAACGGCTCGGCGCGACCCGGGAGGGGGTGCTGCGGATGCACCGCCAGCGCCCGGACGGCTCATGGCGGGACACGGTGCAGTACGCGATGACCGTCGACGAGTGGCCGAACGCACAGGCCACGCTGCGGAAAAGACTTCGCCGTACGGCGTCGGTGGCGTGATGATGGCGGGCGTGCTGGGGATCACCGACATCTGGACGTACGTGCTGGGCACCGTGGCCATCATCCTGCTGCCCGGACCGAACTCGCTCTTCGTGCTCTCCACCGCCGCCAAGCGGGGCGTGGGGGCCGGCTACCGGGCCGCGGGCGGGGTGTTCGTCGGCGACGGGGTGCTGATGATCCTCTCCGCCGCCGGGGTGGCGTCGCTGCTCAAGGCGTACCCACCGTTGTTCCTGGTGATCAAGTACGCTGGCGCGGCGTACCTCGGTTATGTCGGGCTGACCATGCTGCGGGGCGCCTGGCGGCGCTGGCGCGACCGCAACGACCCGACCACGCCGCGGCTGATCGACGCCGCGGAGCCGGCGCAGCTGCGCAGCCCGTTCCGCAAGGCGCTGGTGATCAGCCTGCTGAACCCGAAGGCGATCCTCTTCTTCATCTCGTTCTTCATCCAGTTCGTCGACCCCGGGTACGCGTGGCCGGCGCTGTCGTTCCTGCTGCTCGGCCTGATCGCCCAGGTCAGCAGCGCGCTCTACCTGACCGCGCTGATCTTCGCGGGGACGTTCCTGGCGGCCCAGTTCCGCCGCCGCCGTCGTCTCGCGGTGGGCGGCACCACGGCGGTGGCAACGCTCTTCCTAGCCTTCAGCCTCAAACTAGCCACCGCCAGCGCCGGCTGACCCCGACCCCACCGCTCGTCGCCCCACCCAACCCCACCGCTCTCCGCGATCTTGCACTTTGTGCTGTCTTTTTGCGTCTTTCGCACCGCTCTACGGCGACAGTAAGTGCAAGATCGGCGCGGGGGGTCAGGTGCCGTCGCCTCCTCCGCCGCCGCCGACCCCGGCTCCTCCGGCTGTGCCGCCCAGGCCGTAGCCGGGTTTGATCGGGGCGTCGGGGTGGCGGCTGACGTGGGCGGAATGGCCGATCTGCGCGGACCAGTCGGCGTGGGCGGCGGCCGCCGCGTGGCGGTTGATGGCGTGGCGCAGCCAGCCGTCCACGGTGGCGACCCAGTCCCGCTGCCCGGCGTCGGCGTGCCAGATCCGGAACCGGCTGATGCTCTGGTGGGTAATCCCGGCCAGGGCCAGCTTGCGGTCCACCCAGGTGATCACCTCGAGGCCCGCCGAGTTCGTCACGAAGATCAGTTCCAGCTCGGTGATCGGGCCGGCGTAGAGCGGCCCCACCCAGTAGCCCCAGCGCTGGTGCAGCGGTAGAGCATGCTCCACCCCGGGCAGGCCGCCCTCCACCAGCCCGGCCTGGCGGATCGAGAAGCCCAGCGTGTCCAGCGCCGCCAGCACGTGCTGCTGGGTGGGGACCGGGTGCACGAAGACCGGCACCATGGCGCCCTGGTCCAGGTCCGGGTCGACGGACACCTCGGTCCGCAGACCCATCCGCAGACTGAGCAGCGGCACCCCACCGAAGGTGGTCACCGGGGTCTCCCACGGCAGCGGCAACGCGAAGTCGACGGCCCGGCGGCGGCCCGCCGGGACCACGAACCGCCCGGCGATCGGGAGCTGGAAGAACTGCATGAGGCGTCGCGGGGCCGCCGGGTCGTCCGGCTCGACCGTCGTGACCAGGCCGAGCCGGATATGGCGTACGAGCACGTCGTCCGGCCCGGCGGCGAGAGTCACCCGCCCGGGCAGGCGCAGGCCCGGACGGGTGCTCGGGTTTCCAAGCGTGGTCTGTACGGACAGCCCGGTCCAGCCGGACTCCCGAGACACCCCCGTCAACCGCATCGCGCCCCCCCGCCAGGTCACCTCAACTGTCGCGGACCCGGCGGGGGGTCACCCGGAACTTGCGGGAATTCTCCTAGCGGAGTCGCCGACCGCGCGGCACCGTGTCGGTCTCGTCGTCGAACTCGCCGATGACCTCCTCCAACAGGTCCTCCAGGGCGACGAAACCGATCGGGCGGGCCGGGCCACCGCCGTTGCGGACCAGCGCGAGCTGCGACTGCCGGGCGCGCATCGCGGCCACCGCCTCGGTGACCGAGGACGTCGCCGGCAGGGTGAACGCCGGTGTCATCAGCTCCCCGGCCACGGCGGCCCGGCCGGTGGTGACCGCCCGTACCGCCTCCCGGACGTGCACCAGACCGCAGACGTCGCCGCCCGCGTCCAGCACGGCCAGCCGTGACCGGCCGCTATCCCGGCTGACCTGCTCGATCCGCTCGGCCGGGTCGTCGCGCCGGACC
This sequence comes from Micromonospora sp. NPDC049801, assembly GCF_040656575.1. Taxonomy (NCBI): domain Bacteria; kingdom Bacillati; phylum Actinomycetota; class Actinomycetes; order Micromonosporales; family Micromonosporaceae; genus Micromonospora; species Micromonospora sp. NPDC049801. The sequence goes on along the minus strand of NZ_JBFAMS010000004.1, from coordinate 144,532 downwards.
GTGACCATGGTGGCGAACGGCTCCATCACCTGCGCCACCGACGTGCCCTGCAGCTCGAGCATGCTGGTGAGCAGTTGGTGCTGCTCGGCGCCGAGCAGCCCGTGCTCGCGGGACTGTTCCAGCAGGATCCGCAGCTCGTCCGGACCGTGCACCTGGGCCAGCTGGTCCTGCTGGTTGACCCCGACCAGCCGCAGGATCGCGTTGGCCAGCGCGTTCAACGCGGACAGCACCGGCCGGGACACCCGGGCGAACGCCCGGAACGGCAGCGCGAGTAGCGTCGCCGACCGTTCGGCGTCGGTGATCGCCCACGACTTCGGTGCCATCTCCCCCACCACCAGGTGCAGGAAGGTCACCAACCCGAGGGCGAAGACCAGGGCGATGACGTGACTGGCCGCGTCGGGCAGCCCCACCACGTGCAGCAGCGGGCTGACCAGGTGCTCGATCGCCGGCTCGGCCAGCGCGCCGAGCCCCAGGGTGCACAGGGTGATGCCGAGCTGCGCACCGGCCAGCATCAGCGACAGCTCGCGGACGCCGTCGAGCGCGGCCCGCGCCGCCCGGCCACCGGTGGCCGCCGCCTGCTCCAGCCGGTACCGCTTGCTGGCCACCAGGGCGAACTCGGCGGCCACGAAGAACCCGTTCAGCCCCAGCAGGACGCCGGAGCTGATCAACGCGATGCCGGGGCTCATGCGGACACCTCGCGCCGCTCGCCACGGTCGGTGAGTTGCAGCCGGACCGAGTCGGCGACGTGCCGGTCCACGGCCAGCACCTCGACCAGCGCCCGGGGCTCCGCCTCGCCCTCGTCGGCCTCGACGCCCTCGGGCAGCAGACTGATCTCCAACCGGTCGCCGACCTCCGGCACCCGGCCCAGCTCCCGCATGACCAGCCCGGAGAGCGTGTCGTACTCCGGGGCCTCGGGCAGCGCGATGCCGGTGCTGTCGGCGACCTCGTCGATCCGCCAGCGGGCCGGCACCACCCAGGAGCCGTCGTCCTGGCGGGCGGGCGCCCGCTCCGGCGGGTCGTCCTCGTCCCGGATCGGACCAACCAGCTCCTCGGCGATGTCCTCCAGGGTGATCACGCCAGCGAAACCGCCGTACTCGTCGACCACGCAGGCCATCTGCCGGTGCCCGGAGCGCAGGCGGTCCAGCACCGTGGGCAGGGGCAGGGTCTCCGGTACGAGCAGCGGCGGGCCCGCCACCGCGCTGACCGGGGTGGTGGCCCGTTCGGCGGGGGGTACGCCGAGCACGTCGGCGATGCCGACGATGCCGAGCAGGTCGTCGACACCCTCCGCGCCACGGACCGGGAAGCGGGAGTGGCCGGTGTCCAGCAGCTCGACCACCCGGCTCACCGGCTCGTGCCCCCGGACGATGTGCACGTCGACCCGGGGAACCATGGCCTCGCCGGCGGTCAGCTCACGAAAGTCGAGCCCCCGGTCGAGCAGCGTGGACATCTCAGCGTCCAGGCTGCCCTCCTCACGTGACTCGGCGATGATCTGTTCCAGGTCGGCGGGGGTCGCCCCGCTGGGCAGCTCCTCGATCGGCTCGATACCGACCCGGCGCAGCAGCCGGACCGACGCCCGGTCGAAGAGCCGGATCACCGGACCGGCGATGGCCAGGTAGAAGAGCGTGGACCGGCTCAGCGCCCGGGCCAGCGGTACGGCCCGGGCGATGGCGAGGTTCTTGGGCGCCAGCTCGCCGAGGACCATCTGCACGACGGTGGCGATGACCAGGGCCAGCGCCACCGACAGCGGCAGGCTCACGGACTCGCTGACGCCGGCGACGCCGAGCAGGTCGGCGAGGCCACCACCGAGGTACGGCTCGGCGACGTAACCGACCAGCAGCGCGGTGACGGTGATGCCGAGTTGCGCGCCGGAGAGCATGAAGGAGAGCCGGCTGGTGACGGCGAGGGCCCGGGCGGCGGCCTGGTCGCCGTCGTCGGCGAGCTGGCGCAGCTTGCCCCGGTCAACGGCGACGTAGCCGAACTCCTGCGCCACGAAGTAACCGGTGGCGGCGGTGAGCACGATGATGAGAAGAAGACCGACGACGATCAACACGGGACGCTCAGGGCTCCCGGGGCCGTCGGGACGGGGATACGCCGGGCACGACCCGGCTGGCTACTGCTGCCCTCCTGGGCAGAGGAGTCGATCATGCCGTCATTTTATCGGCGTTGCCTGGGACTCCGCTGGGGGTGGGCCGAAGGAGTCGATCGTCCTGTTCAGCCCGGCCGGGACCGGCTTTCGCCGCGCCCACCGGTCGACTCGGTCCCGGCCAACTCGTCGGCGTCGAGCAGGCCCCGGTCGAGTCGGCCGGACCGGTAGGCGGCCCGGCCGATCATCTGCGCGGCGACCGGGGCGGTGGCCAACTGGAAGACCCCGACCAGCAGGATCATGCCGAGGTCGGCCCGGGACCGCAGCCGCAGCGCGATCCCGAGCAGCAGCAGGAGCACGCCGAGCACCTGGGGCTTGGTGGCCGCGTGCATCCGGGACAGGGCGTCCGGGAAGCGCAGCACACCGATGCCGGCGCACAGCGCGAGCAGCGCGCCGGCGACCAGGCAGACGGCCCCGAGCCAGTCGGCGATCGTCGCGAGCACGCCCGGCATCAGGAACGCTCCCGGACGGCGAAGCGGACCAGCGAGACCGAGCCCACGAAGCCGAGCAGGGACAGCACCACCAGCACCGGCAGCGTGGTGGCGTGCCGGTTGACCGCCGCCTCCGCGCCCACCGCGCCGACCATGGTGGCGAGCAGCATGTCCGCCGCGATCACCCGGTCCAACAGCGAGGGCCCCCGGTAGAGCCGGATCAGCACGAGCAGCGCGGTCACCGACAGCAGGACGGTGAGGACGACGGCCAGGAACGTGATCATTAGGCGAATCCCTTCTCGGCTGGACCGGGCTCCACGCGGCGCAGTTCGTCCGCGCTGCCCACCGCCCGGACGATGCGTCGTTCGACGTCGAGGGTGCGGTCCCGGGCGAGCGCCAGGTCGGCCGGGCCGTGGGTGTCCAGCACGTGCAGGTAGAGCACCCCCGGCTCACGGTCCACCTTGAGGACCAGCGTGCCGGGCACCAGCGAGACCGCCTCGGCGGTGAGCGCCAGGATCAGATCCGTACGCACCCGCAACCGGACGGCGATGATCGCGCCACGGGGCCGGTAACCGGGTTGCACGGCGATCCGGGCGATGTGCAGGCTCGCGCTGACCAGTTCGACGACGAACCGACCGGCGAACGCCAGCAGCGCCCCCGGGTGCAGCCGCCCGCCGAAGGTGACCGCCGGCAGCGGGAAGAACAGCAGGACCGCGCCTCCCACCAGCAGGCCACCGATGATGTTTGCCAGGTTGATCTCGCCCCAGAGCAGGTTCCAGACGAGCACCAGCCAGCTCAGCGCCAGCGTCTGGTCCCGCCAACGCCCGAGCCGACCTTCCCTGGCGGCGTCCGTCGGGGGTGCGCCGCGTCGGCCCGTCACGGCACGCCGCCGGGCAGAACAGCGCGCACGTACGGCGTACGCGAGAGCAGGTCGGTGGCCGCGTCGGCGGTGACGTCGAACAGGGGGCCGGCCAGCACGGTCAGCGACACCCCCAGGGCGACCAGGGCGACGGTCGCGCCGACCGTCAGGGCGGGCAGCCGGACGACGGGTTCGTCGGTGGCGATCCGGGGCGCCCGCCAGAACGCGATGTTCCACACCCGGGAGGCGACGTACAGGGTGAGCAGACTGGTGAGCGTCCCGGCCGCCACCAACGTCGCGGGCAGCGCGCCGCCGGCCGCCACCCCGGCCTGGAGCAGCCCGAGCTTGCCGAGGAACCCGGAGAACGGGGGCACCCCGGCGAGATTCATCGCCGGGACGAAGAAGAGGACGCCCAGCAGGGGCGCCACCCGGGCCAGTCCGCCGAGACGACGCAGGTCGGTGCTGCCGGCGCGCTCCTCGACCAACCCGGCGACCAGGAACAGGGTCGTCTGGATGGTGATGTGGTGCACCACGTAGAAGATCGCCCCGGCGAGCCCGGCCGCGGTGCTCAACGCCACCCCGAAGATCATGTAGCCGATGTGGCTGACCAGGGTGAACGAGAAGAGCCGCTTCATGTCCGACTGCGCCACGGCGCCGAGGATGCCGACCACCATGGTCAACCCGGCGACGACCATGAGCAGGTCGTCGACCTGGCCACCCGGGAAGAGCAACGTCTCGGTACGGATGATCGCGTACACGCCCACCTTGGTGAGCAGCCCCGCGAACACGGCGGTCACCGGGGCCGGAGCGGTGGGATAACTGTCCGGCAGCCAGGCCGACAGCGGAAAGACCGCGGCCTTGATCGCGAACGCGAGCAGCAGCACCAGTTGCAGGGTCACCCGGACGTTGTCCGGCAGGTCGTCGAGACGCTGGGCGAGCTGCGCCAGGTTGAGCGTGCCGGTGGCCGCGTACACCAGTCCCACCCCGGTCAGGAAGATCATCGAGGAGAGGACGCTGACCACCACGTACGTCGATCCGGTGCGGATGCGCGTCTCGGTGCCGCCCAGCGTGATCAGCACGAAGCTGGCCGCCAACAGGATCTCGAAGCCGACGAACAGGTTGAACAGGTCACCCGCCAGGAACGCGTTGGTGACGCCCGCGGTGAGCACCAGGTACGTCGGGTGGAAGATCACCACCGGCGCGCTCTCGCTGGTCTCGCTGCGGCCCTGCCCGATCGAGTACACCAGCACGCACAGGGTCACCGCCGAGGACACCACCAGCATCAGCGCGGCCAACTGGTCGGCCACCAGCACGATGCCGACCGGCGGCGGCCACCCACCGACCGCGAGCACCACCGGCCCGTGCCGGTACGCCTGCACCAGAAGCACCAGCGCAACGGTGAACGTCACCGCCAGGCAGAGCACGCTGACCGTACGCTGCACCCGGGGCCGGTCGGCCAGCAACAGGGTCAGCGCCGCGCCGAGCAGCGGCACCACCACCGGCAGGGGCAGGAGCCGACTCACGACGCGTCGTCCGGCTGGCCACGTCGGAGTCGGCGGCGGGCCGGCTCCGGGTCGACCTGCTCCGGATCGCCGTTCGGACCCTCCCCGCCACGGTCGACCGCGCCCACCCCGTGGTCCTCCGCGCGACGGATGATCTGGCGGTCCTCCAGGTCGTCGGGCACCTCGTCGTCGCCGGTGAGATACCAGCTCCGGTACGCCACGGCGAGCAGGAACGCGGTGAACCCGAACGTGATCACGATGGCGGTCAGCACCATCGCCTGCGCCAGCGGGTCACTCATCCGGTCCACCGGGCCGGTGCCCACGACGGGAGCGCCACCCGACCGGCCACCCAGCAGGATCAGCAGGTTGACGCCGTTGCCGAGCAGGATGACGCCGAGCAGGATCCGGGTGAGGCTGCGCTCCAGCAGCAGGACCACCCCGCACCCGACAAGCGCCGCGACGGCGAGCACCAGCACCAGCGTCGGCCCGGCGCCACCCGCCGTCACGGCCGCGCCCCTGTTCGCGACTGCGGGGCTCGCAAACCCGGCTCACTCCTCGCGCTCACGGCCGTCCGCCCTTGTCGATGGCCAGGCCGCCGCTCTCCGTACCGGTGGCCTCGATGTGCCGGTCCACCTCCGCGCCGAGACTGCGCAGGATGTCCAGCAGCAACCCGATCACGATCAGGTACACGCCGATGTCGAAGAAGAGCGACGTGACCAGGTGGACGTCGCCGACCAGCGGTAGGGACACGTCGAGCTTCGCGCTCTGCAGCACCGATCCGCCGGCCAGCAGCGCCACCGCGCCCGTACCCACCGCCAGGGCCAGCCCCGCGCCGAGGATCAGGCCAGCGCCCACCGGGGCGGCGTCGGTCAGCTCGTACCTGCCGCCGGCCAGGTAGCGGACGACCAGCGCGAGCCCGGCCACCAGGCCGCCCGAGAATCCGCCGCCCGGCGCGTTGTGCCCGGAGAAGAGCAGGAACAGCGAGAACAGCACCACCGTGTGGAAGATCAGTCGGGTGACCACCTCAAGGACGAGCGAGCGCTGCTCGTCGTAGAGGGTCGGGCCACCCCGTAACCAGACGGGCCGGTGCGGCGGGGCGGCCCCTTCGGCGGACTCCGGCCGGCGCGGCCTCGGCCCGGTACGGGACCGCTCGAAGATCAGGCTGGCCACCCCGGTCGCGGCCACCACCAGCACCGACACCTCGCCCATGGTGTCCCAGGCCCGGATGTCGACGAGGGTCACGTTGACCACGTTGCGGCCGTACCCCTCGCCCACCGCGAGGGCCGGGAAGACGGTGGAGATGTCCGGCGCGCGGCGGGCGCCGGCCGCGACGAGCGCGAGCCCGCCCGCCACCACGCCCATCGCCACGCCGATCGCCCGACGCGTCCATCTGCTGCGGCGCAGCGGTCGGGCCGAGAACCGCTGCGGCAGGCGGCGCAGCACCAGCACGAAGACCGCGATGGTCGCGGTCTCCACCAGGAACTGGGTGAGCGCCAGATCAGGTGCGCCGTGCAGGATGAACAGCATGGCCGTGCCGTAGCCGGTGACGCCGACCAGCAGCATCGCGGTCAACCGCCGACGAGCGCCGACCGCGAGCAGCGCGGCCACCGCGATGACCACCACGACCACCGGTTGCAGCGGGTTGTCCCAGAGCGGGAGCCGGGCCCGCCAGGGGGCGGCGGCGAGCATCGCCCCACCGGGCAGCAGCACGAGGGTGACGAGAATGATGCCGAGGTACTGCGGTAGCGAGCCGCGCTGGGTCGCGCCGGTGACCCCGATGGCGAACCGGTCGAACCGGCCCACGACCCACTCGTACCCCTGATTGCCGCCGACCGGCGACCGGAGCCGGGCCAGCGCGGGGGCGAGCGGCCCGCGCAGCGCGAAGAGCAGGATGCCGCCGGCAAGCGCCAACACGGACAGACCGAGCGCCGCGGTGGGTCCGGGCCAGAGCGTCAGGTGCGCGTCGAGGGTCCCCAGCAGCTCGGCGTACGGACTGAGCAGACCGTCCAGCACGCCGGCGGCGGGACCGGCGAGCAGCCCGACGACGGCGAGCACCGCCGGTGGGAGCAGCATCGACGCGGCGACCGGCCCGGGTGGTACCGGTTCGACGCCCGGCCGGTCGGCGAACGCGCCCCAGAGGAAGCGGGCGCTGTACGCGACGGTGAGCACCGTTCCGGCGACCAGCCCGGCGAGGACCACCGGATCGCTGGTGAACGCCGCGAACACCGCCTCCTTGGCGACGAACCCGACGAGCGGCGGTACGCCCGCCATCGACGCCGCCGCCAGCACCGCGACCCCGAACAACGGGCGGGACCAGCGGCGCAGTCCGGACAACTCGCGCAGGTCACGGGTCCCGGCGCCGTGGTCGATGACGCCGACGACCAGGAACAGCGCCGCCTTGAACAGGGCGTGCGCCAGCAGCATCGCCGTGCCGGCCAGCGCGGCGTCCGGTGTGCCCGAGCCGGTCACCGCGACCAGCAGGCCCAACTGGCTGACCGTTCCGTACGCGAGCAGCAGCTTGAGGTCGTTCTGTCGCAGCGCCGCCCAACCGGCGACGAGCATGGTCGCCACCCCGGCGATGAGGACCAGCGGTCGCCACGGACCCACCGTGGCGAGCACCGGCGCGAGCAGCCCGACCAGGTAGACGCCGGCCTTGACCATGGCCGCCGCGTGCAGGTACGCGCTGACCGGGGTGGGCGCCGCCATCGCGACCGGCAGCCAGGAGCTGAACGGGAGCACCGCCGACTTGGACAGCGCCCCGGCCAGGATCAGCAGCACCGCCGTGACGAGGTAGCCACCTCCGGGCAGCGGGTGGGCGGCGATCTCGGACCAGCGGTAACTCCCGGCGTGCTCGCCCAGCAGGATGAACCCGACCAGCATGGCGAGCCCGCCCAGCGTGGTGACGGTCAGCGCCTGCGCCGCCGCCCAGCGGCTGGCCCGGCGTTCGGTGCTGTGCCCGATCAGCAGGTACGAGAAGATCGTGGTCAACTCCCAGCCGACGTAGAGCAGCAGCAGATCGTCGGCGAACACCAGGACGAGCATCGCGCCGGCGAAGGCCACCAGGACGGCGGCGACCTGGGCCATCCCGGGGGAGCCGGCGTCGAAGTACCGGGCGCTGTAGACCAGCACGAGCGCGCCGACGCCGCCGACCAGCAGGGTCATGAGCCACGACAGCGTGGTGACGCGCAGCGCGATGTCGAGGCCCAACTGCCCGATCCACGGGTACGTCTCGACGACCGCGCCGCCGTGCGCGACGGCCGGGGTACGGGCCAGCGCCCAGCCGAACGCGGCGGCCGGCGCGAGCGCCAGCGGATAGCACGCGCGCGGACCCCACCACCGGACGAGAAGCGGCGCGACGAGGGCCGCCACGAGGTGGAGGATGAGCAGTACCAGCACTCGCGCTCCCGATCGAGGTGGCCGACACCCGTACAGCGGTGGTGTCTTCAGCGATCAGACGCCAGATCCCCGAGCCTCGGGCGGTTTTACCGGAATTGCCCCGCCATAGGGCTCAATGTGCGATCAACGGCGAGCGCCAGCGGCGGCGGTCAGCGCAGCAGAGCGTCGCCGACCGGCAGCGCGTCGTCGAGATCCTGGTGACCTCGGCGCAGGTCGGCCAGCAGGTCGACGCGACCGAGTTGGCGGGCGACCTTGGCGACGACCCGCTCCGCGACGGCGAGGGACCGCATCGAGAGCAGGCGGCCCCGGCTCTCCCGGCGCAGCACGAAGTAGTGCACCGCGACGCGGACCTGCCCCCGGTCGGCGGCGCTGGCCTGGGCGGTGGAGACGACCAGCTCCCGCAGGCAGCCGGCGAGACGCTCGGCGAGCTCCAGCTCGGGCCCGTGCAGACCGCCGCGGAGCGTGGCGAGGTGACTGTCGACCTTGCGGATCAGCACATCGGTGCCGGGCTCGACGTGTCGCGGCTCGCCGGTCATCCGATCCCTCCCACCCGATTCGCGTTGCGGGTGAAGTTACTTTATGTTGCTCCTTACAAGCAAGCAGTTAAGTGAGACTTAACGTATTAAAGGTGCATCACGCGCAATTTCCACACAGCGCGGCACGATCCGCCGTGGGTCGTTCGTTGTTGTCGTACCGACGGGGCACGATGGACCGGTGAGCGGGGCAGACACGGGCAAGGGCGAGGTGTTGGACGGGTTCGGTCCCGCCACTCGCGCCTGGTTCGACGCCGCCTTCGCCGCGCCCACCGCCGCCCAGACCGGCGCCTGGAAGTCGGTCTCGGCCGGCCGTAACGCCCTGGTCGTGGCGCCCACCGGCTCCGGCAAGACGCTCGCGGCCTTCCTCTGGTCGCTGGACCGGCTGGCCCGCGAGCCCGCGCCGACCGAGGCTCGCCAGCGGTGCCGCGTGCTCTACGTCAGCCCGCTCAAGGCCCTCGCCGTCGACGTCGAACGCAACCTACGCGCGCCGCTGGCCGGCATCCGGCAGGCGGCCACCCGGCTCGGCGTCCCACCACCCGACATCACCGTCGGGATGCGCACCGGTGACACGCCGGCCGACGAGCGACGGGCCTTCGCCCGCACCCCACCCGACATCCTCATCACCACACCCGAGTCACTGTTCCTGCTGCTCACCTCGGCCGCTCGGGATTCGCTGCGCGGCGTCCAGACGGTGATCGTCGACGAGGTCCACGCGGTGGCCGGCAGCAAGCGCGGGGCCCACCTCGCCCTCTCCCTGGAACGCCTCGACGAGCTGCTGCCCACGCCGGCACAACGGATCGGCCTCTCCGCCACCGTCCGGCCGATCGACGCCTGCGCCCGGTTCCTCGGCGGCGCCCGGCCGGTCGACGTCGTGCAGCCGCGCACGGCGAAGACGATCGAGGTCAGCGTGCAGGTGCCGGTGGAGGACATGACCCGCCTCGACGAGCAGGAGCAGCCTCCCGAGGACTCCCTCGGCGGGCCTGGGCCACGCCGCGCCTCGATCTGGCCGGCCGTCGAGGAGCGGGTCTTCTCGCTGATCGGGCAGCACCGCTCCACCATCGTCTTCACCAACTCCCGCCGCAGCGCCGAGCGCCTGTGCGCACGGCTCAACGAGCTGGCCGCCGAGGAGGTGGCCACCGCCGCGATCGCCTCCGCGTCGGGCGAGGGCGCGATCGTCGTACCCCCGGGGTCGTCGTCGGGCGACGAGCCGGCGGCCGACGACGGCCCGGCGAGCGGCGCGCAGCGGTGGGGTGGCCCCGCCGGCCCGGGCAGCAGTCGCGCGCCGGCCGAGGTGATGGCCCAGTCCGGCGCGGCGGCCGGGGCAGCGCCGGTGATCGCCCGCGCGCACCACGGCAGCGTCTCGCGGGAGGAGCGCAAGCACATCGAGGAGGCGCTCAAGTCCGGCCAGCTCCCGGCGGTAGTGGCGACCTCCAGCCTGGAGCTGGGCATCGACATGGGCGCGGTCGACCTCGTGGTGCAGATCGAGGCCCCGCCGAGCGTCGCCGCCGGCCTGCAACGCGTCGGGCGGGCCGGGCACCAGGTGGGCGCGGTCTCCCGGGGCGTGGTCTTCCCCAAGCACCGGGGCGACCTGCTGTCCTGCGCGGTTGTCGCCGAGCGGATGACCGACGGCGCGATCGAGGAGCTGCACTACCCGCGTAACCCGCTGGACGTCCTGGCCCAGCAGATCGTCGCGATGGTGGCCCTGGAGCCGTGGCAGGTCGGCGACCTGGCGGTGCTGGTCCGGCGGGCGGCGCCCTTCGCGGAGCTTCCCGATTCGGCCCTGCACGCCGTGCTGGACATGCTCTCCGGCCGCTACCCGTCCACGGCGTTCGCCGAGTTGCGTCCCCGACTGGTCTGGGATCGGGCCAGCGACCAGCTCACCGGCCGTCCCGGCGCGCAACGATTGGCGGTGACCAGCGGCGGCACGATCCCGGACCGAGGGCTGTTCGGGGTCTTCCTGGCCGGTGCGGAGCGGGCCGCCCGGGTCGGCGAGCTGGACGAGGAGATGGTCTACGAGTCGCGCGTCGGCGACGTCTTCCTGCTCGGCTCGTCCTCGTGGCGCATCGAGGAGATCACCCCCGACCGGGTGTTGGTCTCCCCCGCGCCGGGTCAGGCCGCGCGGATGCCGTTCTGGAAGGGCGACCAGCTCGGCCGCCCGGTGGAGCTGGGCCGGGCCATCGGCGCGCGGGTCCGCGCCCTGCTGCGCCAGAGCGACGAGGCGGCGCTGGCCACGCTGCGCGAGGGCGGCCTGGACGACTGGGCCGCCACCAACCTGATGGCCTACCTGCGCGACCAGCGGGCGGCCACCCGCTCCCTGCCCGACGACCGGACCGTCGTCGTCGAGCGCTTCCGTGACGAGCTGGGCGACTGGCGACTCGCCGTGCACAGCGTCCTCGGCGCGCGGGTCAACGGGCCCTGGGCTCTCGCCGTGGGTCGCCGGCTGGCCGAGCGGTACGGGGTGGACGCCCAGGTCATGCCCTCCGACGACGGGATCGTGGTACGCCTCCCGGACACCGCCGACGAGCCACCCGGCGCCGACGTGGTCGTCTTCGAACCCGACGAGATCGCCCAGCTCGTGCAGGAGTCGGTCGGCACCTCGGCGCTCTTCGCCGCCCGCTTCCGGGAGTGCGCCGCCCGGTCGCTGCTGCTGCCCCGCCGCGACCCGCGCCGCCGCCAGCCGCTCTGGCAGCAGCGGCAACGCGCCGCGCAACTGCTCGACGTCGCCCGCGAGTACGCCGACTTCCCGGTCACCCTGGAGGCGGCCCGGGAGTGCCTGCAGGACGTCTTCGACCAACCGGCGCTGGCCGAGCTGATGCGCGACCTCGCGGCCCGCAAGGTCCGCCTGGTCGAGGTCGAGACCAGCGCGCCGTCGCCGTTCGCCCGGTCGCTGCTCTTCGGCTACGTGGGCGCGTTCCTCTACGAGGGCGACGCCCCGCTCGCCGAGCGCCGGGCCGCCGCCCTGGCCCTGGACTCCACGCTCCTCGGTGAGCTGCTCGGCCGGGTCGACCTGCGCGAGCTGCTGGATCCGGAGGTGCTCGCCGAGACCGACCGGCAACTGCGCTGGCTGACCGAGCAGCGCCGCCCGCGCGACGCGGAGGACGTGGTCGAGCTGCTGCGGGTGCTGGGCGACCTCAGCGACGTCGAGCTGACCGAGCGGGGCGTGCCGGAGGGCTGGCTGAGCGAGCTGGAGGCCGCCCGCCGGGTGCTGCGGGTACGGATCGCCGGCGAGCAGCGCTGGGTCGGCATCGAGGACGCCGCCCGACTGCGCGACGCGCTCGGCGTGGCGCTGCCCGTCGGGGTGGCCGAGGCGTACCTCGCGCCGGTGGCCGACCCGCTGGGCGACCTGGTGGCCCGGTACGCCCGCACCCACGGCCCGTTCGCCGCCGCGACCTGCGCGGCTCGCTTCGGGCTCGGCGTCTTCGTGGTCGAGCAGACGCTGCGCAGCCTGGCCGCCACCGGCCGCGTCGTCTCCGGCGAGTTCACGCCCGACACGGCCGGCGCGCAGTGGTGCGACGCCGAGGTGTTGCGGATGCTGCGCCGCCGCTCGCTCGCGGCGCTGCGCCGGGAGATCGAGCCGGTGCCACCGCGGGCCCTCGCCACGTTCCTGCCCCGCTGGCAGCAGGTCGGCTCGTCCGCCCGGGGTGTGGAGGCGCTCGCCGCCACGGTGGAGCAGTTGCAGGGCGCTGCCGTGCCCGCGTCCGCGCTGGAACGGCTGGTGTTGCCCGGCCGGGTCGCCGACTACTCCCCCGCCCAGCTCGACGAGCTGTGTGCCAGCGGGGAGGTGCTCTGGGCCGGTTCCGGGGCGATCTCCGGAGGCGACGGCTGGGTCACCCTGGCGTACGCGGACGCCGCGCCGCTGCTGCTTCCGCCGCCTGATGAGGCGTTGACGCGTACCCCGCTGCACGACGCGGTGCTCGACGCCCTCGGCGACGGGCAGGCGCTGTTCTTCCGCGCGCTCGCCGACCGGGTCGGCGCCACCGACGATGCCGCGCTGACCGGTGTCATCTGGGATCTGGTCTGGGCCGGGCACCTCACCAACGACACCCTCGCCCCGCTGCGGGCGGTGCTCGGCGCGGGTGGAGCGCACCGGTCGCGCCCGTCCGCGCCGCGCACCCGCTACCGGCGGCCCGGCCGGGTGGCGCTGCCCACCCGCAGCGGCCCACCGACCGTCGCCGGCCGCTGGTCGCGGCTTCCGGATCGGGATCTCGACCCGACCAGGCGGGCCGCCGCCCTCGCCGACGTCCTGCTGGAACGGCACGGGGTCGTCACCCGGGGCGCGGTCATGGCCGAGCAGGTCGTCGGTGGGTTCTCGGCGGTCTACCCGGTGCTGTCGGCGCTGGAGGAGCGTGGCGCGGCTCGCCGGGGTTACTTCGTCGAAGGTCTCGGCGCGGCACAGTTCGCGGTTCCCGGCGCGGTGGACCGGCTACGCGCCCTGGCGGAGCCCGCCGACGGCGCCCGGGGTCGGGGCGGGCCGGCCACCGTCCTGGCGGCCACCGATCCGGCCAACCCGTACGGTGCGGCACTCCCCTGGCCGGACCGCGTCGTCGACTCCGGCGACGGGGCCACCGCCGCGACCGGGCACCGGGCGGGCCGTAAGGCCGGTGCCCTGGTGGTGCAGGTCGGCGGCGACCTCGTGCTGTACGTGGAACGCGGTGGCCGAACCCTGCTCTCCTTCACCGACGACACCGAGACGCTCGCGGCGGCCGGTAAGGCGCTGGCCGACGCCGTCCACTCCGGAGCGTTGGGCGCGATGTCGGTCGAACGGGCCGACGGCGAGGCGGTGCACTCGTCGCCACTGCGTGACGCGCTGACCGCCGCCGGCTTCCGGGCCACCCCGCGCGGCCTACGCCTACGCGGTTGACCCGACCCGCGCGGCCTACGTCTGCCGGTCGCTCAACCCGTGGATGCGTCCGCCGCGCGCCTGGCGACCGCGCGTCCGGCCTCCGAAGGTGTCGCGGGCTGTCCTCCGTGACGACCACTGGTGGGGCCGATCCGCTCTCGCGCGGTATCCACACGCGATCTGGTAGCTCTGCCGTGCCAGGCACCGTCGACCACCTCTGCGACGTTGATGCCTGTGAGTCATCTTGATGACTCACAGGCATCACAGCCAAAGGTTGTGCCCCGGCCGCCACCTGATGGACAACGCGGCCGCGAGGCAGCGGGAGCAGCGGGAGCAGCCTCAGCGGAGGCCGTTGAGAACCTTCTCGTAGCGCACGCGGTCGGCTGCCGGGGTCTTCGCGTCGAGGTAGTTGAGCACCACTGCCCCACGCCGGTACGACTGGCCGCCCCACGTCTCGGCGATGTCGCCGGCGCTGGTCTCGTCGGGAAACACGAAGACGGTGACGCCGTCCGTGGTGACGATCTCGGAGCAGCCCAGCCCGAGACCGTCCGGACCACAGTCAACCGAGCGGTCCTTCGGGTGCGTGACCCGCAGACCGGCGGCCTGGAACGCGTCGATGACCTGCCGGGCGCTGGGAGCGCCCGCCGGGCGCTGGGGCAGTACCACCGGCGGCGGACTGGCCGGCCGGCGTTCGACCGGTCCCTGCGGTGGCGCCGACGGCACGGTGGACGGCGCGACGGACCGTGGTGGCGGCGGTGCAGCGCCGTCGGTGCGGGACGGGCCCGCCGAGGTGCTCGGCACGCTCGGCAGATCCGTGGCCTGGACGGTCGAGGACGTAACACCGGGGACGGCACTCGACGGCGCGGGATCGTCACCACGGCCGCAGCCGGCGACGACGGCAGCGGCGACCAGCAGGACCCCGACGGCGGGCAGGCTCCGAAGTGTCACAGGCGAAGTCTGCCCAACCACGCTGGGTGGCGGGAGGGGCCGGTCGGCCAGCACGCTGTCCGCTATCTGCCAGCAGGGTCAGCCGGGTTGCCAGTCGCCCGCACCGATACGGCCCGATCCGACCACCACCCGCGGGACGCGCGGGGGGCGTTGGGCGCGGGACGCGCGGGGGGCGGGGGCGCTAGCCTGCGGGGGTGTCCGGCACACCGTGGATCTCGTTGACCACCGACTACGGCCTCGACGACGGCTTCGTGGCCGCCTGCCACGGGGTGATCGCCCGGATCGCTCCCGCCGCCCGGGTCATCGACGTGACGCACCTGGTGCCGCCGGCGGACGTCCGGCGCGGTGCCGCCGTGCTGGCGCAGACCGTGCCGTACCTGCCGGTGGGCGTGCACGTGGCCGTGGTCGATCCGGGGGTCGGCACCGCCCGACGGGGCATCGCGCTGGCCACCCCGGGAGGGCTGCTGGTCGGCCCGGACAACGGGTTGCTGCTCGACGCGGCCACCGCGCTCGGCGGGGTCAGCGCCGCCGTGGAGCTGACCGCGCCACGATGGCTGGCGGCCCAGGTGTCCGGCACGTTCCACGGCCGGGACGTCTTCGCCCCGGTGGCGGCACGCCTGGCGCTCGGGGCGTCACTCGCCGAAGCCGGTCCAGCCGTAGACCCGGGCGAACTGGTCCGGCTGCCAGCACCGGTCATGATCCGTGACGCCGACGGCTTCACCGCCGAGGTGCTGACCGTCGACCACTTCGGCAACGTGCAGCTCGCCGCGCCCGGCGAGGTGCTCGGCGCGCTCGCGGCCACCGTCCGGGTCGGCCCGCCCGGGCCGACGCCGTCCCACGCGGCGGTACACGGACGGACGTTCGGCGACGCGCCGCAGCAGGCCCTGGTGGTGTACGTGGACTCGGCCGACCTGGTGGCGGTTGCGGCCAACGGCGGTCGGGCCGTGGACGTCCTCGGCGTACGCCCGGGTGACCTCCTGCGGGTGGCCGGGTGACATTCGACTGTGGAATGCTGCCCCGGTGGGTGAACCGGTGGGTGAACACGTAGTTCCCGTGGGCTGTCCCTGTTGTGCCTCCCGGACCGGCGGCGGGACCTGCCCGGTCTGCTTCTGGACGGACGACGGCCAGAGCGACGCCGACGCGGACGCGGTGCGGGGCGGCGCCAACGGCGACCTGAGCCTGTCGCACGCCCGGCTCAACTACGCCGTCTACGGGGCCAGCCACCCGCGTTACCAGGACATGGTGCGTCCCGCCCGCCCCGACGAGCGCCCCTGACGCGGCGCCCGCCGAAGCGAGGTCGTCTCAGCAGACCGGTACGGTACCGCCGTAGACGGTGGCGACGTACGCGTGGCTGACGTACTGCCCGGTGGCCAGGCGGTTCCACCTGGTGGTGGTGCGGTACGGGCCGGCGACCGACTGGCCGGTGACGTAGCACTGGACCGGCACGTTGGCGAACCGCGCGGCGAGGCCACGGATCGCGTACGACGTGCCGGGCCCGCTGCGGATGTTGAGCGGGCCGTCGCCCACCACGGCGCGCGGACCGCCGCCGGTCCACAGGTACGCGACGTCCACCCAGGCGTTGGTGGTGAGCTGCAGACCGTCCCAGAAGGTGCCGTCGGCCAGGTCGATGCCGGCCGGGTTGAGCACGGTACGCCCAAACTGGTCCCGCCCACCGTTGTAGCCGGACTGGTAGGCGGCCTGCGCCTCGGGCCGACCCTGCGGCAGGTTCTTCCAGTTCTCGCGTACGGCGGACGGGTTCCAGTAGTCGTCCCGGGTGTTCCAGGGCCCGACGTCCCAGACCGGGGCGTACTCGCAGCGCGCGCCCGTCGTGGTGCAGACCCGCACGGTGTAGTCGCCGCTGTTGAGTGGCGAGAGGCCCCGGCGCGACGGTAGGGCCACGAAGTGGTCGCGCGGCTGTACGGTGCGGCCGTTGGCGGTCAGTTCGCCGACCAGTCCGATCCGGGTGGCGTACACCCGGTAGGTGAGGCCGGGTGTGGCGGCGGAGACGGCGGCGGTCGCGTCGGCGGTGAGCTGGACGGCGCGTACCGTCGCGGTGGCCCCGCCGGCCCGCGCGGTCAGCACCACCCGGGTCTGTACGCGGCTGACCGGGCGGTCGAAGGTCGCGCCGGCGGTCGCGGCCCGCCACTCGGTCCAGCCGTTGAGCCGCCATCCGCGGACCTGCGCCTCCGCGCTCGCGCCGGCGGGGACGTCCGCGTCGATCTCGGCGCGGACCCGGGTAGCCGGGCGGGCGAGGGTGCGTGGGGCGCTGAGGAGCATGCCTTCGGCGAGCGCGCTGTGCGGGCTGCGAGGGCTGCGTCCGCCCGCGCGGGCCTCGCGCAGCCGCAGTCCGGCGGCGGTACGGCGGACGTTGACATCGTCCCGGTCGACGACCGACAGGTCGGCGCTCCACCGTTCCCCGGCCGGTGCGGCGGCGGTCAGGGTGAGCGATCCGGCGGTCGCGGGGACGGTGGTCCGGGCGGCGCTGGTGACGGGCACCAGGGCTGCGATGAGCGCGAGAGCGAGGATGGCGGCGAGCGTGGAGGGTCGGATAAGACAATGAGGTCGTCTCATGGGCATTCTCCTCAGAACCCCCTGACCATCGCATGTCCGGAGATCATGAGGAACCTGGCTACAAATAGCGACACATGCGAATCATGCTCGAAAGAGGGAGGATGGCAGCGTGCCCGAAGGTGACACCGTCTGGAACACCGCCCGCGTGCTGCACCGCGCGCTGGCCGGCGCGCGGCTGTCCGGCTCCGACTTCCGGGTGCCCCGGCTGGCCACCACCGACCTCACCGGCTGGACCGTCCGCGAGTCGGCCAGCCGGGGCAAGCACCTGCTGCTCCGCCTCTCCGCCCCGGACGACGCGCCGTGGACGCTGCACTCCCACCTGCGGATGGACGGCGCCTGGCGGGCGTACGCGCCGGGCGAACGGTGGAGCGGCCGGCCCGCGCACCTGATCCGGGTGGTGCTGCGCAGCCCCGGCGCGGTGGCGGTGGGCTACCACCTGCACGAGCTGACCCTGGTGCCCACCGTCGAGGAGGACGCCCTGGTGGGCCACCTCGGGCCGGACCTGCTCGGCGTGGACTGGGACCCGGCCGAGGCGACCCAGCGCCTCGCCGCACATCCCGAGCAGACCATCGGCGAGGCCCTGCTCGACCAGCGCAACCTGGCCGGGGTGGGCAACCTCTACAAGTGTGAGGTGCTGTTCCTGCGAGGCGTGTCACCGTGGACGTCCGTGCGGGCGGTACCCGATCTGCCGGGTATGGTCGCCCTCGCGCAGCGGCTGCTGGCCGCCAACCGTGGACGCTGGACGCAGAGCACCACCGGCTCGCTGCACCGGGGGCAGACCAGCTACGTGTACGGCCGCCGCGCCCAGCCGTGCCGCCGCTGCGGCACCGCCATCAGCAAGGAGGAGCTGGGCGAGCGCGTCACCTACTGGTGCCCGGTGTGCCAGCCCGAGCGGCCGGGAAGCCCGCCACCGGGCTGACCGGGCGTTGTGGATCGAGGTCATCCCAGATACGGACGATTGGGTAATTCCTAACCGACCCCTCGACGTCGCATGCTGCGGTTGGGTGCTCACCGCCTGTCAGCAGAGTGCCGAGGGCCGCCACGCCGGGGTGGTGTTCTTCCTCGTGCCCCGACCCCGGGGAGAGTCATGGCGATCTTCCGCAGACTCCGCTCCACCTTCTTCTACCGGACCGCCCCTGACGGCCTCGGTCGGACGGCGTCCGTTCCCACGGCGCGTACCGCCGAGGAGGCCGCGCCCACGGCGAGTCTGGATCCGTCCGCCGAGCCACGCTGCTTCGGAACGGTGCCGAACGTCGCGTACAGTCCCCGCCCGACGCGTGACCCCGATGGCCGGCCGGTGCCGGGCACGGGCCTGCGCAAGTTCGTCGACGCGCTGCCCGTACCCGGCGAGCAGGCGCTGCCGGTGGCGGTGCCCGACACGATCAGCTACCCGGGCTGCGACTACTACGAGATCGGGCTCCAGGAGTACGCGCAACGCCTGCACCGGGATCTGCCGGTCACCCGGCTGCGCGGCTACCGACAGCTCAACCTGGGCACCGACCCGTCGGGCCACAACACGGTGGCGCCACCGGAGCGGCCCTGGCACCTCGGCCCGATGATCCGCGCTCGGCGCGGCCGACCGGTCCGGGTGAAGTTCATCAACCAGCTTCCCACCGGCCGGGCCGGCGAGTTGTTCCTGCCGGTCGACGAGACGGTCGAGGGTGCCGGTCTCGGGCCGCTGGACGGCCCGGCGCCGTACCCGCAGAACCGGGCGGTGCTGCACCTGGCCGGGGCGCAGACCGGGTGGACCAGCGCGGGCAACCCGGGACACTGGATCACCCCGGCCGGGGAGATCACCCCGTACCCGACGGGGACCGGCCTCACGCCCGTGCCGGACATGCCGGCGCCCGGCTCCGGCGCCACCACGCTCTACTTCCCCAACGAGCAGAGCGGCCGGCTGCTGTCGTTCCACGACAACACCCTCGGGCTGGCCCGGCTCACCGTCTACGGTGGGCAACTCGCGCCGTACCTGCTCACCGACCCGGTCGAGGACGAACTCGTCGCCGAGGGGGTGCTGCCGGCCGAGCAGGTGCTCCTGGTGATCGAGGACAAGACGTTCGTGCCGGACGACACCCAGCTGGCCGCCGAGGATCCGACCTGGGACCGGGAACGCTGGGGGGCTCGCGGCAGCCTGTGGTACCCCCACGTCTACCAGCCCCGGCAGAACCCGTACCGGTCCGGCGGACGCAACCCCACCGGTCGGTGGGACTACGGCCCCTGGTCGCGCCGTCCGGCGCCGGACGGCGGTCGGGACGACAGCGGACCCACCGTGGACGGTTGGCCGATGGCCGAACGGATCGCGGGCGAGCCGCCGCTGACCGGTCCGGGGCCGGTGCCGAACCCGCACCACGACCCCGTCGGCGGTGACGCCGAACCACCGCTGCGCCCCGGGGTGCCGCACCCGTCGGCGGTGCCCGCGGCGTACGGGGACACCCCGCTGGTCAACGGTGTCGCGTACCCGTACCTGCGGGTACGCCCCACGGTGTACCGCCTGCGCATCCTCAACGCCTGCCTGGACCGCAGCCTCAACCTCCAGCTCTACCGGGCCTGCTCGGACGCGTCGATGTGGGCCGACGACGGCAGCCTGGCCGACGCGGACGCCGGCGAGGTGCCGATGGTGCCCGCCGTGCGGTCGGCGGACCGGCCGGCCGGTTGGCCGAGCGACGGGCGTGACGGCGGTGTGCCCGACCCGCGCGCCGCCGGCCCGGAGTTCGTCCAGATCGGCAACGAGGCCGGTCTGCTGCCCGCCCCGGTGGTGCTGCCGAACCGGCCGATCGGCTACCGCTACGACCGGCTCGACCCGACCGTGCTGAACGTCGACGGGCACACGCTCCTGCTCGCCCCGGGTGAGGCAGCCGACGTGCTCGTCGACTTCTCCAGCGTGGAACCGGGCAGCACGCTGATCCTCTACAACGACGCCCCGGCGCCGCTGCCCGGCTTCGATGAGCGCTACGACCAGCACACCGACGCGCCGGACCGCACGGCCGGGGGCGGTCCGCCGCCCACCGAACCGGGGTACGGCCCGAACACCCGTACCCTGCTGCAGTTCCGGGTGGCCGGCACGCCCGACGGGCCGTACGACGTGGACCGGCTGCGGGAGCGGCTGCCGGCGGCGTACGCGGCCAGCCAGCGCCCGCCGATCGTGCCGCAGCCGGCGTACGACCCGGCGTTCGGCAGCCGGACCACGGCCGAGACGGTCGTCTCCGCGCACGCCGACACGGTGACGTTCACGCCGCTCGCGGGCACCGGTCCGGTGACCCTGCCGATCGAGGTCAAGGCCGCGCAGCAGGTCTTCGAGCCCGGTCACGGCCGGCTGGCCGGGCGTCTCGGGGTCGGTCATCCGCACATCGGGCCGCTCGCCCCGGCGACCCTGCCGCTCGGGTCGACCGATCCGGTGACCGAGGTGCTGTTCGCGGCCGACCCGGCCATACCGGTGGGCGCCCCGACCGACGGCACGCAGCTCTGGCGGATCAGCGGCAACGTACGGCAGACCGAGCCGCTGCGCTTCGGCGGCTGCGACGTGCAGATCGTCAACCGGGTGGGCTGGGACGGCACGCAGCGCCCCCCGCACCCGGCGGAGCTGGGCTGGAAGCAGATCGTCCGGGTCAACCCCCGCGAGGACGTGGTGGTGGCGCTGCGTCCGGTGGCCCCGGCCCTGCCGTTCAAGCTGGGCGACAGCGTGCGGCTGCTCGACCCCGGACGTCCGGCCGGCGCGCGGACCGGGTCGACGCCGGTCAGCCCGACCGACGGGCGACCGGCCGTGGTCGTCAACCAGATGGTCAACCTGGGTTGGGAGTACCGCTGGCACAGCCAGCTCGCCGGCCATCGCGACCTGGGGATGAGCCGACCGTTGGTGCTGCGGGTGACGCCGCGGGCGCCCACCGGACTCACCGCCACACCCGTGCCCGGCTCGGCCACCGCCCTACCGGCGATCGCCCTGACCTGGACCGGCAACGGCGGTCGCCCGCCCGCGACGAGTCACCTGCTGCAACGGGCCACCGACGGGTCCTTCGGCGGCGACGTCACCACGATCACCGTCGCGGCCACCGCGACCCGCTACATCGACGCGACGGTCACCCCCGGCGTCACGTACCACTACCGGATCCGGGCGGAGAACGAGGTGAGCTACTCGTCCTGGTCGAACAGCGTGCCCGCCTCGGTGCACCTCGCCGCGCCGGGCGGCCTGATCGCGGCGATCCCACCCGCCGCGCCGCTGCGGGTGGCGCTGCGCTGGACGAACCGCTCCTTCGCCACCGGCATCGACGTACAGCGGGCCACCAACCCGACCTTCACCAGCGGGCCGGGCACCACCGCGATCGGGGTCGGCGACAACCACCTGGACACCACGGCCGCGCCGGACACCACGTACTACTACCGGGTCCGCACCACGTACCTGGGCGCCGCCTCGGCGTGGTCGACGGTGGCCGCGGCGAGCACTCCGCCCGCTCCGAGCACCCCCGGCGAGGTGAACCCCACCGCGAGCGCGCCGGGCCCGGACACCGCCACGGTGGTGCTGGTCTGGACGGCGAGCACCCCGGTCGGCCCGGGCTCCGGGTTCATCGTGCAGCGGGCGCTGGACCCGACGTTCGCGCACGAGGTGGCGACCTTCACGGTGACCGGTCGCGGCTTCACCAACACGGGTCTGGCCCGGGGCGTGACCTACCACTACCGGATCCGGTCGTTCAACGTGGTGGGCAGCTCGCCGTACACCGGTCCGATCCCGGTCACGACGCCACCGTGACGGGCGGGCGCGGCGCGTGGGGTGCGGCTCAGCGGGTGGGCGCGCGCAGGCCGGCGCCGCCGGCGCGCAGCTCGGCCAGGGCCGAGGCCACGCCGTGCAGGAGGTCGGTGGCCTCGGTGAGCCGGTCGGCGGCCGGGTGGGTGGGCTCCGGGCGGGCGTCCTCGGCGAGGTAGCCGGCGGCGGCGACCACCAACCGCTCGTATGCCGCCACCCCGCTCTCCAACTGGGCGGTCAACGCGGCGTGCGCGTCGGCCAGCGGCGTCCGGGCGTCGGTCGGCGCGAGCCGCAGGGCCCGTTCGACGCTGGCCACCCGGTTGGCGAGTTCCCGCAGCGACCGGTCGGCGGCAGCGGCCTCCAGCACGGCCGGCTCGGCCAGCCCGGTGAGCCGGGGCGCCATCCCCGCCAGGGTGAGCGAGGCACGGTCCAGTCGCGCCCACTGCTGGCCGGCGGTGGTGCCACGCAGCGCGACCCGGCCGCGCACCCGGCGTACCTCGGCCAGCACGCCCGAGCCGACCGGCAGTCGCTCCACGGCGGCCACCAGCCGGGCCCGGGACCGGGCGGCGGCCTCGGCCGGGTCCAGCGCCGGGGGCGCGGGCCGGGCGGCCAGCGCCCGCAGGTCGATCCAGCGCCAGGCGGCCAACGCCAGCGCGCTGCCCGCGGCGCCGGCCCAGACCGCGTCCGGCAGACCGAGCCCGGCGTACGGCGTCAGCACCGCCGTGGCCCCGCCGAGCCCACCGGCCAGTACGCTCCACCGCCGGGCGGACCGGCGCAGCCGACCCAGTTGACGGAAGTAGCGTGTCCGCTCGTCTGCCACCGAAAGACCCCCTCGGACCGGTCGTTCAGCCGGCGGCGGTCGGGTCGCCGGTGCCCCGCTCGCGGGCCATGCTCGCGCGCAGCTCGTCCAGCCGGGCGGCGGCGGCCGGGTCGCTGCCCGAGCCCGCCTGCTCGCCCTGTGGGACCGCCGGGCGCTGCGCCGTGCCGCCGAGCTGCTCCCCCGCCATGCTGGAACGGATCTGCTCCAGCCGGGCCGAGCCCGCCGAGTCGATGGTCGCCTTCTGGATCTCCAGCATCCGACCCTCGACGGAGTTGCCGGCCAGTTCGGCGCGGCCCATCGCGTTGGCGTACCGCCGCTCGATCCGGTCCCGCACCTCGTCCAGGGACGGGGTGTTGGTGGGTGCGGTCAGCGACGACATCGACTCCAACGAGCGGGCCACGGTCTCCTGCATCTTGGCCTGCTCCAGCTGGCTGAGCAGCTTGGTGCGCTCGGCGAGCTTCTGCTGGAGGATCATCGAGTTGTTCTCGACGGCGCGGCGGGCCTGCGCGGCCGCGCCGAGCGCCTGGTCGTGCAGGGTCTTCAGGTCCTCGGTGGCCTGCTCGGCGGAGACCAGCTGGGTGGCCAGGGCCTGCGCGGACTGCTCGAACCGCACCGCTTCGGCCTCGTCGCCCTTGGCGCGGGCCTGGTCGGACAGCACCAGGGCCTGCCGGGCGTTGCCCTGGAGCCGCTCGACCTCGGACATCTGCCGGGACAGCTTCATCTCCAGCTGACGCTGGTTGCCGATGACGGCGGCCGCCTGCTGGACCAGCGCCTGGTGCTGCCGCTGGGCATCCTCGATGGCCTGCTGGATCTGCACCTTCGGGTCGGCGTGCTCGTCGATCTTCGCGCCGAAGAGCGCCATCAGGTAGTTCCAGCCCTTGACGAACGGGTTCGCCATCTCCGCGGTATCCCCTCAGTAGCGTCGCTGCACCGCGGTCGGGCCGGATTGCGCCGACCGACCGCGACCCGGCCGGTCTCCATCGTCCCAGCCGAACGCCAGCGCGGCATCCGTACCGGGCGCACGACGGGCACCGTCGGCTCCTGCGGGCAACCCTACGCGGCCGGGGCCACCTCGCCCATGGGCAACGGACGCACGGTGCTCAGGCGGCGCAGACCACGTCCCGGTCGCGCTCGGTGGGCCGGACCCGGGTGCTGCGCAGCGTCGCCCGCAGCGGGGAATCCTGCCGGACCGACACCGCGACCTTGCCGTCGGAGGTGACCTGGCGGACGCCCCGGTTGGCGGCCTTGCGCACGGCGGCCGGCGCGACGGGCGCGGCCTCGGCCGGCTCGTCCTGCATGCCGACGAGCACCCCGGCGGGCATCTGCTCGGCGAGCGCCACGGTGTCGCTCACCTCGCGGAGAAGTTCGGAAAGGCGGGCGCCGAGCGCGTCACAGATCGCGGCCAGCAGCTCGCTGGACGGCTCCTTGTGCCCCCGCTCGATCTCGGAGAGGTAACCGAGGCTGACGTTGGCGGCGGTGGACACCTCACGCAGTGTGCGCTGCTGTCCCTGCCGGCGCGCCCGCAGTGCGTCACCGATCACCCGGCGTAGCAGGACCATCGCACCTCCCCCTGAGGGATACCTCACGCCCGGCGTCGGGCAGCCGGCCGCGGCGGACCGCGCCGGCTCCGAGCGTCGGAGCCTTCCCGCAACCGTACCCGCTGCGCGCCCCGGCGACATCCCACCCCGCCCGTCGGATCCTGGCGGGACGGCTCACGGACGCCCCGCGCCGGCCGCGCCCAGACCGTCCCGGACGCTTTCGGCGGCCGCTCCCGAGCCGTTCCCAGCGACCCCGGCGGCCGTCTTCTCGCCAGCGGGGGCGGCCACGTCCGTTGTCTCCAGGCCCTCGATGGCGGCCTCGTCGGCGGCGTGGATGTGTTCGGCGAGCAGCCGCAACGCCTCGATCACGGCGGCCGAGCGTACGTGGTCCCGCCCCCCGTCGAGGTCGAGTTCGCGGACCTCGACGCCGGTCGGGCCGGCGACCGCGACGTAGACCAGGCCGACGGGCTTGCCGTCCTGCGGCTCCGGGCCGGCGACCCCGGTGGTGGCGAGCCCCCAGTCCGCCTCGCAGCGCCGCCGACCGCCCTCGGCGAGCGCCGCCGCCACGTCGGGGTCGACGGGTCCGCGCTCGGCCAGCAGGTCGGACGGCACGTCGGCGAGCGTGGCCTTCAGTTCGGTGGCGTAGACGACCAGCCCGCCCCGGTAGATCCGGCTGACCCCGGCGATCTCCACGATCGACGCGGCCAGCAGCCCGCCGGTGAGCGATTCGACGGTGGCGAGGGTCTCGTGCCGCTGCGAAAGGCTGTGCACGACAGCCGCCGCCGCGCTCCCCGTCGCGTTCTCGTCCCGCTGCATGATCCCGTCCTTCCCCACCCGCCAACCCCCAACCCTCCCGGCCGGACCCCGTGGATCATGAAGTTATCGCCTCGACACACCGGCCCGAACCGCAACAACGTCATGATCACGCGCCGGGGCGACGGGCGCGAGGCGGGCTAGGGGTGGGGGCGGCGGAGGCGGAGGGCCTGGAGGATGTAGTCGAAACCGGTTGCCACCGTGACCAGGACGGCGGCACCCATGATCCAGGGGCCGACGGCGGCGAGGGCGGCCGGCATCGGCCAGAGGTACCAGGCGATGGCCAGGATCTGCAGCGCGGTCTTGATCTTGCCGCCACGGCTGGCCGCGATCACCCCGTGCCGGATCACCCAGAACCGCAGCCCGGTGATGCCCAGCTCGCGGACCAGAATCAGCGCCGTCACCCACCAGGGCAGCCGGTCGTACCAGGAGAGCAGCACCAGAGCCGCGCCGGTGAGCGCCTTGTCGGCGATCGGGTCGGCCACCTTGCCGACCGAGGTGACCAGCCCGAACCGGCGGGCGATCCAACCGTCCACCAGGTCGGTCGCCGAGGCCACCGCGAAGATCAGGCAGGCGGCCATCCGCCAGCCGGCGTGGGTCATCCCCGACACGATCACCGAGGCGGCGAAGACCGGCACCAGCACCAGCCGCAGGGCGGTCAGCGCGTTGGCGGCGTTGAGCACGGGCACCCGCGCGACCACCCGGGCCGGCGTCGACTCCGTCGCCCCGGTCACCGTCTCGCTCCGCTGGGGCCGCCGTGGCGTTCCCGACACCGCACCACCTGGCTCCCCCGCTCCGTCCGGGCCCGCCGTCACCGTGCCGCGCCGGGCGCCGCCGAGATCATCTCATCCGGCACCGCGAGCAGATCCACCCCTTCGGTGCCGGTCACCGTGGCCCGCACCAGGTCACCCGGGCGCAGTGCGCTCAGGTCGACCCCGCCGTCGACCGGCGCGACCAGGGTGGTCGATCCGTCCACCTCCGGCGCCTGGTGCGCGGCCCGGCCCTCCACCACGCCGTCCACGATCGCGTCGACCAGCACCTCGACGGTCGAGCCGAGCCGGTCCTCGGCCCGCTGGGAGCAGAGCTCGTCGGCGAGCGCGCTCAGCCGGTCGTACCGCCGCTTGATGGTCGCGGCGGACACCTTGCCGGGCAGTCCGGCGGCCTCGGTGCCGTCCTCGTCGCTGTAGTCGAACATGCCGATCGCGTCGAGCCGGGCCTCGGTCAGGAACCGGGTCAGCTCGTCGATGTCGGCGCGGGTCTCGCCGGGGAAGCCGACGATGAAGTTGCTCCGCGCGCCCGCCTCCGGAGCCAGCGCCCGGGCGCTGGCCAGCAGCTCCAGGAACCGGTCGGTGGAGCCGAAACGCCGCATCCGGCGCAGCACGGGCTCGCTGGAGTGCTGGAACGACAGGTCGAAGTACGGGGCCACCCCGGGGGTACCGGCGATCGCCTCGACCAGCCCGGGCCGCGTCTCGGCCGGCTGGAGATAGCTCACCCGCACCCGGACGATGCCGGACACCGCGGCGAGCTGCGGCAGCAGCTTCTCCAACGCGCGCGGGTCGCCCAGGTCCTTGCCGTACGAGGTCGAGTTCTCGCTGACCAGCACCAGCTCCCGTACGCCGGTCTTGGCCAGCCACTCCGCCTCGGCGAGCAGCTCGTCCGGGGTTCGCGAGACGAACGCCCCACGGAACGCCGGGATGGCACAGAACGCGCAGCGCCGGTCACAGCCACTGGCGAGCTTCAGCGACGCGACCGGGCCGGTGTCGAGTCGACGGCGCAGCACCTGACGCAGGTGCGCCGGGGTGTGCTCGTCGGTCTCGACGGCGGCACGCGCCACGGTGCCGTGCCCCGGCAGGGACACCCCGCTGTCGCGGCGCTTCACCGGCGTCAGGGGCAGCAGCTCCCGGCGGTCCCGCGGGGTGTGCGCGGTGACCTGTTCACCGGCGACCACGGCGTTGAGCCGGGCGGCGATGTCCGGGTAGTCGTCGAAGCTCAGCACCGCCTGCGCCTCGGGCAGACTGTCGGCCAGCTCCTTGCCGTACCGCTCGGCCATGCAGCCGGCGGCCACCACCTTCGCGCCCGTCCCGGCGGCGGCGAGCAGCGTCTGGATGGAATCCTGCTTGGCCTTCTCCACGAAGCCGCAGGTGTTCACGACCACCACGTCGGCACCCTCGCCGTCGGTGCTCACCTGCCAGCCGTCGGCGTGCAGCCGGGCGGCCAACTCCTCCGAGTCGACCTCGTTACGGGCGCAGCCCAGGGTGAGCAGGGCGACGCGACGGCCCTCGGCGTTGTCGGAAGCGGAAGGAGAGGTGGCAGACACCATCCGAGGGTACCGGGCCGCTCGCGGTAGCCCACGCACGCGGGCACGGCGGCCGGCGGGATCACACCACGTGCGGGCGTCGGTCACCGGGTCACGGCGGTCGCCCGGGTCAGGGCGTCGAGCAGGAAGACCTCGGTACCGGCCAGGCCCGTGCAGCAGAAGACGGAGACCTGGTCCGCCGTGGTCCGGCCGGGAACCGCGCCCGCCAGGATGCCGCCCAGGTCCCGCAGCCGTCCGGCGTACGCGGGCAGGGCCGCGAGCATCGGCGGTTGGTAGTCCGCCGCCTGGGCCGGCGAGTCGGTGACCAGCAGGTCGGCGGCGTCCAGCAGGTCGGTGCCGAACTCGCTGCGGTCGTGCTGCTTGAAGCCGACCGTGTTGACGTGCGTGCCGGGGCTCACGTCGGCGGCGCGCAGCACCGGCGTGGGGCTCGTGGTGGCGAGCACCACGATGTCCCGGCCGGTGACGGCCGCTCCGGGGTCGGCGACCGCGCGGGCCGGCACGCCCAGTTCGGCACGTACCCGGCTGGCGAAGGCGTCCCGGCGCGCGGTCGAACGGCTGTGCACCACCACCTCGCGCAGCGGGCGCACGGCCGCGGCGGCCCACACCTGGGTCCAGGCCTGCCGCCCGGAGCCGATCACGCCGAGGGTGGTCGCGTCCGGCCGGGCCAGCGCGTCCACCGCGACGCCGCCCAGTCCACCGGTGCGACGGGAGCCCAGCTCCTCGCCGACGGCGACCGCCCGCACCGCCCCGGTGGCGGCGTCGTGCAACACGACCAGTTGCTCGCCCTGGGGGTGGCCGAACGTGTCGTACGAGCGGTAGCCGTACCACTGGCCGACCAGGTGCCCGGCGGTGAGCACCATCCGCCCGCCACCGAGCGGGGCGGCGGCCCGGGGCGGGGCGACCAGGCGCCCCTCGTACGCGGCCACCAGGGCGGCCCGCATGGCGTCGACGGTGGTGGCGGCGTCCAGGGCGGCGGCGACCTCGGGGTCGGCATAGAGCAGGGCCATGCCCGCCATAGTGCAAGTTGAAGCGAAGTAGAGGTCAATGCGTGGTGGCGTGGGTCACCGTCCGGGGCCGCCAGCCGGTGCTAGCGTCGGCCGTGGTGGCCCCGGACGCGGTGGTCACTCCGGACGAGCGGTGGGCGTACCCGGTCAGGCCAAGACGCCCCAGCAGACTGACCCGACTCGTCCTCGTGAGGTGAACGATGGCCTGGCTCGTACTCGTGATCTCCGGGCTGCTGGAGACGGCCTGGGCCGTCGCCCTGGACCGCAGCGCCGGCTTCAGCCGGCTGCTCCCCTCGGTGGTGTTCGTGGTGGCCCTGGCGCTGAGCATGGGCGGCCTGGCGTACGCGCTGCGCGACATCCCGGTCGGCACCGGCTACGCCGTCTGGGTCGGTATCGGCGCGGTGGGCACGGCGCTGGTCGGAATGGTGGCGCTCGGCGAGTCGGTGAGCCTGCCCCGGGTCTTCTGCCTGCTGCTGGTGGTCGCCGGCGTGGTCGGCCTGAAGATCTTCCATTGACGATCACGCGTGGCGAGCGCCCACAGTGGGTAGTGATCGGTTCGTCACGACAGGCTCTCATCCGGAGGACGACATGGCCGACATCCCCACCACCGCCCGCCCGCGCAGCAACGCCGCCCGCATCCTCACCATCGTGGGTTTCGTGTTCGCGGTGCTCGCCCTGCTGCTCAACCCGATCATCTTCGGCGTGCTCGGCATCATCGCCGGCATCGTCGGCGCGGTCCTGGGTGACAAGCCGCTGGGCTGGTACGCCGCCGCGGCCAGCGGCGTGGCCGCGATCATCGGCCTGGTGGTCGTCGCGGCTCTGATCAACAACTGACCCACCCCGACGTCACGGGCCCGCCGGTATCCGGCGGGCCCGTCGGGTGTCCGGGGTCGCGAGTGGTCAGTCGACGTCGCCGCGCAGACCGACCAGGACCTCCTCCAGCTCGTCCGGCTTGACCAGCACGTCGCGCGCCTTCGACCCCTCGGACGGCCCGACGACCCCACGGGTCTCCATGAGATCCATGAGCCGGCCCGCCTTGGCGAAACCGACCCGCAGCTTGCGCTGGAGCATCGAGGTGGAGCCGAACTGCGAGGTGACCACCAGCTCCACCGCCTGCACCAGCAGGTCGAGGTCGTCGCCGATGTCCTCGTCGATCTTCTTCTGATTGTCCTTGGCGGGGGCCAGCACGTCCGGCCGGAACTCCGGCTCACGCTGGTCCTTGCAGAACTTCACCACGTCGGCGATCTCGCGCTCGGTGACCCAGGCGCCCTGGATGCGGACCGGCTTCGACGCGCCCATCGGCAGGAAGAGCCCGTCACCCCGGCCGAGCAGCTTCTCCGCGCCCGGCTGGTCGAGAATGACCCGCGAGTCCGCGAGGGACGAGGTGGCGAACGCCAGCCGGGACGGCACGTTCGCCTTGATCAGACCGGTCACCACGTCGACCGAGGGCCGCTGGGTGGCCAGCACCAGGTGGATACCGGCGGCCCGCGCCAGCTGGGTGATCCGGACGACCGAGTCCTCCACGTCACGCGGCGCGACCATCATCAGGTCGGCCAGCTCGTCCACGATCACCAGCAGGTACGGGTACGGGCGCATCTCCCGCTCGCTGCCCGGCGGCGCCTTGATCTCGCCGTTGCGCACCTTGCGGTTGAAGTCGTCGATGTGCCGGACGCCGTTGGCCGCGAGGTCGTCGTAGCGCATGTCCATCTCGCGGACGACCCAGTCCAGCGAGTCGGCCGCCTTCTTGGCGTTCGTGACGATCGGCGTGACCAGGTGCGGGATGCCCTCGTAGCCGGTCATCTCGACCCGCTTCGGGTCGATCAGCAGCAGCCGCACCTCGTCCGGGGTGGCCCGGGTGAGCACGGAGACCAGCAGGGTGTTGAGGCAGGACGACTTGCCCGCGCCGGTGGCCCCGGCGATCAGGATGTGCGGCATCTTCGCGAGGTTGGCCACCACGTAGCCGCCCTCGATGTCCTTGCCGAGCGCCACCACCATCGGATGGTGGTCGCTCGTCGCCGCCCGCGAACGCAGCACGTCGCCGAGGGCCACGTTCTCCGGGTCGGTGTTCGGGATCTCCACGCCGACCGCGCTCTTGCCCGGGATCGGGCTGAGGATCCGGACGTCCGGCGACTTCACCGCGTAGGCGATGTTGCGGGAGAGCTGGGTGATCCGCTCGACCTTGACGCCGTGCCCCAACTCCACCTCGTAGCGGGTGACCGTCGGACCCCGGGTGAAGCCGGTGACGGCGGCGTCCACGTCGAACTGGTCGAAGACGCCGGTCAGCGCGGCGATCACCTCGTCGTTGGCCTTGCTGCGGGTCTTGGGCGCGGCTCCGCCGCTGAGCATGTTCGCCGGCGGCAGGGTGTAGTCGCCGGCCAGCCCGGTCAACGCGAGCTGCTCGGCGCGGGTGGGCGCGGGCGAGTGCTCGGGCGGCTCGGCCGGCTTGCGGCTGGCCGGCACCTTCGCCGGGGCCTTGCGCGGCAACACCATGGTCTCCTGGAGGTCCGCGCCCTCGGTGTCCTCGAAGTCGTCCGGGTCGATCGGTGGCGGCATCCGCTTCGACGGACGCCTGCGCGCGGGCCGCGCGACCGGCTCGTCGTCCTCCTCGGTGCTCTCCGGAGACGCGACCAGCCCTCCGGCGAGCAGGCCCAGCCGCTCCGGGATCTTGTTGATCGGCGTCGCCGTGACCACGAGCAGGCCGAAGAGCAGGAGCAGGACCAGCAGGGGTACGGCCACCCAGGCGGTGACCGCCCGTTCCAGCAGCCCGCCCACGCCGGCGCCGACGAGGCCACCGGCGAAGTCACGCTCCACGGTGTCCACCGGGTCCTGGCCGATCTGGAGCAGCGCCGCGGTCGACACCAGCAGCGAACCCCACCCGATCAGCCCTCGACCCCGGTGCTCCGGATCGATCGGCTGACGCATGAGCCGCCACGCCCCGATCATCAGCAGCACCGGCACCACGACGGAGATCGCGCCGAGGAACAGCCGGACCGTGTCGGCCAGGCGGGCGCCCACCGGGCCCGCGCCGGAGAACCACAGCGCCACGGCGCTGAGCAGGGCCAGCCCGAACAGCAGCAGTCCGGCCCCGTCACGGCGGTGCTCCGGGTCCAGGTCGCGGGCGGAGGCGGCCTGCCGGCCGGCGGCCCGCACCGCCCACCCCATCCCGTGCGCCAGCCCCATCCACAGTGCACCGACAGCGCGGCCCACGTAGACGGCGGGGCCCGGACGGGCGGGTGTGGTGCGTCGCCGTACCGGTGCCCGGGTCTTCTTCGCCGGTTGACGGGCACGGCTGTTGGTGCCACCGCGCGGCGACGCGCCGCGTCGCCGGCTCGCCTGAGAGGTACGGCCCGCCATAGAGTCACGGTAACGGTGGGGCCGGGCAGATCGCCGCTTTTCCGGGTCGTGTCCGCGCGTCGCAGCACGGACCCCGCCGCCGGTCGTGATATCCGCCTCAGAAGGGATGCCCGATGGCGTCGCCGGGAATCGAGGACGATCCGCTGGCCGGGCACCCCGGTGCGGTACGCCCGCTGACCGGCGAGCTGATCGCCGCGGTGCTCGCCGCGCGCGGCCGCCCGGTTGGCCGTGCCCCCGACGGTGACCTCGTGGGACGCTTCGACGACAACCTGATCTGGTTCCTGCGCCTCGGCGCCGATGGCGAGCTGCTCCAGGTCCGCACGATGGTCGCGCCGACCTTCGGGATCGAACGGGTGCCCGACCTGTACGCCTTCTGCAACGCGTGGAACCACGACCGGCTCTGGCCGAAGGCGTTCGTGCACGTCGACGACGCCGGCCGGGCCCGGATCCACGGTGAGGTGATCACCGACCTGGAACGTGGCGTCACGCCCCACCAGCTCGACCGACTGCTCGACTGTGGCATCACGACCGGCTGCCAACTCGCCGTGGCGGTCGGTCGCCTGCCCGGCGCGGTGTCGACGTGACCGGCCGGGAGGAGACCACGGGCAGCCGTACCGACCGGGCGCACGCGCCCGCCAGCGGAGACGACGGCCGGGGTGTCGGGCAGCGCGTCCCGGCATTGGTGTCCGCGCTCGCCGACGCCCGGGACCTGCCCGACGGGTCCGGCCGGCTGGCCGCGCTGGAACGGGTCGCCGAGCGCGCCGACGCCGCCGCGGACGCCCGGTCCGCGCTGGACGCGAGGTTCGCGCTCATCGAGGCGTACCTGCTGCACGGCGAGCGGTGGCGGATCGTCGAGCCGGTACGGCGCTGCCGGGCCGCCGCCGACCGGTGGCCCACGCTGCTCGGCGACCCCGAGACCGTGCTGCTGACGCGCTACCAGCGGTACGCGGTGGAGGCGTTGCTCGGCACCCCCCGGGTGGGGCTGGACCAGACCCGACTACTCCTGACCGATTTGGCCGAGCGGGTGGGGACGGGCGGGCTCGACGGGCCGACCGTCGCCGAACTGCGCTGCCGGATCGCCGACCACCTGGGCGACGAACCCACCGCCCGGCACTTCTACCGGCAGTGGGCGGGTACGCGTGGCGGTCCGGCCGGCGGGTGCCCCGGCTGCGCCCCGGCCCGCCGCGCGGAACTGCTGGCCGGCTGGGGCGAGTGGCGGGAGGCCCGCGCCGAGCTGGAGGCGTACGACACCGACGCCCCGGCCTGCACCGACCAGCCCGAGCGGGCGCTGGTCGCCGGACTGCTGCCACGGTTACGGCTCGGCGCGGCCGAGGAGGCCGCGGCGGCGCACGTGCGGGCGTACCGGCGGCACCGGCGCGAGCGCGCCGCGTTCGGGCATCTCGCGACCCACCTGCGGTTCTGCGCGCTCGGCGGGCATCTGGAGCGCGGGCTGGCCATCCTGACCGAGCAGCTGCCCCGGCTGGACCGGCCCACCGACGACCTCGCCGCCATGGAGTTCGCCGCGGCGGGGGCGCTGGTCTGCGGGCTGGCCGACGAGACGGGGCTGGGCGAGCGACGGGTGCGCCGCCCGGCGTACGGCGAGCGTCCGGCCACCGAACTGGACGTGTCGACGCTCGGCGCGCTGCTGCTCGGCCTCGCCACCGACCTGGCCGGCAGCTTCGACGCCCGCAACGGCACCGGTCACCAGTCCGGCAGGATCGCGGCCTGGCTGGCCGAACGTCCCGCCGCGGCGGCGGTGCCGCTGCCGGATGGCGGCGACGTCGCCGACGAGGAGGACGACGCCGGTCCCGGGCCGGACGGGGAGTCCGAGCGGGAGCTGATGGCGCTCACCGCCGACCTCATCACCGCGACCCTGGACCGGCGCGGCGACCGGTACCTGATCGACGACGACGGCACGGTGGTCGGCCGGTGGGGCGCCGCGGTGATCCAGTTCCGACGGGCTGGCGAGCGGGGCGAGGTGCTGCACACCCGGGCGATGGCCGACCGGCGGCTGCCGGCCACGCGGCGGTCCGAGGCGTACGCCTTCTGCAACGCGTGGAACCACGACCGGCTGCTGCCCAAGGCGTACGCGCACGACCTCGACAGCGAGATCGTGCTCGCCGGGGACGCGGCCACCGACCTGGCGCACGGGGTCGCGCCGGCGCAGTTGCGGGTGCTGGTGGACGCCGCCATCGCCACCGGCGTCGCGTACGCGGAGGCCGTCGCCGCCCTGCCCTGACCCGCGAGCGGGCCCGAAGGTTGCGGCCCGACGGGTGACTGTGCGACATCCGACAGCGCGCAACCGGACGTGCGCAACGGCTGTGGTACCGCCGTGGTCCGCAACAGAATCCGGGCCGGCCACCGACATCCACGGGGGACGTCGGCGACCGGCCCGGTCACGCGTGCGTCAGACCTCGACGACGGTGGGCACGATCATGGGCCGCCGTCGGTACGCGTCGTTGACCCACCGCCCCACGGTCCGCCGGACGATCTGCTGAAGCTGGTGCGGGTCGGTGATGCCGTCCGAGGCGGCACGGTTGAGCGCCTCGGTGACCAGCGGGATCACCGGGTTGAACGCCTCCGGGTCCTCGGAGAAGCCCTTCGCGGACAACGTCGGACCGGCGACCACCTTGCCGGTGACCGAGTCGACGACGACGGTCGTGGCGATGAACCCGCCGTCACCGAGGATCCGCCGTTCGGTGAGCAGCGACTCGCTGACGTCACCGACGGCGAGGCCGTCGACGTAGACGTACCGGCTCTTCACGTGCCCGACCAGGCTGGCGCGGCCCTCGACCAGGTCGACGACGTCGCCGTCCTCGCAGATCACCACCCGGTCGGGGGCGACCCCGGACTCGATGCCCAGCCGGGCGTGCGCCCGCAGGTGACGCCACTCGCCGTGCACGGGCATCAGGTTGCTGGGCCGGACGACGTTGAGCAGGTAGAGCAGTTCGCCGGCCGGCGCGTGCCCGGAGACGTGCACCTTCGCGACGTCCTTGTGCACGACCACCGCCCCGGCGCGGGCGAGCCGGTTGATGACCCGGTAGACCGAGGTCTCGTTGCCCGGCACCAGCGAGGAGGCCAGCACCACGGTGTCCCCCGGGGCGATGGTGATGTGCCGGTGGTCGCCGCTGGCCATCCGACCGAGCGCGCTCATCGGCTCGCCCTGCGACCCGGTGGACATCAGCACGATCTGGTCCGGAGGCAGCGTCGTCGCCTCCTCGATCCCGATGACCAGGCCGGCCGGGATGTTGAGCAGGCCGAGGTCGCGGGCGATACCCATGTTGCGGACCATGGACCGGCCGATCAGGGCGACCTTGCGACCGTGCTCCAGCGCGGAGTCGAAGACCTGCTGCACCCGGTGGACGTGCGAGGCGAACGAGGCCACGATGATCCGACCCTTCGCCTTCGCGAAGATCGAGTCGAGCACCGGCCCGATCTCCCGCTCCGGGGTGACGAAGCCGGGGATCTCCGCGTTGGTGGAGTCGGAGAGCAGCAGGTCGACGCCCTCGGCGCCGAGCCGCGCGAAACCGGCCAGGTCGGTGATCCGGCCGTCCAGCGGGAGCTGGTCCATCTTGAAGTCGCCGGTGTGCAGCACCAGGCCGGCCGGGGTACGGATGGCCACCGCGAGCGCGTCCGGGATGGAGTGGTTGACCGCGAAGAACTCGCACTCGAACGGCCCGAGCCGCTCGCGGCCGCCCTCGCGCACGGTCAGCGTGTAGGGCTGGATCCGCCGCTCGGCCAGCTTCGCCTCGACCAGGGCGAGGGTGAACTGCGAGCCGACCAGCGGGATGTCGGGTTTGTGGGCCAGCAGGTACGGCACCGCGCCGATGTGGTCCTCGTGGCCATGGGTCAGCACGATCGCCTGCACGTCGGCCAGCCGGTCCAGGATCGGGCCGAAATCGGGCAGGATCAGGTCCACGCCCGGTTGCTCGACGTCGGGGAAGAGCACCCCGCAGTCGACGATCAGCAACTTGCCGTCGTACTCGAAGACGGTCATGTTCCGACCGATGGCGCCGAGCCCGCCGAGCGGGATGATCCGCAGGCCACCTTCCGGCAGCGGCGGGGGTAGTTCCGCCTCGATGTGCGCCTCGGTCACGCGTCCACCTCATTCTGCGACGCCGTCACTCGGCGTCCGTCGTGTCGTTCGATCATTCGGGTAGCTCCAGGCCCGCTGCCGCGAAGTCCGCGCGCAGCTGGGCGATCTCGTCGTTGGTGGCGTGCACGAGCGGGGGTCGCACCGGACCGGCCGGCAGGCCCAGCGATGCCAGACCTGCCTTCACCAGGATGGTGCCCTGGGTGCGGAAGATGCCGGTGAACAGCGGCAGCAGCCGCCGGTGCAGGGCCAGCGCGGTGGGCATGTCCCCCGCGTCGTACGCCTGGATCATCTGTGCGGTCAGCGCCCCGGTGAAGTGCGTGGAGGTGCCGACCACGCCCACGCATCCGACGGCCAGCGCCGGCAGGGTGAGCGCGTCCTCGCCACTGTAGTAGGCGAGGCCGGTCCGGCTGGTCACCCAGCTGGTGGCGATCAGGTCGCCCTTGGCGTCCTTGACCGCGACGATGCGGCCGTGGTCGGCGAGTCGGACCAGTGTCTCGGTGTCGATCGGCACACCGGAGCGGTGCGGGATGTCGTACAGCATCACCGGCAGTCCGCTGGCGTCGGCCACGGCGGTGAAGTGCCGCAGCAACCCGCTCTGCGGCGGCTTGTTGTAGTACGGCGTGACCACCAGCAGACCGTGCGCGCCGGCCTTCTCGGCGGCGGCAGCCAGCTCGATGGTGTGCCGGGTGTCGTTGGTGCCGACACCGGCCACGACCCGGGCACGGTCACCGACGGCCTCGACCACGGCCCGGATCAGGCGTTCCTTCTCCGCGTCGGTGGTGGTCGGCGACTCGCCGGTGGTGCCGTTGACCACCAGCGCGTCGTTGCCCTGTTCGTCGACCAGGTGGCTCGCCAGCCGGGCGGCGCCGTCGAGGTCGAGTGAGCCGTCGGCGGTGAAGGGGCTCACCATGGCCGTGAGCACCCGCCCGAAGGGGCGGGACACCGGTCGGGCGGCGGCGTCGGGGTGGTCCTGCGTCATACCCTCCAACCTAGCGGACGACCAGCCGGAGCCCGCCGGGGAAGGGCTCAGGACGCCTCGTGCGGGCTGGCCGCCACCTCGGTGCCGTCCGGCAGCGTGGTGATCACGAAGTCGGCGAAGACGTTCGGGGCGACCCCCTGGAGCTGACGCAGACACTCCACGGCCAGCTCGCGGATCTCCACGTCGGCGTGCTCGGTGGCCCGCATCGCGACGAAGTGCCGCCAGGCCCGGTAGTTGCCGGAGACCACGATCCGGGTCTCGGTGGCGTTCGGCAGCACCGCGCGGGCGGCCTGCCGGGCCTGCTTGCGGCGCAGCGTCGGGTTCGGCTCGTCGGAGAAGCGCTGCTCCAGACCCTCCAACAGCTCCGTGTACGCCCGCACGCTCGCCTCGGCGGCCTCGACGAACTTCTTGTGCAGCTCCGGGTCGTCGGCGATGACCGCCGGCTCGACCATGGCCGCGTCCCGCTCGGGGACGTACCGCTGCGAGAGCTGGGAGTACGAGAAGTGCCGGTGCCGGATCAGCTCGTGCGTGAAGGAGCGGGACACCCCGGTGAAGTAGAAGGTGACCGAGCCGTGCTCCAGCACGCTCAGGTGGCCCACCTCGAGAATGTGCGCCAGGTAGCCGGCGTTGGTGGCCGTGGCCGGGTTCGGCTTCTTCCAGGACTGGTAGCAGGCCCGCCCGGCGAACTCAGCCAGCGCCTGGCCGCCCTCGGCGTCGGTCGACCACGGCACGTCGTCCGGGGCCGCGAACTGGGTCCACGCGATCAACTTGACCTGGGGCTGCACCATCTCCGGCATGCCTGGGACTGTAGTGGCCGGCGGCCCCTTCCCGAATCACCGGGGGCCGTTGGTGTCCAAGATCTCGACAGCCGTGCCAGGGCTCCGCGGAACCGTGGGTCTCCCTCGTAGCCTGTCGAGCTGCCCCAAATCTGGGGCAGGAGCCGCACGGCCAAGGGCTCTCTCCCGCCGACGGAACCGGCACCCACAGCGCACCGGCCCCACCCCACCGACCCCGGAGCAGCCCCGCCCCCGAAGCAGCGCCACCCCACAGCGCTCGCCCGCAGCGCACAGGCCGCAGCCCCACCCCCGCAGCGCTCGCCCGCAACGCACACCCCGCAGCCCACCCGTTGCACGCCCGCCCGCACACCCCGCAGCCCCACCCCCGCAGCACGCACGCCCGCAGCGCTCGCCCGCAACGCACACCCCGCAGCGCCACCCCTCGCTTGGGGTGCCGCCGCTACCGTCCTCTGGCGCCCCACATCTGGGGCAGCTCGACAGGGGCACACCACCACGTCCTGCCTCCCGCTGGGGAACGGGTAGGGGCAGGGCCGCGTCGGGCAGCAGCGGCGCCAGACGTGAGAGCAGCCCGGTCAGACGAAGAGCCCTGCGGTCAGACGCAAGAGCCCTGCGGTCAGACGCAAGAGCCCTGCGGTCAGACGCAAGAGCCCTGCGGTCAGACGTAGAGC
This sequence comes from Micromonospora sp. NPDC049801, assembly GCF_040656575.1. Lineage (NCBI taxonomy): Bacteria > Bacillati > Actinomycetota > Actinomycetes > Micromonosporales > Micromonosporaceae > Micromonospora > Micromonospora sp. NPDC049801. Next base: position 106,185 of record NZ_JBFAMS010000004.1, on the reverse strand, counting down.
GAGGTGAACGGCGCCCAGGGCAGGTTGCGCACCACCGTGAACGCCAGCCACGCGGCCATGAAGCCGCCGATGACCTTGGGGCTGATCCGCAGCTCGGGCAGCCGCCAGCCGAACGCCTGGTTGCCCGCCCAGGCCACGAAGAGGTACGCCAGGAAGGGCAGCGAGAAGACGAACAGGAAGTGGTGTCGGGCGGCGGCCGGCAGGTCGGCGTGCAGCACGTACCAGAGCGCGCGGGTGCCGCCGCAGCCCGGGCAGTCGAACCCGGTGGTCAGCTTGAGAATGCAGGTGGGCGCGGCGTCCGGGTCGGCGTGGGTCGGGTTGCTCACCAGCGCGTAGGCCATGCCGAGCCCGACGCAGCCGACCGCGGCCAGTGGCACGGCCCAGCGCGGCGAACGTTGGTGGATCCGCAGGACGAGCCGGGTGAGCCGGTCGGGTTCGGGCGTCGGGTAGTGGTAACCGACGGGCGGCTCCGCCGACCATCCGTTCTGCGCAGCATCGGGGGCGGGCACCGTGTGGACGGCGCCGACGGTGGGCGGTGACTGGTCGACCGGTCCGGGAACGCTCGTCACGCGTTCACGGTACACCCGACACGCTCGCCAGGGCGGCCGTGAGCGGACCGGCCAGGTCACCGGCGGCGGGTGGGGCGACCGCGTCCAGCCCGAGCCAGCCGGCCAGCCGGTACAGCTCGGCGGCGAGCGCCACGGCGGTGTCCCCCGCGTCGGCGCCGGGCTCGAGCCAGGCGGCCGGCACCAGCAGCACCCCGGCCCTGCGGTCGGCCTTCAGGTCGACCCGGGCGGTGAACCGGTCGCCCTGCAGGAACGGCAGCACGTAGTAGCCGTAGACCCGCTGCGGCGCCGGCACGTAGATCTCGATCCGGTAGCTGAAGCCGAACAGCCGCTCGGTGCGGGCACGTTCCCAGATCAGCGGGTCGAACGGGCTGACCAGCGTGTTGCCCCGGACCCAGCGGGGCAGCCGTGCCGACGCGTGCAGCCAGGCCGGCTGCCTCCAGCCCGCCACGGTGACCGGCACCAGCTCGCCGGCCTCAGCCAGCTCGGCGACCGCCTGGCGGGCGCCGGCGACCGGCAGCCGGAAGTAGTCGCGCAGCTCCGGCTCGGCGGCCACCCCGAGCGACCGCGCGGCCAGGGCCACCAGACCGCGGTACGCCTCGGCGGCGGTCGGTGTGGGCGCGGCCAGCGCGGACGCCGGCAGCACCCGCTCGGGCAGGTCGTAGCGGCGGGCGAAGGACGTGCTGCGCTCGGCGGCGGTCACCTCACCCGCCCAGAACAGGAACTCCAGCGCCTGCTTGACGGCCGACCAGTTCCACCCCCAGTTGCCGGTCTGCCGGGGCGCGTCGTGCTCGATCTCGGCGGCGGTCAGCGGACCCCGGGCGGCCACCTCGTCGCGCACCCAGGCGACCAGGTCCGGCTGTTCCTGGGCGATGCGCCGCATGCCACCCCAGGCCTCGCTGCGGGCCCGGGCCATCCGCCAGCGCAGCAACGGGTGCAGCCCGACCGGCACGAGGGACGCCTCGTGGCCCCAGTACTCGAACAGGTCGCGCGGGCGGCGGTAGGCGGCCTGGTCGAGCAGGGTCGTCGGGTAGGGACCGAGTCGGCTGTAGAGCGGCAGGTAGTGCGCCCGTTGCAGCACGTTGACCGAGTCCATCTGGATCAGGGCGACCCGGTCGAGGACCCGGCGCAGGTGCCGGCGGGTGGGCACGCCGGTCGGCGGCGGGTCGGCGAAGCCCTGGGCGGCGAGCGCCACCCGCCGGGCCTGCGCGAGCGAGAGTGAATCCGGTGCGGCCATCGTCGGCGACGATAAATCATCGGTACGACGTCGGTGCGGGAAGCTGGACTCCGACCGTCACGGGGGCATAGAACGGTGCAATGCTGACCATCCGCCGGGAGGAGCCGGACGACGCCGAGGCGATCGCCCGGGTGCACGTGCACGGCTGGCAGTCGGGTTACGCCGGTGTCATGCCGGACGAGGTGCTCGGCCGGCTCAACGTGGCGGCCTGGGCGCAGCGCCGCCGTGAGGTGGGCACCGCCGATCCGGAGCACCCGTTCACCACGCTCCTCGGCGAGGTGGACGGGCTGGCCATCGGCTTCACCACCTTCGGGCCGTACCGCCGCAACCAGGACCGGGACGACCTGGACCCGAGCGTCGGCGAGGTGCTGGCGCTCTACGTCGAGCCGGCGTTCTGGGGTGACGGGACAGCCACCGCGCTGCTCGCGGCCGCCCGCGCCGGTCTCGTCGAGCGCGGCTGGACCGGCTACCGGCTGTGGGTGCTGGCCGACAACGGGCGGGCCCGCCGGTTCTACGAACGGGCCGGGCTGTCACCGGACGGTGAGCGGTCGACCTACCAGGTGCCGCTCGCCGGCGGGCGCGGGCCGGTCGGGCTCGTCGAGCTGCGGTACGCCGGACGCCTCGACGACTGACCCGCCCGGCGTCAGCCACCGGCGGATCGGCAGGAAGGCCAGCAGAGCCAGGCTGATCCAGACGTACGCGTTGCTGCCGAGGAAGCCGTCCGCGCCGGTGAAGTCCTTCTCCCAGAACCAGACGGTCCGGCTGATCAGCAGGACGTACCCGATGGTCGCGGCGATCAGCAGGACGCGCCGGCGGCGGCCGGCCGGCGCGGCCATCGCGTTGTCGACCAGCAGGATCAGCGCGGGCAGCAGCCAGACCAGGTGGTGTACCCAGGTGACCGGGCTGACCAGGCACATCACCGCGCCGGTCAGGGCCAGGCCGGTCGCCTCGTCGCCGGCCGCGACGGCCGCGCGGGAACGCCAGGCCCACAGCGCCAGGGTGCCGAGCACCAGCAGCAGCCAGAGCAGGGTGCTCGGGTGCCGCGGGTCGAGGCGGGCGACCACGCCGCGCAGCGACTGGTTGGAGACGAAGGCCAACTCACCGACCCGAGCGGTGTTCCACAGCGCCTCGGTCCAGAACTCCCGGGACGCGTCCGGGAAGAGCGCGCCGGCCAGCACGGTCACCGCGGCGGCGGCGCCGCTGGCGGTGAGCGCCGCCCGCCACCGCCCGGTGACCAGCAGGTAGACGATGAAGATGCCCGGGGTCAGCTTGATCGCGGTGGCGAGCCCGATGCCCACGCCCGCCCACCGGTTGCCGGCGGGCAGCAGCCGGAGCAGGTCCACCGCGACCAGGAAGAGCAGCAGCGTGTTGACCTGCCCGAAGTTGATCGTCTCGCGCATCGGTTCGAAGGCGGCGGCCAGGCAGAGCGCCACGGCGAGGGCGAACCAGCGGGTCCACCCGGCCCGCCGGGCGATCGGGTCGACGAACCACCAGATCAGCACGGTGGTGGTGGCCACGCTGGCGAGCACGCTCACCACGATCGCGGCCGTCCACGGCAGGTACGCCATCGGCAGCATGACCAGCGCGGCGAACGGCGGGTAGGTGAAGCCGTACTGGGTGCTGGGCTTGAGGTAGTCGTAGATCTCGCCACCGTCGTGCACCCACCACGTCAACGCGCCGTAGTAGACCTTCAGGTCGAAGAAGCCGTGCCGTACGGCCGCGACGGAGAGGAACGCGGTGACCGCCACGGCGAGCACCACCACCCCGACGACCTGCACGGCCGTCCTGTTGGCACCCTGCGCCACCGCCGCCTCCCCCGCCCTGCGTAGGCTTCCGTCCCATGGCTCTCGGGTACGTCCGCCCGGCGCGTCCCGAGGACGCCGGCGAAATCGCACGCATCCAGCTCGCGACCTGGCGGGTCGCGTACCGCCGGATCCTGCCTCGGCATGTGCTCGACAACCTGGACGAGGCGTTCCTCGCCCGGCGGTGGAGCGCCGCGGTGCTGGAGCCGCCCTCGGGCGCGCACCGGGTGCTGGTCGCCGTCGAACAGGCCGAGCAATCGTATCTGGTGGGGTTCGCCGCCTCCGGCCCGGCCGACGGCGAGGCGTTGGCCCCGGGTGAGCCGGCCGACGCCCTGGGCCCGGACGTGGCAGCGGTGACCGACCTGCTGGTCGAACCGCGCTGGGGTCGGCGTGGGCACGGCAGCCGGCTGCTCGCCGCCACCGTCGACCTGTGGCGCGAAGACGGGATGGCTCGGGCGGTGGCCTGGGCGTTCGACGGCGACGAGGCGACCCGCAAGTTCCTCACCAGCACCGGCTGGGAACCCGACGGCGCCGCGCGGGCGCTGGACGTCGACGACATGCTGGTGCCTCAGGTGCGCCTGCACGTGGCCGTACCGGCCGAGCCACTTGCCGAGGACAGCCCCGGCGAGTGACCCGGCCGGGTCAGCCCTTGTCCGAACCGTCGTTGGCGTCGCGGACGAAGTAGCGCTGGAACACCACGAAGATGATCGCCACGGGAATGGTGGCGAGCAGCGCCGCGCCCAGCTTCAGCGGGTACTGGTTGCCGCTGCCCAGCGAGCCGCTGACCAGGTCGGCGAGGCCACGCGGCAGGGTGAACAGGTCCGGGTCCTGCACCGACACGAGGCTGTGCGGGAACTCGTTCCAGGAGCCCTGGAACGACAGGATGGTCAGGGTGATCAGCGCCGGTTTCGCCATCGGCAGCACCACCGACCAGAAGGTGCGGAAGATGCTCGCCCCGTCGATGCGGGCGGCCTCCTCCACACTCACCGGGATCGACTCGAAGAACTGCTTCATGATGAACACGCCCGCCGCGTCGGCCAGCAGCGGCACCACGAGCCCGGCGTAGCTGTTGTAGATGCCGAGCTGGTTGAGCACCAGGAACTTCGGGATCAGCAGGACCACACCGGGGACCGCCATCACCGCGATGACGGCCGCGAACAACCCGCCGCGCCCGGCGAACCGCAGCCGGGCCAGGGCGTACCCGGCGAGCGAGTCGAAGAACACCCGCCCGACGGTGACCAGCACGGTCACCAGCAGCGAGTTGCCCAGCCAGAGCGGGAAGTTGGTGCCCGCGAAGATCCGCTCGAAGCCGGCCAGGGTGAGCGGGTCCGGGAACGGCGAGAGCGGGTTGGCCGCCGCGTCCGGCTCGGTCTTGAGCGAGCTGGCGATCTGGATGACGAACGGGTAGAGGAACACCAACCCGAAGAAGACCAGCGTCGCGTACCCCAGGAAGCGGGTGGCCAGCGTGCGGGCCCCGCGCTGGTCACCGCGCGCGGGCCCCGCCGGGCGGTCGGTGAGCACGGCCATCTCAGGACCTCTCCGGTACGCGCCGACGCCACCGGCCGCGACGCGGCCGGTCGGTGTCCCGCTCGGCCAGCACGCGGCGCTGGACCAGCGTGAGCACGATGATGATCAGGAACAACACGAACGAGATCGCCGCGCCGGAGCCGTAGTCGAAGTCCCGGAAGGCGGTCCGGTACGACAGGTACGCCGGGGTGAGGGTGGTCTTGGCCGGGTCGCCCTGGCTCATGACGTACACCTGGTCGAAGACCTGCCAGGAGCCGATCAGGCCGAGGGTGAGCACCAGGAAGGTGGTCGGCCTGATCATCGGCAGCGTCACGTGACGGAAGCGCTGCCAGCGGGACGCGCCGTCGAGGGTGCTCGCCTCGTCGAGGGTCACCGGGACGTTCTGCAGTCCGGCCAGGAACATCAACATGAACGTGCCGGAGGTGGACCAGACGACCAGCGTGATGATCGAGGTCATCGCGACGCTCGGGCCGGCCAGCCAGTCCCACCAGCTCAGCCCGAACGGGCCGCCGCCGGTCAGCGCCGTCGGGGGCGTGTCGACGCCGACCGCGCCGAACAGCAGGTGCAGGACGCCCCGGGAGTCGGCGAACCACTCCGGTCCGTCGATCCCGACGAAGCCGAGCAGCGCGTTAACCGCGCCCGAGTTGGCGAACAGGAACAGGAACACCACGCTGATCGCGACCGAGCTGGTGACCGAGGGAAAGTAGAAGGCGCTGCGGAAGAAGCTCTTGCCCCGGAGCATCCGGTTGTTGACGATCAGCGCCAACCCGAGCGCGAGCACGGTCTGCGCCGGCACCACGATCGCCACGTAGTAGATGGTGTTGCGGATGCTGGTCATGAAGTCGCGGCGAGCCAGCCCGTCCTCGGTGAACAACCGGGTGTAGTTGTGCCCCCCGACGAACGGGACGTCGCCGGTGAACGGGCTGCCCTGGCCGTTCCAGTCGGTCAGGCTGACCCAGAACGCCATCAGGATCGGCAGCAGCAGGAACAGCCCCAGGATGACGATCACCGGCGCGACGAACAGCCAGCCGGCGAGGTTCTCGTTGCCGCGAACGCCACGACGGCGTCGGCGGCGGCCCGCGCCGGGCGCGGTGACCGCGGCGGTCAGTGTCTCGGTTGCCATCGTCCTCACCCCCTTTACTGAAGGAAGGGCCCCTTGTTATCGCCTAGTGCATAGGAAGGGGCCCTTCCTAACGAGTCAGCTGCCGCCGAGCGCGGCCTTGGCGTTCTTGTCGAAGTTCTGCAGCACGGTCTTCGGGTCACCGTTGGCGAGGCCCTGCAGGCCGGTGTCGAGGTCCTTGAGGACGCTGTCCATCTTCGGCGCGTTCACCGGGCCCTGGGCGTACGCGGCGCCGTCGATGAAGACCTTGTCGGCCGGGAAGGCAGCCGTGTACTGGTCGCGCACCGACTGCCGGGACGGCATGACGCCGACCGCCTTGGCGAACGTCAGCTGCTGCTCGCCGCTGGTCATCGCCTCGACGAACTTGATCGCCTGGTCCTTGTACTTGCTCTTCGCGGCAATGCCCCAGCACTGGGTGAAGGAGAGGGTGCCCTGACCACCCGGCCCGGCCGGCAGCGCCACCACCTTGTACTTCACGTTCGGGAAGTCGTTCTGCATGGCGCCCTTGATCCAGTTGCCCTCGATCGTCATCACGGCCTTGCCCTTGCCGAACGCCTCGCCGGACCAGCCGGAGTCGAGCTGCTTCGGGTACTTGGCCAGACCCGAGGTGAGCAGGGTCTTGACGTACTCCAGGGCGGCCAGGTTCTTCGCGCTGTCGGCGGTGGGCTGCTTGCCGTCCTCGCTCATCAGCCAGCCACCGTTCTGCACCAGGAAGGCACCGATCCGGTCCCGGGTGTCGCCGAGCGCCAGGGCCACCTGCCCCTTCGCCTTGATCTTCTGGGCGGTCGCGGTGAGCTGGTCCCAGGTGGTCGGCACGTCGGCGTCGGTCAGCCCGGCCTTGGCCCACAGGTCGGTGTTGATCTGCAGGGCGAGGGTGGAGAAGTCCTTCGGAGCGCAGTAGAGCTTGCCGTCGTACGTGAAGGTGGTGCGCAGGCTCTCGTAGAAGTCGCCCTTGTCCGCGAGCTTGTCGCCGTACGGCTCGAGCGCGCCCACGCTCGCGTAGTCGGCGAAGCGGGCCGCGTCGACGTAGAAGACGTCCGGCGGGGTGCCGCCGGCGAGGGACTGGCCGAGCTGTTGGGTGAGGTCCTGCGCCGGGGTGACCGTCGCGCTGTTGCCGGAGCTGCTGGCCCACTTCGCGGCGGCGTCCTGCACGGCCTTGGTCTCGGCGTCGCCGGAGGAGCCGATGAGGATCTGCAGGTTGGCCGGGCCGCTGGACTGGGCGGCGTCGCCGGAGTCGTCGAAGCCGCTGCCGCAGGCTGCGGAGCCGAGCAGCGCGACGGCGGCGAGGCCGGCGACCGCTGCCCGGGTGAGGGTTCTGGGTGCCATGGGTTTCTCCTGGTGGGGGGGTGGGTTACGCGGTGTGCCGCAGGGCCAGCGAGGGCGCGAGCAGCACAGGGGTGGGTGTCTGGTTGCCGTCGAGGACGCCGGTGAGCAGGTCCACGCAGCGGGCGGCGGCTTCGCCGAGTGGTTGGCTGACGCTGGACAGGCCGATGGCGGCGGCCACCGGCGTGTCGTCGAAGCCGATCACCGACACCGGCGGGTCGAGGTCGCGGATCGCCTGCAGGGCACCGAGCGCGAGCGAGTCGCTGGCACAGACCACGGCGGTCGGCGTCTCGGCGGCGAGCAGGTCGCGCATGAGGCGTTCCCCCTCGGCGACACCGTCCTCGGTCTCCCGGTGCAGTCCGGTGTGGTCGACGCCGTCGGCGTGCAGCGTGTCGCGCCAGCCGGCACGCCGGTCGTCGCCGACGCCGGAACCGGTCGGCCAGCCGATGAAGGCGATCCGCCGGTGCCCGGCGTCCAGCAGGTGCCGGGTGGCCGCGGCGGTGCCGGCCGCGCCGTCCACGTCGACCCAGGGATGCACGTCGAGCGCGTCCCATGGCCGACCGAACGTCACGAAGGGCACCTCCCGCTCGGCGAGCCAGGCGGTACGCGGGTCGCCGTACTTGGTGCCGACCAGCACGAACGCGTCCAGCTCGTACGTGCCGAGCAGGTCGTCGTAGGTGGCGATCTCCCGCTCGTCGTCGGTGGCGGTGTAGAGCAGCACCCGGTAGCCGGCGGCGTCGGCGGTCTCGGTGAGGCCGTGCAGGAAGCGGTCGAGCACGGAGCCGTTGATGCCGTCGCGGGTGGGTTCGATGCGGGCGGCGATGAGTCGGGACCGGCCGGTGCGCATCTGCCGGGCGGCCTGGTTGGCCCGGTAGCCGAGCGCGGCGATCGCGTCCTCGACCCGTTGCCGGGTCTCCTGGCGCACGATGTGCGGGGTGTTGAGCACGTTGGAGACCGTCTGGCGGCTCACTCGGGCGTGCCGGGCCACCGTCGCGATGGTTACCTTTTCAGGCACTTAATCCCTCTCGCCGTCTTGAACGATCCAATTCGGATAGTGCAGGATTAGATCGTTCAAGTTTCTGGAATGTTTCGCACTTTGCACCGCCCGGGGCGCGTTGTCAAGACATCCGCCCCGCACCCCGATGATCTGGAGCCGCACCGTGACCGACCGCCAGCTGCAACCCCTTCTGCACGAGTTGGTGGGGGTGGTGCTCGCCCCCACCAGCGCGCTGGGGGACGCGACCGGACAGATCCGCCCGACCGGCGTCCAGGGGGTCTTCCACGCCGACGCCCGCGTGCTCTCCCGGGCCGAGCTGCGCGTGGACGACCAGGAGTTGGAGGGGCTCACCCACGGCGAGGACGGCCCACACGGCGCCCGCTTCGTGGCTCTGGCCCGCTGGCTCGGCGATCCCACTCCCGACCCCACCGTCCGCGTCGACCGCTCCCGCCGGGCCACCCACAACGGCCTCACCGAGGAGCTGCGGATCGTCTCGACCGCCACGGTCGGCGTACGGGCCACCGTCAGCGTCGACCTCGCCTGCGACCTGGCGCCCATCGAGGTGGTCAAGTCCGGTGGCGCCGCCGCGCCACTGGAGGCCAAGACCGGCCAGCCGGGCCTGCTCACCTGGGCCGCCGACGGGATCACCGTCACCGTCACCGCGCCGGACGCCGACGTGCTCGCCACCGACGAGCGGGCCACCGCGCCCCGGCTGACCTGGCCGATCGACCTGCCTCCGCGCGGCGAGACGGTGCTGCGCTGGCGGCTGGCCGTCGCGGACCCCCGCGCCGTGGTGGTCGGCCCGACCGGCGAGCCGGAGTGGGCCCGACCGGAGGTGACCGCCGACGACCGACGGCTGGTCCGTCTCCTCGACCGCGGCCTCGACGACCTGCGCGGGCTACGGCTGGCCGAGACCGGCGCTCCCGGGGACGTCTTCCTCGGCGCTGGCGTCCCCTGGTTCCTCACCCTGTTCGGCCGGGACAGCCTCTGGGCCGCCCGGATGATGCTGCCGCTCGGCACCGACCTGGCCGCCGGCACCCTGCGCGTCCTGGCCCGCCGCCAGGGCACCCGCGTCGACCCGAGCACCGGGGAGGCGCCCGGCAAGATCCTGCACGAGCTGCGCCGCCACGAGTTCACGCTGCCCGACGACGGGCTCCGGCTGCCGCCGGCCTACTACGGCACCGTCGACGCCACCATGCTCTGGATCAACCTGCTGCACGACGCGTGGCGCTGGGGCCTGCCCGCCGAGCAGGTCGCACCGCTGCTGCCGCACCTTGAGGCGGCCCTGCGCTGGCTCGGCGACCACGCCGACCCGGACGGCGACGGCCTGGTCGAGTACATCGACACCACCGGGCACGGACTGTCCAACCAGGGCTGGAAGGACTCGGGCGACGCCGTACGCTTCCACGACGGCAGCCTGGCCACCGCGCCGATCGTGCTCGCCGAGGTGCAGGCGTACGCGCACGAGGCGGCGGTGAACGGCGCGGCACTGTTGGACGCCTTCGGCCGCCCCGGCGCGGACCGCTGGCGCGAACACGCCGCCGCCCTGGCCCGCCGGTTCCGGGAGAGCTTCTGGGTCGACGGCCGGTACGGCCCGCAGCCCGCCCTGGCCCTCGACCGGGACAAGCGCCCTGTCGACTCGCTGACCAGCAACATCGGTCACCTGCTCGGCACCGGTCTGCTCGACGCCGACGAGGAGGCGCAGATCGCCCGCCTGCTCACCACGGACACGCTGGCCGGCGGTTTCGGGCTACGGACGATGTCCACCGACGACGCCGGCTTCAGCCCGCTGTCGTACCACTGCGGTTCGATCTGGACCCACGACACCGCGATCGTGCTCGCCGGGCTGGCTCGCGGCGGGCATCGGGACGCCGCGCTCGGCCTGGCCGAAGGGCTGCTCTCGGCGGCCGAGGCGTTCGACTACCGGATGCCCGAACTGTACGGCGGCGACGACCGGACGCTGCTGCGCCGCCCGGTGCCGTACCCGGCGGCCTGCCGTCCACAGGCGTGGTCCGCGGCCGGCGCGGTCCTGCTCCTTCAGGCCGCGACGGGCCTCTACCCGGACGTGCCGGGCGGCACGGTCCGCGTAGCCCCCCTGGCCGGCCCCGACTTCGGCGCGGTGCGCGCCACCAACCTCCGGGTAGCCGGCACCCCGGTGACTGTCACCGTCAACCACGCCGGCGAAGCCGAGGTAACCGGCCTCCCCACCCCCCTAACCGCCCCAATCCTCCCCACCCAACGCACCCCCCGATCCCCCCTCCCGAGATAACCTCGCCCCTCCCAGCCCGTCGATCATGGAGTCGTGGCGAGCGAAAGCTCCACACCTGCCCCAAATACGGGGCACCACAACTCCATGATCGACGCTGACGGGGCGGCGAGGCCCGCCCCCAGTCCTGCGCGATCTTGCGGTTTGTGTTGCCGAGATGGGCGAGGATGCCGCCTTTGTCGCGACAGGAACTGCAAGATCGCGGAGGAGCGTCGGCGCTGGGGGGTTAGGCGAGGAGGGGGTCCAGGCCGATGGTCAGGCCGGGGCGGGTGCGGACGGCGCGGACGGCCAGGAGCACGCCGGGCATGAAGGACACCCGGTCGTACGAGTCGTGCCGGATCGTCAGCGTCTCGCCGGTGCCGCCGAACAGCACCTCCTGGTGGGCGACCAGACCGGTGGCGCGTACCGCGTGCACGCGTACCCCGTCGATGTCGGCACCCCGCGCGCCCGGCACCTCGTCCTTCGTCGCGTCCGGAACCGGGCCGAGGCCAGCCTCGGCGCGGGCCTGAGCGATCTGCCGGGCGGTGTGCGTGGCGGTGCCGCTCGGGGCGTCCAGCTTGCCGGGGTGGTGCAGCTCGATGATCTCAACGGACTCGAAGTGCCGGGCGGCCCGCGCGGCGAACTGCATCATCAGCACCGCGCCGATACCGAAGTTCGGGGCGATGACCACGCCCACCTCGGGTTTGTCGGCCAGCCAGCCACGCACCTGCGCCAGCCGCTGCTCGGTGAAGCCGGTGGTGCCCACGACCGCGTGGATGCCCTGCGCGATGCACCACCGGAGGTTGTCCATGACGACGTCCGGCGTGGTGAAGTCGACGACCACCCGAGCGGCGGACGCGGCGTCGAGACCGTCGCCCTGGTCGACCGCGGCGGTCAGTTCGAGATCGTCAGCGGCGTCCACGGCCTTGCAGACCTCGACGCCCATCCGACCACGGGCACCGAACACGCCGACCCGGGTCTTCTCCTGCTCGTCAGTCACGGGGCACAACCTATCCCAATCGGGACGTGTCCTTCCGGCCGGGACAGATCCCGACCGGCCTCAGCCGGAGAAGTCGCCCTCGCCGAACGGACCGACGACGGCCAGCGACATCGGCCGGCTCAGCAACTCGGCGGCGAGGGTGTTCACGTCCTCGACGGTGACCTCGTCGACCCGGCGGAGCAGCTCGTCCACCGGCATCAGGTCGCCGTAGAGCAGCTCCCCCTTGGCCAGTCGACTCATCCGCGAGCCGGTGTCCTCCAGGCCGAGCACGAACGACCCCTTGCTCATCCCCTTGCCCCGGGCCACCTCGGCCTCGGTCAACCCGTCGGCGGCCACCCGGGCCAGCTCGGCGCGGGTCAGGGCCAGCACCTCGTCCACCTTGCCCGGGGCGCACCCGGCGTAGACGGCGAACAGGCCACTGTCGGCGTACTGGCTGGCGTAGGAGTAGACGGAGTACGCGAGGCCACGCTGCTCGCGGATCTCCTGGAAGAGGCGGCTGGACATGCCGCCGCCGAGCACGTTGTTGAGCACCCCGAGGGCGAAACGTCGATCGTCGAGCCGGTCGATGCCGGGGCAGCCGAGGATGACGTGCGCCTGCTCGGTCTCCTTCGGCTCGACCACGGTGGTGGCCGACTTGGTGCGTACCGCCGGGGTCGCCGCGCGGTGTGCGGCCGGCGCGGCCGGGTCGCTGTCCAGTGGGGTGCCCCGCACTGCCTGCCGGACCAGCTTGACCACGGCGGCGTGGTCGAGGTTGCCGGCGGCGGCGATGACGATCTGCGGCGCCGTGTAGCGACCCCGGTAGAAGGTCTGGATCTGCCGGCGGGTCATCGGCGTGACGGTCTCCTCGGTACCGGAGATCAGCCGACCCAGCGGGTGGTCACCGTAGACGGCCTGGGCGAAGAGGTCGTGCACCTCGTCACCGGGCTCGTCGTCGTGCATGGCGATCTCCTCGAGGATCACGCCACGCTCGGTCTCCACGTCGGCCGGCTCCAGCAGGGAGTCGGCGACCAGGTCGCACATCACGTCGATCGCCAGCGGCAGGTCCTCGTCCAGCACGCGGGCGTAGTAGCAGGTGTATTCCTTCGTGGTGAAGGCGTTCGTCTCACCACCGACCGCCTCGATCTGCGAGGAGATCTCCAGCGCGGTCCGCTTGTGGGTGCCCTTGAAGAGCAGGTGCTCCAGGAAGTGCGCGGCGCCGGCCTGCGGACGGGTCTCGTCCCGCGAGCCCACCGCCACCCAGATGCCGAACGAGACGCTGCGCATCGCCGGGATCGCCTCGGTGAGCACACGCAGGCCGCTGGGCAGCACGGTACGTCGTATCGTGCCGCCCAGCGGGTCGTCGCTGAGCGTCCGCGTGACCGCGCGGGCGGTGCCGCCGGAGCGGCCCGCCGCGGTGTCCCGAGACGGTGCCACCCCCCGTCGATCCGGTGGAAACGGCGCACTGAAGGCCCGACTCACGTGGTGCTCCCGGTTCGACGAGGGGTGGGTGTTACAGGTGCTGGTGGTCAGCTGTGCCGGGTCCGGCGACGCGGACGCTCGCCGCCGTCGCCACCACCCTCGCCGCCGCCGTTGCCGCCCTCGCCGCCACGCTCCGGGCCACGCCCGCCCCGGTCGCCGCCACGCTCGCGGTCACCCCGGTCACGCGGACCCCGGTCGCCCCGGTCCCGGCCGGACGGGCGGTCGCCACCCGCGGCCTCACCAGCGGCCGGCGCCTCGGCGCCCTCCGGGCGGACCTTGTCCAGGTAGATCTTGCCGCGGGCGTCGATGTCCGCGATCTCGACCTCGACCCGGTCGCCGACGTTGAGGAAGTCCTCAACCCGCTCGACCCGCTTGCCGTCGCCCACCTTGGAGATGTGCAGCAGGCCGTCGCGGCCCGGCAGCAGCGAGATGAACGCGCCGAACGCGGCGGTCTTGACCACCGTGCCGAGGAAGCGCTCGCCCTGCTTCGGCAGCGTCGGGTTGGCGATCCCGTTGATCCGGTCGACAGCCGCCTGGGCCGACGGGCCGTTGGTGGCGCCGACGTAGATCGTGCCGTCGTCCTCGATGGAGATCTCGGCGCCGGTCTCGTCCTGGATCGCGTTGATGGTCTGACCCTTCGGGCCGATCACCATGCCGATCTTGTCGACCGGGATCTTGACGGTGGTGACCCGCGGCGCGTAGTCGGACATCTCGGCCGGAGCCTCGATCGCCGCCTTCATGACACCGAGGATGACCTGCCGGGCCTCGTTGGCCTGCTGCAACGCGGCGGCCAACACGTCCGACGGAATGCCGTTGAGCTTGGTGTCGAGCTGCAGCGCGGTGACGAACTCCGGGGTGCCGGCGACCTTGAAGTCCATGTCACCGAACGCGTCCTCGGCACCGAGGATGTCGGTCAGCGTCACGTACTGGGTCTTGCCGTCCACCTCGTCGGAGATGAGCCCCATCGCGATGCCGGCGACCGGCGCCTTCAGCGGGACACCCGCGGAGAGCAGGCCCAGCGTCGACGCGCAGACCGAGCCCATCGAGGTGGAGCCGTTGGAGCCGAGCGCCTCGGAGACCTGCCGGATGGCGTACGGGAACTCCTCGCGCGACGGCAGCACCGGGATCAGCGCCCGCTCGGCGAGCGCCCCGTGGCCGATCTCGCGCCGCTTCGGCGAGCCGACCCGGCCGGTCTCACCGGTCGAGTACGGCGGGAAGTTGTAGTTGTGCATGTAGCGCTTGCGGTTCTCCGGGGACAGCGTGTCCACCATCTGCTCCATGCGGAGCATGTTCAGCGTGGTGACGCCCAGGATCTGGGTCTCGCCGCGCTCGAACAGCGCCGAACCGTGCACCCGGGGCAGCACGCCGACCTCGGCGGTCAGCGCCCGGATGTCGCGCGGGCCACGCCCGTCCATGCGGACCTGCTCGCGCAGCACGCGGTTGCGCACCTCGGACTTGGTGAGCGACCGGAAGGCAGCGGACAGCTCCTTCTCCCGACCCTCGAACCGAGCGCCCAGCTCCTCGGCGACCCGAGCCTTGACCCGGTCCAGGGCCTCCTCGCGGTCGGCCTTGCCGGCGATGGTGATCGCCTCGGCGACCTCGGCGCGGGCCACGTCGGCGACCGCGTCGAACACGTCGTCCTGGTAGTCCAGGAAGACCGGGAACTCGGCGACCGGCTTGGCGGCGACCTCGGCCAGCTCGGCCTGCGCCCGGCACAGCTCGCGGATGGCCGGCTTGGCGGCCTCCAGGCCGCTGGCGACGACCTCCTCGGTCGGCGCGGTGGCGCCGCCCGCGATCAGGGTCACGGCGTTCGGGGTGGCCTCGGCCTCGACCATCATGATCGCGACGTCGCCGTCCTCCAGGGTGCGGCCGGCCACGACCATGTCGAAGGTGGCGCGAGCCAGCTCCTCCAGGGTCGGGAAGGCGACCCACTGGCCGTCGATGTGCGCGACGCGGGTCGCGCCGATCGGGCCCGAGAACGGCAGACCGGAGAGCTTGGTCGACATCGAGGCGGCGTTGATCGCCACGACGTCGTACGGGTGCGCCGGGTCGAGCGCGAGGATGGTCTCGACGACCTGGACCTCGTTGCGCAGGCCCTTGACGAACGACGGGCGCAGCGGCCGGTCGATCAGGCGGCAGGTGAGGATGGCGTCCTCGCTGGGCCGGCCCTCGCGGCGGAAGAACGAGCCGGGAATGCGGCCCGCGGCGTACATCCGCTCCTCGACGTCGACGGTCAGCGGGAAGAAGTCGAACTGCTCCTTCGGCTGCTTGCCGGCGGTGGTGGCGGAGAGGACGACCGTCTCGCCCAGTTGGGCGATGACGGAACCGGCGGCCTGGCGAGCCAGTCGACCGGTGGAGAAGGTGATCTCGCGGGTGCCGAAGGCCCCGTTGTCGATCACGGCGGTGCGGGATTCGGTGCCGAGTTTGGTCTCGGTCATGTGCTGTCGTGCTCCTTCGCGTCGTGGGCCCACGACGTCGGGGAGCTGCTCAGCCGGCCGGTCTTCGATCGAAGCGCCCGGGTGGCCGGCGTGCTGCCGGGTTCCCGGGGGCCACTACCGGAGACCGGTACGCTGACCGGCTCCCTCTCGGGTGGTCGCGCGGCCCGTTTTCTTTCAGGTGGGACGCGGGTCGGGGGAGCCGCCGTACGGCCGCTCCCCCGTCACGTCACCGGCGCAGACCGAGCCGCTCGATGAGCGTCCGGTAGCGGGCGATGTCCTTCTTCTGGACGTAGTTGAGCAGCCGACGGCGACGGCCGACCAGCAGCAGCAGCCCTCGGCGGCTGTGGTGGTCGTGCTTGTGCACCTTCAGGTGCTCGGTCAGCTCGGCGATCCGCTTGGTGAGGACCGCGACCTGGACCTCCGGCGAACCGGTGTCGCCCTCGGCGGTCGCGTACTCCGCGCGGATGCTGGCCTTGGCTTCCTGGTCGAGCGCCATGTTCTCCCTGTTTCGGTGGGTTGATCAAGTAGGTGTCCGTCGTCCCGATGAGACCGGGAACGGACCGGTTCCTCGCACCCGCGGCGTCGAGCAGGCACGCGAGGCCCCACGCCGGTCACCCGACGTCTCCGCAAGACTACCAGCACCCGCCGGTAACACCCGGCCAAGGCCCCGCGTGGCCCCCCGGATGGTCAGCCCAGCGCGCGTCGGGTGCGCTCGACGTCCTCTTCGATCTGGGCGATCAGCGGCTCGATCGAGTCGTACCGGACCTGACCGCGCAGGTGCGTCACGAAGTCCAGCGCCAGTCGCTCGCCGTAGAGATCACCGGAGAAGTCCAGCGCGTACGCCTCGACCCGCCGCTCCCGGCCGGAGAAGGTCGGGTTGGTGCCCACCGACACCGCGGCCATCAGCGGCTCGGGCTGGCCCCGGCGGATCATGCGGGCCGCGTACACCCCGTCGGCGGGCACCGCCGCGTACCGGTGGCAGAGCAGGTTCGCGGTGGGGAAGCCCAGCACCCGGCCGCGCTGGTCACCACGGACCACCACGCCCTCCACCCGGTGCGCGCGCCCCAACGCGTCCGCCGCGGTGCCCACGTCGCCCGCATCGACGCAGGAGCGGATGTACGTGGAGGAGAAGACCGTGCCGGCCGCGGCGATCAGCGGACTGCCCTCCACACCGAAGCCGAAGGTCTGGCCCAGCCGCTCCAGCAGTGCCACGTCGCCGGCCGCGCGGTGCCCGAAGCGGAAGTTGTCGCCGACCACCACCAGCGCCGCGTGCAGGTGTTCGACCAGGATGTCGTGCACGAACTGCTCGGGCGGCAGCCGCGAGAACTCGGGAGTGAACGGCACCACACACAGCACGTCCACGCCGAGGGCCTCGATCAACTCGGCCTTGCGGCCCGGCTCGGTGAGGATCGCGGGGTGTGAGCCGGGGCGGACCACCTCGGCCGGGTGCGGATCGAACGTGACCACCACGGACTGCACGCCCAGCTCCCGGGCACGGGCCACGGCGTGTCCGATGGTCGCCTGGTGCCCCTTGTGCACGCCGTCGAAGACGCCGATGGTGACGACCGAGCGCCCCCATCCTCCGGGCGCCGCGTCGTACCCCCGCCACCGCTGCATGCCGTTCCTCTCCGTAAGGAAGGGCCCCCTCCTAACGCCTGGTGCATAGGAAGGGCACCTTGTTAACGCTGATCGACGCGCGCCGTGCGCAGAGCGATGCGCCAGCGCCGGCTGTCAGGCCGGGGCGAGCACGATTTCCGCGCGGGCTCGGCCGTCCCGCTCGCTGACGATAGCGATCAGACCTCCGGTGGGGCCGAACACGGCGTACGGCCCGGCGATGCCGGCCGGGTCCAGCGGCCCGCCGTGGCCGAGCACCTTCGCCTCGTCGGGGGTCGCGTCACGGCGGGGAAAGAACCGGTCGGCCGCCGCGTCGAGCGGCAGGTTCACCACCTCCGGGGCGCGCTCCTCGAGCTGTTCGAGGGTGGCCGCCTCGGCGAGGGCGAAGCCACCCACCGCGGTCCGGCGCAGCGCGGTGAGGTGCCCGCCGACACCGAGGGCCAGGCCCGCGTCCCGGGCGATGGCCCGGATGTACGTGCCCGAGGAGCAGGTCACGTCGATGTCCACGTCCACCACGTCCGGCTCGCCGCGGCGGATCGCCAGCACCTCCAGCCGGGAGATGGTCACCCGACGCGCGGGCAGGTCGACGCTCTCACCGTCGCGTACCCGCTTGTACGCCCGCTGCCCGTCGATCTTGATGGCGCTGACGGCGCTCGGCACCTGGTCGACCTCGCCGCTCAGCGCGGTCAGCGCGGCGTGGACGGCCTCGTCGGTGACGTGACCGGCCGGGGTCGTGGCGATCACGTCGCCCTCGGCGTCGTCGGTGACGGTGGCCTGCCCCAGCCGGATGGTGCCGGTATAGCTCTTGCCCGCACCGATCACGTAGGTCAGCAGCCGGGTGGCACGGCCGACGCCGATCACCAGTACGCCGGTGGCCATCGGGTCGAGGGTGCCGCCGTGTCCCACCCGCCGGGTCTTCGCCAGTCGGCGGATCCGCGCCACCACGTCGTGCGACGTCATGCCGCCGGGCTTGTCGACGACGATCAGACCATCGGTGCTCACGTCGGCCAAGCCTGCCAGACGACCCGGACCGCGCGCTGCGTGGGCACGCCCGCCGTGACCGGAGCCTCCGCTTGCGCAGGTCCGGCCGATTCGCTGGTTCGGTCGGTTTGTCCCACGGGTCGGCCAACGTCCTCTCGAAGATGCGAAGATCATCCGCCCGCACCCGTAGACGAGGACCAGGACTCCGATGACCCCCGACCGCCGTCCGGCCCACGAGCACCGCGCTCGGGTCGATCTGCCGCAGTGGATGCGGCAGCCGACACCGAAGCGGCGAACCCCGGCACGCTACGTCGACGATCTGATCGAACGGTCGCCGCCGCTGCGCACGGCCCGCCGCGCGATGTGGCACCGGCGCGACCGGGCTCGGTGGAGCGAGACGCATCCACACCTCGTCGCCGTGCTGTCCTTCATCGCGGCTGGTGTCCTCGGCACCGCTCTGGTGACGGGCGCCTACTATCTGCTCGCGCTGGCCGCCAGCGGCGATTACTGACGGGAAGAGCCATGACGCAGACTGCGCCGAACGAGCCCACACCCCCGGGCCCGACCGATCCGCCCTCGCCGCCGGCCGCCGTCGCGGAGGTCAACCCGGTGGCGCTCCCGGAGTGGATGAACTCGGCGCGGACCGAGCACCAGCCCGCCGGCTGGGATCGGGTCCGCTTCTTCTCCGCCCGGCACAACGGCGCGCTGATGCTGGGACTTGGACTCCTGCTGGCTGTGGCGATGGTCGGCGGAGGCCTGGTGATCGTCGACCGGCTGGCCGACAACGTCCGCACGTCCACCTCGGCGACTCCCACCCCGAGCGGCACCGCAGCGGTGAGCAGAGTGGGCGAACCGCGGGACCTGTTCGCCGGCTCACCGGCAGCCTCCTTCGCCCCCGGTGAACAGGCCGTGCGGATGCCGACGGCGAAGGCCACCGGGCCCTTCACCGAGGCCCAGGTAGGGGCGGCGTTGGAGACGGTGCGTAAAGGGTTGATCGAGAGCCGACTGGACACGTCCATGCTCTCGGGCGACCCGGAACCGTTCCTCCGGCTGCTCGCCCCGGACATTCGTGAGCACCTCAGGTCGGACTTCACCGGCAACGCCTTCCTGCGGTACGCGACCCGGATGGCGTCGCCCTCGGACTGGGAGCTCGGTATCCGGGCCGACGGACGGGTCAGTTACCGGGCCACCACGGAGAACGGCACCCGGATGCTGGAGGTCTCCACGGAGTTCGTGTGGGCGTACCCCTTCGACGTGGACCTGCGAGCGCCGGCCGGCGCCAGTGTGGTGGCGCTGCGTGACCGTGTGGTGTGGCAGGTGCCGCACCCGGAGGACGTGCCGGCTTCCACTCGAGGCCTGCGGATCGTCTCAGCGAAGCTGGTGACCTGGAACGCGGACTGCGGCAAGCTCCGTGAGGGCTGGGTGCAGGAGCAGTTCTGGGTGGCCGACACGCACGGGGATCGGATACCCGCGGGCGACCCGGGCACGATCTTCGACCTCGACGCGCCCCCGCCGACCACCGTCCGTTGCTGACCGGCGAGCGGGTCAGCGAACCGCCCCGACGACCGCCCAGCCGCCGGAGCGGACCCGCAGCAACAGGGCGACGAGTCGGATCACCACGAACAGGGTGAGTCCCGCCCAGATGCCACCGAGTCCCAGGTTGAGCACGTACGCCAGCCAGATGGCCGGCAGGAAGCCGCCGAGCGCCGCCACGATGGTGAGATTGCGCAGGTAACGGACGTCACCGGCGCCGATCAACACGCCGTCGAGCGCGAACACGACACCGGCCAGCGGCAGCATGGCGACGAACCAGGGCCAGGCGACCATTGCCTGCTCCCGTACCTGCCCGTCGGAGCTGAACCAGGACGGCACGACGCCCGCGCCGGCGGCGATGACCACGGCGAAGGCGACGCCGCAGACGCCGCCGAGCAGTCCGATCCGGCGGGCCAGCGCCCGCGCGCCCGCCGCGTCGCCCGACCCGAGCGCGGCGCCGATGAGGGACTGCGCGGCGATGGCGAGCGCGTCGAGCACCAGCGCGGTGAAGAACCACAGTTGCAGGGCGATCTGGTGGGCGCCGACGGCGGCGGCGCCGAAGCGGGCGGCGACCGCCGTCGCGGAGAGGAAGCTCGCCTGGAACGCCAGACCCCGGATCAGCAGGTCCCGGCTGAGCACCAACTGGTCGCGGATCAGGCGCGGCCGGGGCCGCAGCGACACCCGCTCGGCGACCAGCGCCCCGGCGAAGAGCACGCCGGAGAGGGTCTGCGCGACCGCGTTGGCGACCGCCGAGCCGGTCAGCCCCAGGCCGGCGGGGTAGACCAGCAGCGGGCAGAGCAGGCCGGAGACCAGATTGGGGCCGAGCACGAAGTACAGCGGGCGACGGGTGTCCTGCACGCCGCGCAGCCAGCCGTTGCCGGCCGCGGCGAGCAGCAGGCCAGGGGCGCCGAGCGCCGCGACGCGCAGCCACGCGGCGGCGGCGCCGGCCACGTCGCCACCACCTCCGGCGAGGGTACGCGCCAACGCGCCCCCGCCGATCTGCATGCCGATCGCGACCAGCAGTCCGACGCCGAGCGCCAGCCAGGACGACTGGACTCCCTCGGCCACCGCCGCCGCTCGGTCGCCGGCGCCGAAGCGACGGGCCGAACGCCCCGTGGTGCCGTACGCGACGACCGTTCCGAGCCAGGCGGTGAGCGTCATCACCGTGCCGCCGACGGCGAGCGCGGCGAGCGGTACGCGACCGAGGTGCCCGACGACGGCCGTGTCGACGAGCACGTAGAGCGGCTCGGCGGCGAGCACCACGAGCGCCGGCAGGGCGAGGCTCGCGATCCGACGTGGCGAGGCGGATCGGTCGACGGTGGCGGTCTGGCTCATCGCCGACGATCCTGACACGAGCGCGGTAAGGATCACAAGCGCGTCAGAGGCTTACCCCCCGCACCGAGCCAGCAGCGGTGCCCAACCTCGTCGATCTTGCACTTTGTGCTGGCGAAATGCGCCTTTCGACCAGCTTTGTCGCCACCGCAAGTGCAAGATCGGCAGACCGGGTGGGTGTTTGAGTGCGCTGGTCTACCAGGGGGTCACTGACGGGTGTCCATCGACGTCTGCAGCGCGCGGCGGGCCTGCTCGCGGGCGTCGTCGGTGGTCTCGGGCTTGGGCTTGTTCGGCATGGTGGCGCTCCTTCCAGGGTGCGAGCCACCGGCACGCGGCGGCCCTCACGGGCGGTCGTGCTGAGCGCCCCACGGCGGTCCGGGGTTACCGGAGCAGCCGACTGGGCAGCGAGCCCGGGTCGGTCCGACCCTGGAGGGAGGCGGCGCGAGGTGTGGCACCACCACCCACGACCTGCACCACACCGTGATGCCGGCCACTTCCCAAGTTATCGTTCAGGTCCATATGCTGCCCACGGTTCCCGCCATTTGGACTCGCGGCAGCCCGCCTCACCGGGCCAGGAAGTGCCAGCCCAGCCACCACCAGAAGCCGAACAGACCGATCCTGCCCACCGGCACCGGGCCGACCTCGTAGCGCATCACGTACGCGCACACGTCGCTCATCGTGGGGATCCGGGAGCCCTCCCGGCGGGCCAGCACCTCGATGACGGCGAAGAGCACGAGCGCGGCCAGGAAACCGCCGATCGCGAGGGCCCGCATCATCGCCGCACCAATCCCCAGAACGCGGCCAACCAGGCGAACCACGCCACCGACCGAGTCAGATGATCTTCCAGCAGGGGGTCGGCGAGCCGGGAGAAGGTGGGAAAGTCGTCGCCCACGGCGAGCACGAAGGTGGCGCCCTCGAAGACACCGAAGATCACGACGGGCAGGGCCCACCAGGCCGCCCCCGCGCGCAGCCGGGGCGGCGCCGGACGCCGGGGCACCCGGTTGCTCAGACCGAGCCAGATCAACACCCCGCCGGTGCCGAGCGTGTAGAGATTCGCCTCCGTGGAGAACGACGCGAACCGCCCCCCGACGAGGGACAGGCAGAGGAGAACCGGAACGGAGACGGCGGGCCGGTCCCAGGCTCGGGGGGCCTCCACGGTGAGATCGTGCGGCTGCTCCATCCCGCAATTCTTCCCGGTCTCACCCAGCGCGGGAAGGCCAACACTCCCCGGAGCTGACCCTGAACTTGCCGTGCCGACCACCAGCGCCACCGCAGCGGGCGGGCCGCCGGGGATCAGCCGACGCCGGAGACCAGCGCCGCGCCCAACTCGCCGCGGATCGCCTCGACGACCTGCTCGGCGCTCCCCCGGCCGGTGAACCCGGCCGCGAACCGGTGGCCGCCCCCGCCCATCGCGACCGCCACGCGGCTGACGTCCACCGCGCCCTTGCTGCGCATCGACACGGCCCACTCGTCGGGTGCGGTCTGCTTCAGCACGCAGCTCACGTCCGCCTCGGCGGTGCACCGCACCGAGTCGATGAGCGCCTCCAGCACGTACGGCGGCTGGTCGTGGCGGGCCAAGTCATCGAGGGTGGCGGTAGTCCACACCAGGCCCCGACCGTCGGCGGCGGCCGGCTCCAGACGGGCACGGCCGAGCACCTCGCCGAAGAGCCGAACCGCTCCGAAGGGTCGGGTGTCGAAGACGCGCCGGGAGATGTCACCGGGCGAGATGCCGGTGGCGAGCAACCGGGCGGCCATCTGGTGTACGGCCGGAGTGGTCGCTTCGAAGCGGAACGAGCCGGTGTCCGTGGTCAGCGCCACGTACAGGCACTCGGCGATGGCCCGGTCCGTCGTCACGCCCAGCCGCGCCAGGAGCCGATCGGCGACCACCGACGTGGCGGCGGCACCCGGGTCGATCAGATTGACCGTACCGAAGCCCGGATTCGAGGCGTGGTGGTCGAGCACCAGCGCCGCACCGGCCGTCGACAGCCGGTCGGCCAGCGCGCCGAGGCGCGACTCGCTGGCCGCGTCGAAGCAGATCACCAGGTCCGGCGCGGGGTCGGCGTCGCCCGCCGGGACCAGGAGCTCCATCCCGGGCAGACCCCGCAACGGCTCGGGCACCTCCGGCGGCCCGGGAAAGGTCGCCTGCACCCGGTGCACGCCGAACTGACGCAGGCCCAGACCGAAGCCGAGCATGCTGCCCAGCGCGTCACCGTCCGGGTTGACGTGGCAGATCAGCAACACCCGGCCGGTCGACGGGAGAGCACGGATCAGCGCCTCGGCCGCCGCCCAGTCCGCCTCGGACGGGCCGCCGTCGACCGTCGCGGCGAGTTGGGCACCGGCGGCGCCCGTCACCGCGCCGCCCCACCCCGGGGGGTCTCCGTGGCGTCGGCGGCCGCGTCGGCCTCCTCGTCCGTCTCGTCCTCGTCCTCGTCCTCGACGCGGTACGGCTGCGCGTCGCCCGCGTACTCGGCGCGCGCGGCGAGCCGCTGCACCTCCGCGTCGGCGTTGCGCGCGGCGGCGAGCAGGTCGTCGATGTGCTTGACCTGGTCCTGCACGTCGTCGAGAACGAACGTCAGCGTGGGCGAGTGCCGCAGCCCGAGCGCCTTACCGACCGTGCTGCGCAGCAACCCCTTGGCGCTCTCCAGAGCCGCCGCGGTGTCCGCCTGGGCCACCGCGTCACCCAGCACCGTGTAGAAGACCGTCGCGTCGCGCAGGTCGGCGGTGATCCGGGCATCGGTGATGGTGATCATGCCCAGGCGCGGATCCTTGATCTGGCTCCGCACCACCGAAGCGACCAGCTCACGCACTCGTTCCGCGTGCCGGCGTACCTTGGCCGGATCAGACATCTCGCCACCTCCACGGCGTCCCGCTCCCGGCCGGCCCGGCGGCCCTGGAGGCCGCCGGCCGACCGGCCAACATCTCGAACACTACCTTCGCGGCGGCGCCGGTCGCCGGGCACCGCCGGCCCCGTGGGTCAGTCGTCGTCCACGCCGTACAGCCGGCGTCGAACCGCCAGCAGTTCGACCTCGGGACGGGCGGCCATCAGGCGCTCGCAGGAGTCGAGCACCTCGCGGACGTGCGCCGCCTCGGCGGCGACCACGGCCACCGCAATCTGGGCTCGACCGTGTAGGTCGAGCGCTCCCACCTCGGCGGCCGACACCTCGAAGCGGCGCAGGGCCGCCACGATCGGCCGTACATATGATCTCTTGGCTTTGAGCGACCGGGAGTCGCCCGGCAGCAGCAGGTCGAAGACCGCGGTTCCGGTGAACATCGCCCCGGACGATACCGCCACCCCACCCCGCATGATCAAGGGGTTTACGCCGGCCGGCGTAAACCCCTTGATCAGCGTGTCACTGCCGGATCAGGCGCGAACCTTCTCCCGCATCTCGAAGGTCTCGATGACGTCGCCGACCTGGACGTTGTTGTAACCACCCAGAGTCAGACCACACTCGAAGCCCTCGCGGACCTCGGTGGCGTCGTCCTTGAACCGCTTGAGCGAGGTGATCGTGAGGTTGTCCGCCACGACCGTCCCGTCCCGAAGCAGCCGAGCCTTCGCGTTGCGCCGGATGATGCCCGACCGGACGATGCAACCGGAGATGTTGCCGATCTTGGACGAGCGGAACACGTCGCGGATCTCCGCGGTGCCCAGCTCGGCCTCCTCGTACTCCGGCTTGAGCAGGCCCTTGAGCGCCGCCTCGATCTCCTCGATGGCCTGGTAGATGACGGTGTAGTACCGGATCTCCACGCCCTCGCGGTCGGCCATCTCGCGGACCTTGTTCGAGGCCCGCACGTTGAAGCCGATGATCGTGACCGGCTCGGACGACGCGCTGGCGAGCATGACGTTGCTCTCCGTGATCGCGCCGACGCCCCGGTCGAGGACCTTGAGCTGGACCTCCTCGGGGATGTCGAGGTTGAACAGCGCGTCCTCGAGGGCCTCCACCGAACCGGAGACATCGCCCTTGAGGATGAGGTTGAGCGAGGTCTTCTCGCCCTCCTTGAGCTGCTCCATGAGCGTCTCAAGAGTGGCCCGGCCACGGGAGTTGGCGAAGGACGCCGCCCGCCGCCGTGCCTGGCGCTGCTCGGCGATCTGCCGCACCGTACGGTCGTCCGCCGCGGCGAGGAACGTGTCACCCGCGCCGGGCGGCGCGGTCAGACCCAGCACCATGACCGGACGCGCCGGACCAGCCTCGGAGAGCTGGTTGCCGTTCTCGTCGAGCATGGCCCGGACCCGGCCGTGCGCCCCACCGGCGACGATCGAGTCGCCCGCCCGCAGGGTGCCCTTCTGCACCAGCACCGTCGCCACCGCACCGCGGCCCTTGTCCAGGTGCGCCTCGATGGCCACACCCTGTGCCGGCCCGTCGATCGGAGCGGTCAGCTCCAGCGACGCGTCGGCGGTGAGCAGGACGGCCTCGAGGAGTTCCTCGATGCCGATGCCCGGCTTCGCGGCCACGTTGACGAACATGGTGTCGCCGCCGTACTCCTCGGCGACCAGGCCGTACTCGGTCAGCTGCTGGCGGACCTTGTCCGGGTTGGCGTCCGGCTTGTCGACCTTGTTGACCGCGACCACGATCGGCACGTCGGCCGCCTTGGCGTGGTTCAACGCCTCGATGGTCTGCGGCATCACGCCGTCGTCGGCCGCGACGACCAGGATCACGATGTCCGTGACCTGGGCGCCACGGGCACGCATGGCGGTGAACGCCTCGTGACCCGGGGTGTCGATGAACGTGACCGCCCGGTCCTCGCCCTCGTGCGGGACGTGGACCTGGTACGCACCGATGTGCTGGGTGATGCCACCCGCCTCACCGGCCACCACGTTCGCCTTACGGATGGCGTCGAGCAGCTTGGTCTTACCGTGGTCGACGTGACCCATGACGGTCACCACCGGCGCACGGCTGACCAGACGCTCCTCGGCCACCTCCGCGTCGAGGTCGATGTTGAACTGCGCGAGCAGCTCGCGGTCCTCGTCCTCCGGGCTGACGATCTGGATGTCGAAGCCCAGGTGCTCACCCAGCAGGTGCAGGGTGTCGTCAGAACAGGACTGGGTCGCGGTGACCATCTCGCCCAGGTTGAACATCTCCTGGACCAGCGAACCCGGGTTGGCGTTGATCTTGTCGGCGAAGTCCGACAGCGAGGCGCCACGGGAGAGCCGGACGACCTGACCCTGACCCCGGGGAGCACCCGAGCTCATGGTCGGAGCCGACAGGTTGTCGAACTCCTGTCTGCGCTGCTTCTTGGACTTGCGACCGCGCGTCGGCCGACCACCCGGACGCCCGAAGGCACCCGCGGCGCCGCCGCCACGGCCACGACCGCCCGCACCCGGACGACCGCCGCCACCGGCCGGACCACCCGGACGGAAACCGCCACCGGGAGCACCGCCACCGCCGCCGGGACCGCCACGGTAGCCACCGCCACCGCCGGCACCCGCACCGCCACCGGGGCCGCCGCGGTAACCACCGCCGCCGCCACCGCCACCGCCGGGACCGCCACGGAACCCGCCGCCACCGCCACCGGGACGGCCCGCGCCGCCACCGGGGCGACCCGCGCCACCGGGGCCGGGACGACCGGCGGCCGGACGCTGACTCGGCATGGACGCCGGGCTGGGCCGCGGCGGCATGGAGTTCGGGCTCGGCCGCGGCGGCATACCCGCCGGGCTGTTCGGCCGGGGGCCACCCGCGCCGGCGGCCGGGGGCCGCTGCTGCTGCTGGCCACCCTGGATGCCGAACGGGTTGTTACCGGCGCCACGCGCCGGCGGACGACCGCCGGGGCGGGCACCCGGACCCGGCGCCGGCGTGTTCGGACGAGCTGCCGGTGAACCGGGACGGGGCGGCATCGCCGCAGGACCCGGCCGAGGACCGGGCCGGTTGCCGTCGGCCGGGGGCTCCCGGCGGACGGGGTTGTCACGCTGCTGCTGGCGGGCGGCCTGCGCGGCCTTGACCGCGGCCTCCTGCTCAGCCTTCAGCGCGGCGGCGCGCGCCTCCGCGGCCGCCACCTCGATGTCGTGGGCACTCGCCGGCTTGGCGACCGGGGCCGCCGACTGCGGCGCACCGGGCACCGGACCCTTGGGCTTCGGACCGGGTACCGGCGCAGCCGGCCGCCGCGGCGGCATCGGCTTGGCCGAGACCCGGGGCGCGCCCGGGGTCGGTGACGGCGTCGGGGTCGGGTTGGAAGCCGGCGTCGACACGGGCGCCGACGGGGCGGCCGGAGCCGGGGACCCGGCGGACGCGACGAACGCGTTACGCAGTCGCCGGGCGACGGGCGCCTCGACGGTGCTGGACGCGGACTTCACGAACTCGCCCATTTCCTTCAACTTGGCGAGAACGGTCTTACTCTCGACCCCGAGCTCTTTTGCAAGCTCGTGTACGCGGGCCTTGCCTGCCACTGCACTCCTCACTCCGAGGTCGTGCGGGCAGCACCCGCAGCGACCTCACTCGTGCACTTGAAGCCTGGTCATTTCAGGGACTTCATCGTGTGCTCATGTCGGTCGTCCTACCCTGCTAGCGACCCTCGCCCGGTCGGGCTGACCGGACGTAGTGGTTGGCGCATCGACGTGCTCTGCCAGCACACCGTGGTCGAGGACCTCGGTGATGCGCAGCGCTCGCCCGAAGGCGCGGCGCCGCACCGCCAGCGCGAAGCAGGCCGGATCCGGGTGCATGTTCGCTCCCCGACCCGGCAGCCTGCGGCGCGGATCAGGCCGGAGGCTGTGACCAGCCTCGTCTCTGATCGCGACGACCCGCAGCAATTCGCTGGCCGGCGCACGTTGTCGGCAGCCCACACAGGTGCGCTCCGGCTGAGTGCGTCGTACCACTGGAAGAAGTCTACCCCTAGCTGCCCGAGATCGCGCCGCCCGGCTCCCGCACCTGATCCACGGCCCCGCGCGCGGCCGGAGCCGGCTGCTCCGCATCGGACCGAATATCGATCCGCCAACCGGTCAAGCGGGCAGCAAGGCGGGCATTCTGCCCCTCGCGACCGATGGCGAGCGAAAGCTGGAAGTCAGGAACGGTCACCCGGGCGGCCCGGCCAGCCAGGTCCACGACCTCAACCCGTAGCGCCTTGGCCGGCGACAACGCGTTTCCGACGAAGGTGGCCGGGTCATCCGACCAGTCGATGATGTCGATCTTTTCGCCGTGCAGCTCGCTCATCACGGCGCGCACCCGCTGACCCATCGGACCGATGCAGGCGCCCTTGGCGTTCACGCCGGGGGTGGTGGAGCGGACAGCGATCTTCGTACGGTGACCTGCCTCACGCGCGATCGCGCCGATCTCGACGGTGCCGTCGGCGATCTCCGGCACCTCCAGCGCGAACAGCTTCTTGACCAACGCCGGGTGGGAGCGGGACAGGGTGATCTGCGGCCCGCGCATGCCCTTGGCCACGTGCACCACCACGCACCGGACGCGCTCACCGTGCGCGTACCGCTCGCCGGGCACCTGCTCGGACTGCGGCAGGACGCCCTCCAGCTTGCCCAGGTCGACGCTGACGATGCCCTTCTCGGTACGCGTCTCGTGCGCCTGCACCACGCCGGTGACCAGGTCACCCTCGCGACCCACGTACTCGCCGAAGTGCACCTCGTCGGTGGCCTCCCGCAGGCGCTGAAGGATCACCTGCTTGGCGGTCATGGCGGCGATCCGGCCGAAGTCGTGCGGGGTGTCGTCCCACTCCCGCACCAGCGAGCCGTCCTCGTCCATCTCCTGCGCGTACACCAGGGCCGCGCCGGACTTACGGTCGATCTCCACCCGGGCGTGCGGCTCAGCGCCGTCAGTGTGCCGGTAGGCGGTCAGCAACGCGGTCTCGATCGCCGCGAGAATCGTGTCGAACGGGATCTCCCGCTCGCGCTCGAGTGCGCGCAGCGCCGCGAGGTCGATGTTCACCTCTCCTCGTCCTCCACATCATCATCGTCGTCGTCGATGTCTTCTGCATCGTCGTACTCGTCGGTCTCGTCCGCGTCGTCGAACTCGTCCGGCTCACCCAGCTCGGCGAGGCGGGTGAACTCGACCTGCACCCGGCCCGGGCCCAGCTGGGCGTATGCCCACCGGACCTCGCCGCCGTCGGTCTCCAGCCGTACGCCCTCGTCGTCGGCCCCGAGCACCCGGCCGGTCACCTGACGGTCCCCCGAGGGCTGCTCGCCGCGTTGGCCGGGCAGCGCCGCGGCGCCCCGGACGGTGACCTTGACCAGTCGGCTTACGTTGCGTCGCCAGTGCCGGGGCAGGGTGAGCGGCCGGTCGACGCCGGGCGAGCTGACCTCGAGCTGGTACTCCCCGGCGACGATGTCGCCGTCGGCCTCCTCGGCCGCGTCCAGCGCCTTCGAGACCGCGCGGGAGACGTCCGCGACGGCGTCCAGGTCGATCCCGCCGTCCGCGTCCACGATCACCCGCACCACGTGCCGGCGTCCGGCTCGGGAGACCGACAGGTCCTCCAGGTCGTAGCCCACGCCGTTGACCACCGGCTCGATCACGGTCCGCAACCGGGTACGGCGGGCCGCGAGATCACCGCCGCCGCGTGGAGCGCGGGGGCCCGCGCCGTCGCGGGGTCGACCCGTCGACCTGGTGGTACGGCCACGCTGCGTCATGTACGCACCCTTTCCCTGGTCGATCGGGACGTCGTCCCGCCATGCCGGCACGCCACCGGAGCGGACGCGCCGGTGGCTGCGCAGAGCGTAACGCGCCTGCCGGGCGACGGGCCGGGCGGCGCACCGACGCCGGTGACGCCCGGACCCGACCCGATGGTGTTGACTTGCCCGGTGGGGATCGGCAGAACGACTCAGCGCGACGAAGTATTCGGGCAATCTCGGCGAAAGCTCCTCCGGGCCGGCGCTCTCCTGGCACTCGGCGGCGCGGTGGCGCCGCTGACAGGCTGTGATCTTTTCGACCGTGACGACGAGCCGACGCCACCGCCGGACCCGCTGCGGTCGATGGTGGACGAGTCACTGAGCCTCGCCACGGCGTACCGGGCGAGCGCCGCCGCCCACCCGGACCTGGCCGACCGCCTCAATCCCATCGCCGAGACGCACACCGCGCACGCCACCGAACTCGCCCGGGTCGTCGGCATCACCCTGCCGTCCGCGCCCGCCGTCGACCCGAGCGCCACCGCGGCCACCGAGCCGGCGGGCGCGCTCGCCGACCTTCGCGCGCGGGAGAAGGCCGCCCAGCAGTCCGCCACCGCCGCCTGCGCCGCCGCGCCCGCCGCACGGGCCGCGCTGCTCGGATCGATCGCCGCGGCGCGGGCCACCCACCAGGAGGCACTGAAGTGAAGCAGCCCACCGCCGAGGAGGCCCTCGCCGCCGCGCTCACCGCCGAGTACGCGGCCATCTACGCGTACGGGCGGATCGGGGTCCGACTCACCGGCGCGGTCCGCGACGCCGCCCACCAGGCGGAGGCCGCGCACCGACGCCGACGCGACGCGGTGGTGGTGCAGTTGAGCGCCGCCGGGGGCACCGTTCCACCAGGCCGGGTCGGCTACGCGCTGCCGTTCCCGGTCACCAACCGGGCGAGCGCCCTCCGGCTGGCCATCGAGGTGGAGGAGCGCACCGCGGCGCACTGGCGTGCCGCGTTGGCGTCCACCACCGGCGCCGACCGGGACCAGGCGCTGGCCGCCCTCGTCGAGTACGCCGTGCGGGCCACCAAGTGGCGCAAGGCCGCCGGGGTGGCCCCACCGACTGTCGCATTTCCCGGCCGCCCGAGCTGAACCGATCCGCCCCGGTTGCGGAGCCCATACCAGGTATGCATACTCCGTTGCCATGTCCATCCGTCACGGGCTGCTCGCCCTCCTCGAACGCGGCCAGATGTACGGCTACCAGCTGCGCGCCGCTTTCGAGGAGTCGACCGGCTCGACCTGGCCGCTGAACATCGGGCAGGTCTACACCACGCTGGCCCGGCTGGAACGGGACGGCCTGGTGCGCCCGCTGCCGGAGAGCGAGGCCGGCCAGCGCCCGTACGAGATCACCGACGCCGGCCGGGCCGACCTCACCCTGTGGTTCGCCACGCCGATCAGCCGTACCGACCGGCCGCGCGACGAGCTGGCGATCAAACTGGCCCTGGCACTCACCACGCCCGGCGTGGACGTCCGCTCGGTGGTGCAGGCCCAGCGCAGCGCGACGATGCGCGCGTTGCAGGAGTTGACCCGGTTGAAGTACGGCAGCGACCGGCCGGAGGACCTGCCGTGGCGGCTGGTCCTGGACTCGATGGTGTTCCAGGCCGAAGCCGAGGTGCGCTGGCTGGACCACTGCGAGAGCAGTCTGGTGCGGCACCGGCCGGGTGGACCGCCGCCGCACCCGCCCCGACCGGGCGCTGGTGACGCGTCCGACGCCGCACGGTGGGCCGATGAGGAGGCGCGACGGTGAGCGGATCGGGCGACGCGGTGCTTGACCTGCGCGCCGTCCACCGCACCCACGGGGTCGGCCCGGCGGCGGTGCACGCGCTGCGCGGTGTCAGCCTCGTCGTTCGGCCGGGCGAGCTGGTCGCCGTGATGGGTCCGTCCGGTTCCGGGAAGTCGACGCTGCTGGCCCTCGCCGGCGGCCTCGACCGCCCGACCCGTGGCGACGTCCGGGTGGAGGGGCAGCCGCTCGGCGCGCTGGACCGCCGCGGGCTGGCGCAGCTACGCCGACGCCGCATCGGCTACATCTTCCAGCACCTCAACCTGCTCGGCAGCCTGAGCGCGCTGGAGAACGTCGCGCTCCCGCTGGAACTCGACGGCGTCGGCGGCCGGCGGGCCAGGGCGGCCGCCCTGGCCGCGCTGACCGAGGTGGGCCTGCCCGCGCTGGGTGACCGCTTCCCCGATCAACTCTCCGGCGGCCAGCAGCAGCGGGTGGCCATCGCCCGCGCGCTGGTCGGCGAGCGCCGGCTGGTGCTCGCCGACGAACCCACCGGGGCGCTCGACTCGCAGACCGGTGAGGCGGTGCTGCACCTGTTGCGCCGCCGGGTCGACGCGGGCGCGGCCGGCATCCTGGTCACCCACGAGGCGCGGCACGCCGGCTGGGCCGACCGGGTGGTGTTCCTGCGCGACGGCGTGCTGGTCGACACGACCGCGCCGCTGGGCAGCGTCGAGCAACTCCTCTCCGGTAGCGACCGTTGACCCTGCGCCGGACGCCGGTGACACGCGGCAGCGCCGACCCTCCGGTCGGGCCGCCGACACCGCTCGAACCCGGGCGGCGGCGACGGTTCGCCGAACTGACCGGCTCGTGGCGGGCGGCGCTGCGGATCGCTCGCCGGGAGTCGCGACGGGCGCGACGGCGTACCGCCCTGGTGCTGGCGATGATCGCGCTTCCGGTGCTGGTGCTGGCCTTTCTGGCGGCGAGCTACGACATGGCCGAGCTGACACCGCAGGAGCAGCTCGACCGCCGGCTCGGCGTCGCCGACGCGGAGCTGCGGTGGTTCGCCGACACCCCGGTCGTTCAGGACGAGTGGGGCGACACCTGGTATCCCCGTGACGACGGCCAATCGGCGATGAGTCGTCCGACCACGGCCGACGAGGTGACCGCGTTGCTCGGCCCCGGCAGCCGGGTCACCGAGATACGTGCCGGCAGCCCGGTGACGGTGCGGGGCCCGCGCGGCG
Organism: Micromonospora sp. NPDC049801; assembly: GCF_040656575.1. NCBI lineage: Bacteria > Bacillati > Actinomycetota > Actinomycetes > Micromonosporales > Micromonosporaceae > Micromonospora > Micromonospora sp. NPDC049801. Next base: position 73,468 of record NZ_JBFAMS010000004.1, on the reverse strand, counting down.
ACGAGACCCTCCAGGCCTGGATTCTCGACCTCACCGACCCGCTGGCCCGCGGTCTGGTGCGGTTCCGCTCGGGGCGGGCGCCGCAGCAACCCGGAGAGGTCGCGCTGAGTCCGACGGCGCTGCGCCGGCTGGACGGACGCCTCGGCGAGGCGGTGCCCACCGCCGACCGGACCCGGACGTACACGGTGGTCGGTGTGGTCGAGTTCCCCGACGACCTCGGCCCGGTGATCGCGCTGCACCCGGCGGCCGTCGGCCGGGCCGATGCGCAGCCGGACAGCAGGTGGCTGATCGACGTGCCCGGCACCGTCGACGCGGCGATGGTCGGCCGGCTCAACGAACGCGGAGTGGTGGTGGCGCGTCGCCACGTGCCGGATTCGATGACGTCTTCCCGGAGCTTCATCGGGTACGTCGGGCCCGCCAACACCAGCGACCTGAGCACGATGGTGCTGATCGCCGGGCTGGGATTGCTGGAGGTGGTGCTGCTGGTCGGGCCGGCGTTCGCCGTCGGGGTCCGCCGTCGACGCCGTGACCTGGCCCTGGTCGCGGTGGCCGGCGGTGACGCGGCCCACCTGCGCCGGGTCGTGCTCGCCGACGGGGTGGTGCTCGGGGTGCTGGGCGCCGTGGCCGGGCTGCTGCTCGGCGTCGGCGCGGCGTTCGCCGGACGTCCCGTCATGGAGCAGTACGTGTTCGGCACCCGCTTCGGCGCGTACCGCTGCTGGCCGCTGGCCCTGGTCGTGCTCGGCGGGGTCGCGGTGCTGGCCGGAGTGCTGGCGGCGTTGGCGCCGGCCTGGACGGCGGCCCGGCAGGACGTGATGGCCGGGCTCGCCGGTCGACGGACCCCTCCCCCGCCCCGGGCCCGGGCGCTCGTCAGCGGATTGGCGCTGGTCGTCGGCGGGGCGGCGCTCGCGGCGTTCGGGGCCAGTCGGACGTCCCCCGCGGTGATCCTGGCCGGTCTGATCCTCGGGGAGCTGGGCCTGGTCTGTTGCACACCCACCCTGATCGGCGGGCTCGCCCGGCTCGGTCGGGTGCTGCCGCCGGCGCCCCGGATCGCGCTGCGCGACGCGAGCCGTAACCGGGCCGCCGCAGCGCCGGCCATCTGCGCCGTGATGGCGGCGGTGGCCGGCAGCGTCGCGCTCGGCGGCTACCTGGCCAGCGACGCGGTCCGCGACGCCCGCACCTATCAGCCGCTGCTGCCCACCGGTCACGTCCTGGTCAACCGCAATGATCCGGCGCTGCGGCCGGAACCGTCGTTGGAGCAGGTCAGCACCGCCGCCCGGCACCACCTCGGCGCCAGCGCCGTCGCCCTGGTGCAGGGCACGGCCTGCCCGTCGGTGGGCGGCCCGGCCAGCTACTGCTCCGTCGTACCGGAACTCCCGGCGGATCATGCCTGCCCCTTTGAGCCCGGGGACAACCTGTCCGCGACCCAACGTCGGCAGGCGCTGGCCGACCCGCGCTGCCGGGACCGCGCGGCGGACTACTTCGGGAGCTACGTGCAGACGCTCGTGGACGACGGCAGCGCGCTGCCGCTCCTCACCGGCGCCGACCCGGCGGCGACCACCGCCGCGACCGCCGTGCTGCACGCCGGGGGCGTGGTGGTGACCGATCCGCGCTACCTGCACGACGGCCTGGTGACCGTGCAGGTGAACGAGGTACGGGCCGGCCGGGACGAGGTGACCACCACGCGATGGGACCTGCCCGGGTACGCCCTGACGCCGACACGCGGCCAGCCTCGCCTCCTGCTGTCCGCGACGGCAGCCCGGCAGCTCGCCCTGAAGCCGGTCTCGAACGGTTGGGTGATCAATACGTCGACGCCGCCCAGCCAACATCGCCAGGACCGGTTCACCGCCGACCTGCGGGGCTTCGGAACGTTCTCCCTCCAGGTGGAGCAGGGTGCCGCCCCCCGTGACGACTCGCCGCTGCTGCTGCTGCTCGCCGCCGCGGCCGGAGTGATCACGATGGGCGCGGCCGGGATCGCCACGGCGCTCGCCGCCGCCGAGGGCCGCGCCGAGCTGTCCACGCTCGCGGCGGTCGGCGCGGCCCCCGCCGTACGCCGGCTGCTGGCGATCTGTCAGGCCGGGGTGATCGCGGGACTCGGTTCGGCGCTCGGCATCGTGGCCGGTCTCGGCACCGCGGCGATCGTGCTGTTCTCGGCCAACCGGGAGTACGCGACGGCCTGGCCGGCGATGGAGCCGTACCCGTACCTGGTGCCGTGGCCGGCGCTGGGCGTCCTGGTGCTGGTGCCGGTGGTGGCGATGTTCGGCGCGGGCCTGTTCACCCGGGCCCGGCTGCCGATCGAACGTCGCCTCGACTGAGGCCTTGACCGCACCATCGGAAGCGGACCGTCCGGGGGTGCCGCCGGTGCCGGGCAACCGGCAGACTGATCCGCGTGTCAGCCCTCACCACCCTCACCCGCCGACTCGGCCACCACCGCTGGTTCGGGACCGCCGCCCGCCTGCTCGTACCCGCCGACCGGATCGTCGGCCGGCTCACCCGCGGACGGGTGGTCGCGCTCGGCTTACTGCCGTCCCTGGTGATCACCACGACCGGCCGCCGGTCCGGCAAACCGCGCAGCAACCCCCTGCTCTACGTGCCCGACGGCGACGCGTACGTGGTGATCGGTTCCAACTGGGGGCAGACCCACCAGCCCGGTTGGGCGATGAACCTGCTCGCCGACCCGGCCGCCGAGGTGGACGTGAAGGGCCGCCGGCTCCCGGTGCGGGCCGAGCCGGCGTCCGGGGCCGAGCGGGACCGTCTGTGGGACCTGCTCGTCGCCCAGTGGCCGGCGTACCGCACGTACGTCGAGCGGGCCGGGGGCCGTGAGATCCGCATCTTCCGGCTGGTGCCGACCGGGCGCGGCGGGCCGGCCAGCCCGCCGTCGGCTGGCTAGGCTGACGCCAGTCGCCCCAGGGGAGGTTGTGGACCCGTGAGCGCGCTCGGTGATGACCGACGGTGGTCGGTGGCGGAGCGGGTGGCCGAGGCGATCCAGCGACGTTTCCCGGCCGATGTGCTGGCGATCGCCGTCCACGGGCCCCTCGCGCACGGCGACGACGACGGTGGCGGGAACGGCGAGGTGGGGATGCTGGTGGTCACCTACCGGCCGGGTGGCGGGCCGCCGCCGGCGACCCGGCGGGTGGACGGCGTGCTGGTCGACCTGACCGTGGCCGCCGCCGACGACTACCTCGGACAGGCCCGGATGCTCTCTCCGTTGTGGCCGCTGACGGCCGACCGGTACGTCACCACCCGGTCGCTGTTCGACCCGACGGGCTGGCTGCGGACGTTGCGCGACGAGCACCTCGGCCGACTCGCCCGGGCCCGGCCGGCGGAGTTCAGCACGGCGGCGCGGCAGGCCTGGTACCGGGGCAGCGCCGCGCACGCGCGGGCGGCCCGACTGGCCGAGTGGTACGAGACCGACCAGGCGCTGCTGATGCTCGGTGAGGCGCGGTTGGCCGCGGCGACCGTGACCGGCCTGCTGGGCCGCACCTACTTCCGCGATCCGGGCGACGCGGTGCGGCGTACGGGTCTGGCCGGCGCGGACATGACCGAGGTCGGTGCGGTACTGACCCGGCAGGCCGAGGAGCTGGCGGCGCGCGGCCGCCCGGTCGACGGCACGATCGACGATCTGCTCGGCGGTTGACCGGGCGTCACAGCCCGCCCTGCACCCCGATCAGCGAACCGACCAGGTAGGTGGCCCCGGCCGCCGCGGCGCCCAGTACGAGTTGACGCAGGCCGCTGGTCCACCAGGGTCGGTTGGTGAACCGGGCCACCACCGCGCCGGCGGCGAACAGCCCGAGCCCGCCGACGGCGAGCGCCAGCCAGAGGTCGGTGGCGCCCAACAGGTACGGCAGCAGGGGGACCAGCGCCCCCAGCGAGAAGAACACGAAGGAGGAGATCGCCGCCGCCCACGGGCTGGGCTGATCGTCGGGGTCGACGCCCAACTCCTCGCGGACGTGTACCCGCAGCGCCTCCTCCGGGTCGCGCCGTACCGCCTCGGCGACCTGCATGGCGAGGTCGCGGGGCAGGCCCCGGGCCACCCAGGCGTCGGCCAGCTCGCGCGCCTCCGCCTCGGGGTGCCGTTCCAGCTCGCGCCGCTCCTTGGCGACCTCGGCGGCGACCTGTTCGTTGGCCGAGCGCACGCTGGTGTACTCGCCGAGCCCCATTGAGATCGCGCCGGCCACCAGGCCGGCGGTGCCGGTCAGCACGATGCTGTGCGGCGAGACGCCACCGCCGCCGACGCCGGCGATGAGGGCGATGTTGGTCACCAGGCCGTCCATCGCGCCGAAGACCGCCGGGCGCAGCCAGCCACCGGAGACGTCCGCGTGGTGCGCCTCGCGCAGGGCGGCGGGGGTCTCGGTCACGGCGTCTGCCCTTCGTTCGCGACTGCGGGACTCCGCTTCGCCGCGTTCCTCGCGCTCACGGCAGGGTCAGGATCTCGTGGCCGTCGTCGGTGACGACGATGGTGTGCTCGAACTGCGCGGTCCACCTGCGGTCCTTGGTGACCACGGTCCACCCGTCGTCCCACATGTCGTACTGGTAGGTGCCGAGGGTGATCATCGGCTCGATGGTGAAGGTCATTCCCGGCTCCATGACGTCCGTCGGCCGGGGGCTGTCGTAGTGCGGCACGTAGAGGCCGCTGTGGAAGGTCTCGCCGATCCCGTGGCCGGTGAAGTCGCGGACCACGCCGTAGCCGAACCGCTTGGCGTACGACTCGATGACGCGGCCCACCACGTTGATCTGGCGACCCGGCGCGACCGCGCGGATGCCGCGCATCATCGCCTCGTGGGTGCGCTCGACGAGGAGCCGCGCCTCCTCGTCGACCTCGCCGACGCAGAAGGTGGCATCCGTGTCGCCGTGCACACCGCCGATGAACGCGGTCACGTCGACGTTGATGATGTCGCCGTCGGCCAGGACCGTGGAGTCCGGGATGCCGTGGCAGATGACCTCGTTGAGGCTGGTGCAGCAGGACTTGGGGTAGCCCCGGTAGCCGAGCGTCGACGGGTACGCGTCGTGGTCGCAGAGGAACTCGTGCACCACGCGGTCGATCTCGTCGGTGGTGACGCCGGGCTTGCAGTGCTCGCCGGCGAGCTGCGTCGCCTGGGCGGCGAGGCGGCTGGCGATCCGCATCTTCTCGATGGTCTCCGGCGTCTGCACGTGCGAGCCGCGCCACTGCTGCGGCGCCTTCTTACCCACGTACTCCGGGCGGGGAATGTGGGCGGGCACCGGTCGCGTCGGGGACAGCGTGCCGGGGGTCAGCGGCGCACGGACGGTCATGCCCCCCAGCCTATCGTCGCTGACGCCGTGACCCGTGCCACGGCCGGTCGGTACCGGTTGTTGCCCTGCCTGGTCGGCTGTGCCATCGTGTCTGCGTGGATCAAGGGGGAGCACCACCCGTCTTCTCCGCCCGCGCGGAGATCGACGGAGAGCACCTCCACGTGGTGGTGACCGGCGAGGTCGACATGGCGACGGCCGACACGATGGCGCAGACCGCCCTACGCGAGCCCGCCAGCCGGCTCACCCTCGACCTGCGGGCGGTGACCTTCTTCGACTCGGCGGCCATCCACGCGGTGGTCCGGCTCGCCCAGCGGTTCTCCGGCACGCTCACCGTGTTGCCGTCCCGGCAGGTACGCCGCGTGCTGGAGATCTCCGGGCTGGGCGATCAGCCCTGGCTCGATCCGGTCTGAGACCTGGCCGCGCCCCGTCAGCCCTGCAACTGCCGGCGCAGCGTCACCTCGGTCCCCCCGTCGGTACGCCGCACCATCAGGTCACCCAACGCCTTGATCAGCGACAGTCCGCGCCCCCGGAAGCCGGAGTCGGTGGACTCCCGCCACTGGCCGGTGTCACGCACGGTGGCGATCACCGTCCGGTCCTCGATGGCCACCTCCACGGTGATCACCGCCTCGGCGGGCTGGACGGGGTGTTCGATGGCGTTCGCGGCGGCCTCCGAGACCGCCACGGTCAGGTCGAACAGGTCCGTCTCGCCGACGTTGTGCGCGACGAGGAAGTCCTCCAGGCGCTTGCGGAGCACGCTCAGTCGGGTCGGGTCGGCCGGCAGTCGCAACGCGAACCGGTTCAGCTCCGCCGCCTCCACGGCGAGCACCGCCACGTCGTCGCGACGTGGTCGCCCGGTCACCCGCTCGACGACCGTGTCGACCAGATCCGCCACGTGGTGGCCCGGCGCGGCGGCGTCGACCCGCAACTGTGCCAGCGCGGCGTCGATGCCGAGGTGACGGTCCTCGATCAGCCCGTCGGTGTAGAGCAGCAGTCGGCTGCCCGCGGGCAGCTCACCCTCGACGGTCCGGTAGGTGGTGCCGGGGATGGCGCCGACCGGCGGGCCGAGCGCACGGTCGTGCAGGAACGCCACGTCGTCTCCTCGGATCAGCAGGGGGGACGGGTGACCGGCGCTGGCGTAGCGCAGGCGACCGGTGCGGGGGCTGAACAGCAGGCAGACCACCGTCGCGAACGACGACTCCTCGGTGGACACGACCAGCCGGTTGAGCCGGGTCAGCGACTCGCCCGGGTCGAAGCCCTCCAGCAGGTACGCCCGCAGCGCGTTGCGCAGCTGGCCCATGGCCGCGGCGGCCTGGACGCCCTTGCCGACCACGTCGCCGATGACCAGCACGAGGTTGTCCGCGTCGAGCGCGAGCGCGTCGTACCAGTCCCCACCGACCTCGACGTCGGCACTGCCCGGCAGGTAGCGGCTCGCGACGACCGCGCCCGGCAGCTGGGGCAGCGTCCTCGGCAGCAGGCTGTGCTGCAACGTGGTGGCGATGTGGTGTTCAGCCTCGTAGAGCTGGGCGTTCTCGAGTCGGACGCCGACCAGCCGGGCCAGTTGGGTGAGCGCGGCCTCGTCGGCCTGCGCGTCGTCGTCGGCGGCCCGCCAGACCCGCAGCTCGCCGAGCTGTTCGCGGCTGGTCCCGGTGAGCGGGGCCACGAAGGTCGGATCGGCGGCCGTTTCACCGCCAGCGTCGGCCTCGAACCGGGAGCCGGCCGCGCTGACCACGACCCGGGCCGCCTCGGCGAGGCTGAGCGCGTGCCGGGCGGCGACCTGGAGCACGTCGGCGGTGGACCGGGCCGTGTTGACCGCCACCGCCGCGTCGGCCAGCGCCCGCAGACGACGGATGATCTGGCGGCGTAGCTGACCCAGCTCGACGTTGGCCCGGACCCGGGCGATCAGCTCCTGCCCGGAGAACGGCTTGGTCAGGTAGTCGTCGGCGCCGGCGGCGAGGCCGGCGACCGCCTCCGCGGAGCCGGCGCGGGCGGAGAGCAGCACGATCGGCACATCACGGGTACGGGGGTCCGCGCGCAGCGCGCCGACCAGACCGAACCCGTCCAACCGGGGCATCATCACGTCGCTGAGCACCAGGTCGAACCCGCCCTCGCGGGCCAGCGTCAAGGCCGCCCGACCGTCGCTGGCGGTGACCACCTCCCAGGTCGGCGAGAGCAACCGGGTGACGTGCTCACGCAGGTCGGCGTTGTCGTCGACGACCAGGATCCGGCCGCTCGGGGCGAGTGCGGTCGGCTGCTGGCCGGCCTCACCGGTGCCGTCCTCGGCGGCCCACAGGGCGGTCTCCGCCACGAAGAGCCGGGCCTGCTCGGGCTCGCCCGTCGGCAGGGGGGCGAACGCGACCACCCGGTCGGCGGGCAGGTGATCGGACCCGAACGGGACGGTCACCGTGAAGGTGCTGCCCTCGTCGACCTGGCTGGTCAGGCCGACCGTACCGCCGTGCATCTCGACCAGCTCGCGGACCAGCGCCAGCCCGATACCGGTGCCCTCATGGGTACGGGCGCGCGCGCCGGGCACCCGGTGGAAACGCTCGAAGACGTGCGGCAGTTCGTCCGGGACGATCCCGACGCCGGTGTCGACGACATCCAGCCGGGCGAGATCGCCGTCGGCCCGGACCCGCACGCGGATCTCGCCGTCCAAGGTGAACTTCACGGCGTTCGACACCAGGTTGAGGACGATCTTCTCCCACATGTCCCGGTCGACGAAGACCGGCGCGGGCAGCGGCGGGCAGTCCACGACCAGCCGCAGGCCGGCGCGTTCGGTGGCCGAGCGGAAGGTGCTGGCCAGTCGGGCGGTGTAGTCGGCCAGGTCGGTGGGTTGGTAGTGGGCCGCGAGCCGGCCGGATTCCAACCGGGAGAAGTCGAGCACGGTGTTGACCAACTTGAGCAGCCGCATCGCGTTGCGGTGCATCACGACGAGTCGGTCGGTGTAGGCGGCGGGCAGTTCCGGGTCGGCCAGCATGTCCTCCAGCGGGCCGAGCACCAGCGTCAACGGGGTGCGGAACTCGTGACTGACGTTGGCGAAGAAGTTGGTCTTCGCCCGGTCCAGCGCGGCCAGCTCGGCGGCTCGGGCGCGCTCCTGCTCGTACGCCCGCTGGGTGCCGACCGCCCGGGAGACCTGCGCGGCCACCAGGTCGAGGAAGTCGCGGTACTCGTCGCCGAGCGGCAGCAGGCGGGCCACGCCGACGACCAGCGCGCCGACGGTCTCGTTGGTCGCCTTCACGGGCAGCACGAGCGCCACGTCGGAGGCGTCGGCCGGTCGCCGCGCGACCAGGTCGCGCACCCGCACGGTGGCGGAGGCGCCCTCGGCGACCAGTTCGGCGAACGTCGCCGGTGGAGCGTCGACCGCCGCCGGATCGACGCCGCTGGCCCCGGTGAGCCGGAACTCACCGGTGTCGTCGGCGAGGTAGATGAGCGCGAAGGGTACGTCGGCGGAGTGCCGGCCGAGCACGTCGGCGGCGGTCCGGCCCAGCTCGCCGGCGCTGTTCACGTCGGCCAGCTCGGCGCCCAGTTCGGACAACGCCCGCAGTCGGCGTTCACCGACCACCCGGCCGGTGGTCTCGTTGACGATGCAGTACACGCCGCTGACCGAGCCGTCGGCGCCGCGGATCGGGTCGTACGAGACGTCGAAGTAGGTCTGCTCGACGAAGCCGGAGCGGTCCAGCAGGAAGGGGTGGTCGGCGCCCCGGTAGGAGAGCCCGGTGCTGCGGACGCCTTCGAGCAGCGGGCCGAGGACGTCCCACGTCTCGGCCCAGTGGTGTCGGGCCGGCTGACCGAGCACGTGCGGATGCTTGCTGCCGATGGTCGGCCGGTACGCGTCGTTGTAGAAGGCGAGCTGGTCGTCGCCCCAGAACATGACGATCTGCGCGCTGGAGGAGAGCATCATGCCGACGGCGCTGGCCAGGGCCACCGGCCAGCGGGACGGCCCGCCCAGCGGCGCGGTGGACCAGTCGAGGGCGCGGAGCCGTTCGCCCAGCTCACCGCCGTTCGCGAAGGCGGCGGCCAACAGCGGGGGGATCTCGTGGCCGTCCGCGAAGGAACGCCCCGCGTCCGCGCCCCCCTGGGCCGAGCTCATGCAGCCTCCCCCGCTTCGGCCGTACCCCTCAGCCGTTGATCTCCACGCGCCGTGCTCCGACTTGTACCCCGGCGGACCAGCAACGTAACGCATGACGACCCGTGGACGCTGGTTACGTGCACTCCGGTGGTCGCCGACCCGACGGCACGGGGGCGGACGCGGCGCACCGACGGGGGCGCACACGTGTCCTGAGCACTCAGAAGACCGGCAATCCGTCGATGCTCGCGGCGTTCTTGGTGGCGCGATAGGTCACCAGATCATCGGCCGTGCGACGGGAGTGTGAGGTGAGTAACAGGTCGCGTTCCGCGCGGTAGTCCATCAGCGGCACGGCGTAACCGCAGGAGTCGCTGACCCGCTGCACGTCGACGGTGATGACGGCCCGTACGGCGTGCACGTCCGGTGGAGCGGGAAACTCGGCGAGACGGTCGGCGAAGCCCGCCTCGGTCACCGCCACGGTGTGGCCCCTGCCATGCAGGCGCACGATCTTCGGCGGCCCGTCGAAGGCGCAGAACATCAGCGTGATGCGGCCGTTGTCCCGCAGGTGGGCGATGGTCTCCGCCCCGCTGCCGTGATAGTCGAGGTAGGCCACCCGGTGCGGGCCGAGGACCACGAAGGTGCCCGTCATGCCCTTCGGTGAGACATTGACATGCCCCTCGGGACCGGACGGCGCGGTAGCCACGAAGAAGACCTGCTGGGCCGCGATGAACTCCCGCAGACGACCGTCGATCTCCGGATAGACCTTGCCCATACGCTGATCCTCCCACCGCCCGACCCATGCGACGGGGGCGACCTGCGTCACAGCACCGGTGATCCGGCCACGCGTACCCCCTCGTCGTGGTCACTCACCGGCGAGCCGGACCCCCGGGCGGCCCGGACCAGCGCGGTGATCGGGCGCGGGTCCGGCTCGTTCTCCGGATGCCACTGCACGCCCAGCACGAACGCACGGGCCGGATCCTCCACCGCCTCGATCACGCCGTCGGCCGCCCAGCCGGTCACCGTGAGCCGGCCCGCGGTGGCGACCGCCTGATGGTGGTACGAGTTGACCTGCTGAACCCCGGCCAGGGTCCGCGCCGCGAGGCTGCCCGGCGCGAAGCGCACCGGATGGGCGCCGTAGACGCCCGGCGCCGGCCGGTGCTCCTCGGAGCCGAGCACGTCCGGCAGGTGCTGGTGCAGGGTGCCGCCGTAGGCGACGGCGAGCAGCTGCATCCCCCGGCAGACGCCGAGCACGGGCAGGTCGGCGGCGAGGGCAGCCGCCAGCAGGGTCAGCTCACCGGCGTCCCGGTCCGGCCGGTCCTCGGTCCGCGGGTGCGGCTGCTGGCCGTACCGCCCCGGGCCCACGTCGGCGCCCCCGGCCAGCAGCAGCCCGTCGAGGACCGCCAGCACGTCGGCGTCGACGTCGTCCGGGGGCAGCACCACCGCCCGGCCACCGGCGGCGGTCACCGCCCGCACGTACGCCTCGGGCACCAGGACCGCCCGCACACCACGCCAGACGGCCCAGTCGACGGGCTCGACGTACGCGCTGATCCCGATCAGGGGCCGCCTCATAGCGGAGTGACGTACGCGCCGGTGATCCCGCCGTCGACCACGAACTGCGCGGCGGTCATGAACGAGGCGTCGTCGCTGGCCAGGAAGGCCACCGCGGCGGCGATCTCCGCCGGCTCACCGAACCGACCCATCGGCACGTGCACCAGCCGGCGGGCGGCCCGCTCCGGGTCGGCGGCGAACAGCTCCAGCAGCAGCGGGGTGGCCACCGGGCCGGGGCAGAGCGCGTTGACCCGGATGCCCTCGCGGGCGAACTGCACGCCCAACTCGCGGGTCATCGCCAGCACGCCGCCCTTGCTCGCGGTGTACGCGATCTGCGACGTCGCCGCTCCCATCAACGCGACGAACGAGGCCGTGTTGATGATCGACCCCTTGCCCTGCCGCCGCATGTGCGGAATCGCGTACTTGCAACACAGGTAGACGCTCGTGGTGTTGACCCGCAGCACCCGCTCCCACGCGTCCAGGCCGGTGTCCAGGATGGAGTCGTCGTCCGGCGGGGAGATGCCGGCGTTGTTGAACGCGATGTCCACCCGACCGTGCCGGTCGGCCACCCCGTCGAACAGGTCACGTACCGCCGCCTCGTCGGCGACGTCGGCGCGGACGAACTCGCCGCCGCACTCCTGCGCGGCCTTCTCGCCCGCCGCCGCGTCGATGTCGACGCAGACCACCCGCGCCCCCTCGGCGGCGAACCGCCGGACGGTGGCCAACCCGATGCCGCTGCCCGCTCCGGTGACCACGGCCACCCGGTCCTGCAACCGACCCTGCACTGGCCTCACTCCTTCGTCGCGATGAACACGTTCTTGACGTCGGTGAAGGAGTGCAGCGCGTCCGGGCCCAGCTCACGGCCGAGTCCGGAGCGCTTCATCCCGCCGAACGGGGTCCAGTAGCGCACCGAGGAGTGCGAGTTGACGCTGAGGTTGCCCGAGTCGACCGCCCGCGCCATCCGCAGCGCGCGCCCGATGTCCCGGGTCCAGATCGAGCCGGAGAGGCCGTACTCGGTGTCGTTGGCGAGCCGCACCGCGTCGGCCTCGTCGTCGAACGGCAGCACCGAGACCACCGGCCCGAAGATCTCCTCCCGCCAGTGCCGGTCGGCGGGCGAATCGGCCAGCAGCACGGTCGGCGCGTGCCAGAAGCCGGCGCCGTCGGGGCAGGAGCCGGTGAAGGCGACCTTCGCGCCGGTCACGTAACCGGCGACGCGGTCCCGCTGGGCCGCCGAGATCAGCGGGCCCATCTCGGCGGTGTCGCGGGACGGGTCCTCGACCCGGACGGCGCGTACCGCTGGTTCGAGCAGTTCCAGGAACCTGTCGTACACCGGTCGTTGGACCAGGATCCGCGACCGTGCGCAGCAGTCCTGGCCGGCGTTGTCGAAGACCGCGCCGGGCGCGGTCGCGGCGGCGGTCTCCAGGTCGGCGTCGGCGAAGACGATGTTGGAGCTCTTGCCGCCCAACTCCAGCGTGAGCCGCTTCACCTGGGCGGCGCAGCCGGCCATGATGCGCGTGCCGACCTCGGTGGAGCCGGTGAAGCAGATCTTGCGAACGGCCGGGTGGCTGACGAACCGCTCCCCCACCACCGCGCCCTCGCCGGGCAGCACGGTGAACACGTCCTCGGGCAGGCCGGCCTCGCGGGCCAGCTCGGCCAGGCGCAGCGCGGTGAGCGGGGTCAGCTCGGCGGGTTTGAGCACCACCGTGTTGCCGGCGGCGAGGGCCGGGGCGAACCCCCAGGCGGCGATGGGCATCGGGAAGTTCCACGGCACGATCACGCCAACCACGCCGAGCGGTTCGTGGAAGGTGACGTCGAGGCCACCGGGTACGGGGATCTGCCGGCCGGTCAACCGCTCCGGCGCACCGGCGTAGTAGTCCAGCACGTCGCGGACGTTGCCGGCCTCCCAGCGGGCGTTGCCGATGGTGTGCCCGGAGTTGCGCACCTCCAACCGGGCCAGCTCGTCCAGGTGCGCGTCGACGACGGCGGCGAACCGCCGCAACAGCCGCCCCCGATCCCCCGGCGCCACCTCCCGCCACGTCTCGAACGCCGTCGCGGCCCGCGAGATGGCAGCATCCACCTCCCCCACCGAGGCCCCGGTAACCTCCCGAAACCCCACCCCGGAAGCCGGATCAACAAGCATGCTCACGCGTCCCACCCCTCACCAATCCGCGCAATCTTGCACTTTCTGTGCCGACATAAGCCGCGAGTCGCCCCAAACCAACGACAGAAAGTGCAAGATCGCGGCGGAGGCAGGCCCTAGGGCCTGTTTCATAAGGGCGGTCGAGCCGAGGCGGAGTCCGGGCGGCGATCCGGCAAGGCGCGGTGTCGTCCGGATACCGGTGTTGTATCCGGACGACACCGCGACGCCGCCGGTCGTCGTCCGGGCCCGCCGCAGGCCGGCCAGTTCTTATGAAACAGGCCCTAGAGGCGTTCGAAGCCACGGGTCAGCTCCCAGTCCGTTACCGCCGCGTCGAAGGCCTTCAGCTCCACCTTTGCCTGGTTGGCGTAGTGGGCCACCACCTCGTCGCCGAACGCCTCGCGGGCCACCTCGGACGCCTCCCACAGGGTCAGGGCGTCGCGCAACGTGCTGGGGACGCGCTCGGCGTCCGGGTCGTCGTACGCGTTGCCGGCGCACTCCGCGCCCAGCTCCAGCCCCTGCTCGATGCCGTGCAACGCGCCCGCGACCAGCCCGGCGATCGCCAGGTACGGGTTGACGTCGGCGCCGGGCACCCGGTTCTCCACCCGCATGCCCTGCCCGTGCCCGACCACCCGCAGCGCGCAGGTGCGGTTGTCGACACCCCAGCGAAGCGCCGTCGGGGCGAACGAGCCCGGCTGGTAGCGCTTGTACGAGTTGATGTTCGGCGCGAAGAGCAGGCTGAACTCCCGCATGGTGGCGAGCAACCCGGCAAGCACCCGCTGCCCGGTCTCGCTCAGGTGCGCCGGCCCGTCACCGAGCATGGCCGACGAGCCGGACGAGTCCCGGAGCGAGAAGTGGATGTGGCAGGAGTTGCCCTCCCGCTCGTTCGGCTTGGCCATGAAGGTGATCGACATGCCCTCCTGGGCGGCGATCTCCTTCGCGCCGTTCTTGTAGATGACGTGGTGGTCGGCGCAGGCCACCGCCTCGTCGTACCGGAAGGCGATCTCGTGCTGGCCGAGGTTGCACTCGCCCTTGGCGCTCTCCGGGGTGAGCCCGGCGGCGGCCATCTCGGTACGGATCCGACGCAGCAGCGGCTCCACCCGGGCGGTCCCGAGCAGCGAATAGTCCACGTTGTACTGGTTTGCCGGGGTGAGGTCGCGGTAGCCGCGCCGCCAGGCGTCCTCGTACGAGTCGCGGAACAGCACGAACTCCAGCTCGGTGCCGGCGTACGCGGTCAGCCCGTGCTCAGCCAGTCGGTCCAGTTGCTTGCGCAGAATCTGCCGGGGCGAGGCGACCACGTCACCGGAGCCGTCCAGCCAGGCGAGGTCGGCCAGCAGCATCGCCGAGCCCGGCTGCCAGGGCACCCGGCGCAGGGTGGCGAAGTCCGGCACCATGGCGAAGTCGCCGTAGCCGCGCTCCCAGCTCGACATCGCGTACCCGTCGACGGTGTTCATGTCGACGTCCACCGCCAGCAGGTAGTTGCAGCCCTCGCTGCCGCCCTCGACGACCTGGTCGAGGAAGAAGGGCGCGTGGAACCGCTTGCCCTGCAACCGGCCCTGCATGTCGACCAGGGCCAGCACCACGGTGTCGATCTCGCCATCGTCGACGGCGACCCGCAGTTGTTCCAGCGTGAGCGGCGCATTCCTCATGAGCGGGCCTCCATCACCAAGGTCTACTGGCAAACCGGATCACCGTCAATGCCCCCGCGCACCGCCCCGGATGCAAGGAAGGGCCCCTTGTTATCGGATTTTGTTGAACAAGGGGCCCTTCCTTACACCGCAGGGGGGTCAGGAGCCTTCGGCGGGCGTACGCGCGGACCGCTCCTCGACGGTACGGACCGGGCCGGTGAACCACTTCCGGGCCGAGGCGTACCACCAGACGGCCACCACCAGCAGCACCCCGCCGACGGCCAGCGGCGCGTAGTTCACCGCGGACCAGGTGAACTCGTCGTCGCCGGGCACCCCGGCGGGCACGATCGGCAGCACGAAGTACACGGCGATGACCGCGATCTCGATGACCGCGATCCAGCCGAACAGCTTGTACTTGCGTCCCAGCGTCCACGGACCGGGCACGAATCGGTCGCCCATGCGCAGCCGCAGCGCGATCGGGATGAGGAAGGACAGGTAGAGGCCGAGCACCGCGACGGAGACCACCGCGTAGAAGGCGATCGGGATACCGGCCGAGCTCTCGTAGAGCGCCGGCAGGGTGAGCACCAGGCCGGCGACCGTGGCGCCGATGATCGCGTTGACCGGGGTGCCGTTGCGGTCGACCTTCGACCAGAGCCGCCAGCCCGGCACGGCCCGGTCACGGCTGAACGCGTACGCCATGCGACTCATCGACGTCACGCAGCTCATGCCGCAGAAGAACTGCCCGATGGTGGAGATGATGATGACGACCTTGAAGAAGACCGGGGTCAGCGCGGACTCGAAGATGGCGCCGGAGAAGCCGCCGGCGGCGTTGACCGCCTCGACGTCGGTGGCCGCGAACAGGAAGGCCAGCAGCAGGATCCAGCCGCCGACCGCCGAGTAGAAGATCGACTGCCAGAGCCCCTTGGCGGCGGCCTGGGACGCACCCCGGGTCTCCTCGGACACGTGCGCGCAGGCGTCGAAGCCCGTGATCGTGTACTGGGTGAGCAGGAAGCCCAGCGGCAGCACGTAGAACCAGAAGGTCAGGCCGCCGGTGTCACCGTCACCGAAGCCCGAGTTGTTGAACCGCTCGGTGAACACGAACTGGAAGCTCTGGTGGTTGTCGGGGACGAACACCAGGATGGCCACCACGACGGCGGCGCCGGCCACGTGCCACCAGACCGAGACGTTCTGGAGTACGTCGATGATCCGGTGCCCGTAGATGTTGATCAGGCCGTGCAGCGCCAGGATGATCACGAACAGGATGAACGCCTGCCGCAGCGTCCCGGCCCAGCCGTCGAAGAGCGCCGACAGGGTGAGGTTGAGGAAGGTCGCGCAGCCGTAGTCGACCGACGCGGTGACGGCGACCAGGCCGATCAGGTTCAACCAGCCGGTGAACCAGCCGTGCGCCGGGCGACCCATGGTCGCCGCCCACCAGTAGATGCCGCCCGCCGTCGGGTACGCCGACACCAGCTCGGCCATGCAGAAACCGATGATCAGGATGAACAGTGAGATCAGCGGCCAGCCCCAGGAGATGGCGACCGGTCCGCCGTTGTTCCACGCCTGGCCGAACGTGGTGAAGCAGCCGGCCAGGATCGAGATGATCGAGAACGAGATGGCGAAGTTGGAGAAGCCGCTCCACTTGCGGCGCAGTTCCTGCTTGTAGCCGAGTTCGGCGAGTCGCCGGGCGTCGTCGTCCATCGGTTGCTCTGCGGTCGGAACGGGCGTCGTGGCCACTGCGCACCTCCCTGAGGTGGTTCCGTCAACGAGTGCGCAAAGTGTCGTCCCGTTGATCACGGCCGGTCAATACGTCACGGGTACCGTCCCGCTAATCCCGTTGCCACCGCACACTTGACGACCGCATGCTGTTACCCGTGACCAGGCCCGATCGCGACGGGCTCCGCCGGGCGCTCGGCAACGTCCGGCACACGGTGGCGCGGGGCGCCGCCTCTCTCTCGCGTACGGCCTCCCGCCGTATCCGACGAAGGTGCCCCGCGCCGCCGCGCCCGGCCCCGGCAGGGCTGTTCGGATCCGTCCCGAACGCCGTCCACCGTTGCCCCGGTTGATCCGGCCTCCCCATCGTGGAGTCATCCGGCCGACCTGATTCCGGCCGGCACACGACCGGGAGGACGAACAGTGCTGCGAAGGATCTCAACCATGGCTCTGGCCACGCTCATGCTGTTGCCCGTCGGCGCGACGGCGGCCCAGGCGGGCACCGCTGCCGCGCGGACCGCCGCCCTCTACGAGATCGCCGTGGAGACCACGAACGACTCCGCGACGGCGTACCTGGAGGTCTACAACGCCTGGGAGCTGTCGGTCTGCGACGACAAGAAGGACGGCTACCGTGCGCGGGCGGAGATGCGGAACCTCACCACGGGCAAGGTCATCGCGACCGCCGAGGACGCCGACGGCTTCAACGACACCTGCGACGAGGGCAACCACGCCTACCCCACTCCGAAGCTGAGCGATACCGTCCGGGTGACCGTGTGGGTGCAGGACGGCACGACGGGCAGCCGCCGGTATACCGCCTACCAGGACTACTAGGGCCTACGCCCCTGAGGGGTGCCCGGTCGGCTGACCGGGCACCCCCTGTCCCGCCGGGCCCGGACGTCAGCCGGGCAGATCGAGCACCACGCCCGGTCGGGCCACGGCGACCGGCCCCGCGTACGCCTGCCGCGTCGCGGCGATCGCCGCCTCCGGGTCCGTGCCGGGCCACAGGTGGGTCAACAGGACCGCTCTGGCGCGTGCCGTACTGGCGTGACGGCCCACCTCGGCTGCGCTCGACAGGAATCCGACCTGCCGGTCCGGGATCTCGTCGACGTACGTCGCGTCGGCGATCAGCAGGTCGGCGTCGCGGGCCAGCTCGGCCAGCATCGGGCTCGGGCCGGTATCCCCGGTGTACGCCAGCGCCGTCCCGCCGGCGGTGATGCGGGCTCCCGCGTTGGGCACCCAGTGCGGCAACGACCAGGTCCGCAGGGTGAACGGACCGACGTCGAAGGTGTCGCCGGGGGTGAACTCGTGCAGCTCGTACGCCGTGTCGACGAGCCCCGCATCGTCGATCGCGAGCAGCGCATCGAGGCTGCCGGTGGGCGCGTACACCGGCAGCGCCGGGGCGGGTCGGTCGGCCAACGCCCTGGCCCGCAGCAGTGGCTGCAGGTCGGCGCAGTGGTCGGGGTGGCCGTGGCTGACGTACACGGCGTCGACCGCCGAGGCGGGCAGCCGGGTCAGCAGCGGTTGCAGGGTCGCGTAGCCGGGATCGATCAGCAGCCGGAAACCCTGGCGCTCGACCAGGAAGCCGGCACAGCCCTGGTCGGCCGAGGGCCAGGCGCCGAGACCGCCGAGCACCACGATGCGCACGCGATCACAGGGTCGCGCTGTCGCCGACGGGGATCCGCCGGTATTCGGTTGCGCCCTTGTACTCCATCCAGCCGTCGAAGTTCTCATAGCCGACGTCCGCCGACAGTGCCCGATCGTGGATGGGAAACGCCCGCTCCGGGGCGATCGCCCGCGTCATGTCGATGGCCTCGCGGTGCCTGCCCCAAGGGCCTGCGGCTGGCACGAGAAGCGTCGTCACCCGCTGGTGAGGTACGAAGTACGAGTCGCCGGGGTGGTAGACGCCCTCGACCACATAGCCGAGGTTCACGCAGCCCGGCAGTCCGTCGTAGATCTCCGCGTGCTCACCGCCGACCGCCGCCACCCGGAAGCCGCCGGCACGAAACTCCGCACCCGCCGTGACCACGGTGACCGCCTCCGCCAATCCGCCCCGCACGGCGAGTTCTCGAACCGGCTCCGGCGCGAAGAGCCGCACCGGACGAGAGGCTGACACCTCGGCGACCCGCTCAAGATCGAAGTGGTCGTCGTGCTCGTGAGTCACCAGGATGTCGGTGACCCCGTCGAAGGCCTCCGGCTCGGTCCAGACGCCGGGATCGATCAGCAGTCGGCGCTCGTCGTCCTCAAGGCGGACACAGGCATGCGTGAACTTGACCAGTCGCACGCCCTCACCCTACGGCTCAACGGAACGCGTCGAAGCCCGGTGGATCAGGTCAGCAGGAGGCCGCCGACCCAGAGGGCGCCGATGGTCAGGCCGGCCAGGAACTCCACCAGCATGGACAGGCCGACCGCCTTGAGGGCCTGCACGGTGGACGGCCAGGCGAGCCGGTTGCTGCCCAGCCGCAGCCGCTCCGCCGCCCACACCCCGACGACGAAACCCAGCAGCAGGCCGACCACGGGGATCACGAAGAACCCCACCAGCCCGAGCGCGCCCCCGGCCAGCAGGGACGACGTCGGCACACCGGTCCGCTTGAGGTTCCGCCCCGGCCAGAGATACTTCACGACCATGCCGCCGACCGCGACGAGCGTGGCGGCGGCGAACACCGCCCAACCCGCGGGGCCGGCCCCGCCGAAGATCGCCCAGACCAGCACCCCGCCCCAGCACAGCGGGAGCGCCGGCAGGCCGGGCACCACCACACCCGCCAGCCCGGCCACGATGGCCAGCGCGGCCACCACGGTCACCACCGTCTGCGAGTCGTTCAGGCTCACGCCGTCGCCTTCCGTCGGCACCACGCGGACCGGACCGGCCCGCCGCTCACGCCGTCGCCGTCCGTCGCCGGCCAGCCCGCGTGCCTCACGCCGTAGCCTGCCGGAGCCGGGCCGTGATGTCCTGCGCGGGCACCGGAGCGCCGAAGTACCGCCCCTGCCCGGTGTCGCAGCGCAGGGCCCGTAGCCGCTCCGCCTGCACGCCGGTCTCCACCGCCTCGGCCGTGACCCACAGCTCCAACGCGTGCGCCAACCTGACCAACGCGTCGACGATCCGCTCGTCGCGGTGGTCCGCCGCCTCGTCCGTACCGTCGGCGCGGATGCCCTCGACGAACGGGCCGGCCAGCTTCAGACAGTGGATCGGCAGCCGCCGCAGGTACGCGAGGTTGGAGTAGCCGGTGCCGAAGTCGTCGACCGCGAGTCGGACGCCCAGCGCCGCGAGCCGGTGCAGGCTGCGCAGCGGCTCGCCCGCGCTGCCCATGACGGCGCTCTCGGTCAGTTCCAGTTGCAGCAGCTCCGCCGGGAGACCGCTGGTGGCGAGCGCGTCGGCCACCGTCGCGACGATCGCCGGGTCGTCGGCCTGCCGGGCGGCCAGGTTGACGCTGACCACGACCCGCGCCTCGGGGAACTCCCGCCACCACCGTTCGGCGTCGCGGCAGGCCCGCCGCAGCACCCACTCCCCGAGCCGGACGATCAGACCGGTCTCCTCGGCGAGGCCGATGAAGTGATCCGGGCCGATGAGACCAAGCTCCGGGTGTTCCCAGCGGACCAGCGCCTCCACGGCGAGCATGGTGCCCTCCAGCAGCGACACGATCGGCTGGTAGTGCAGGACGAACTCACCCCGGTCCAGCGCGGCGGGCAGTCCGGCGACCAGCGCCGACCGGGCGTGGTCACGGGCACTGCGCTCCGGGTCGTACACCGCCCACCGACCCCGCCCGGCCGCCTTTGCCCAGTAGAGCGTCGTGTCGGCGGCTTTCATCAGCTCCGAGGCGGTGGTCTCCGCGGCCGGGCAGTCCACGATCCCGACGCTGGCGGAGACCGCCAACTGCTGGTCGCCGACGTGTACGGGCGCGGCGACGGCGGCCAGCGCGGCCTCCGCCACGGCCACCGCGTCCTCGACGTCACCGCCGCCGTCGACCAGGATGACGAACTCGTCGCCGCCCATCCGGGCGACCAGGTGACCCCGGTCGGCCACACACTCGGCGAGCCGCCGGCCGATCGTCACCAACAGCCGGTCGCCGAGGTCGTGGCCGAGGCTGTCGTTGATGGTCTTGAAGCCGTCCAGGTCGAGGAAGCACACCCCGACCCGTTGGCCGGGGGCGGCGGTGTCGAAGACCCGGCCCAACGTCTCGAAGAACAACGTCCGGTTGGGGAGCCCGGTGAGCGGATCGTGCAGCGCCTGGAAGCGCAGCCGCTGTTGGAGCTCGTACCGCTCGGTGATGTCCTCGATCATCGCGACGGTGAACCGTGGCCGGCCGTCGTCGTACCGGATCAGCGAGACGGCCAGATCCGTCCAGACGACGCTGCCGTCCTTGCGGTAGTAGCGCTTCTGGACCCGGGCCGAGTCCTGCTTGCCCTCGATCAGCTCCTGGTACAGCTCCCACATGCCGGCGGCGTCGTCGGCGTGGAACAGCGTCGCCACGTTGATCCGGCGCAGCTCCTCGATCGAGTAGCCGAGCATCTCGGCGAAGGCCGTGTTGACGTCGATGATCTGCCCGTCCACCCCGGCGATGCCGATACCGATGGCGGCGCCCGTGAAGACCGCCCGGAACCGCGCCTCGCTGTCGCGCAACGCCTGCTCGACCTCATCCCGCGCCTGCCACGCCGAACGGGCGATGCGCTCCTGCTGGGCGAAGGTGCGGTCGCGCAGGGCGCGGGCGAACCCGGCCGCCAGCGCGCCCTGCGTCGCCGCGATCCGGTCGCCCAGATCGGCGGGTCGACCGTCGGCCGCCAGCACCCGGGCGGGGAAGTCGTCACCGAGCGCGCGCAGCGACCACTCCAACGCCCGGGGCTCGGTCAGGTGCGCCTCCACCAGGGCCCGCCCCACCTCCTCGGCGGGACGGGCGCTGAACGGCTCGGCTCGCACGATCTCCGCCAGCCGGACGGTGTGCAGCAGCAGCAGCCGCTCGGTCTCGGCCGCGCTGTGCGGCACGAAACCGATGCGGCGTACGACACGGGCCCAGTCAGCGGCGTACGCCTCGACACCGGTCCGGCCGACGTCGACCCCGGTGGGGTCCGGGACGGCGGCCATGGGGTCAGCCGGCGGGCTGGTCGTACCGGGCGACGCCGCCGAAGGCGCCGAACCGCTCGGGGTGCTCGTCGACGTCCTCGGGCGAGTCGGGGCGCCACAGTGGCATGTGCACGACGCCCGGTTCGAGCACCGTCCAGTCGCCGAAGAAGCCGGTGACCTGCGCGCGGGAGCGCAGGGTGATCTCGGTGTCGGTCCGGGAGGAGAGGCGCTGGGCGTCCAGCATCTCCTGCGGCTGGTCCTCGAAGGTGGAGTGCGAGACGACCAGGAAGCTGCCCGGCGCGGCGGCGGCCCGCAGGGTCGCCAGGATCTCGTCGGGACGGTCGGCGTCCGGAACGAAGTGCACCACCCCGGCCAGCAGGATGCCCATGGGACGCTCGAAGTCGATCAACCCGAGCCGTCGGGTCTCGGCGAGAATCCGCTCCGGCTCGCGCAGATCGGCGTGGATCACTGCGGTCAGGTCGTTGCCCGCGAGCAGTTCCCGGCTGTGCGCGACCGCCACCGGGTCGATGTCGACATAGACCACCCGGGCCTTCGGGTTGGCCGCCTGAGCCACCTCGTGCACGTTGCCCACGGTCGGGATGCCGGAGCCGATGTCGAGGAACTGGTCGATACCGGCGTCGAGCAGCGCCCGGACGGCGCGGCGCAGGAAATCGCGGCCGGAGCGCATGGTGGCCGCGAGGTTCGGGGTCATGCTGGCGATCTGCTCGGCCAACTGCCGGTCGATCTCGAAGTTGTGCGCCCCGCCCAGGAAGTAGTCGTACACCCGGGCCGCGCTCGGCCTGGTCAGGTCAATCTCGGTCGGCAGTGCGTCCGGCATCGGTGTGCCCCCCAGTTCGTCGCCGCAGCGCGAGGCACCGGCGTCGACGGGCGTACGCGGCCGCCGGCCGACCCCGCGGGTCGTGTGGTGTGGACCACTCTAGGCCGCCGGCCACCGCGTACGGGAGATCCCCTCACGTAACTTTCCGCACTCAGGCGGCGGATTCCAGCAGCAGCGAGATGCCCTGACCGACACCGATGCACATGGTGGCGAGCGCCCGACGGCCGCCCCGGCGGCGCAGCTCCAGTGCGGCGGTGAGCGCCAGCCGCGCACCGCTCGCGCCCAGCGGGTGCCCGAGCGCGATCGCGCCCCCGTTGGGGTTCACGTGCTCGGCGTCCACGGGCAGTCCCAGTTCGCGCAGCACCGCCACGGACTGCGCGGCGAACGCCTCGTTCAGCTCGACGACGTCCACCGCCGCCAGGTCGACGCCGGTCCGGTCGAGCAGTTTGCGGGTGGCCGGCACCGGGCCGATCCCCATGATCCGGGGCGGCACGCCCGCCGTCGCCGCGCCGACGACGCGGGCCAGCGGGGTGAGGCCGTACCGCCGCACCGCGGCCTCGCCGGCCACCAGCAGGGCCACCGCGCCGTCGTTGACGCCCGACGAGTTGCCGGCGGTCACCGTGCCGCCGTCGCGGAACGGGGTGGGCAGCGCGGCCAGCTTCTCCAGCGACGTCTCGCGCGGGTGCTCGTCGACCTCGACCAGTCGGGTCTCCCGACGACCGGCGGGAACGGACACCGGGACGATCTCCTCGGCGAACCGGCCGTCGGCCTGCGCCTTGGCGGCGCGCTGCTGCGAGCGGTACGCGAAGGCGTCCTGCTCGGCGCGGTCGACGCCGTACTCGGCGGCCACGTTCTCGGCCGTCTCGGGCATCGAGTCGATCCCCCAGCCGTCGCGCATCAGCGGGTTGACCAGCCGCCAGCCCAGGGTGGTGTCGTACATCTCGGCGGAGCGGGAGTACGCCGAGGTCGCCTTCGGCACGACGAAGGGCGCGCGGCTCATGCTCTCCACCCCGCCCGCGATCACCAGCTCGGCCTCCCCCGCCACGATGGAGCGGGCGGCGGTGGCGAGGGCGTCCAGACCGGAGCCGCAGAGCCGGTTGACCGTGCTGCCCGGCACCTCCTCGGGCAGCCCGGCGAGCAGCGCCGCCATCCGGGCCACGTTGCGGTTGTCCTCGCCGGCCTGGTTGGCGCAACCGAGTACGACGTCGTCGACGCGGGCCCAGTCCACCGACGGGTGCCGGGCGACCAACTCGCGGATCACGTGGGCGGCCAGGTCGTCGGGGCGGACGCCGGCCAGCGCGCCCGCGTACCGGCCGATCGGGGTACGGACACCGGCCACCAGGTATGCCACGGTCATCGCGAGTCCTTCAGGGGTGCAGACGGCGGGGGTGGGGCAGGCCCACCGGATCGCGGGGGGCTGCCGGCCGCCAGGATATCCACGCCGGCAACGGATAGGTTGACGGCATGGCCCGGGCCCAGTTCAGCGCAGAGACCAGCCGTGGCGGCGCGTTCGTCCGTCAGCCCAACCGGTTCACCGGTCGGGTCACCGCCGACTCGACCTCGCCCCCGGGCGGCGGTCCGGACGAGCAGGACCGCTGGCCGTTGGAGGCCGGCCGGTACCGGCTCGTCTGGTGCCGCGCGTGCCCGTGGGCGCACCGGGCGAGGATCGTGCGTGGCCTGCTCGGGCTGGACGACGCGATCTCGCTGGGCACCGTCGACCCGATCCGGGACGAGCGGGGTTGGGCGTTCGCGCTCGACCCGGACGGCTTCGATCCGGTCCTCGGCGTCCGCTTCCTCTCCGAGGCGTACCTGGCCACCGACGAGGACTACACCGGCCGGGTGACCGTGCCGGCGCTCGTCGACACCCTGACCGGCCGGGTGGTCACCAATGACTACCCGCAGCTCACCCTCGACTTCTCCACCGAGTGGCGGTCACTGCACGCCCCCGACGCCCCGGATCTGTACCCGGTCGCGCTGCGCCCCGAGATGGACGCGCTGATGGCCGGGATCCACACCGACGTCAACAACGGCGTCTACCGGTGCGGCTTCGCGACCTCCCAGGAGGCGTACGACGAGGCGTTCCGGGCGCTGTTCGCCCGGCTGGACGCGCTCTCCGAGCGGCTGGCCGGGCAGCGCTACCTGATGGGGGACGCGATCACCGAGGCGGACGTACGGCTGTTCACCACGCTGGTCCGCTTCGACGCGGCGTACCACGGGCACTTCAAGTGCAACCGGAACAAGCTGACCGAGATGCCGGTGCTCTGGGCGTACGCCCGGGACCTGTTCCAGACGCCGGGTTTCGGCGAGACGGTGGACTTCGACCACATCAAGCGGCACTACTACGGCACCCACCGGGAGATCAACCCGACCGGCATCGTGCCGTTGGGGCCCGACGAGTCCGGCTGGACGACGCCGCACGGACGTGGCTGAGCCGGGTCGGGCCGGCACCGCCACGACGCCTCGCGGCCACGGGGGCCGGGCCCGCCGGGTCGCCGGGTCGGCCGCCGCCGGCTGCGCGGTGGCCGGGGCGGTCGCGGTGACCGTCGCGGTGGTCGCCGGTCCCGGTCCGGGCTTCACCGGGTACGTGAGCGAGGCCGGTATCGCCGGCAGCGCGCACGCCGTGACGTACCGGATCGGGGTTCTGGCTCTTGCCGGCGCGTTGCTGCTGATCGCCGCGGCGCTGCCGCCCGGGGTCCGGGTCGCGCCGCCGCTGCTCGCCAGCGGCGCGGTGCTCACGGCGGTCTCCGGGGCGGTGACCTGCTCCGCCGGGTGCCCGCTACCGCCGTTCGAGCGGACCACGGTGGCCGATCTGGTGCACGGCGGCGCGAGCATCGCGGCGACGGCGGCGGTGGTCCTCGCCATGGTGGCGTTGGCGGTGTCCGGGCCGGCCGGACCGGTGGTACGCCGGCTGGCGGCGGTGACGGCGGCGCTCGCCCTGCCGCTGTGCGCCACGATCGGCCTGGCCATGCTCGTGGTCGGCCGGGGCTCGCTGGTCGGCGTGGTGGAACGGGTGGTTCTGGCGTTGGCCGTGCTGTGGGGCGTGGCCACCGGCACGGCCCTGGCCCTGACTTGCCGACACCGAAGCCTGTAAGGAGCGTCACGCGCATCACACCTTGCAGATCGAACTTATCGGCGTATCGTCGACCAACGATGACCAATGTCTGGGGCCTTACCGTCCGCCTGTATGTCGATCTCCGACTGCAGGCCAGCGGCATCTGTCCGGCGTAGCCGTCCTTCACTCGCCTACCCCGACCAGACCACCTCACTTGGACATCCCATGCCCTTCGGCCTGCGCAAAATCCCCTTCTCCGTACAGATCCTGCTCGGCCTCGTCCTCGGCGTGGCGCTCGGCTTCCTGGCCCGCGCCAACGACGTGAGCTGGCTGACCAGCACCCTGCACACCATCGGCTCCCTCTTCGTCCAGCTCCTCAAGCTGGCCGTACCGCCGCTGGTCTTCACCGCCATCGTGGTCAGCGTGGTCAGCCTGCGCGGCGTGGCCAACGCCGCCCGGCTC
Organism: Micromonospora sp. NPDC049801; assembly: GCF_040656575.1. NCBI lineage: Bacteria > Bacillati > Actinomycetota > Actinomycetes > Micromonosporales > Micromonosporaceae > Micromonospora > Micromonospora sp. NPDC049801. Next base: position 47,709 of record NZ_JBFAMS010000004.1, on the reverse strand, counting down.
GCCCTCAAGACCCTCATGTGGTTCGGCATCACCGCGCTGATCTCGGTGAGCATCGGCATCGGCCTCGGCCTGCTCGTCGACCCGGGCCGGGGCGTGACCCTCGACCTGGGCGGCGCGGCCGCACCGAAGAAGACCGGCTCGTGGACGGACTTCCTCACCGGCATCGTGCCCACCAACCCGGTCGGCGCGTTCGTCGAGGGCAACGTCCTGCAGATCGTCTTCCTCGCCGTCGTCATCGGCGCTGCTGCCCTGCTCGTCGGTGAGGCCGCCGAGCCGTTCGTGGCGCTGAACCGCTCGCTGCTGGAGATCGTGCAGAAGGCCCTCTGGTGGGTCATTCGGCTCGCCCCGATCGGCACGCTCGGCCTGATCGGCAACGCCGTCGCCTCGTACGGCTGGGACCTGCTGGCTCCGCTGGCGAAGTTCACCACCGCCGTCTACGTCGGCTGCGCCATCGTGCTGTTCGTGGTCTACCCGCTGGTGCTGATCCTCGCCGGCCGACTCAACCCGCTGCGTTTCTTCGCCGGGGCCTGGCCCGCGATCGAGCTGGCCTTCGTGTCCCGCTCCTCGGTGGGCACCATGCCGGTGACCCAGCGCTCCGTCGAGCGCCTCGGCGTCCCCCGCGAGTACGCCTCGTTCGCGGTGCCGTTCGGCGCCACCACGAAGATGGACGGCTGCGCCGCGATCTACCCGGCACTCGCCGCGATCTTCGTGGCCCAGGTGTTCGGCGTGCAGCTCGGCCTCACCGACTACCTGCTCATCGCCTTCGTCTCGGTGGTCGGCTCGGCTGCCACCGCCGGCCTGACCGGCGCGATCGTGATGCTCACCCTCACCCTGAGCACGCTGGGCCTGCCGCTGGCCGGGGCCGGCCTGCTGCTCGCCATCGACCCGATCCTGGACATGATGCGCACCGCCACCAACGTGGCCGGGCAGGCGCTGGTGCCGACCGTCGTCGCCGCCCGGGAGGGCACCCTCGACCGGGCCGCGTACGAGTCGGCCGGCCGCCGTGACCTCACCGAGCCGGAGACCGTGGCCGCCGACACCCGGCCGGAGCTGAACCCCGTACCCGCCTGACCCGTTCTTCCACGGCGACGGACCCCTCGACAGCGGGGTCCGTCGCCGTACCGAGAGGATGAGCACATGAGTTCCCTGTTCACACCGCTGGCCCTGCGCGGGATCACCCTGCCCAACCGCATCGCCATGGCCCCCATGTGCCAGTACTCGGCCGGCCCGGACGGCCTGCCCACCGACTGGCACCTCGTCCACCTCGGCACCCGCGCGATCGGCGGGGCCGGACTGGTGCTGACCGAGGCGACCGCCGTACTCCCCGAGGGTCGGATCTCCCCGCAGGACACCGGGCTGTGGTCCGGCGCGCACGTGGACGCCTGGCGGCCGGTGACCGCCTTCGTCGCCGCACACGGCGCGGTGCCGGCCGTTCAGCTCGCGCACGCCGGGTTCAAGGCCTCCACCTACCGGCCGTGGGCGTCGGGCAACGGCGGGGTGCCGGACGCCGAGGGCGGCTGGACGCCGGTCGCCCCGAGCGCCGAGCCGTTCAGCCCCAGCTACCGGACGCCGACCGCACTCGACGCGGCGGGCATCGCGGGCGTCATCGACGCGTTCGCCGCCGCCGCCGAGCGGGCCCTCGCCGCCGGCTTCGCGGCCGTGGAGGTGCACGCCGCGCACGGTTACCTGCTCAACGAGTTCCTGTCGCCGCTGACCAACCACCGCACCGACGCCTACGGCGGTGACCGGGCCGGCCGGATGCGGCTCACCCTGGAGGTCGCCCGCGCGGTACGCGCCGCCGTCGGCGAGAGCGTGCCGGTGCTCACCCGGATCTCCGCGACCGACTGGGTCGAGGGCGGCTGGACCGTCGAGGACAGCGTCGTGCTCGCCGGGGAGCTGGCCGCCGTCGGCGTCGACCTGGTCGACACCTCCTCCGGGGGCGTCAGCACCGAGCAGCGCATCCCGCAGCTCGGCCCCGGCTACCAGGTGCCGCTGGCCGCCCAGATCCGCCGCGAGGCCGGCGTACCCACCGGCGCGGTCGGCCTGATCGTCGAGCCGGAGCACGCCGAGCAGATCATCGCCAGCGGCGAGGCCGACCTGGTGCTCCTCGGCCGGGAGCTGCTGCGCGACCCGTACTGGCCGCGCCGCGCCGCCGGCAAGCTCGGCGTCGCGTACAGCGGTCCCGCCCAGTACGCCCGCGCCTGATCAGCCTCGTCGGGCGGCTGCCGTTCCCGGCAGCCGCCCGACCCCGGCTCTCAGCCGGCGAGGTGCGACCAGTCGCCCTCCAGCTCGCGCCAGGTCCCCTGGGCCGCCACCGTGCCCTCCCCCAACACCACGACGTGGTCGGCCCGGACCAACGCGGCACGCTTGGCGGTGGACCCCACCACGGTCACGCCGTGCGCCCGCAGCGCCTGCCACAGCGCCAGCTCCGTCGTGACGTCCAGCGCCGACGACACGTCGTCCGCGACCAGCAGTTCGGTACGCGGCGCCAGCGCCCGAGCCAGGGCCAGCCGCTGGAGCTGCCCGCCGGAGAGCCGGGTGCCCTTGTGCCCGATGAGCAGGCCCAGCCCACCCCCGGCGGCGGCCAGGTCGTGGTCGAGCTGCGCCGTGCTGACCGCGTCCGCCGCGTCCACCTGGTGGCCGAGCGCGATGTTCTCGACCACCGTGCCGGAGAGCACCCGGGGTAGCTGACCGACGTAACCGACCTGGTTGGGGCGTAGGAACAGCTCGGGCTCGGTGACCGTGTCACCGTTCCACCGCAGCTCGCCGGTGTGGTGCACGATGCCCGCGAGGGCCCGCAGCAGCGAGGACTTGCCCGCTCCGACCGGCCCGACGACCAGCACCAACTGCCCGCGCTGGACCGTCAGGTCCACGTCGCGCACGGCGACCGTGCCGTCGGAGTGCACCACCGAGAAGCCGCGCAGCTCCAGTCGGCGCAGCGGGCGGCGCGGCGGCGGCGTCGGCGCGGGCGCGGTGCCGCCGGCCAGGTCGACCGCCGGCACCCCCACCGAGTACGCCCCCACGCCCGTCATCGCCACCGTCCGCCGGGTCCACACCCGCGCCGACGGCAGTTGGGAGATCAACGACGCGGTGGTCCAGGCGAACCACCGGGCCGCGCCCAGCGTGGAGACGGCCACCAGCACCGTGCCGGCCGACAGTTCGCCGCCCAGGTAGAGGGCCCACGCGCCGATCGGCAGCAGCCCGCTGACCACCGCCGGCGTCGACCGGGACCACACCTGCACGGCGATCTCCCGGCGCTGCCGGTCACTGCGCAGCACGTCCAGGTCGGACAGGTGACGCAGCACCGCTGACGTCGCGCCGGCGAGCTTGACCGTCCGCGCCGCGGAGAGCGCGGAGACCAACGCGGTGGCGAAGGCGGCCCGCGCCGCGACGGTCGCCCGCGCCGCGCGCTCCAGCTTCGGCCCGAACAACGTCGCGGCCAGGCCGGAGACCACCATCGTGCCGAGGAAGAACAGCCCCGGTACGACGCTGCCGGTGACCGCCGTCATGGCCACCACCAGCACCACCGCCACGGTCTGGTCCAACACGTTGTCGGCGAGCTGCACCACCCGCTCGGTGTCGCCGCCCTGGGCCACCACCTCCGCCGGGCTGTGCGAGCTGACCCGGCGAGGGCCGGTCTGGCCGTGCACCAGCCGCAGGCCGATCCGCAGCATCTGCCGCACCCACCAGTGCGGAAACCACACGTGCGTGTAGAACGGCAGCGGCAGGGTGACCAGCAGCCCGGCCACGATGCCCAACGCGGGCAGGTACGGACTGCCGGAGCCGTCGACCAGGTCGGCCCACAGCCACGGCAGCAGCGGACCGTCCAGCCCCAGCAGGCTGAGTCCGAGGAACAGGGCGATCGCGGCGGCTCCGTACCGGGGATCGTTGGTGCAGAGCCGGATGATCTCCCGGAAGGTCCGCGCCGGCGGCGTCGGCGGCAACGGCGGCGGGTCGGTACGCGACGCCGACGCCGACCCGGCCCCCGCCACCGCCGCCTCAACCGAGCCAGCGGTGTCCCGACCGGCGGTGTTCGGGCCGGCCGTGTCCCGACCGGCCAGCAGGTCGGTGCCCGCCGTGTTCGGGTCGGCCAGCAGGTCGGTGCCGGCGGTGCTCGGGCCGGTCAGGAGGTCGGTGCCGCCGCCGGTGCGGGACGTCGCCGCCCCGCCGGCGTAGACGGCGGCGTGACTGGTCGCCAGCAACTCGGCGAACCGCGTGGACGTCTCCAACGGACCGGCCTCGACCACCGCGCCGTCGGCGAGCACCACCACCTCGTCGCAGCGGCGCACCGAGGAGAGTCGGTGCGCGATCACGATGCCGATCCGGTCGCGCAGCAGTCGCTCGGTGGCCCGCTGCACCCGCGCCTCGGTCACCGGGTCCAACCGCGCGGTGGCCTCGTCGAGGATCACCACGTGCGGGTCCCGGACCAGGATCCGGGCGAACGCCACCAACTGTTCCTGCCCGGCGGAGAGCACGTGCCCGCCCTCCCCCAGCCGGGTCGCCAATCCGTCGGGCAGCTCGGCGATCCAGCCGGCCAGGCCCAGTTCGTCGAGCGCTCGGGCGGCGGCGTCCAGCAGGTCCGGGTCGTAGAGCGCGACGTTCTCGGCGAGCGTGCCGGCCACGATCTCGGTGCGCTGCGGCACCAGCGCCACCCAGCGGCGCAACTCCTCCACGTCGAGGTCGCACAGGTCGGTGCCGCCGAGGAAGACGGTGCCCGGCGGCACGTCCACGGCCCGGGTGAGCACCTTCGCCAGGGTCGACTTGCCCGACCCGGTACGCCCGATCAGGGCGTACGAGCGTCCCCGCGCGAAGGTGAGGCTGAGCCCGCGCAGGGCCGGACCTCGTCCACTCTCCGGGCCGCTCACCTCGTACCCGAACGTCAGGTCCCGGATGCGCAGGTCGCCCTCGACCGGGGTGGCCCCGCCGACCGGTTCCTGCCGAACCTTCTGGAGCAGCTGCACGCGGGCCCACGCGCCGAGGGCCTCCTGTAGTTCGGGCACCATCCGGCCGACGTGTTCCGCCGTGGCCCCGAAGGCCAGGGCGAGCAGCCAGATGGCGGTGAGCCGGGCGGCGTCGACCCGGCCGGTGGCCAGGGCCCAGGCCCCGCCGAGCACCACCGCGCCGACGCCGACCCGGATCGTGGCGGTGGCGACCGTCGCCACCTTGGCCGAGAGCACCCAGACCCGATGGCCGCGGGACAGCACGGTGGCGGCCCGCCGGGCATAGAGCCGCAGCACGTACGGCTGGGCCAGGCTGGTCCGCACGTCGTCCTGGCCGTGCACCGCCTCCTCCATCACGGCGGCGAGGTCGGACCAGGCCTCTTCCTCGACCATCCGGGCCGGGCCGATCCGTGCCGTGGGTCGGCGCAGCCCCACCCCGAGCACCACGGTCAGCAGCAGCATCGCGATGCCGGCCGGCCACCACACGGCGAGCGCGACGACCATCGACAGCAGACCGACGCAGAGCCCCTGGGCGAGCCGCGAACCCTGGTTACGAACCGCCGACGCCACCTGGTAGACATCCCCGTCGATGCGGTCCAGCAGCTCGCCGACCGGGGTGGTCTCGAGGCTCGGCAGATCCTGCCCGAGCGCGACCCGGCAGAGCCGCCGACGGACGTCGGCGGACCAGTCGGCGGTCAGCCCGGCCATCACCAGGCTCACCACCAGGTCGCTGAGCACCACGGCGGCCAACGCGGCGGCGAGGACCGTGAAGGAAACGGCCGACCGGTGTACGAGCACCGCGCCGGCCAGCGCGGACGCGCCCGCCTGACCGGCGGCGCCCAGCACGATCAGGATGGCCACGAGCGTCATACGGCGTGGCGAGGTGGCCCACAGATCACGGAGCAGGCGCATGGGAGGTTCCTCCGGACGTGGGTGGCGGAACACCCAGCGTGCCGGCAGCGCCCCGGTCCCCTCAACCGATTTACCCGCCCTGAGCAGGTCATCCCCGATCGCCCGGCGCGCCGACAACGGGAGCGCGAGACCTGCCCGCCCCCCGGACAGCCATGATCAACTCGACATCACCGACCCAGGGGCATCAACCGGCCCCGAACGGCCATGATCAACTCGACATCACCGATATCGCGGTGTCATCCGGCCTCGGATACCCCAACTTCGGCGATGTCGAGTCGATCACCACCCGGATGCTTTGGCACCCGCCACGCCGTTCGCGCCCGCTGGGCGATATGTCCGTTCACCGGGTCTTCGCGGGGGTGACCGGACGCACGGCTGGGCTGGAATCGCGGCGGGCCGCAGGTCGTTACACAGCCTGACGATCGCAGGGCCACGGCCGCGCCCCCCGCCCCCGGGGGAGCCAAGCCCCCGGGAGTGACCCCGGGCCGCAGGTCGTTACACCCGGTCCCGGCGCGACGAGCCCCGATCCCTCGGATCGTCAGCCCCCGGGAATGACCCCGGACCGCAGGTCGTTACACACCCTCCCGGCACGACGAGCCCCGATCCCTCGGATCGTCAGCCCCCGGGAATGACCCCGGACCGCAGGTCGTTACACCCGGTCCCGGCACGACGAGCCCCGCTCCCCGCGGATCGTCAGCCCCCGGGAATGGCCCCGCCCCCCGGGTCGTTACACACGGACCGGCCGCCACGAGCCCCCCCCCCCCCGCTCGCAGGCCGCCCCCCAGACTTTGAGCGCCCGGACGAGGTGCTGACACCCCCGTCACCGATCCCCCGCACTGGTGACAGGTGGGTGTTTCCTACCCCCGAAGGAGCAACCCCTCATGAACACGATCTTCCGCAAGAGCATGCTGTCCATCGCCGGTCTCGCGTTCGCCGGTGGCGTCTTCGCCGGCCCCATCGCCGCCCACGCCGCCACCCCGGCCGTGGACGCCAAGCCCGCCGCGGTGCAGACCACCGCACCCAAGCCGCAGGGCGACCAGTCGCACATCGACCTCAACGGCGAGCAGACCGCCAACGCCAAGGCCATCATCGCCGCCACCAAGAAGGCCGGCCTGCCCGAACGAGCCGCGGTCATCTCCATCGCGACGAGCCTGCAGGAGTCGAAGCTGGAGAACCTGGGTCACCTCGGCGACGCCAACGACCACGACTCCCTCGGCCTGTTCCAGCAGCGCCCGACCAGCGGTTGGGGCACGCCGGAGCAGATCACCAACCCCGAGTACTCCACCACCGCGTTCCTCAAGGGCCTGCGCCAGGTCGACGGCTGGCAGGACATGCCCCTGACCGACGCCGCCCAGACCGTACAGGTCTCCGCCTACCCCGACGCCTACGCCCAGTGGGAGCAGCAGGCCACCGACCTGGTCGCCCACAACTGGAACAGCTAACACACACAGATGGCCGGCACCCCGACAACGGGTGCCGGCCATCGCCGTACCTTCAGCAAGATGCTTCAGAAGAGGACCGTGGCGAGCGTGCCGACCGGTTGGAAGCCGCAGCGTTCGTAGACTCGGCGGGCCGGGAGGTTGAAGTCGTTGACGTACAGGCTGACCGTGGGAGCGACCCGGGCCAGCGCGTCGCGCACCACGGCGGCCATGGCGGCGGCGGCGATGCCGCGGCCCCGCCATTCCGGGGCGACCCAGACGCCCTGGACCTGGGCGGTCCGCTTGGTCACGACGGCCAACTCGGCCTTGAACACGACCTTGCCGTCGACGAACCGGGCGTACGCGCGGCCGGCGCGGACCAGGTCGTTGACCCGGCGTCGGTAGCTGCGGCCGGCGTCCTCGGCGAGCGGGGAGACGCCCACCTCCTCGGTGTACATGGCGACCGCCGCCGGAAAGAGTCGGTCGACCTCGCCGGAGCGGACGCGGCGTACCTCTGGATCGGCCGGTACGGCCGGCGTCGTGTCGGTGGCCAGCAGCGGCTGGTTGGGGCGGACGTCGCGGGCCGGACCCCAGGTGTGGGAGAGCCGGTCCCAAAGGGCGAGGACGGCGTCCGCGCGGCCGACGATCGAGGAGCAGAGCCGGTCCTCCCCGGCGAGCAGGTCGGCGAAGGCGGAGACGGCGGCGTCGTTGGCGAGCACCGGCGTCAGGTTGCCGCCGAGCCAGCACAGTGATTCGAGGTTGCGGCGGGCGCCGTACCCCAGGATCCGCCCTTCGGCCCGCCACCAGGACAGTCCGCGCGCGGCGATGCGCTCGGCGACCTGCGCGCCCGCGAACGGGTCACGGTCGAGCAGGCGCTCGACCGCGCGGCGCTCCGATTCCCCCAGTTGCCGTACCGGCACCGTAAGCACGACTACCAGCCTGCCAGATCGACCCCTCGCCCCGCCGGCCGAGTGGCGAGGCGGACCGCAAAGGGCCGAATTGCTCGCCGCTACTTGTCGGCGATGCATTGCCGATATATCGTTGATGCATCAGCGACAGTACGTAGAGAAGGAGAACCCGATGCGGTTCCATCGACAGCACCACCCGATGCACGAGGCCCGGATGCGGGGCTTCGGCTTCCCGCCGGTCCCGCCCGGCCCTCACGAGCACGGCCACGAGCACGGCGGGCGCGGCCGTGGTCGCGGGCACGGCCGCGGCAGAGGGCGACGCCCCAACGTCCGCGGCGCGGTGTTGGCCCTGCTCACCGAGCGGCCGATGCACGGCTACGAGATGATCCAGGAGATCGACTCCCGTACCGGCGGGGCCTGGCGGCCCAGCCCGGGTTCGATCTACCCCACGCTCCAGCTCCTGGAGGACGAGGGTGTGATCGCCGCCAGCGCCGAGGAGCCCAGCGGCGGACGGAAGCGGTTCACCGTCACCGAGGCCGGTCAGGCCGAGGCCACCGCCGCCGCGCAGACGCCGCCCTGGGCGGACGTCGCCCAGGACACCGTGAGCAGTTGGCACGACATCCGCGACTCCGGCGCGCAGGCGATGAACGCCCTGCGGCAGGTGATGATGCACGGCACCGACGACCAGCGTGAGCGGGCCGCCCAGGTTCTCGACGAGACCCGACGCAAGCTGTACGCGATCCTCGCCGAATCCGAGTGAGACCCGCCAGAACGAATGCGGGCCGCTCCCCAGGGGAACGGCGCGCCGCAACGAAAGCGGGCCGCTCCCCGAGGGGGAACGGCCCGCTTTCGTGGAACTGGCTCAGTGCACGGTGACCGTCGGGCCGGTGACCAGCCCGCGCAGCTCCTCGGGCAGCTCGGCGCCCATCTCGTCGGCGATGCGCAGCGCCTCTTCGATAAGCGTCTCCACGATCTGGCCCTCGGGCACGGTCTTGACGACCTGCCCCTTGACGAAGATCTGGCCCTTGCCGTTGCCGGAGGCGACGCCGAGGTCGGCCTCGCGGGCCTCACCCGGACCGTTGACGACGCAGCCCATGACGGCGACCCGCAGCGGCACCGGCAGCCCTTCGAGGCCGGCGGTGACCTCCTCGGCGAGCTTGTAGACGTCCACCTGGGCACGGCCGCAGGACGGGCAGGAGACGATCTCCAGGCCGCGCTCGCGCAGGCCGAGGGACTCCAGGATCTGGTTGCCGACCTTGATCTCCTCGACCGGCGGGGCGGAGAGCGACACCCGGATGGTGTCGCCGATGCCCTCGGCGAGCAGCGCGCCGAAGGCGACCGCCGACTTGATGGTGCCCTGGAAGGCCGGCCCGGCCTCGGTGACGCCGAGGTGCAGCGGGTAGTCGCACTGCTCGGCGAGCTGCCGGTACGCCCGGATCATCACGACCGGGTCGTTGTGCTTCACCGAGATCTTGATGTCGCGGAAGCCGTGCTCCTCGAAGAGCGAGCACTCCCACAGCGCCGACTCGACGAGCGCCTCGGCGGTGGCCTTGCCGTACTTGGTGAGCAGCCGCTTGTCCAGCGAGCCCGCGTTGACGCCGATCCGGATCGGCACGCCGGCGTCCCCCGCCGCGCGCGCGATCTCCTTGACCTTGTCGTCGAACTGCCGGATGTTGCCCGGGTTGACCCGGACGGCCGCGCAGCCGGCGTCGATGGCGGCGAAGACGTACTTGGGCTGGAAGTGGATGTCGGCGATCACCGGGATCTGCGACTTCTTGGCGATCGCGGGCAGCGCCTCGACGTCGTCCTGGGACGGCACCGCCACCCGGACGATCTGGCAGCCGGACGCGGTCAGCTCGGCGATCTGCTGCAGGGTCGCGTTGACGTCGGAGGTGAGGGTCGTGGTCATTGACTGCACCGACACCGGCGCGCCGCCACCGACCGGCACCGAGCCGACCATGATCTGGCGGCTGGCCCGGCGGGGTGCGAGCGGCGGGGGCGGCACAGCGGGCATGCCGAGACTGATAGCGGTCACTTCAGCACTCACCTTGGGAAGAGCGTGATCGGGTTGACGACGTCCGCGGTGATGGTCAGCAGCGTGAACACGCCACCGATCAGGATCACCGCGTACGTGAAGGGCATCAGCTTGAGATAGTCCACCCGACCCGGGTCGGCCCGGCCGATCCGCGCGTAGAGCCAGGAGCGGGCCCGCTCGAACCAGGCGATGGCGATGTGGCCGCCGTCCAGGGGGAGCAGCGGGAGCAGGTTGAACACGCCGATGAAGAAGTTCAGCGAGATGAAGAGCAAGACGAACATCAGCCAGGCCCCGTGGGCGACCGCCTCGCCGCCGAGCCGGCTGGCCCCGACCACGCTGATCGGGGTGTCCACGTCACGTTCGCCGCCGGTGATGGCGGTCCACAGCGCGGGGACCTTCTGCGGCAGCCGCTGCAACGCGTCGACGGTGCCGACGGCCAGCCCGCGGGTGAAGTCGCCGGTGGCGCCGAACGCGGCGACCGGACCGTACGTGACGAGGTTCGGGGTGGTGATGGTGAGCCCGACGCCGAGCGCGGCGACCGGACCGACGGTGCCCTTCGGGTTGTCGAGCGGCGGACGCTCCGTCTGGGCCAGCACGGTGCTGGTCTCGCCGGGCTGGCCGTCGCGGACGTACCCGATCTTCACGGTCTCGCCCGGCTTCAGCGCGCGCAGGCCGGTGAGCATCTCACCGTAGTTGTTCACCGGCTTGCCGTTGAGTGCGGTGATCCGGTCGCCGTCGCGAAGCTGGGCCTGGGCTGCCGGGCTGGCCGGGTCACCCGGCGCGCAGGCGCGCTGGTCGATCTTCGGCATCACGCAGTCGGAGAGCGCGATCACCGCCGGCTCCTGCCGGACCTGCGCGTCGTTCGTGGGGAACTTGGGATTGGGCAGGCCGAGGGTGACGGCCGCCAGCCAGATGGTGACAAGCGCCAGCGCGAAGTGGGTGATCGAGCCCGCGGACATGACGATCGTGCGTTTCCACACCGGGAACCGCCACATCGCGCGCGGCTCGTCGGCCGGGTCGACGTCGTCGTCGTTCGGCGTCATCCCGACGATCTTGCAGAAGCCGCCGAGGGGGATGCCCTTGAGTCCGTACTCGGTCTCGCCCCGCTGGAACGACCAGATGGTGGGGCCGAAACCGACGAAGTACTTCGTGACCTTCATCCCGAACGCCTTGGCGGTCAGCATGTGACCCGCCTCGTGCAGGCTGACCGAGATGAGAATGGCCAGGGCGAAGAGGACCACCCCGAGCAGGTTAGACATCAAGCTCCTTCCACCGAACCCGCGATGATCTCCTGCGCGTGCGCGCGCGCCCACGACTCGGCCGCGAGCACGTCCTCGACGGTACCTGGTTCGCCGAAGTCCGGAGCGTCCTCCAACACGCGCTCGAGGGTGTCGACGATGCCGAGGAACGGCAGCCGTCCGGCCACGAACGCCGCCACGCACTCCTCGTTCGCCGCGTTGTAGATCGCCGGGCGGCAGCGTCCGGCCTCCCCGGCGGCCTTGGCGAGCGCCACGGCCGGGAACGCCTCATCGTCCAGCGGCGCGAACTCCCAGCTGTGCGCTGCCGTCCAGTCGACGGCGGCGGCGGCCTCGGGCACCCGGTCCGGCCAGCCGATGCCGAGCGCGATCGGCAGCCGCATGTCCGGTGGGCTGGCCTGGGCGATCGTCGACCCGTCCACGAACTCGACCATCGAGTGGATCACCGACTGCGGGTGCACCATGACGGTGATGTCGGCGTAGGGCACGTCGAACAGTTCGTGCGCCTCGATCACCTCAAGCGCCTTGTTGACCATGGTCGCCGAGTTGATCGTGACGACCGGCCCCATGTTCCACGTCGGGTGCGCGAGCGCCTGCTCGGGTGTGACCTGCGTCAACTCGTCGCGCCGCCGTCCCCGGAACGGGCCGCCGCTGGCCGTGACGACCAGCCGCCGCACCTCACCGCGCGACCCGGACCGCAGACACTGCGCGAGCGCCGAATGCTCCGAGTCGACCGGAACGATCTGCCCCGGCCGCGTCACCGCGGCCTTGACCAGCGGGCCGCCGGCCACGAGCGACTCCTTGTTGGCCAACGCGAGAGTACGACCACCGCGCAGCGCGGCCAGCGTAGGAGCGAGGCCCAGCGAGCCGACCACCCCGTTCAGCACGACGTCGCACGGCCACTGCGCCAGCTCGGTCATGGCGTCCGGGCCGGCCACGATCTTGGGAAGCTTGAAGTCCCCGGTGGCCCAGCCGCGCCGGCTCGCCTCGGCGTAGAACGCGAGTTGCAGGTCCTGCGCGGCGGACGCCTTGGCCACCCCGACCGCCTCGACGCCCAGCTCGAGGGCCTGCGCGGCGAGCAGTTCGACGTTGCCGCCACCCGCCCCGATCGCCACCACCCGGAACCGGTCCGGGTTGCGCCGGACGATGTCGATGGCCTGTGTGCCGATCGAACCGGTGGACCCGAGCAGAACAAGATCGCGGGGGGAAGTCACCGGGCCATTCTCCCCCACCGCCGCTGTGTGCCCGCTGGGAGCCTCAGCCCACCCCGCCCGCCGCCGCCGGCCTTGATCCACACGAGTTCGCCGATCTCGGGGTATCCGCAGCTCCCGGACACCCCGACGTCACCGAACCCGTGTCGATCAAGCGGTGCCGGACTCGTCTGGGACCGATTCCTCGTCCAGCAGTTCGGCCGGATCGATGGAGAACTCGAAGGGCTCGCGCATCGCGAAGGTGCTGCCCGCTGCTGCGGCGGCCATCGGCCGGTACTCCCCGTTGACCAGCTCGAACAGAGCCAGCGTCGGTACCCGATTGCGCAGGTCCACTCGGAGAAAGAACGGAACTCCAGCAGCCGCGTACTCCCGGGGCCGGTCGATCACGTCCTTGCGTCGGTTGCCCGGCGAAACGATCTCCCCGAGTAGTACCGCCTCGGCGATGGGTACCGTCGTGCGGCCACCCCCGGAGCTGCGCAGCGCAACGATGTCTGGAATGAAGAGATCATCCCCGGAGAGGACGTTGATCTCCGGATAGACCCAGAAGCCAGCCTTTCGCGCTGCACGGTGGAGCACGTAGGGCAGTTCCCGCTCGACCGACTGATGGTCGATCCCCGCATGTGGTGTCACGATCACGCTTCCGCTCAGGACCTCAACCTTCGGGCCGTTGGTCTCCGGCAACAGGTCGAGGGCGAGCTGCGCGGTCCACGGCTCGTCGTGCCACCGCAGCACGTCGAACGACGGCTCGGTGTGCTGCGGCGCCGGCTCCGGCGCGAACGCTGCCTGGGCCATTCGGGCTCACCCCCTCAGCGGACCATCCTGCTCAGGTCAGCCTAGCCACCGCCGCCCACGATGTGCGTCGCCGCACACATGGTCCGTCTATCCGAAATGACCGCACCGCAGCCTCCGCGCGTGGCGGTGCAGATCTTGGACACTTTCCGTCATGGCCGAACGGAAACTTTCCAAGATCTGCGGGCCGACCCCGGGCTCGTCGTGGTCCGGTGCCGTACGACGGCCAGCCAGAACGCTGCGCCGATGCAGGAGACGGCCAGCAGGGACAGCAGCACCAGGGCCGGGTTGACCCAGACGGGCACCAGGTCGTAGGTGGCATTGCATCGATCGTGCAGGGGGAACCATCGCGACGACTCACGCCAGTGCACGGCGCGGTAGGCGCTGTCGTAGCTGACGCCGGCCTGTCGGCAGGACTCCTCCGAGCTCATGGAGGAACCCGCGAACGCCCCGACGAACCAGGTGACGACGGCGGCAGCGATCGAAAGCCCGGCCGTCGCGACGAACCAGCCCGGGGTCTTCCACCTGCCGGTGAGCAGAGGTCCGCCCCACAGCCAGAGCACGAACAGAGCGGGGACGGCGAGGCAGAGCCCGGTCGCGACGACACCCATCGTGATTCTCAGCCTCCCGCGAGCGAGCCGGCCGTGATCATTGCACGGGCTGGTGCACCGCCGTGAACTGGACGAACGCGGCCCAAGCCGAGGGTGTGAAGGTCAGCGTCGGTCCCTGCCGGTCCTTGCTGTCGCGTACGCCGACCACCTCGGCGAAGCCGGCCACCTCGACGCAGTCGCCCTCGCTGCCGGATCGGGTCGACGTGCGCCAGACTCCGTCACGCTCCATCGGTCATCTCCTTCGCTATGGCCGCGATCAGCTCGCGGGACTCGTCGGCGCTGAGCGCCCGCTCACCGAGGGAGCGCCAGGCGTCCTCATAAATCTCGATCTCGTGGGTCTTGTCAAGGTAGACCGCGCCGCACGGGCCGTCCATGTAGATCGTGGTCGGCTCCGGCTCGCGCACGTCGGACGGGAAGTCGAGCATGGTGAAGGTGCCGGCCTGCGCCCAGCGCACCAGGCCGGCGTCGAGCGGCAGCACCCGGACGGCGATGTTGTGTTGCCGTGACGACACCACCAGCGAATCCAGTTGCCGGGCCATCGCCGCGCGATCCCGCAGCGGCCGGCGCAGCACCGCCTCGCTCAGGATGACGTCGAGGCGCGGGGCGCGCGGTATCGCACGGGCCAGCAACCGTTGCCGGCGCAGCCGCACGTCCACCTTCGCCTGGCGGTCCACCTCGCTCAACTGCGGCTGGTCGATGGCGATCAGCTCGGTCATGTACTCGACCGTCTGCAACAACCCGGGGATGAGGTCCGCCTCGTACTTGCGGATGCGGGTGGCGGCGGCTTCCAGGCCGACGTAGAGCTTGAACCAGTCCTTGATCGCCTCGCCGTAGCTGTGCCACCAACCGTGCGCCTTGGTCTCCCGAGCAAGCGCCCGCATCGTCTCGATCGTCTCCGGGGACGCGCCGTAGACGCGACACATGGCCGCCACGTCGTTCGGGTGCATAGAGACCTGGCCGGTCTCGTACCGCCAGATCCGGGGTGCCGACCATTCCAATTCCTTGGCCGCGGCGGTAACCGTCACGTACGCGTTTTCGCGAAGCTCTCTCAGATATCTGCCGAGCTGCCTGCGTGGAACCGTGCTGCCGGAGTCGTCCACGTCATCTCCCTGGCTGTCGTCGCGTAAGCCGCCTCGTCCCTTGGTCCGGATTCTGCTCCGAAAGATTGTGCTGGGCCATCAGTGGAATGACCCTCATTGATGACGGCAACCGCGAAAATCCCACCGGAGGACGGCCATGGAAGCGACCGACGATCTGCCATTGCCGCCCTACGTGACGAAAGAGGACGTCGTGTTCGCGCTGCGGGCGGTCAGCGTGCACGCCCCCGTGCGGCGACCGGACGGCGAGCGCTGCCGCAGGGACGACGCCCGGCACCCGTGCCGACTGCACCGTTGGGGCCGTCGCGTCCTGCACCAGCGCGGGCTGACCGACGGCCAGATCCAGACGCTGGTGGACGGCGGAACGGTGGTCCTGCCATGAGCGTCGCAACCGAGCCCCGCTGGATCATCCACCTGCCGACCACGCTGACCAGCCTCGACGAGGTGACCGCCCTGGCCGTGGCACTGCGCGACTCGCTCGGTCACCTCGCCGTCGTCGACTTCGGCGAGACCACGCTCAGCGAGGAGGACGCGCAGTTCCTGCGTACCCGAGTGTTCTGTGACGCCCGGCTGGGCGAGGCCGGCCGGTGCCGGCGACCCGATGCCCACGACGGCCCCTGCGCGGCGACGATCGACTCGGGTTCATGAAAATCGGGGTGTCCGCTGCATGCGGACACCCCGATTTCACGGAAACGGCGGGTTAGCCTCAGCCGCCGTTGATGACGAACTGCGAGCCCGGCTGGGTGACGATGTTGCCGTCGGCCGAGTTGGTGATGGTCACGTTCGTCAGGTTGGCGTTACCACGCGCGCCGCTCATCGCGAGGATGCCGGCACCGTTGTTCGACTTGTCGATCCGTACGTTGGTGATGGCGACGTTCGGCATGTTGCCGCCACCGTTCTTGAACTGGATCCCGTCGTACGTCGAGTCGACGATGTCGGTGTCCCGGATGGTGACGCCGGTGATGTCCCGGGTGGAGGGGAAGAGCGTGATGGCGCCGAACTCCTGGTCCTCGTTCCAGAACGCGCCGCCGGTGCGGTAGAGCCCGTTGTTGGCGATCAGCGTCGTGCCGGAGAACGGCAGCGGGTCGTGGTCGGTCGCCAGCATGATGCCCGGGTAGTTGGCGGTGTCGTAGACCAGGTTGTTCTCGATCGAGTTGTCGTAGCCGCCGTAGATGGCGATGCCGTTCGCCCGCCAGGGCAGCTGGACGGTGTTGTTGACGAAGTGGTTGTCGTGGGCGATGTCGACGCTGCGGTCCTTGACGTACGGGTTGGCCCAGACGGCGAGCGCGTCGTCGCCGGTGGTCCGGAAGGACGAGTTGAACACCCGCGAGTTGCGCGTGCCGTTGCTGAAGTTGATGCCGTCGGCGTACGTGTCGCGGATCCGCATGCCGCTGAACTCCAGCCCGTCGGCCGGCCCCCACAGGTCGGGGATGTTGTCGTAGTCGCGGCCCACCCAGACGCCGACGTTCGCGTGCTCGATCCAGACGTTGCTGATCTTGGTGCCGGTGCCGAACCGGCCGTTCAGACCGACGCCGCCCTCGGCGTTGCCGTCACCGCCCCGGATCCGGCCGGAGCCGAAGATGGCGATGTCGGAGATCTGGGTGTTCTTGTCGATGTCGAAGCCGAAGTTGCCCTCGTGCGGGTGGTTGATGCCGCCCACCACGTTCTGCGGCTCGGTCAGCGTGTAGAGCTGCGAGTGCCACATGCCGGCGCCCCGGATGGTGACGTTGCTGATGCCGACCTGGTTGTACATGCCCCGGTTCAGCGGGTCGTCGGTCAGGATCTTCTGCTCCTGCCGCCACTGCCCGGCCGGGATCCAGACGCAGCTGATGACGCCGTTCTGGTCGTCGGTCACCGCCCGCTGGATGGCGGCGGTGTCGTCGAGCCCGTCGTTCGGGACCGCGCCGTACTGGGTGATCGACGTGCAGCCGGCCGGCTGGCTCAGCGGCGGGGCCACCTGCTCCAGGTCAATCATGTCGATGACGTAGAACGAGGCGGTGTCACCCGAATCGCGCTGCAACTTGAACCGGGTGCCCGCCGGGTACGACTGCGACAGCAGCGCGTTCGACTCGTCGAAGAGCCGTCGGGCGTCGGCCTGCGGGGTGTTGGTCAGCGCCTCCGGCCCGTCGGTGTCGCCGTAGAGCCAGCTGTGCTTCGACGACAGGGTCAACTTGCGGGAGAAGACGTCGTTGACGTAGAGGCTGATGGTCGCCTCGATGCCGCCACCACCGGGCGCGTCCGGGATGGAGTTGCGCACCACGATGGCGTTGGCCTGGTTGGCCGAGGTGAACTCGACGAACTGGCCGGTGCCGGTGAGGCGTACCGACTTGCGGCCCGAGGACTCGCTGGCGAAGTTGGTGTGCCCGAAGGTGCGCAGCGGGTCGGCCTCCAGCAGCGTGCCCGAGTAACGGCCGGCCTCCGCCTCGTACGAGACGTACGGCACCGCCGCGCCGCGTCCGACCACGATGGACTGGCTGACGGTGTTGTTGCTCTCGTTGGTCTCGGCGACCACGTTTGTGGCGTCGGCGGTGGCGGTGATGGTCGCGCCGCCGCTGGTGGCGGTCCAGCTACCGCTGACAGCCACGGTGGTCGTCGCGCCGGCGGCGATCGAGGCGGTGTTGGTGTTGAGCGTGGTGCCGCCCACCACAAGTCGGGTGACGGTGGTCGCGCCGGTCGCGGTGGTGCCCCGGTTGCGGACCGCCACGGTGAAGGTGACGGACGCCCCGACGGCCGGGTTGGGCGGGTTCGAGGCGATGCTCAGCACCTGCAGGTCCGGCCCCGGGGCCTGCGCCACCACCAGCGGCGACGCCGCCGTGAGGCTGTTGTTGCCGTTGTTCTGCTCGACGACCGTGTTGGTCGGGTCGACCACCGCCGACACGGCGTAGCTGCCCATCGGTCGCGTACCGGCGTTGAACGACACGGTCGTCGAGGCACCGGCGGCGAGCGCGCCCACCGTGGCGCTGCCGACGAGCGTCCCAGCCAGGCTGAAGTTCACCGTGGTGGCCGCCGCGGCGGCGGTGCCGATGTTCTGCACGACGGCCGAGAGCGTGATCGCGGAGACCTCGCTGGGCGACGTGGGCGACCAGGACAGCGAGCTGACGACCAGGTCCGGGTTGGGGGCCGGGGTGCCGCAGACCTCCAGCTCGGCCACCTGGCCGGACGGAGCGCCGGTGTTGCCGGTGAACCGCAACTGCACGTCCGCCGTGGTCGCGCTGACCGGAATGGTCACCGTGTTGCTGCCCTGGACGAACTGGTAGGCCGCCGCCGGCACCAGGCTGGTGTACGACGACGACGCCTGGTCGCGGCCGAGGACCTGGATCGTCTGGGTACGGGTGCCCCAGGACGAGTCGGGGTTGAGCTTGACGGTGACGCCGGAGATCGAGTGGTTCGCGCCGAGCGCCACGGTGAGGTTCTGCGGGTAGCTGGCCGCACCCTCCCAGTAGGTGCCGAGCTGCCCGTCGTTCGCCTTGTCGGGGGTGAAGGTGAAGGTGGAGCCGCTCGCCGTCATGCTCTTGCCCTGCGCCACGTTCGTGCAGGCCGGGGGGTTGCTCCCGGTCCGGGTGACGGTGTTGCTGTTGCCGGACAGGTTGCCCGCGCCGTCGCGGGCGCGGACGTAGTAGGAGACGGTCGCGGTCACCGGCTGGGTGTCCTGGTAGGTGAGGACCGCGCCCAGCGTCGCGATCAGGTTGCCGCCCCGGTAGACGTTGTAGCCGGCCAGGCCACTGCCACCGGTGTCGGTCGAGGCACCCCAGGTGAGCGTGATCGTGCTGCCCGACGTGCTCTGCGACAGCGTCCCCGGCACGCTCGGCGCGGTGGTGTCACCGCTGCCGGTGCGGGTCACCGTGTTGCTGGTGCCGGAGACGTTGCCGGCGGCGTCGCGCGCCCGGACGTAGTACGACACGGTCGCCGTGGTGGGCTGGGTGTCGTTGAACGTGGTCACGGTCCCGACGGACTGGAGGAACGCGCCGTTGCGGTAGACGTCGTAGCCGGCGACACCGCTACCGCCGGAGTTGTCGGTGGACGCGACCCAGGCGAGGCTGATGGTGGTGCCCGACTGGGTGTACGAGAGGTTGCCGGGCGCGCTCGGCGCGGTGGTGTCGGGGGTGGTGCCGCCGCTGCCGTACACCTCCAGCTCGGAGAGCTGCCCGGCCGGCCAGCCGCTGTTGGCGGTGATGGTGATCCGGACGTAGCGGGTGGCGGTGGCGCTGAAGTTGATCGTGGCGGTGCTGCCGCTCGCCGGGTTGAAGGTGTACGTCTGCGACCCGGCCAGGTCGGTGAACGACGAGCCGTCGGCGCTGCCCCGCACGCTCAACGTCTGGGTGCGGGTGCCCCAGCCCGAGGTCGGCAGCTTCAGCACGACCTGGTTGACCGACTGTGACGAGCCGAGATCGACCTGTACCCACTGGGGGAACGCGTTGTTGACGCTCTCCCAGTAGCTGCCCGCGTTGCCGTCGACGACCTTCGACGAGTCGTAGACGTCGGCGTGCCCGCTCTCCTGGGTGGGACGACCCTGGGCGAGGTTGGTGGCCGCCGCGGCGACGGCGCTGCTGGCGGCGGCCGGTTGGTCGGCGGGGCGGGGGGCGGAGGTCGGAGTGGCGAGGGCCGGGTTCGCGAGGGCGGTCGCGATCAGCGTGGTCGCGACTGTCGCCGCCACCATCCTGAACAGTGTCGCTCGTCGTCTCATGACTGTCCTGTCGTCGGGGGACGGTTGCCGCGGGCGGGGGTGACCACGGTGGGGTGGGTGGCGGTGCGTCGCCGACCGGTGAGGCGGGCCGGCGTTCGAGGGGTACGACCATCAACGGGCCTCCCCAGGAGGCCCGTTGAATCTTCCGCGAGCATGCACAGAATCGTGCACGCGTTTGTCTAGTTCTTGCGTAACTTTGACCAAAGGTTACTGACGTGCTACGAGAGCGTCAATACTTCGACCACCGTGACTATTGACGGAGTTGCCCACTGTTGGCGCACCTCGATCCACGCACAAATCAGGGAAGGCGCCACCCCCGACGAATGGAGGCGAAACCTTCCCCGAAGCTGTACGGATCTTGCGTCAGGTGATTCCGGAACGATCAGGCCGCTGGGGCCGCCAGGACGAAGGTCTCCAGCACCTCACCGCCGTACCAGTCGGTGCGTTGGCCCACGTGCTCCATGCCGAGTCGCCGGCAGACCGCCATCGACGGCTCGTTGCCCGGCGACACGACCGCGTAGATCTCGGAGGTGCCGGTGGCGAACTCCCGGACGATGAGCGCACGCGCCGCCTCGGTGGCGTAGCCGTGGCCCCACGAGTCGGGGTGCAGGTGCCAGCCCACCTCGATGTCGTCGGTGAGCTGACTCTCGTCGCGCCCCGGCAGCGGCTTGAGCAGCGCCGTACCCGCCACGACGCCGGTCTCGCGTACCTCGATCGCCCAGGTGCCGTAGCGACCGCCGTCGGCGGCGTGCCGGTCCCGCCACATCTGCAGCCGTTCCGCGGCCTGACCCGACTCCACCATCGGCAGACCCGGTGACACGCCCAACCAGCGCGTGATCTCCGGGCGCCGGTAGATGTCGTAGATCCGGGCCAGGTCCGCCGCTTCGTCGGTCCAATCGCGCAGGATGAGGCGTTCGGTGGTGATAACAGTCATGACCGGCGATCTTAAGGAGTGACCGTCCCGACGACAGGGAAGGAGAAGCCGATGGGCAGCGGTTGGCAGCGCGCGAAACGGATCACCAGTGCCGCGTTCCGTCCGGTGCGCGGACGCGACCTGTCGCTGCACGCCGCGGCGATCACCTTCTACGGGGCGATCGCCGTGGTCCCGGTGGCGCTGCTGGCCCTCTGGCTCACCTCGCTGGTCGCGGGCGCCGATCGGGTACGCCGGCTCACGTCGTACGCCGTGGAGGCCCTGCCGACAGCGATCGGCGCGCCCCGGGCGGTGGCCGCGCTGGTCGACGCCGGGGTGCAGTTGACCCCGCTGCTGGCCCTCGCCTCCCTGCTGCCCGCGTCGCTGTACGGCGAGGGGCTGCGCCGGGCGTTCGTGTCGGTGGCGGCGCCACGCACCGACGAGCACCTGGTGGGGTGGCGGGGTCGGCTGCTGTTGCTGCCGCTGCTCGCGCCGGCGCCCGCGCTGCTGCTGTCGATCCTGCTGGCGTTACCGCTCACCACCCGCCTGGTCCGCCAGGGCGGCTGGGTCGGCGCGCTGGGCATCGTGCTGTCCTTCCTGGCGGTCTGGCTGGTGCTCACACCGGTGCTGGTGTGGGTGTTCCGGGTGGTCGGGCCGGCGTCGCCGGACTGGCTCTCCACCCTGGCGATCGGTTCGTTCACGGCGGCCAACCTCTCCGGGTTCCTGCACGGCTTCGTGCTGTTCGCGTCCCTGCCGCTGGACCTCGGCGTGCCGTTCGGCGGCTTCGACCCGATCGGCGCGGGCGTCGCCGTGCTGCTGTGGCTGTACGTGTTCCACGTGATCGTCCTGGCCGGCTACTCCGCGACCCTGGCACTCTCGCGGTGGCGTGCCCAGCGGCCGAGCTGATCATGCGCTGGCGAGCGCTTCGGTGGGGGTGAGGCGGGCGGCGCGGATCGACGGGTAGACGCCCGCCGCCATCCCGACCAGCATCGCGCCGCCGATGCCACCGGCCACCGAGGTCACCGGGATCGTCGGCGGCCAGCCCTGGTAGCTGGCGTACCCGACCGTCGCGAGCACGCCGAGCACCGCTCCGGCGGCTCCGCCGAGCACGGACAGCAGCACCGATTCGGTGAGGAACTGCACCCGGATCTGCCCCCGGTTCGCGCCGAGCGCCCGGCGTAGACCGATCTCCCGGCGGCGCTCCAGCACCGAGATGACCATGGTGTTGGCGACCCCGATCCCGCCGACCAGCAGCGCCACGGCGGCCAGCCCGAGGAAGAGCGCGGAGAACGTGTTCTCGGTGGCCCGCTTGGCGGCGAGCGCGTCCGAGGGGCGGCTGACCTGGATCAACCCGGGCAACTGCGGGTCGAGGGTGGCCGGCAGCACGGCACGCACGTCCTCCAGCGCGGCCTCGCGGGCCCGCACGTACACGACCGTGGGATGCCCGTCGAAGCCGAGCAGGTTTCGGGCCGCGTCCCAGCCGACCAGCACCGACCGGTCCAGGTCGGGGGCGATGGGCAGCGGATCGAGTACGCCGATCACGGTGAACCACCGTTCACCGACGAGCACCTGGGGCGGCCGGGCCGGGTCGACGGTGGCGAACCCGAGCCGGCTCGCGGCCACGTAGCCGAGGACGGCGGTCGGCAGCCGGGCCGTGCCGTCGTCCAGGAACCGGCCGACGCGGACCCGTCCGTTGACGGTGTCCAGCAGATCCGGGCGCGCGGCGAGGGTCGTGAGTCCCGACGTGTCGTAGCGGTCCACCAGGTCGTTGCGGCGGACCGCGACGTGGGTGTTCGCGACCGCGCTCACCGTCTCGACGGGCCCGATCCGGTCCACCATCGCCACCGACTCCGCCGGCAGCAGCACGGGCGGGTCCTGGTCCGGCACGGGTTCGGCGCGCAGCAGGTTGGTGCCGAGAGCGGAGAGCTGGTCCATCAGGTCGCGTTGGCTGGACGCCGGGATGCCGACCACGACGATCATCGTGGCGATGCCGATGGAGATGCCCAGGGCGGACAGCGCCGCCCGCATCCGCCGGCTGGTCAGCCCGAGCAGGCCGAGCCGGAGTACGTCGCTCGGGGCGAGCCGGGGCGGCCGGCCGCCGGGTGCCGCTGTCGGTGTGCTCATCGGTGGGTCCTGTCGAGGGTGTCGGAGACGATCCGCCCGTCGCGGATGTCCACCTGCCGAGGGGTACGGGCGGCGAGGTCCCGATCGTGGGTGATCATGGCGATGGTGGTGCCCTCGGCGTGCAGGCTCAGCAGCAGCGCCAGGACCGCCTCGCCGTTGGCGGTGTCCAGGGCGCCGGTCGGCTCGTCGGCCAGGACCAGCGCCGGGTCGTTGACCAGCGCCCGCGCGATGGCGACCCGCTGGCGTTCCCCGCCGGAGAGCTGGTGCGGCAGGTGGTCGACCCGGTGCGCCAGGCCGACCCGGGCCAGCGCGTCGATGGCCGTGCGGCGACGGCGACGACGGGGTACACCGGCATAGAGCAGCCCGGTGGCGACGTTCTCGGCGGCGTCGAGCCCTCCGACGAGGTGGAACTGCTGGAACACGAAGCCGAGCCACCGGCCCCGCAGCGCGGAGAGCCGCCGGTCGGACAGGTCCGTCACCTCCTGCCCGGCGACGCGTACCCGGCCGCTGGTGGGCAGGTCGAGCGTGCCCATGATGTTCAGCAGGGTCGACTTGCCGGACCCGGACGGTCCGACGATGGCGAGGAGTTCTCCCGCGCGTACGGTCAGCGAGACGTCGTCCAGGGCGGTGACGTCGCCCGGGTACGTCCGGCTCACCCCGTCGAGCTGCAGGACCGGTTCGGTGTACGCCGGGATCACCTCGGTCGGCGCGTCCCGGACCGGGAAGGGGATGACCGTGCTCACGCGGCGGTCACCACCGTGAGCCCCTCGGTGACACCGTCCCCACTGACCTCGACGAGCCCCCGGGAGAACATCCCGGTCTGCACGGCCAGCAGCCCACCGTCGGGCAGTTGGAGGGCGTGCCCGCCCTCGCGGAGCGCCACCAGCGCGCCGACCGGTACGGCCAGCACGTTCCTGCGGGCGCTCGTGGTGAACGTGACCTGGACCGACGCCGCGTCCAGCTTCCCCACGTCCGCCGCCTTGGCCGGCGTGACGAGGACGTCCACCTTGGGCGGGCCGGCCTGACCGGTCCCCGCGTCCGCGCCTGCGCCCTGCACGGTGTGGGAGATCGAGGCGACCCGACCGGGGACCTCGGTCGTGTCGGGCAGGGTGATCGCGACAGTGGCGCCCACCCGGATGCTGCCGACCTCGGTCGCCTCGACCGCGACGGTCACCAGCTTGACCTTCTCGGTGACGGCCACCAACTCACCGCCGACCGGGTCACCGGGCAGGGCCTTCACCGCGCTCACCCGGACCGGCCCCGGCAGTACGACCGCCTGCCCGACCTCGATCCGGCCGGTGGGCTCCAGGTCGAGCGCCTGCTGCCACTTCTTGATCGCGGCCACCAGCGTGTCGGTGAGCAGGGCCCGACCCGAGCCGATCTTCGTGCCGTCCTTCGCGCGGGTCGGCTGCGTGCCGACGGCGTACCCGAGGGCCTTCAGGTTGTCCCGCACGATCAGCACGTCGCTGCCCACCAGGCCGGGTTTGTCGAGGGTACGAAACAGCGGGGTGCCGCCGAACAGCACCGGCACCGGCCGGTCGTCGACCCAGTACAGGGGCTTGCCACGGGCCACCGTGTCACCGACCTTCGGCAGGCGGGTGACGACGCCCTCGCCGGCGCCCTTGACCACCCGCTCCGGGCCGAAGCCGAGCGTTCCGTCGAGAGAGCGGCTGTCCGACAGGTCGGTGCGGGTCACCGTGGCCGTCGTCACCGGCGGCGGGGCGCTCGCCGTACCGTCGTCGTGTCGTCGCAGGGTCAGCGCCGTGACGCCCGCGCCGACGGCGACCACCACGGTCACCAGGGCCACGACGATCGCGGTTCGCCGCTTCGGCCTACCGTCCACCGAAGGCCTCCATCGTGCACTCGCGCTCCACCTTCGAGAGCGCCGGACCGTCGAAGCCGCCCGACGGGTCGGCGACCCCGTCGTCGTACGTCCAGCCGGAGCCGTCCGGCAGCGAGTGGATCTTCATACCGCGACCACGTAGGCACTGCACGTAGTCGTTCCACTGGCTCTCGTAGTTCGGGTTCCTCTTCTCGTCCAGCTCCGGCGGCTGAAGCGGCAGCTTGTTGGCGCACGCCACGTACGCCGCCTTCGGCTCGCCACTCTGGTCGAGGGAGATGCCCGGTCCGCTCCCGGTAGCACCGGCCGAGCGGCCCTTGTTCTCCTTCACGCCGTTATCCCGCAGGCAGAGGTGGTACGCGTACCAGAGCCGGTTCTCCTCCTCGTCGGTCGTGTCCAGCCGCAACTGCGGCCGACCGATCGTGGCCGCGCCGGACGTGGCGGCGCTCGGCGTGGCGGACGTCGTGGCGAGGGAGGCGACGTCGGCGGCGCCCTCGGCTGCGGGCTTCGCACCGTCGCAGCCGGCGAGGACCGTGGCGAACAGGGTGAGCGCGGCGAACCCGACTCGTCGTGGTGCGTTCGTCATGGCGGCAGCCTCACGAACAGTTGTCAGAGACCTGTCAGGAAGCGGTCCTCATCCGGTAGCCCCAGCTCACGGGCGTCGCCGAGGGCGGTTCAGGACGGCCCGCGACACGTACAGTCGCTGCCGTGACCGCGCGGGTGCTGATAGCCGAGGACGACGAGAAGCAGGCCGAGTTGGTCCGCCGCTACCTGGAGCGGGAGGGGCACACGGTCGTCGTCGTCGGCGACGGGCGGGCCGCCCTGGAGCACCTGCGCCAACGCCCGCCGGACCTGCTGATCCTCGACGTGATGATGCCGAAGGTCGACGGGCTGGACGTCTGCCGCATCCTGCGCCGGGAATCCGACCTGCCCGTGCTCATGCTGACCGCCCGCGCCACCGAGGACGACCTGCTGCTCGGCCTCGACCTGGGCGCCGACGACTACCTGACGAAGCCGTACAGCCCCCGCGAGCTGGTGGCCCGGGTACGGACGTTGCTGCGCCGGGGCCAGCGGACGACGCACCCGACCGACCCCGTGCTGCGGGTCGGCGACCTGCACGTCGACCCGATCCGCCACGAGGTACGCGTCGACGGACGACGCGTCGACTGCACGCCGGGCGAGTTCCACCTGCTCCAGGCGATGGCCGCCCAGCCGGGACGGGCCTTCACCCGGGACCAGCTCCTCGGCCACCTGCACGGCTTCGACAAATACATCACCGGCCGGACCGTCGACGTCCACGTCATGAACCTGCGCCGGAAGATCGAGCCGAACCCGCGCAGACCGGTCCGCCTGCTGACCGTCTACGGCGTCGGCTACAAGCTGGCGGAGGCGAGCCACCATGCGGCGTGAGGTGCCGCTGCACCGCAGCCTGCTGCTCCGGTTGCTCGCGCTGGCCGTCCTCATCGCCGTGGGCTCGATCGCCGCCACGGCCTGGCTGGCCGTCCGCACCACGACCGGGGCGATCCGGCAGGAACAGGGCCAGGCGCTCGCCGACGACGCCCGCATCTACGACACCCTGATCGGTTACGCGGCGACCCACCCGAGCTGGGCCGGTGTCGACACCGCCCTGCGACCGCTCGCCGAGCAGGTGGGCCGGCGGATCACCCTGACCACCGAGTCGGGTACGCCGCTCGCCGACTCGGCGCCGCAGGCCGGTCCGCTGCCCACCAAGCCCTCCGCGACCATCGACGCGCTCGCCGTCGACACCACGCTGACCCTGGGCTCCCCCGGGGTCGTCGACGCCGCGCGGATCGACCCCCGCGCCGCCGGCCCGTACCTGCTCCCGCCCGACGAGCGCCGCACGCTGCTCGACCGGGCCGACCAGGCCGTGCTGTGCCTGCGGGTACGGCCCAGGATCGCGGCCGTCGTGCGGGAGGAGCCCACCGGCCGCCCCCGGATCGAGACCCCCGGCGCCGACCTGAGCGACAACCCCGTCTGCGCCGAGCCACGGGCGGACCTGGCGACTCCGACGGCCACCGAACGCAAGGGCCTGGCCCAGCTCAACGCGTTGGTGAACACCTGCCTGGCCCGTCGCAAACTGGCGCCCGTGAGCGTCGACCTGGACTGGACGTGGAAGACGCAGCCCGCCCCCACGCGGAGCAGCCGCGCGGACGTCACCGAGGCCGACCAGGACCACAGCCAGGCGGTCAACGCCTGTCTGGGCACCAGCCGCAGGGAACAGCTTCTCCCGTACGTCGCCCCGGCGGCGACCCTGTTCGTCTCCGACCCGGGTGGTCGGCCCACCACGACCTTCGACCTGTCCCGCGTCAACCAGGCCCGGATCGTGGCGGTCGCCGGTCTCGTGCTGCTGGTGACCGTCGGTGTCACGGTGCTGGCCGGTGTCCGGCTGACCCGTCCGCTGCACGCGCTGACCGGCGCCGCCCAGCGGATGCGCGACGGCGACGGCGCGGCCCGGGTCCGCGTCACCGGCCGGGACGAGATCGCCCGGCTGGCCGAGGCGTTCAACGACATGTCCGAGCGGCGCGAACGCCTCGAACAGCTCCGTCGCGCCATGGTCAGCGACATCGCCCACGAGCTACGCACCCCGGTCACCACGATCCGGGGCTGGTTGGAGGCCGCCGAGGACGGCATCGCGCCGCTGGACCGGAGGTTGGTGTCGTCGCTGCTGGAGGAGGCGACGTTGCTGCAACACGTGATCGCCGACCTGCAGGATCTCGCCGAGGCGGAGGCGGGCGCGCTGCGGCTGCACCCCGAGACGGTCTACCTCGCCGACCTGCTGGGCCAGGTGGCCGAGGCGTACCGCGTGCAGGCCGACCTGGCCGGCGTGACACTGTCGGTGCTCCTCGACGCCGACCCGCAGGTGTACGCCGACCCGGTGCGACTGCGTCAGGTCGTCGGCAACCTGGTCGCCAACGCGGTACGCCACACTCCGGCCGGCGGCCGCGTCACGATCAGCGCCGGGGCGGCCGGCGGAAAGGTGACCATCGCCGTCGCCGACACGGGCAGCGGCATCAGCGCCGAGCATCTGCCCCGGGTGTTCGACCGCTTCTGGCGGGCGGAGAAGTCCCGCAGCCGGCAGACCGGCGGCAGCGGCCTGGGCCTGTCCATAGTCCGCAAGTTGGTGGAAGCCCACCAAGGCACGGTCCAAGCCCAAAGCACCCCCGAAAAAGGCTCAACCTTCACGGTCCACCTCCCCACCCACCCCCGGTGATCAAGAGGTTCGCGTCATCCGGACGGCGTTTCCTGACGCGAACCTCTTGATCACCGGGTTGCAGCGGGCGGTGGCGGGCGGTGGTGGGCGGTGGTGGGGTGGTGGGACTAGGCTGCGGCGGCATGAGTGGTGAGATTCCGGCTCGGGCGGACGTCGTCGTCGTTGGGAGCGGGCACAACGGTCTGGTTTCTGCGGTTCTGCTGGCGCGCGCGGGTCTGGACGTCCTCGTGGTCGAGGCCGCCGACGTGATCGGCGGCGCGACCCGCACCGAGAACCCGTTCCCGAAGGTGCCGGGGCTGCGCCACTCCACCGGCTCGTACCTGCTCGGGCTGATGCCGCCGGAACTGCTCGCCACCCTCGACGTACGCATCCCGGTGCTGCGCCGCGACCCGCACTACTTCCTGCCCACACCGGGTGGCCTCGGCTCGCCGTACCTGCTCTTCGGCAGTGACACCGCCGCCACCCGGGCGCAGCTCACCGAGTTCTTCTCCCCCGCCGACGTGGCCGCCGACGACGCCATGCAGGCCGAGCTGGCCGCGCTACGCGAGGACCTCGCCCCCGCCTGGCTGGCCGAGCCGCTGAGCGTCGAGGAGACCGCCGAGCGGCACGTCCGCCCGGCACTGCGGCAGGTCTTCGTCGACCTGGTCCGCGGGTCGGTCGCCGACTACCTGGCCCGCTTCGAGTTCCGCTCCGAACTGCTGGTCAGCATGTACGCCGTCACCGACGGCCTCTCCGGCCTCAACGCCGGCCCCGACGACCCCGGGACGGGCCACAACTTCCTCGTGCACAACATGTGCCGGCTACCCGGCTCGGGCGGCACCTGGATGATCGCCGAGGGCGGGATGGGCACCGTCTCGCGGACGTTCGCCGACGCCGCCCGCGCCGCCGGGGCGAGGATCCTGACCGGTACGCCGGTGAGCGCGGTGACCCTGGACGGCGGCGCGGCCAGCGGAGTGGTGTTGGCCGACGGTCGGCAGGTCAGCGCCCGCGTGGTGCTCGGCGCGTGTGATCCGTACCGGCTGATGGAGCTGTTGCCCGACGGCGCGCTCCCGGCGCGACTCGGCGAACGGATGGCGGCGGTCCGCCGGCCCGGCACCACCCTCAAGCTCAACCTGGCGCTGCGCGGCCTGCCGCGCTTCTCCTGCCTGCCGGCCGACGCGCCGAGCCCGTTCGGGTCGACCATCCACCTGCTGCCCGGCTCCGCGTCGCTGGTCGGCGGCGACGCCCCATCGCCGATGACCGCGCTGCGCGACATGTGGACGGACGTGCAGGCCGGGCGGCTGCCGGCCGAGCCGACCATCGAGTGGTACCTGCACACCACCGTCGACCCGTCGCTCTCCGACGCCGCCGGGCACCACTCGTCGGCGCTGTTCGTCCAGTCGGTGCCCTACGAGCTGACCGGCACCACCTGGGACGCCGAACTGCCCGGCTACGTCGACCGACTCGTCGAGATCGTCGAACGGTACGCCCCCGGCACCGCCGACCTGATCGCCGACGCGGTGCCGCTGCCCCCGCCGGGCATCGAGGCGCACTTCGGCATCACCGGCGGGCACATCCACCACGTCGACAACACCGTCTCGTTCACCGACCGGATGCCCTACGCCACCGGCATCGACGGCGTGTACGCGGGCAGCGCCGGCTGCCACCCCGCCGGCAGCGTGATCGGCGCCGCCGGCCACAACGCCGCCCGCAAGATCCTCAAAGACCTCGGGCACTAACCAGCCCTACCCGCCCGCCCCCGCCGCCCGCGCCCGGCCGCCCCGCCCCCGGCCGGCCGGCCGGCCGGCCGCGTCGATCATGTAGTTGTGGTGGTGAACAGAGACGACTTAATGGGGAGAAACGGGCACCACAAGTTCATGATCGACGCGGGGGGCGGGGGCGGGGGCGGGGGCGGGGTTAGCTCAGGGCTTCGCCGGCCGGGGCGGGGGTTTCCGCGTCTACGCGGTGGGCTCTCACCTTGTGGCCGACGCTCGTCAGGCAGCGGCCGCTGGGCAGGTCGAAGCGCCAACCGTGCAGCTGGCAGGTGAGCTGGTCACCCTCGACGATGCCGAAGCGGGTCAGATCCGCCTTCAGGTGCGGGCAGCGGCGCTGCACCACCCAGTCGCCCAACGTGATGTCCTCGGCGTCGGTGCTGCGCTCGTGCTCGTCGTACCAGCCCTCGGCGTACTGGAGACGCTCCTCGGAGAGGCACTTGAAGAACGCGTAGACGAACTCGTTGTACTGGCCGATCCGCGCCGCCGAGAACCGGCAGGACAGGAAGAGCGAGTTGACCCAGTCCACCTCGTCGATGAAGAGCAGGTGCTCGATCAGCGACCGCTCGGTCCGGAACCGGTACCGGACCTTCTCGTCCGCGTACGGCCGGACCTCCTTGCCCGGGAAGTCCACCACGATCGACTCGACGCTCTCGCCGTCGTACCCCACCAGGTCGAAACGGACCGGACCGCCGACCCCCTTGGCCAGGTAGATCGACTCGTCGAGCAGCGGCTCGATCCGGCGCTTCATCTCGCCGAGCACGTCCACCTCGGGGTGCCGCCAGGATGCCTTCTCCGCCTCGATGATCGGGCGCTTACGCTCCCGCATCTCCTCCAGGTGGGCGACCTTGTTGGCGAAGAACTCCTCGACCGGCACCGGGTGGGTGGTGCTGGCGCCCTCGGTGGTGACCTCGGCGACGCTGCCCGGCAGCAGCACGATCCCGTTGGTGCCGCCGACCTTGGCGTACTCCGACAGGAACACCGACTGGTCGGGGAAGATGTTGCCCTCGTCGCCGAAGATGTCGTTGAACTGCCACAGCTCGTCGTCGAGGAAGCACGGCGGGCCGGCGATCGGGAAGACATGATCGGCCTTCAGGTCGTCGATGTAGCGCCAGGTCCGGTCGAACTGCCGGTCGCGCTTCTGCTTGCCGAATGCGGTCTTCGCCGCCTGCGGCAGTTCGTAGACCATCGGGTACCAGATGGCCCCGGAGAACTGCAGCAGGTGCGCGTGCACGTGCCCCAGCTCGGCGAAGACGCTCAGGTCGGTGGGGCGGGCGTCGTTCTGGTTCAGCAGCCGCACCCCGTCGTACTCGACCCAGAGCGACGAGTCGCCGATCGGGCCGTCGGTGGGGCTGGTCAACGCCTGAATCATGATCTTCAGGCCGCCGGGCAGCTCCACGACCTGCTCGTTCGGCGCCTTCAGAAACTTGGTGAAGCCCAACGCCCGGAACTCGTCCTCCATCTCGGAGGTGGGGAACTCGGGAAGCAGGACCGTGGCGTCCTTCGAGATGTGGTCCCGCAGGTGCTTCGCGTCGAAGTGGTCCCGGTGCAGGTGGGAGACGTACAGGTAGTCGACCTGGCCCAGCGTCTCCCAGTCGAGCAGCGAATTGTCCGGGAAGGGGAACCACGAGGCGAAGTAGGCCGGATTGACCCACGGGTCGCACAGGATGCTGCCCGCGGCCGTGTCGATCCGCATGCTGGCGTGCCCGGTTCCGGTCACTCGCACCGCACAGTCCCCCTCAAACAGACAATCAGGTGTACGCCAAACGCTACCGGAGTGAGTCTGACCGCCACCCCTCGACGCCCGTAGAGCCGTCCGGCCTGGGCGGGCAGGGCTGTACGGCCGGGAAACCCCCACCGCACCGCCTCGGGCGGGAGGCGTGCCAGACTAACCAAAGATCCGATCGCGAGGGAAGGACCGACAGTGGCAGGAAGCGAGCCGGTAACGTCGCCGGACCAGCACAAGCCCGGGCACCGCAAGTCGGGGCGCATCGGCGCCGTGCTGTCCGCGCTGGCGCTGGTCGTCATGGCGTTCTGCGGCAACCACGAAGGCAGGGTCGAGGACATCTGGCTGGTCGGCCTCGCCGCGCTGCTGCTGGTCATCGTGATCGGCGATGCCGTGCTGCGCCGCAATGGTCTGCGCTCCTGACCCAGTCGTCCGCCGGTCGACCGGCCGAAAGACGTCGAGGGCCCGCCCCCACCCGGGGACGGGCCCTCGTTCGTGTACGCGTCCGGCTCAGCGCCCGAACAGGATGTCCTGCACGTCCTTGAGCGCCGCATCGACCTCGGCCTCGAAGTAGCCGCCGGGCACCAGACCGAACCGGAGCGTGTCCAGGTCCTTCGGGTCGACCGGCATCGGGTTGCGACGCTGCATGCCGCCGAGCAGGGAATCGAAGAACTGGTCCACCTGGTCCGGGTCGTACCCGCTGCCGAATCGACGGACCTGGAACCGGCGGCGGATCTGGTCGACCCGGTACAGGTCGCTACCGGGCGGGCCAGCCATCGGCGGACCACCCATCGGCGGACCGGCGACGGCGGGCGGGCCGGCCATCGGCGGACCGCCGATGCCCTGCTGCGGCATCGGGGGCGGACCGCCCGGGCCGCGCCGCAGGTCACGCAGGTCACGCTCGGGCATCCGGATCTCGGCCGTCATGTCGGCGCGGGCCCGCCGGCCGGCCTCGAAGCCGTCGAAGCGCGGCTCGTCCGGCTGCGGGTAGCCACCGGGCGCTCGCGGACCGTCGGGCGGACCGTACCCACCGGGCATGCGCTGGTCGTCCGGCGGACCGTACCCACCCGGCATGCGCTGATCGTCCGGCGGACCGTACCCACCGGGCATCCGCTGATCGTCCGGCGGACCGTACCCACCGGGCATCCGCTGATCGTCCGGCGGACCGTACCCACCCGGCATGCGCTGGTCGTCCGGCGGACCGTACCCACCCGGACCGGCCGGCAGGCCACGCGGCGGCAGGCCGTGCCCACCCATCGGGCCGCCGGGCCCCATCTGGCCGGGACCACCCGGGCCGGGACCGGGGCCACCAGGGCCAGGGCCGCGCTGCGCGTCGTAGCCACCCCGGGGGGCGTCGTACCCGCCGGCGAAGGCGCCGGTGGGCTCGTCGTACCGGCCGTAGCGGTCGGCCGGCGGACCGGCCTGGGCGGGCATCGGGCGGGGAGGCATCGGCTGCGGGACCATGCCGCCACGGTCGTCGCGCATCGGCGGACCCATCCGGTCCGGGGGACCCATCCGGTCACCCATCCGAGGATCGCCGCCGCGTCCGGCGCTGTTGCGCTCCTCCAACTCGGCCAGCTGTCGCTCGACGCGGTCCAGGTGCAGGTCAACCTGCCACTCGTCATAGCCGTTGAAGCGGACCCGGAAGACGACGTCGTGGACCTCCTGCGAGGCGACGGGCGCACCGACCTGTCGGCCGTCGAGCGTCGCCTCGACCCGGTCGAGGAAGGCGTCCACCTCGTCGACCTTGTATCCCCGGCGAACCGCCTTGCGCCGGAAACGCTGACCCTGACTCGCCACTATGTCTCCTGGTGTCGTTCGCCACGCCCGGTCACGCCGGTGCCTCGTCGGCGCGGTCGGTGAAGGTGTCGGTGTCCTCGGCGGCGGCGAGCTGGCCACACGCGCCGTCGATCTCGCGACCCCGGGTGTCCCGTACGGTGGTGGAGACTCCCGCGTCGCGCAAGCGCCGGACGAACTCCCGCTCGACCGGCTTCGGGCTCGCGTCCCAGCGGCTGCCCGGGGTCGGATTGAGCGGGATGAGGTTCACATGCGTCAACTTGCCGGCCAACAGCCGCCCGAGCAGGTCAGCTCGCCACGGCTGGTCGTTCACGTCCTTGATCATTGCGTACTCGATGGACACGCGACGGCCCGTCCGGGCGGCATAGTCCCACGCTGCGTCCAGCACCTCGGCTACCTTCCAGCGCTGGTTTACCGGCACGAGTTCGTCGCGCAGATCATCATCGGGCGCGTGCAACGACAGCGCAAGGGTCACAGAGAGGTCTTCGCTGGCCAGTCGGCGGATGGCCGGAACCAGGCCGACCGTGGAAACGGTGATGTGCCGCTGGGACAGGCCGAGCCCCTCGGGCGCGGGGCTGACCAGCCGACGGATCGCCGCGATGACCCGGTTGTAGTTGGCCAGCGGTTCGCCCATACCCATGAACACGACGTGCGACAGCCGCGGCGGTGAGCCGGCGACCGCGCCGGAGGCCGCCACCCCGGCCAGGTAGACCGCCTGGTCGACGATCTCGGCGGTGGACAGGTTGCGGGTCAGCCCGGCCTGGCCGGTGGCGCAGAACGGACAGGCCATGCCGCAGCCCGCCTGGCTGGAGATGCAGACCGTGACCCGGTCCGGGTAGCCCATCAGCACGCTCTCCACCAACGCGCCGTCGTGCAGCTTCCAGAGCGCCTTGCGGGTCGCGCCGTCGTCGCAGGCCAACTCACGCACCGGCGTGAGCAGCGTGGGCAGCAACTCGTCGGCCAGGCGCGCACGGGTCGCGGCCGGCAGATCGGTCATCGCCTGCGGGTCGCGTACCAGCCGCCCGAAGTAGTGGTTGGAGATCTGCTTGGCACGGAACGCGGGCTCGCCCAGCCCGGCGACCAGCGACTGGCGGCCGGCCAGGTCCAGGTCAGCAAGGTGCTGCGGTGGCATGGAGGCCCGGCGTGCGGTGGGGGCGTCCGAGATGGCGGGGATCAGCGGCAGACTCGTCATGGCCGGTCCAGTGTGTCACGCCTGCAGCGTTCGGCACCCGTCCGGAGGCGTCGAACCGGCCCCCAGCGTCGGTCGGCAGCGCTCCGGCCATGGTGACGCATGCCTCACCCCGCCACCGGCACGAAGATCACCAGCAACAGGTAGGCGGTCGGCACCGCGAACAGGATCGAGTCCAGCCGGTCCATCAGGCCACCGTGCCCCGGCAGCAGGTTGCTCATGTCCTTGATACCGAGATCCCGCTTGATCATCGACTCGGCGAGGTCGCCGAGGACCGCCGCGCAGGAGACGGCCACCCCGAACACCGCGCCCCACCACGGGGCCAGGTCGAACATCAGCCACAGCAGCAGGGCGCTGCCCAGCGCCGCCGCGGTGACCGAGCCGGCGAACCCCTCCCAGGACTTCTTCGGGCTGATGGACGGGGCCATCGGATGCCGGCCGAACGAGACGCCGGCCGCGTACCCACCGGTGTCGGAGAGGACCACCGCGATCAGCGTGGCCAGGATGCGCAGCCGACCGTCGTCGGGGGCCGCCGCCAGCAACGCCGCGAAACCGGCGAGGAACGGCACGTAGACGGCGATCAGGGTGGCGGCGGTCAGATCCCGCTGGAAGCCGGCCGGGCCGTCACCCAACCGCCAGATCATCGTGCCGAGCACCGTCACCAACAGCCCGAGGCTGAGCGCGTCCGGGCC
Source organism: Micromonospora sp. NPDC049801 (assembly GCF_040656575.1). Classification (NCBI taxonomy): domain Bacteria; kingdom Bacillati; phylum Actinomycetota; class Actinomycetes; order Micromonosporales; family Micromonosporaceae; genus Micromonospora; species Micromonospora sp. NPDC049801. The sequence goes on along the minus strand of NZ_JBFAMS010000004.1, from coordinate 12,587 downwards.
GGCGAACCAGGCCAGACCCACCGTCAGGACACCACCGGCGAGCAGCGGCACCAGCGGCGGGTGAGCGCCGCTGCGCCGAACCGCCCGAGCCATCTCCCAGATACCGATGGCGACGGCGGCGGCGATCACCGGCAGGAACGCCGGCGGATAGACGGCCAACGGCACCACGATCAGCGCGCCCAAGGCGAGGCCGACACCGATCGCCGCCGGCAGGTTGCGGCCGGCTCGTCCGGTACCCACCTGCTGCGTCGCCGGTCGGTCGACGCTGGCCCGTCGGCGTCCCTTCGGTCGCCGCCCCACCGGCGGCTCCGGGTCGGTGATCGGGTCGTCGTCCGGCAGGATCTCGGCGCCGATGGGCGCGAGCTGCGCCGTCGGGAAACCGGCAGCGTCGTCGAAGCGGGGCGGAACCTCACGGTCGTCGAAACGCGGTGGCTCGTCACCGTCGTCGTAACGCTGACCGGCGCCGGGGTCGGCATAACGTGGCACCGCGTCACCCGTTGGCGGGCCGTCGCCGTAGCGGCCGGGGTGACCCCGGTCGTCGTACGGGTCGGGCTGGTTCCGATCGTCGTCGTAGCGATCCCGGTCGTCGAAGCGGTCGCGCCGGTCCCGGTCGTCGAAGCGGTCGCGCCGATCCCGGTCGTCGAAGCGGTCGCGGTCGTCCGGGAGGACCGGCCGGCCGCGCTCGTCGTACGGGTCCGCCGGGTGCGGATCGGCGTACGGCCGGGTGCGGGGCTCGGCGTACAACTCGGGCCCGGCGGCCGGCCGGCGGCTCCACTGGCCCGCCTCAAGCTCCTGCTCGGGCCAGGGCAGGGCAGCCGGGCGCTCGGGCCGGTCCCAGCCGCGCGGCTCGTTGGTGTAGGGGTCGGGGTGGGACATCACGCACCGCGACGCGGCACGAGTACCACCACATGACGCAAGGCCACAAGCATCCCCTACACGCGCGACTGTGTTCCGCTGGCTCGACCGCCCCGATGGTCGGTCGATTCCCGGTGCGCACCGGCTGGTGGCCGGGAATCCTGACGAGCCTACTGCACCCGCCGCCGGGGCGAGGCGGACGATGGCACCCGTGACCGCCGGGCCCCTCCGGGTCACGGTGCGCAAGGGCCCGCGAGTCGCGTCGCCGTGCTGCCACGACGGCGGCGGACGCACGGCGGCCTGAGCAACCCCGCCCGCCGCAGACGCATCGACGCCTATCCGACCGAGCATCCGGGCGAACAGGGGATGACCCGCAACACCCGTCGGTGGTCGGCTGTCGGGGTGCCGGCGTCCGCCGGCGGTCTCTACCACAGCAGCGGGGAAGGAACGTTCGTGCGCAGAATCAGCCTGGCGGTGCTGACGATGGCCGCCCTCGTCCTGACGGCGGCCTCACCGGCCACCGCGGCGACACCGAACGCCAGCATCAGGATCGACCACCGCACCAGCGAGATTTACCTGTACGACGGAAGTCCCGACGGCACCGGGCCGGCGTTCCCGGCCGCCACCGCCCGGGGAGAGGTGCGCAACTGCCCGACCGGCGTGTACTTCCTGTCGGCGTCGCTGACCCAGGACGGCCTGCCGACCTTCTGGGCCACCGGCGGCCTCGGCGCCGGCGAGATCGTCTGCGACGGCGGCACCGCCAGCATCTCGATGGGCTTCTACCGGGCCGACCCGGTACTGCATCCGGGTCGGGCCACCGTGCGCTTCGAACTGCACGACGCGTACGTCGGAACGACCCTGACCGAGACGACCCGGACCGTCCGGATCCCCCGCTGACGCTCGGACGGCGCGAGGCCCGTCCCCGGATCGGGGGCGGGCCTCGCATCGGCTGCTCATCCGGCGGACGCCGGGTCGGGCCTCAGACCTCCAGCAGCTCGGTCTCCTTGTGCTTGACCAGGTCGTCGATGTTGGCGACGTAGCGCTGCGTCAGGTCGTCCAGTTCCTTCTCGGCGCGGCGACCGTCGTCCTCGCCGGCCTCGCCGTCCTTGACGATCCGGTCCAGCTCCTCCTTGCCACGGCGGCGAACGTTGCGGATCGCCACCTTGGCCTCCTCGCCCTTGTGCCGGGCCACCTTGATCATGTCGCGGCGGCGCTCCTCGGTCATCTGCGGGAGCAGGATGCGCAGCTGGTTGCCCTCGTTGTTCGGGTTCACCCCGAGGTCCGAGTCGCGGATCGCCTTCTCCATCGCGTTGATCTGCGAGTTGTCGTACGGCTTGATGATGGCCATCCGCGGCTCGGGAACCGCGATGGACGCCATCTGGGTCAGCGGCGTGGGCGTGCCGTAGTAGTCGATGATGACCTTGGAGAACATGGCGGCGTTGGCGCGACCGGTGCGGATGGCGCCGAACTCCTCCTTGGCGTGCTCGACAGCACGCTCCATCTTTTCCTCGGCCTCGAGGAGGGTGTCGTCGATCACCGGTCTCCTCGCCTCCTTCTGTGCTCGTCGTGGGCTCTGCTGAAAGTCGTCAGGCTCAAGCGGTGATCAGGGTGCCGATCTTGTCGCCACCCACCGCGCGGATGATGGTGTCGTCACCCTGCGCGCCGAAGACCAGCATCGGCAGGCCGTTCTCCATGCAGAGGCTGAACGCGGCCGCGTCGGCCACCCGCAGGTTGCGGCGCAGCACCTCGGAGAAGGTGATCGAATCGAGCTTGCTGGCGGTCGGGTCGATCCGCGGGTCGGCCGTGTAGACGCCGTCCACGCCGTTCTTGCTCATGAGCACCACGTCGGCGCGGATCTCCAGCGCCCGCTGGGCGGCCACGGTGTCGGTCGAGAAGTACGGCATGCCGGCGCCCGCGCCGAAGATGACCACGCGGCCCTTCTCCAGGTGCCGGATCGCCCGCAACGGGATGTACGGCTCGGCGACCTGGGCCATCGTGATGGCGCTCTGCACCCGCGTCTCGATGCCCTCCTTCTCCAGGAAGTCCTGCAACGCGAGGCAGTTCATCACGGTGCCGAGCATGCCCATGTAGTCGGCGCGAGCGCGGTCCATCCCGCGCTTCTGCAGCTCCGCGCCGCGGAAGAAGTTGCCCCCTCCGACCACCACCGATACCTGCACGCCGCGGCGGACCACGGTGGCGATCTGGCGGGCGATGGCCTGCACGACGTCCGGGTCGACGCCGATCGCGCCCCCGCCGAACACCTCACCGGAGAGCTTCAGCACCACCCGGCGGGCCCGTCCGGGCGGCGGTGCCGTCGGATCGTCCATCGCCAGCGTCCGGTCACTCACAACCTGCGTCATCCGCCCCGCCTTCCCCACGCGCACGCCCCGGGCGACGCGTTACCGCGAACCTGCCGCTGCCGACCCTATGTGACGAGGAGGCCGCGGTGCCTGTCACGTACACCGGCGGCCTCCTCGTTCGACGTCTCCTGCCCACGGGCGCGCGTGGCGCCCGGTGGCGGCTCAGGCCTGGCCGACCTCGAACCGCACGAAGCGGGTCACCTCGATGCCGGCCTCGGCCAGCACCTGCTTCACCGACTTCTTGTTGTCGGCCACCGACGCCTGCTCGACGAGGACGTAGTCCTTGAAGAAGGCGTTCACCCGGCCCTCGACGATCTTCGGCAGGGCCGCCTCGGGCTTGTTCTCCTCGCGGGCGGTCTGCTCGGCGATGCGCCGCTCGGACTCGACGACGTCGGCCGGAACCTCGTCACGGCTGAGGTACTTCGGCCGCATGGCCGCGATCTGCATCGCGACGCCGCGGGCGTCAGCGTCGCCCGCCTCATCGCTCTTGCCGGTGTACGACACCAGCACGCCGACGGCCGGCGGCAGGTCCTGGGCCTTGCGGTGCAGGTAGACCGCGGTGGTGCCCTCGACCGTGGCGAACCGGTTGAGCACCAGCTTCTCGCCGATCTTGGCGGACTGCTCCTGGATCAGGTCCGCGACGACCTTGCCGTCCAGCTCGGAGGCGAGCAGCTCCTCGGCGTTGGTCACGCCGGAACGCTCGCCGTGCTCGACCAGCTGCTGGGCCAGCGCGATGAACGACTCGGTCTTGGCGACGAAGTCGGTCTCGCAGTTGAGCTCGAGCAGGGCCTTGCCGGAGTGGGCGACCAGACCGTTGGCGGCCGTACGGCCAGCCCGCTTGCCGACGTCCTTCGCGCCCTTGACGCGCAGGATCTCGACGGCCTTGTCGAAGTCGCCCTCGGCCTCGGTCAGCGCCTTCTTGCTGTCCATCATGCCGGCGCCGGTGAGGTCGCGGAGCTTCTTGACGTCCGCGGCGGTGATTTGGGACATGGCTCTCTCTTCGGTGTTGAGTCGGCGTGTGGATGGTCAGAGGTGCCGGTTACCCGGAATCGGGCCGAACGTGCCCGTCGTACCGTCGCCGCCCGCCGTCCGCGAAAACGGACGGCAGGGCGGCGACGATGCGATCACTCCGCGGCGGCGGCCGCCGGCTGCTCGGTGGCGGCCTGCGCCGGCTGCTCGGCGGCGGCCGGCTGCTCGGTGGCGGCGGGCTGCTCGGCGGCGGCAGCGGCCGGCTGCTCGGCCGGGGCGGCCGACTCGTCAGCCTTCTTCGGCTCGAGCAGCTCGCGCTCCCACTCGGTCAGCGGCTCGTCGCTCGCGACACCCTCGGGCTTCTCGTCGTTGCCCCGGCGACGGCCGGAACGCGCGATCAGACCGTCCGCGACGGCGGCGGCGACGACCTTGGTCAGCAGCTCGGCCGAGCGAATGGCGTCGTCGTTGCCCGGGATCGGGAAGTCGACCTCGTCCGGGTCGCAGTTGGTGTCGAGGACGGCGATCACCGGGATGCCCAGCTTGCGGGCCTCGTCGACGGCGATGTGCTCCTTCTTGGTGTCGACGATCCAGACCGCGGCCGGCAGCTTCTGCATGTCCCGCAGACCACCCAGCGTGCGGGTGAGCTTGATCTTCTCGCGGGAGAGCTGCAGGGTCTCCTTCTTGGTGTAACCGGCGGCGGTGCCGCTCAGGTCACCAAGGGCCTCCAGCTCCTTCATCCGCTGGAGCCGCTTGTACACCGTCTGGAAGTTGGTCAGCATGCCACCGAGCCAGCGGTGGTTGACGTACGGCTGACCGACCCGGGTCGCCTGCTCGGCGATGGCCTCCTGGGCCTGCTTCTTGGTACCGACGAAGAGGATGCTGCCACCCTCCGCGACGGTCCCACGCACGAACTCGTACGCCTTCTCGATGTAGTCGAGAGTCTGGCGCAGGTCGATGATGTAGATGCCGTTGCGCTCGGTCATGATGAAGCGCTTCATCTTCGGGTTCCAGCGCCGGGTCTGGTGCCCGAAGTGGACACCGCTCTCCAGCAGCTGACGCATGGTCACGACGGCCATGGTGTGGGTACTCCTCAAGATCCCTGGTTGTCACGCCCGGCCGGTGGCCGGGCGTCCTGGCGCCTGGTCGCCGGCCCATGGTGGACCCGACCAAGATCGGGACCAGGGAGGCCGTCGCTACACGACGATTCGTGAAGAGGGCGCGCGAGGTCGACCGCGCGAGGCGGTCGCCAGTTGGCCAGTGTACGCCCCTCCCCGGTTTCGGCGTGCCGGGGTGCCGCGCCGCCGGACAAGATCGCGCTAGTTCCGGGAAATAGTGGCCTCCGCGTCACCAGAGGCCACTATTTCCTGGTTGTTGCGTGGATCATCGGCCGCGCCGGGCGGACGGCGGCGGCGGGTCAGCCGGCGGCGAGCGCCGCGGCGACGAAGAGCACCAGGCCGACGGTCAGGTACGCCGTGGGAGGGCGCAGCCAACCCCGGCCGCTGTCGGAGAGCGCGAGTCCGCCCGTCCTGAGCCCGTACAGCCCGGTTGCGAAGATCGGCAGCCCGGCGACCAGGCAGATACCCACCACGACGTTGCCCGCGTCCACCGGGTCGCCCGTCACACCGGCCAGCAACACCCGCAGCGCGGGGATCTCGAAGATCAACGTCAGCAGGGCGAAGAGGGCCGCCAACGCCGGCCGGCGGGTCCGGTAGACCCCGTCCGGGGCTGGGGGGTACGCCGGCGCGTCTCCCCCGCCCAGGTCGGGGCGGGGGCCGATCCCCGGCATCGGGCCGGTCGGCATATCCAACGGATGCGGGTGCTCCCCGCTGCCGCCCCGGGTCGGCTCGACGATCGGGTAGCCGGCGAGCGGGGCGGGCCGGCTCTGCTCGGCCAGCGGGACGGGCTGGCTGTGCTCCCCGGGCAGGCCGGGGCCACCGAGCAGCGCGACCGCCGGCCCGACGTCCGCGGTGGGGGCCGGGCCGACGTTGCTGCCGGTCACCAGCCCGGCGTCCCGGGCGGTGGCCGTTCCGGCGTCCCGGGCGGTGTCCGGCGTCGTCATGGTCAGTGGCTCTCGGGCGGCCCGGCGGCCGGGCAGCTCACCGGAGATCTCGGAGGGGTCCCGATCCGCCCTGCGTGAGCGGGTCGGCCGGTAACCGTCCGCGTCCGTGCGGACGTCACCCAGCGGATCGGGGACACGCCCGAAATCTGCCCCGCCGACCCCCAACCGCCCCGGCTGCGCGTCGACGACACCGAACCGCCCGGAGTCCGGTTCCGGGGCACCCCCGAAGCGGACCGCGTCCACCGCGCCGAAACGACCCGAGTCCGGTTCCGACGCGCCGCCCAGGCGGGTCGGGTCGGGCTCGCGGCGTCGGCCGACTCCGGTGTCCTCGACGGAGCGGGCGTCCTCGACGCCGCGCTGCTCGGGGATCTCGCCGTCGCGGTATCGCGGTTCACCCGCGCCGCGCCACTCGGGCTCGCCGTACCCGCGCCCCCGCTCGTCGGGGTACCAGCGCGACTCCTGATCTTCCGGAAAGCTCCGTCGTCCGTCCACGTCAGGCACCGTATGCGACGGGCCAGGCCCGCGCCATTTGGCCCCGGCCGGGTTGATCGACACCACTTGGCGCCGTAGCACAGCAGGGGCTTGATCGTCCGGTCGTCCACAGAGCGGCCGTCATCCACAGGCGGGCGCTCTCGGGGTCGCGCCCCTCGTGCCCCGAGGGGCACCGTCGCGGCCATGACGAAGCGGAACCAGGCGGTCGGCGCGTACGGCGAGCGGTGCGCCGCCCGGCACCTGAGCGAGGCGGGACTACGCCCGATCGTCCGGAACTGGCGCTGCCCGGAAGGCGAGATCGACATCATCGCCTGGGACGGGCCGGTGCTCGCGTTCTGCGAGGTGAAGACGCGTCGGGGCGACGCGTTCGGCCCACCGGCCGAGGCGGTCGTACCCGCCAAGGCCCGCCGCCTGCGCGGTCTCGCCGCACGCTGGCTCGCCGAGACCGGCACGAGCGCCGACGAGGTGCGGTTCGACGTGGTGTCGGTACGTCTGCCCGACACCGGTCCCGCGCGGGTCGACCACCTCAAGGGCGCGTTCTGAGATGCGCCGACGAACGGGGGACGCGTCATGAGCTACGCGAAGGTGCTCTGCGTGGGGTTGGTCGGCGTCACCGGCCACCTGGTCGAGGTCGAGGCGGACCTCGCCGCCGGCCTGCCGGCGGTGGTGATCTCCGGCCTGCCGGACACGGCCCTGCACGAGGCCCGCGACCGGGTCCGGGCCGCCGTCGTCAACTCCGGTCAACGGTGGCCCAACCGGCGCATCACGCTGAACCTGCTGCCCGCGACGCTGCCGAAGTTCGGCTCGGCGTTCGACCTGGCCATCGCCGCCGCGCTGCTGGGCGGCTCCGGCGAGCTGCCACTGCTGCCACTGGAGAACGTGGTGATCCTCGGCGAGCTGGGCCTGGACGGGACGGTCCGGCCCGTGCGCGGCGTGCTGCCGATGGTCGTCGCGGCAGCACGGGCGGGTATCCAGCGCGTGATCGTGCCGACCGACAACGCCGCCGAGGCCGCCGTCATCCCCGGCGTCCGGGTACGGGCGGTGGACACGCTGCACCGGCTGGTCACCTTCGTCCGTGACGGCAGCCCGTTGATCGAGCCACCGACGGACACCCCGGCGCCGATCACCGGCGGCCCCGACCTCGCCGAGGTCGCCGGACAGCAGATGGGTCGGCGCGCGTTGGAGATCGCCGCGGCGGGCGGGCACCACCTCGCGTTGCTGGGCCCGCCCGGGGCCGGCAAGACCATGCTGGCCGAGCGGTTGCCGTCGCTCCTGCCGGAGCTGGACGACGACGCGGCGCTGGAGGTGACCGCCCTGCACTCGGTCGCCGGGCTGCTGCCACCGGGTGGTCGGCTCCTGCGTCGTCCGCCGTTCCAGGCGCCGCACCACACGGCGACCGTCCCTTCGCTCGTCGGCGGCGGTTCCGGGCTGGCCCGCCCCGGCGCGGTGTCGCTCGCCCACCGCGGGGTGCTCTTCCTCGACGAGGCCCCCGAGTTCAGCAAGGGCGCGTTGGAGGCGCTGCGCCAGCCGCTGGAGCACGGCCGCATCCAGCTCAGCCGCAGCGGTGGCGGCACCGAGTACCCGGCCCGGACGCAGCTGGTGCTGGCCGCCAACCCGTGCCCGTGCGCGAAAGTGCATGCTGACATGAGGGGTTCCCGCGAATAGGCTGTCGTGCATGCTGCTGCCCGCATCGGCCGTGGATGTAGCCGACCTGTACGCCCGCAAAAGCTCATCCGACCAAGGCCGCAGTGTCGCCCGCCAAAAGCGACGATGGCTGGCCGACTGCCTCGACCTCGGCGTCCAACCTGGCCGCGTGTTCGTGGACCCAAACTTCTCCGCCAGCCGGTACGGGCGCAAAGAACGGCCCGACTACGCAGAACTGCTAGACCACATCCGCTCACGGCACTGCAAAATGATCTCCCTGTGGGAGGTGACACGGGCCGACCGGCAGATGGGCCCGTGGGTGGCTTTCCTGGATCTCTGCCGAGACCTCGGAGTGTTCATCCGCATCTTCGGCGACGAAGATCCGGCCACCTACGACCCCCGCCGATGGCGCGACCGCGAGTTCCTGCTCAAAGAAGGCGTGGCAGCCGAAGGTGAAATTGAGAAGCTGCGGGCCCGCGTGAGGGAAGGCATCGACGACGCCGCCCACCAAGGGCGACCCCCGGGCCCCCTGCTCTACGGGTACGCGCGGGTCTATGGCGCACCCACCAGTGACAGCGTCACGGCATCCGGGCATAAGCGCCGAACCGTGAAGCAGGTCATTAACGAGGACGAAGCCCGGATCGTCCGACGGCTCGCCGCAGACACCCTCGCAGGCATTCCCTTGCAGCGGCAGGCGATCCTGTTGAACGACGCCGGGGTACCCACCCCATCCGGTGAGGGCAGGTGGACCGGAGGGCACATCAACAGGATGCTCCGCAACCCCGGCTACGAGGGGCATCGCATCCACCGAGACAAGCTGGCAACCACGGGCGCATGGCCCGCCATCCTCGATTCGGAGACGGCAAGCCAACTGCGGGCAATGTTGGAACAGCCAGGCCGCCTCAACCACGCTGACGCGTCACTTGCCTACCAGTTGAGCGGGGCAGCCCTGTGCGGGGTGTGTCGGCGGCCGTTGCGGCCCAAGAAGGCGAACGGCCGGCACCGCTACCAATGTTTGCACCGCGGTTGCATGGCTGTGTCGGCGGGGGTGCGGGAGATGGATGAGGTTGTCGACGAGTTCATCAGGGCCCGCCTGCGAATGCCGGATGCCGCCGCCGCGTTTACGCCGATAACGGGCGGCCCCGGGTTGGATCAGGCGCGGGCCGAGCTGGCGGCGCTGAAAAAGCGGCTGGCCGAGTTGGAGGACGCAGCGTCGCAGCCCGACGGTGAGGGTCTGGATTTCCTGATGGCCGCAGCGCGCAAGTTGCGCCCGCAGATCGAGGCCGCTGATGCGAGGGTGCGCCAGTTGCAGACCCCGGCGACCTTGCGTGGCTATGACCCGCACGATCTGGCGGACAGGTGGCCGGATTATCCGGTGGGCGAACGCCGGCTTGTGATCATGACGTTGGCGGAGGTTGTTTTGTCGCAGGTCGGCAAGGCTGGCCGGTGGTCGTATCAGCGCCTGGCCGAGTCGCAGTGGCGCGGCGACTCGCAGACGTGGGGTGACATCTGGCGGCGTGAGGGTGTGGTGCTCTAGCCGATGTCGCGCGCCTCGCGGCGTCCGCTGTCGCCACTCCCCCGCTGCCGTCGACCCCGCAGGCGTGCGCGAAGCATCTCGGCGTAAGCCTCGCGTTCCTCATCTGGCAGGTCCGGGTCTTCGATCAGGTCGAGTAGTTCTTGTGTGCGGGCGCTGATGATGCGCGCGGGCTCGGGGGGCAGGGCGAGTTCGTCGCGGCTGAGGATGCCGAGGATCGCGGCGAGTTCCCGGCGGTCCAGGTTGAGCACTTGAAAGATCGCGATGAGGTGTTCGCGGTCTGGCCGGGGCTGTTGCGCGCCTTCGTAGCGTTTGATGGTGCGCACGCCGATGCCGGTGGCGTCGGCGAGGTCTTCTTGCTTCCAGGCGCGCGCGGCTCGCCCAGCACGGATGAGGCTGGCGAGGCGTTCGAGTTCGGCGTGACTGATCGGCACGGCGTCACGATAAGTGCCCGCGAGGTCCCTCCGGGGTGCCGTGGGTGGCATGTGCCTTAGGTGGCCCCTCGCGTTCGTCGCCATTACGCCCTCCCCAGTGCGTAGCAACTTCACGTAAGCACTCACCATACATCGATAAAGACGATTCAACTTCCTGCGCGTCTTTGCTTGCGTGCCACATGTGGCACCTGATTGAATAAGTGCCATGCGAGGCCCATCTACACTCAGTGAACGGGCCAGCCACGACCCTTCCGCCACGTACCAGCTTCGCCGAGACGCCGTCGAAGCGGCCAAGGATCGCAACGGCTGGGCAACCGACGAAGCGGCATGGACGGCCCTCGGGCTCGGACGCCGCACCTTCTACCGCATGCTCGGCGAAGCCACCGGCATCTGCGCCTGCCGAGCGCAGAGCATCGCCGACCGACTCGGCTGCCCGACTGACGAAGCCTTCGTTCAGGTGACTCGTCATGGCTGAGATCCCCGCCTGGATCGTCCAGGCCACCGCCGAAGCCGCCCCCGAACTTGTCGCCGAGCAAATCGACCGCCTGCGACTGGTCCTCGCGAAGGACCGCCAGCACGCGGCGCCCGAGTCCGCGCCGACAGCGCCCGAACGGCGGGCCGCATGAGCGCCACCACGATCAGCCACCCCGCCGGCACCGCCCGCCCGGCCCTGTCCGGCGGCTGGGTCGTCGACATGGGTGACCAGTTCCCGACGTGGACGCCCACCCGCGAACGCGCCTACGACGTGCTCGACGCGCGGGCCGCCGCGAAGACCACCCGCACCCTCCCGTCGGGTGAGGCCGACGCCCGGCTTGCCGCCGCCGATGGTCTAGGCGTGCGCGAAGCCCTGACCGTTTGCGGGGTCAGGGCAGGCGACAGCTTCCACTCCCCCTGAAAGAGCTGAACGCCCACCGGGGCCCACCGGTAGGCGTTCGTCGCTCCGCCACCTGACCTGATTCCTGGATGAGAGGACATCGGCCACGATGACCGTTCAAGTACACCACATCACCCGAACGGCCGATACCGGCCCCCGCCCCCTGCCCGGCCCGTCGGACTCGCAGGCGTGGACCGTTGACTTTGTTGCCGGTCTAGCGGGTACAACGCCGGACCTGGCCGCGCACGCTCTCGCCCACCCGGTGCCGCAGCACGGCTGCCCGTACGGGGGGTGCGCGGGCGTGCAGGTCGCCTACCGGAATCCGGGTAGTGAGCTGACCTGGCGCGAGGACGCCCGGGTGTCGCCTGTCCCGCACGAGGTGGGCGTCTGATGCTCACTCTCGGGTCGCTGTGCTCCGGCGCGGGAATGCTGGACCGCGCGGTAGAGCAACTGTTTGGGGCCACCACTGTGTGGCACGCAGAGAAGGACGCCGCCGCTGCGCAGGTGCTCGCTCACCGCTGGCCGGGCGTGCCGAACCACGGGGACATCACCAACCCGGACGGTGGCCGGTACGGGGTACCCCGGCGCCGTTTGTCGGCCCCGCGTCGGCAGCGTCAGGCCGCCAAGCGGCACGCCCGCCGCGTTCAGGGCTGGAAGGCGCTCGCTCGGCGGGTCGACGTGTTCGGCATGGGGATTCCTTGCCAGCCGTTCTCCTCTTCCGGCAAGCGGGGGGGGTCCGCCGATGAGCGGCATCTGTGGCCGATCGGCGCGCTGCCTGCGGTGGAGGCACTGATGCCTCCGGTGATCGTGTTCGAGAACGTGCCGAACCTGCTGCGTATCGAGCGAGGCGAGGTGTTCGGTCGGATCCTCGCCGACTTGGACCGCCTGGGCTACACGACGGCGTGGACGGTGGTGGGGGCGTGCAAGGTTGGTGCCTGCCATCACCGGCACCGCCTGTTCGTGTTGGCGGTGCGTGACGGGTCGTCGGTGGTGGTTCCGTCGGCCGAGCCGTTCGGGGAGCGGCACGACGACGAGTGGTTACCCCCGCAGCTCACGCTGTTCGGCGAGGTCGCTTCGGTGCGGTTCCCTGCTTCGGGGCTAGCCCGCGCTGGTGTGGGGTGGTCGCTGCCTGTGCAGACGTGTGGCGCGGACGAGGTTGTGTTGCCGACCCCGCGGGCGTCGGACACCGGCACGGCTGGTCGACGCGCGTCGGAAGGCTGGCGTCCCCCGCTCTCGCAGGTGCTGTTGCCCTTAGTGGCGTCCGACGCGCGCGGCGTGTCCATGATGCCTGGCAGCCTTCGTCATCCCGTCGGTGATCATGCTGGCCGCCACGTTCGTGCTGCTGGCCAAGGTGCGCGACAGCCAG